>JAAWDR010000025.1 GCA_022793875.1 Clostridia bacterium
AAAAATATAAATTAAATAAAAAAGAACAATAAAAAATTTTTATAAAGATAAAAAAATAAAAGATTGAATCAAAAAACAAAAGATAGAAGAAAGATGAAAATAAAATCATTATTCTAATATAGCAAAGTAAAATAAGTAAAGCTGTAAAAAATAAAGCTTGATGAAGACAAAATGCTAGGTAAATAAGGGAAACCGAACTTTGAGACGAAGAAAAAAGAAAGAAAAAACAAGTTACATAAAGAAAAAAGAAGGAAAAAATTTTAGAAACAGAGTAGAAAAATTTTGAAAAGAAAAAGTTTATAAAAGAATTAGAAAAAAATAAAAGGATAAAAATAGAAGAAGGAAAAAATAAAATTAGTAAATAAAAACAAGAAAACAAAAATACTAAACCATAAATAAAAATAAAAAGATAAATAAAAAAGTTATTTATATAAATTTAATAAAAAAACAATAAAAAATTTTTATAAAGAAAAGTAAAAGACTGAATAAAAAAACAAAAGATAGAAGAAACAAGAAAATAGATTCATTATCTAATATAGCAAAGTAAAATAAGTAAAGATGTAAAAAATAAAGTTTGATGAAGACAAAATGCTAGGTAAATAAGAGAAAACCGAACTTTGAAACGAAGAAAAAAGGAAGAAAAAACAAGTTACATAAAGGAAAAAAATCAAAAGATAATAAAAAGAAGGAGGGAGAAAAATTTTCGAAAAAATCTTTATAAAAGAATTATAAAAAGAAAAATATAAGATTAATAATAAAAAAATAGAAAAAAATAAAAAAGATATAGATAAAATTAGAAAATAAAAGAGAAAAAACAAAATAAAAAATTATAGGTAGTAATAAAAAAAATAAAAAAGAAAAATATAAATTAAAAAAAATCAACCAGGAAAAACAGAGATAGATAATGAGAAGAAAATTGAAATCGAATAATTTAAAATAAAAGAATATAATCAATAAAATTATATAAAAATATAAAGTTTTTTAGTATAAATATTAATAATAAATATTTAAAATATTAAAGAAAAAAATCATAAAAAATAATAATATAAAAATAATTAAATAATATACAAAAAATAAAAATTTTATCATTAAGATATAAAATAGATGAGATAAAAAGAATAATATTATAAATAATAAAAATGAAGAAAAAATATTGTAATAAAAAAAGAGAAAAATAAATATCAATAAAATTATATAAATAAAAAAACATAGAATATGTAAACAAAAAAGATATAAAAAATAAGGTTGCATTATTTGTTAATTATAAAAAAACAAACAAATAGTTTTAATTTAAAAAACCAAGAAATAGAAAAGAAAATAAATGATTGATATAAAAATAATGAAACAAAACAAATATACATAATGTAAAGAAATGAAGATATTAAATCCTTAAAAAAGTTTTAATAAAATAAAAAAAATGCAATTAGTATTTTTTAGAAGTCTAGTAATTAAAAATAACAAAAATATTGTTAAATGTTAAAAAGTCTATGAAATAATAAAATTCAAAAAATATTATATAAAAATTCGTAAAAAAAATATATAATAAAAAATGGATAAAAAATAATTGTAAAAATAGAATTTTAATAATAAAAAATAAATAAATAATAATAAAAATAAAAACAGTAAAAATAATTAAAAGTAAATTATAAAAAAAACATATAATTCAAGATATATGTAAATCAAAAAACAATAAAAAACAAAGTTACAATATTTAATAAAAATGAAATTAAAAGTTATTACAACACACAAAAAAGACTTACAATTCTAACGGAAAGAGAAAATAAGCAAAAATAAAACGGAATAACATAATTTGGAGAAATATTAAAAATAAACATACAAAAAATAATAAAATTAAATCATAATTTTATTGATTTTAATTATTAAAAATATGGAAATATTATAATATTTTTTTATTCTCAAGAAAATAGAAATCTAAAATACATATCAATAATCATAAACAAGAAATAAATTATAAAAAAATAAGAAATAAATATATATAAATAACAATAAAAGAAATTAAAAAACAAAAAATTAATTACAAATTAATATCCCAAAAATAAAATAATAAAATAAATAAAAAATATTAATAAAAATATAATAAATTAAATAAATGAAGCATTAAGAAGAAATAGAACAAACCACTCACACTATGTAAATAAAAAACGAAACAAACCATTATAAAAAATTTTGTAATTAAAATTTGACAAATAAAACAATATAAATAACTGTAATTATAATAGCTAACAAATCAAAATAAAAAGAAAGAAGGAATAGTTATGGAAATTAATAATTTAGAAAAAAATAATAATATTAATTTGGAAAATAATTTAGTAAATGAAAATACGCAAAAAAATTTTTTGGAGACAATATTAGGGAAAACAATAAATACAGCTGTTGATATAGGGATAAGGGCGATATTTCCAAATTTTGTGGAAGACCAAGTGATTAATATAAAAGATAATCTACTTAATTATGGATTAAAAGATGGTATCACTAAAACAATTGATGATTCTGTCGATTTAGGGAAAAGTCTAATTGGTATTGTAACTGGAAATTTTGAAAATGTTTCTCAAATGCAAACAGCCATACAATCTGGAGGATTAATTGATGGAATATCATCTTTACTAGATAATATAGTAGACAAAGTAAATCAATCTGGATTAATTAATAATACAGTTGCCCAGACAATAAAGCAAGGAAAAGATATAATATTAAGTAATGTAGAAAATAATATAGAGAAAAGTTTTCGTAATCAATATGCGGTGATTGAATCTACTAATAAATATATAGATAATTGGAAAGGGTATTTTGAAAGTAAAAATTTTGAGGGAATGAAGAAAGAATATGATAAAATAGAAAGTCAGTTAAAAAGTATTGCTCCAATCGAAAAAACAATAAATGATATAAAAACAATAGAAGTGTTACACAATTTAATAAAAAATAATGGACAAGATTTTAATTTAACACAAGAAGAATTAGATTTAGCAGAAAAATTAAAATAAAAATGATAAAAAATAAACAAGTTAATTTACTTGCAAAATTAAAATTGTTTTAGTATAATACAAAAGTAGAAATTAGAAGGAAAAGAGGGAAAACAATGGAAGAAAGACAAGAAAGAATGGACGGAAAAATAATTGAAAGAGACATCGAGAAAGAAATGAGAACCGCCTATATTGACTATGCTATGAGTGTAATCGTGTCAAGAGCGCTTCCAGATGTAAGAGATGGTTTAAAACCAGTACATAGAAGAATTCTATATGCTATGCATGAAGATGGTATTACATCAGATAAACCATATAGAAAATGTGCCAATACAGTAGGGTCAGTTCTTGGTAGATACCATCCACATGGAGATAGTTCTGTTTATGATGCTATGGTAAGATTAGCACAAGACTTTTCTATGAGATATATGTTAATTGATGGACATGGTAACTTTGGATCAGTTGATGGTGATGGTGCAGCAGCTATGAGGTATACGGAAGCAAGAATGGCAAAAATTTCTGAATATATGCTATCTGATATTGAAAAAAACACAGTAGATTTTATGCCAAATTATGATGATAGATTGCAAGAACCAACTGTATTACCAGCTAGAATACCTGCACTTTTAATTAATGGTTCATCAGGAATTGCTGTAGGAATGGCAACGAATATACCACCACATAATTTAACAGAGGTAATTAATGGAATTATTAAAATAATTGACGAAGATGAAGTATCAGATGAAGATTTAATGAGTGTTATTAAAGGACCAGATTTTCCAACGGAAGGCATTATTTTAGGTATGGAAGGAATTAAACAAGCATATAAAACTGGTAGAGGAAAAATAACATTACGTGCTGAAACTGAAATAGAAGAAATGAGTGGAAATAGACAAAGAATTATTGTTTCTTCTTTACCATATCAAGTAAATAAAGCTAATTTAATTAAAGCAATATCAGATCTTTCAAAAGAAAGAAAAGTAGAAGGAATATCTGAATGTAGAGATGAATCTGATAGAAAAGATAGAGTAAGAGTGGTAATAGAACTAAAAAGAGATGCTAATCCACAAGTTGTATTAAATCAATTATTTAAACATACACAAATGCAAACTACTTTTGGTATTATCATGCTTGCTTTAGTAAATGGAGAGCCAAAAATATTAACTTTAAGACAATGTCTAGATTGTTATATTGACCATAGAAAAGATGTTATTTTAAGAAGAACACAATTTGAATTAGACAAAGCATTAGCAAGAGCACATATATTAGAAGGTTTAAAAATAGCTTTAGATAATATCGATGAGGTAATTAATATTATAAGGGCTTCTTACGATGATCCAAAAGAAAGATTGATGGAACGATTTGGTTTATCTGATATTCAAGCACAAGCTATTTTGGATATGAGATTAAAAACATTATCTGGATTACAACGTGAAAAAATTGATGAAGAATACAATCAATTAATGGAATTAATAGCACATTTAAGAGATATTTTAAATAGTGAAAGACTTGTATTTGAAATTATCAAAGAAGAATTGATTGAAATTAGAGATAAATTTGGAGATGAAAGAAAAACTAAAATTGTGGCAGCAGAAGGAGAAATCGATTTAGAAGATTTAATCAAAGAAGAGCAAACTGTAGTTGCCTTGACTCATTTTGGGTATATCAAAAGAATGCCAATTGACACTTATAAAAGCCAAAAAAGAGGTGGAAAAGGAATCACAGGTATGGCAACAAGAGAAGAAGATTTTGTAAAACAAATATTTACAGCTTCTACACATGATATGATTTTATTCTTTACAAACAAAGGTAAATTATATCGATTAAGAGGATATGAAATTCCAGAAGCAGGAAGAACAGCAAGAGGAACAGCAATTGTAAACTTATTGAGTTTAGATGCAGGAGAAAAGGTATCAGCGGTTATTCCACTTCAAAACTTTGCAGATGGAAAATACTTACTTATGGCTACTAAAAATGGTCTGATTAAAAAGACAGCCTTAAAAGAATATGATTCAACGAGAAAAACAGGATTACAAGGTATAACATTAAAAGAAGATGATGAACTAATTACGGTTAGACTAACAGATGGAGAAGATAATGTTGTTTTAGTAACTAGAAAAGGTATGTGTATAACTTTTGATGAAAAAGATGTACGTCCAATTGGTAGAGTGTCACAAGGTGTTATAGGAATTAGATTAGATGAAGGTGATGAAGTAATTGGAATGGAATCTGTTATAGCAGGAGGAAAAGCAACATTACTTGCTATTACAGAAAATGGATTTGGAAAAAGAACAGAACTAGAAGAGTATAGAGTACAAAATAGAGGAGGAAAAGGAGTTATTACTTATAAAATTACACCAAAAACTGGAGAGTTAATAGGAGTAAGAATTGCGGTAGAAGGTGAAGATGTTATGTTAGTAACTAACACTGGAACAATTATAAGATTGAAAGTAGATGATATTAGTGTTCTTGGAAGATCTACACAAGGAGTTACTTTAATGAGAACAAATGATGGTGGAAAGGTAGTAAGTGTAGAAGTTTTAAGTAATGAAGTGCCAGAAGGAGAAGAAGAACAAACAAAATTAGATATAGAATAAAAACATAATTTAGAACTAAATTGTCCCCAATTATTTGATAAAAATAATTGGGGACTATATTTTTTAGCTTTTATTTTTAAATCTTAAATCTTCACCAAAAAAACAATAAATATCATAATATCCAGCGATACGAGAACCAATTCTTTCTTCATAACTATTAAAAATATCTTTGATATTTAAATTAGTAGAAATAATAGTTTTAGTTGTTTTATGGTTCAAATTTAAAATTCTAGTATTTAAAATGGTAAAGAGTTCACTTAATTTCATACTATTTAAACTTTCTGTACCTAAATCATCAATAATTAATAAATCTACATTTAAAACAGATTGATAAATATTGTCATGCAAATTTTTTTGCTTATTCATTTTGTAATCAATTACGCTTTCAAGTAATACAGGTGCTGTTTGATAAAGAACAGTTTTTCCTAATTTTAATAATTCTTGGGCAATACAGTTCGACATAAAGGTCTTACCGTAAACCAGTATTACCAGTAAATAATAAATTTTTACTATCTGGATTATCAAAATTTTCAACAAATTCTAAACATTTTTGTTTAATATTCTTCATATTTTCTTGTGGTGAAATATTAAAACGATATTTTGCCACATCTATATCATTAGAAAATAAGTTTTCATTAAAAGTATTAAAATTTTCTTTATCTAAATTTGCCATATTTGATTTATGAAAAGCCTCATTAATCAACTTTTGTTTTAAGCAATTACACATTTCAGTTTTATAGTTATCTTTGGAAATATAGCCAGTATCATTACAAATAGAACATTCATAATTAGGTTTTAAATAATTACTAGGCAATTTAGCATCTTGTAAAATGTAAACTTTTTCTTGTTTTAATTTTTCTGATTTTTGATTTAACTCTGCCAAAGAAGACATATTATGTAGAAGTATATTCTTAGTTGTAAGGATAGCAAAGTTATTTAATTCATCTTCTATTTGTTGAAGTTTAGGTATTTTTTTATATAAATCTTCTTTTCTTTTTTCTAAATCTAATTCTGCTTTCAATTTTTTTTGTTCATATTCTTTTAATAAAGAATGTAAAACTTCATTAGACATTTAATCCTCCTTATTTGTTTGATTTGCATATAGAAAATCTAAATTATCATAGTTTCGTTGTTCATAATTACTTTTATTTACTTTTGTTTTTAAATCTTTTACGGATTTTTCTTGTTTTTTACGTTGTTCTAAAAAGGCTTGTACTTCTTCTGGTGTTTTTAGATTTCTATCATGCCAATCGGTTATGACATTATTAATATATTCAAAAGTAGGATTTTGTTTTAGGGTAGTTCGTTTTAAAGCAATTTCTATAATGTTCATATCATAACCAAAATTTAAAACCCAATTTTCAATATAGGCTTCTTCGTATTGTGTTAGTCCATTGTATTTTCCTAATTTTTTGCTAATTGTTTTCTTAAATTTATTTAAACTTTCTTGTTTTTCGTAATATTGATCTAAATCATTCCAAGTTTTTACTTTATTGGAAGCCCAAGCTTCTGCAACGGTTTGAACATAATTTCTATGCATAGCACTTTTATTATAACAATAATCAAATAAAGCAATCATAACTTGTTCATCAAATTCGTATTTGCTAAACCATAAATCAATATCATTATACCAAGAAGGGCCCATAATCCCTTGAAAATACATATTATTAATATGGTCAATGGCTTTTGCTCTTGACTTATTTTTTGCTGTTTGCTCTACTTTTTCTTTTGACATTGTTAAATTAGGAGTATATAAGTTATGAAGAGTAGATTCTTGTAAGTCAACTATAATATAGCCAGTTGTTTTTTTCAAAAGTAAGCTATTTTCTTCTAAATATTTCATGCCATCATTGATTGTTTTTATAGGGATATTTAATTTTTTTGATAAATCATTTAATTTAATATCTTTTCCATATTTTGATAAAAAAATGACATATAAATAAATTTTTAAATAATCTCCTGGTAAAGAAGATAAATATTCTGAAAAAAATATATCAGGTATTATGGTTTCTGAAAATAATAATGACTTTTCTTTTTGTTCTAACTTCATTTTAAATCGCTCCTAATAATAAACTTGTAATACAGATTATAACTTTTTTAGACAAAAAATTCAAGTTATTAAGGAAAAAATCTAAAAGATCCTTATTAAGATAATTGCCTAAAAAAGAAAGAATCTGATTAATTACTTTTTTTATAAAGAAATAGTTTAGGTTTTAATAAGAAACGTATTAAATAAGAAAAAACATAAATTATATTTTCTCCATTAAAGCCAGCAAAACTAATTAATAATAAAGGAAAGCATAAAACAACAAAAATAAATACTTTTAAACTTAAGTCTTTTAAGATGGCATTAACGAAAAGAAAGACCAAGGCATACCAAAGTAAATTGATAAAAGCAGTAGAATAATCAATAACACCTAATATTTTGTTTTTAAAATCATAATTTTGTGGAAAAATAAATTTCATAAAGACCTCCTAAATTAGAAAAATAATATAATGTGGTATTTTATCATTAAGATTTAAATCCCACTAAATTTTTCACAGATTGTGTAACTTCTGTGGAAATACCACCAATAAAATCACGAACTAGAGAATTTGTTTTGATTAAAGCATAAATTCCACCGACATAGACAAACTTACTAAATAAATCACTAGAAGAATAATCAATGGAAAATAAAATTAATAAAACAAGGGAAACAATAATTTGAATAAATAATAAAGAAAATAAATTACGAAGCCAAGTTTTAAAAAACCAACTGGTTTTATCTAAAGTCAAAGATAAAAAAGCAAAAGGTGATAATAAAATAAATACCTTAATTAAAATATAACGTAGGGAATAGGAAAATACTAAATTTAATAAAGAAACACTCAAAGTACCTTTGATTAAGCCATCTAAAGAAAAAATGTTAAGAGCATTGGTATCAATAGCTATGTTAGTATTTATGCTAGTTATTAATTCAGAAAAACATATATTTTTTTGAAATAAACTTTCACCTAAATTACGAATGGAAAGTGAAACATAAGAATTTATGTTGAGAATTAATTCAACTAAAAAGAAGGAAAAGTTCATAGCAATTCCAAATAGAATTAATTTCATAATAAAACTAAAAGGAGTTTCTGTTTGCGTATAGGTAAAGTGAGCCATTAAATAGCGAAAAGCATAATACATAATAAAAGCAAGTAAGAAGGAATTGGCAATTAATAATATACCATTAGAGGCAGAAGTTCCAAAAAGTTTTTCAAAATTTTTATCTTGCAAAATATCAGAATTAATAAAAGTAATATCATCTAAAATAGAATAAAGATTATTGTCGATGGAACTAAATAAAGTCTCAAAAATAGTGTTAATTGTATCAATAATAATTTGTGTAATATTTGCTGAATTTTCCAAAAAGACCTCCTTAACTAATCAATGATTTAATGGCAGATAAAATTAGATCAATTGCTAGAATAAAGGCATAAGAAAATAAAGCACCATTAATCAATTTTTTTCCTGTTCTAATTTTTTCTTCATCCCCAAAACTAAATTTTTTCATAAAAACTCCAGTTCCAACAGCAACGGCAGCAGCTGGGGTAGCGATTTTTAAAAGCCAATCTTTGATACTTTCAAAAGCAGAATTAATTTTTGTTACAATTTGTGGATCTCCCCAAGCAAAAGAGATAGAAGAGAGAGTATATAAAAATATAATAAATAAAATAGTTGTAAAAAAAGTGTAAAAGATTTTTTTGTTCATAGTAATCATTCCTTTCATATAATTATTTGTTTTCTTTAAAAAACGGTAACATAAGTGTTTTTTGTGGAGGGAAAATTCTATTTCCATCTGACAAAAAAGTAAGTGCTGAAAAAGTTTCTAAATTTTGTGTAAAAAAATTAGTTTCGAAAATATAATCATTTTGAAAATAAGTACTAAAAGTTTCTGAAATATTAGAATCTTCTGAATTTAAAGTATTGGTAATATAACTAAAACGTGTTTGTTTAGCACTTTCAGAAATACTTTTAGAACTTCTCTTTTTTTCTTCCTTCCCTAATTGTTTTTGTGCTTCTTCAATTGTGAAAATATCATCGGTACGAAACCATATTTTATTAATTAAATTTTGTGTAATAACTTTTACTTGTGATTCTTCTTTTAAGGTTGCTTTTAAAGAAGAATAACTTTGTGTACTTACAATATTAATACATTTTGCTTCTCTACTCAAAGAAAAAAATTCACCATCAGATTTTGTTACATATTTATCATATTCATCACAAATAAAGGCAGTAGAATAAATGGAAGAATTAGATAAGTTAGAAATAATTTCCGTTTGAAAGTCCAATTTTAAATAAGCAGCAATTATTTTGGAAAGGGAAGTATATTCGGACAAATTCATGTTTAAAACAAGTATTTTGCCTTCTTTAATTACTTCAGAAAAACCAGTAAAAGTAAGTTGCTCTAAAGGAGCACAAAATGTAGACATAACATCAAAATCGGAAACAAAAAAATTAGTGATACGAGTAATTTCAGAAATTAAAATTCCTTTGGTACGAGAATCTAAATTTTCGAATTCTTTTTGAAAAAAATTTAAACTAGAATTTAATTCATAAATTTGAGCATGTGATAATTTGGAAGAAATAAATAAATCTCTTAAGATAGAAATTTTTTCTTTATAATAGTTAGGTATCGTAATTAGTTTGTGAATTTCCAAAAAAGTGACATAATTGTTGTTATAGAGCCTACATAATTTAATACATTCCGTTAAAATTTCTTCTGTTTTGTCGAGCCAATAAGATTCTGTATTATTTTCAGAAAATAATAAAAGAATGGTTTTTAGGCGATTGGCTAATACTTGTGGTTTTAAATTAGGTTTATGTAGAGGATTATAAAAAACATTAGATCTTAATTCTATTACGATTAAATCTTTTTCTAGTTGATATGAACGAGCATATTTTCTTACTTGTTGATAGAAATTGCCTTTAACATCTAAAATTAACATTCCTATTTTATTTTTAGGATGTTTACTGTTAAACTCCATTAATTGTTTTGTAAAAGGATACATAGCACTTGAGGTTTTTCCAGATCCTATTGTTCCAGTAATAAGAAAATTTTGATACAGTCCTTTTTCAGGAATAAAAATTTTATGATGAGATAAGTCCTCTCCAATTAACAATTGTAGTGTATCTTGATTATAAAGGTCATTCGAAATTTTCTCTTTTTCGATAGGTTTTGTTTGGAAAAAAGAAAAATTCATTAAAATTCTAGTATAGATAAAACGACCTAATATAAAATTAGAAAAGAAAAAACAAAATAAATATAAAATTTTTAATAATTTCCATAAATCTGGATTTTTAGAACAAATGTCAAAAGGATGAATCCCATAAGAAATAATGACTTCTTTTGCGATAAAAATAGGATAAAAAATGCGAAAAGTAATATAACTAAAAAGACAAAAAAACAGAATAAGAAAAATAAATTTTTTTAAGTATTTAGAAATAATAAAAACCCTCCTTAATTAAAATGAATTTTTTTTGATTTTTAATTTGGAACCTTGTTTATTATGAAAAAAAATAATATCAAAAAATGTATAGAGTGAATATAAAGTAATGAAAAAATAAATAATAAAAGTAATAAAAAATAAATCGATTAATTTAGAAATAATGTCACCACCTTTCGAAGTTTTTAACATAATACAATATTTTTTTTAATTTGTCTATACTTTTTTTGAAAAATGTGCTAAAATTGTAAAATAAAGAAGGAGGGAAAGAAAAATGGAGTTTAATAAAGATACGAAAATTGGAGAAATTTTAGAAAAGGCACCTGAAAAAGCTGAAATTTTATTAGAAGCGGGAATGCATTGTTTAGGATGTCCAGCCTCTCAAATGGAAACATTAGAAGAAGCATGTGGAGTGCATGGTATTGATGTCCAAGAATTAGTTGAAAAACTAAATGCTTAATCACTATATAAAAAGTAATATGGTGAAAAATATAGCAAAAATTCGCAAAAAAGTAAAAAAATTTTATAAATGTATTGACAATTCTGTTAAAACATTGTAAAATAAATAGGCGTTGTAGTTGCAACGCATAATGTGGGCTATTAGCTCAGGTGGTAGAGCACTTGACTTTTAATCAAGTTGTCCCGCGTTCGAGTCGCGGATAGCTCACCAAAAGAACTAAATGATTAATAATATTATTTAGTTCTTTGTATATATGGCCCCTTGGTCAAGCGGTTAAGACATCGCCCTTTCACGGCGGAGACATGGGTTCGATTCCCGTAGGGGTCACCAAGAATGCCACTTTAGCTCAGTTGGCCAGAGCACCGCACTTGTAATGCGGGGGTCCCCAGTTCGAATCTGGGAAGTGGCTCCATATAAGGTTAGTAGTTTTGCAATAAGCTTAATTACTGGCTTTTTTATTTTTTTTAACAATTATTTGACTTTTTGAAAATAATATGTTACTAATTACAAAATAAATGAGTTTGATTACCAACGGTCAAATTTGTAGATGTATGTGTATCCGAAAATGCACATGCTTTTTTTTGCTTAAAAAATAGAGCAGATCCGGAAAAATCTACTCTATCGACTTATGTATGTCTACAATTAGTTTTTGTTTAATTGCTCATCATTATTTAGTGATTCTTGATATGAAAATTCAAGTCTAATTACTTTTTCCCTTTCAGATAGTAACTTATCAACTAAAATAAGAATTGCATCACCGATAGATATATCATAAACCCCCCTTTCCGCCTTTTAGAAAAAGCTAGCCTTTCTATGCGTAAGGTTGACAATATATTATATATTAATTAATCACACACATAATAAAGTTATGCTAAATTACTGATTGTAAATAAACTAAATGATATAGATGATAATTTAATAAGACAAGAACAAAATCAATTAATATATAGTTCATTAAAAAATTAAAGATGAAAAAACAATAAGAAATAATAGAAGATTGGATAAATAATTATCCAAGAGCTATGTTTAATTATAAAAGTACCAACGAAATCTTAAGTGAATTATGTGCATAATAAACCGGAAATTTATTATTGCCATTTGCAAAAATGTAAAAAAATGTAAAAAGTATTGACAAGAGTCAAAAATATGTAGTAAAATAATATTTGTCAATGAAAATTATTGATAAAAGTAAATGCGAAAGTGTAATTGATTAATAAGGAGGACAACATTATGACTAAACGTTTTAAATCGATTGTAGTCGCCTTTATGACGGTAGCTATGTTATTAACATTTTACGTACCAGCTATGGCAGCAGAACCAGTAGCTAATGAAATATCTTCACAGGCAGTTGATACTGCTAACAGTGCTCGGGCTCTGGTTGGAGAATTCCATTATACAGGGCGGCTGTCGGCAAATAAGTATCTTGGATCTGTGCAGGTAACTTCAACTGCTAAAACAGTTCGGTGGACTGTCGGAAGAACTGGAGGATCTGGATTGGTTAACATTGAATTTACTAATGTAGACACTGGAGAAACCAGAACAATATCAGCTGTAGCTAATAATACATTGGACAGCTTAACTTGGGTTGGTGGTGGTCTTCCAGCTGGCCGATATTATGTGACGGTTATTTATACGTCAGCTTATTCAATTTACGATGTTGATTTGTATTTTTATAACTAATATTGAATAAAGTATCTGTTAACAAGAAAGTTTTGTAAACTGTAAACCGTTTCACACTTCGCATTTATTTTATGGAGGCCTAGAATCTAGGCTTCCTTTTTCTTTTAAATTAAATTGTTAGGAGTAAAATTATGAAAATAGAAACGAAATTAGCTTTTAATAACATGAAAAAAAACAAAAAGAGAACAATATTTACTACTATATCAATAGCATTATGTGCAGTACTCATATTTGTTACTATGCTATTAGTGTGTAGTATAAAAAGTGGAATTACAGAAAATATAGAAAAGGACTATAATGATTATCATTTGATAATTAGAAATTTAAGTGTAGATGATTTTAATAAAATAAAAGATAAAGAATACATCGGTAAATTATATATAGAAGAAAATAATGATGAACAGTTACATGAACTAGAAAAGCCATATACATCTATAAATGTCAAAAATAAATTTAATATATATATTAAATTTAAAAACATTAAACAACTATGCAAATATTCTAATGATATAATTAAAATATTGGACATATCAGACAACTTAAAACTTTCTGAAGACAAATTAGAATTTAATCAAAAATTGCTTACTGTTTATGGTTTAATAGATGCCGAAATAGTAAATCAAAATCATGGACCTATATGCAGAGTAAGGGTAAACTATTCTTATGTTATAGATATAATAATATTACTAATATTAGTTGCATTTTCAGTTTTATTTATAATTATTTTATATAATGCTTTTCTAATAACTATAAGTGAAAGAAAAAAAGAATATGCAATTTTAAATAGTATTGGAGGAACAGAAGGACAAATTTTAAAAATAATATTCCTAGAAGGAATCATTATAGGAATGATAGGTATTAGTATAGGTAGCTTGATTTCTATTTTAAGTACAAATATTATTATAAAAATTTTGAATGGTATTTTAAGTAATATAGGATATAGTTTTAAGTTGATGTTTGATATTAAATATTTATTGCTATCATTATTTATTATCCTATTCAATATTTATATCTCATCCATAATTCCTAGTGTAAAAGCCAGTACAACATCTGTCATTCAAGGAATTAAAAATAATAATCAAATAAAATACAAAAAGAATAAAATAATAGTAGAAAAAAATATTCCAATAGAAGGCAAATTAGCATTAAGGAATATAAAGAGAAATAAAAATAAATATAGAGTTATAACTATTTTACTTGTTGTATGTATGACTTCATACATTGGAGTTACCACATATATTAACTACGAAAAAGTATCAGCAGAAATAGTAAGTGAATATGATGTAGATGCAGAATTACATATGGATTCATCCTTAAATATAAACTATGAAAAATTATTAAATGGCTATAAAGTAAAATATGAAGATGACTTAGAGTATATGGAATATAAAAAATCTGGACTATTTGTTTTAGTAGAACCAAGTGAAAATCTTATAACAAACAATTTGGTTAAGACATATACAAATAATGAAAAAAGTATACAAATGCTGATAATAGGAATGGATAATAAAACATACAATAATTATATAAAAAAACTAAATGCTAATTATGGAGATTTTATAATTTACAATAATGTAACAGAAGTAAATGGAAATGAAAATCTAACCTATACATATTACCCAGCATTAAAAACAAAAAATAATTTAAAACTAAGTATTATAGAAATATATGATGATTATGAAAACAATGTATCTGGATATGATGTAATCGATGACAAGAATATAAATGGTAAATTTGTATTTACGAATGAATTATTAGAAGGCTATAAAGAATTAAAAACAAATTATAAAACGCCCATAATCTTTATTAATATGGATGATTATAATAAGATAGAAGAAAATTTGAACAATTATATCTCACCTAGTAATAATAGAGTTAAAAAGTGGATATTTAGTGATACAGACTTAATCTCTGTTAAGATAAAATGTAAAAATATCATTCAACTTTCAAATTATATAGAAGATATTAATACAAAACAAAACATCGAACTTGATATAGAATATTACACTTTGCAAAATCAAGAAAAAATAATATACATCAACATAATACAATTAATATTAAGAATCATAATTATATCTATAATAATAATAGGGATTGTAAGTACAATAAACATTTTAAATGCTAGTTTTTGTGAAAGAGAACAAGATTTTAAAATATTACACAGTTTAGGAGCGACTAAAGAAAATATAAATAAAATGTTAATATATGAATGTATATATATGTTCATAAAAGCAACTATAATATCTATTATTTTATCAATACCAATATGCTATGGAATTATAAAATATATGGAAAATATTATTATTTTGAATAAAGTGTTAATTCCATTTATAAATATTATAATATTTTTTGCAATAATATTCTTAATATCTATTATTGTAACATTATGCTCTAGTAAAAACATAAAAGGAGGACAAAAATAATAATGAAAATTCTAAAAATAGAAAATTTAAAAAAGATATATGGAAAAAATGAATCTAAAGTTGTAGCATTAAATGACTTATCTTTTGAAGTAGAAGAAGGAGAATTTATTGCAATAATAGGTCCTTCTGGCAGTGGTAAATCTACACTTTTACATACTATTGCAGGATTAGAAAATCCAACTGAAGGCAAAGTATATTTTTATGATAAAAATATATATGAAATGAATAAAAAACAATTAACAATATTAAGAAGACAAAAAATAGGAATTATATATCAATTTTATAATTTGATTCCAACTTTAAATGTAGAAGAAAATATATTATTACCAATAGAATTAGACAAGAAAAAAGTAGATAAAACCAAATTACAAGAAATAATTAAATTTTTAAATTTAGATAATAGAAAAAAACACTTACCAAATGAATTGTCTGGTGGCCAGCAACAAAAGGTTGCTATTGGTAGAGCTTTAATGATAAATCCAACAATAATATTAGCCGATGAACCAACTGGAAATTTAGATTCAAAGTCAAGTAGTGAGATCATCGAATTATTAAAAAAGGCAAATAGAGAATATAATCAAACAATTATAATGATTACACATAATTTAGAAATTGCTAAATCAGCAGATCGAATAATACAAATTGAAGATGGAAAAATTATACAAAAATAAATAATAAAAGAAGAGCTGTAAAAACTCCTTTGATTAGTGTTTATATTATAAGAAAGCAATTCAAACTTCCTATAATATAAATACTTTTTTATTTGTAAAAGAATAAAAAGACATATCATTACTCAATTTTTTAAGCTCTTGCCAATTATCATCTATTTTTTTCTGAATTCTAAAAGAATGAGTCAATCCATACTTATATTCATTATTATATGTATATAAGTATCATCATAATTATAATTACTAACATAATCATTAAAATTTTTTTATTCATTGTAATTTCCTCTATAAGTTACTATAATCATTAAGATTATATCATAGTTTTAAAAACTATCCAAATTTATTTTTTTAGATTAAATAATTTTAAATATAATGTAAATTATAAAAAAGTATTGACATTTTTAATCATACTGTTTATACTGTATATAAACAGTAAAAAGGAGGAAATATGAATATTATAATAAGCAATTCAAATAATGTTCCCATATATGAACAAATAAAAGAACAAATAAAAAACAAAATAGTATCAAATGAATTAAAAGCAGGAGACTTATTGCCATCAATAAGAAACTTAGCAAAAGACTTAAGAATAAGCGTAATAACAACAAAGAATGCATATGAAGAACTAGAAAAAGAAGGATATGTAGAAACGATACCAGCAAAAGGGACATATGTTGCGAATAAAAATGTAGAGATAATAAAAGAAGAACAAAGAAAAAAAGTTGAAGATCTAATAGAAACAGCAGTATCTATTGCTAAGATTAGTAAAATATCAAAAAAAGAGATGAAAGATATTTTAGATATAATATATGAAGAGGAGGAATAAAGAAAATGGAAAATATATTAGAAGTTAAAAATTTATGTAAAAATTATGATAAATTTAGTTTGAAAAATATTAATATAGAGCTACCTAAGGGAACTATTATGGGATTAGTAGGAGAAAATGGAGCAGGGAAAAGTACAGCCATTAAAGCCATATTAAATCTAATAAACACAAGTGATGGCACAATAAAAATATTTGGAAAAGATATAAAAGAAAATGAAATTGAGATAAAAGAAGATATAGGAATTATTTTAGATGAAGGCTTTTTATCTGAAAACTTAACACCAAACGATATAAATCTAATAATGAAAGAAATTTATAAAAATTGGGATGAAGAATTATATTTTAAATATATAAACAATTTTAAATTACCAAAAGATAAAATTTCAAAAGAATATTCAACTGGAATGAAAGTAAAACTAAAAATTGCAGTAGCACTTGCACATCATCCAAGACTTCTAATATTAGATGAACCAACTTCAGGATTAGACCCAATTGCAAGAAATGAGATGCTAGACATTTTTCAAGAATTTATACAAGATGAGGAACATGGGATATTTGTTTCTAGTCATATTACATCAGATTTAGAAAATATAGCTGATTACATAACTTTCATTAATAATGGAGAAATTGTACTTAGTAAAACAAGAGATGAGATACTTGATAAAATGCGGAATAGCAAAATGCACTACTGAAGAATTTGAAAAAATAGATAAAAGAGATTATATAAGATTTAAGAAGAACAAATATGAATATGATGTTTTTGTAGAAGATAAGAAAGAATTTAAAGAAAAGTACAAAATAGAAGCAATTGATAAACCACGAATTGAAGACATAATGATAATGTATGTTAAGGGGGATAGATAGTATGAAAATAGATATAGTTAAAAATCCAAAAATGCAAGGATTAATAATAAAAGAAATATTACAATTAAAAAGCTACAAGAAAACATTGATTAGCCTAATATTAATATTTAGTCTTATGGCTATTATTCAATTTTTAGGTAGTGGAGTAGTAGGGCTATTTCAAATACTTCCTGTAATAATTACTATTGGTTTTGGGATATATAGTATTGCAAGTTTTAATTATGATGAAGTAGCAAAAGCAGATAGATATATTAGGACATTGCCAATAAGTAAAAAAGAAATTGTCCTATCAAAATATATTTTTATAATAAGTGCTATTATTATTGGTGCATCAATTGGAATGATATTAACTAATATTCTTTCTTTAATTTTTGCAAATGGAGAAATATTTATGAATATAATAGAAGTTTTAGTAGTAACTTTAGGAGGAATTTTAGGCATCAGTATAGTAGAAGCCATACAAATACCTTGCATATATAAATTTGGAGCAGAAAAAGCAAGAATGCAAATTTTTCTAATAATACTTGTATTACTAATTGGATTAACTCTTATTATAGGAGGAATAATTTTTTGGTTAGAAAAATGGAATATAAATATATCTAATATTGAATGTCTTATTCCATTAATTCTTATGACTTTAATAATTATTATTTATAATATATCTTATAAAATAGCATACAAAATCTATGAGAAAAAAGAGTTCTAATTTGCAGTAGTATTATATTAGAAATATAATAAAAATTTTGACATGCTTAACATAATGTGATATAATAACCAAGCAACTAAAAATAATTTTTCAGAAAGGTTAGGTAGACACTATGAAAAAGAAGAACTTCAAAGAATCATTACTGATTTACAGGAAATTAAAAATGCTTTTGAGACAGGAGAGGATAAGTTTAAAAACTTAATACGGTTAGCATCATGTATGGGAGACTTAAGAAAGTATCCTAAATATTTTGAAAGAGCAGAAGGAATTTTAAACATGATCGATGAGTATATACTATATATTGAAGATGATTTCGTTTATGCTATTGAAAAAACAATTGAAAATCTAACAGCAGATGTAGAAAGTATTGAAGAAGGAACGATATTTGGAACTATAAAAAGAGGATATAAAGATGTAAAAAATATTATTTCTGAAGCAATTCCTGAAGAGGCAAAAAACAAGTGTGGCGAAGCTATTAATACTGCAAGTATCATTGGAGCTACAGTAAAGCAAGAGATGCCCAAATGTATTGAGAAAGTAGAACAGATTAAAGGAACGCCGAAAAAGTTTGAGAGAAAAGTAAAATCAGCACTAAGGAATTGGCTGATGTCAGAAGATAGCGAAGAGAATTGAGTTCTAAAAACCTTATGGCAGGGATGAAGTTTATCCCTGCCTTTTAAAATATTCAGACTAGTTGAAAGATAAAATAAAAATGTGTATAATTATTTATATAAATGCTTTTAATAGGAGGAGTTAAATGAATAAAATTATAATAGTAACAGGAGCATCAAGAGGGATAGGAAGAGAAATAGCAAAAGAATTAGCAAAAAAAGGACATACAATAATAGCAAATTATAATAAATCAGAAGAAAAAATACTAGAATTAAAAAAAGAATTAGAAGAGAACAAAATAAACATAGACATATTTAAAGCAGATGTATCTACAAGAAGAGAAGCTCAAAAGCTTGTAGAATATACAATAAATAAGTATGGAAAAATAGATATACTAATAAATAATGCTGGAATATCGCAATTTAAAGAATTTACTCAAATAACTGATGAGGATTGGGAAAAGATGATAAAAACAAATTTAAATTCAGTATTCTATATGTCACAAGAAGCATGTAAAAACATGATACACAACAAAAAAGGATGTATTATAAATATTTCATCAATATGGGGAATAATAGGAGCATCTTGTGAAGTACATTATAGTGTAAGTAAAGCTGGAATAGATGCAATGACAAAATCACTAGCTAAAGAATTAGGACCATCTAATATAAGGGTAAACTCAATAGCTCCAGGAATTATAAATACAGAAATGAATAAAAGATTAAGTCAAGAAGAAATTCAAAACATAAAAAATGAAATTCCACTAGAAAAGATAGGAAATTCAATAGATATAGAGAGATGTATTGAATGGTTAATTGAAGATGAATATACAACAGGACAAATAATATCAATTAATGGTGGATGGGCATAAAAATTATAATAGTAAATTAAAAAAGTTGATATATTAATATTTCTTGTTCGAAACATAGCTAGGGTCTACCTAAAGGTCTCGAACAAGAAATATTAATACATCAACTTTTAATATAAAATTATGAATTATAATGAATTTTCACTTAATTTTCACTTAATTTTCTTCTATAATTTCCAGAAATTATTTTTGGGAAATAAGTTATTATTTTATATACTGCTAAACGAATTTTTTTACTCCATAAATAAGATTTTCTTAGTTTTCTAGCACTACCCAATGATACAGGTTCATCTTCTAAAACTAACAATTCATTTTGTCTTTTTTCTATTTCAAAAGTATAATTTTTACAATCATTATTATCCCATTCATTATTACCATTTCTAAAGCAAAAATTGAAAGAATCGCCTTCTCCTAAAAAAATTTCAGCTTGAAAACCAAGTTCTGTTTTTTCCATTTCTACTTCGCTTACATTATCCCAATTAAGTCCAAACCCATAATGAATAAAAACCTTTTCAAAGTTTTCTTGAAAAAATTTTCCTGTATATGATATTTTAACATTACTATTTTCTACTAATTTATCTGTATTAAAAAATATATTTTTAACTAATTCCATTGACATTATCTCCCTTTTTATCTTTTGCTACAAACATTATAATATTAAATTTAATAATGTTCAAGTGTTTTTTGTAAAAAATTTAGAAATTTTGTATTTTTTAAGGTTATTTTATAAAATGCTTGAAAAAATAAAATGCATATTATAAAATGATGACGTTAATAAAACAAAAAGAAAAGTAATAAATAACACTTAAGAAAAATAAAATAAAAAGGAAAAAAGATGGAAAGAAGTGATAGTATGAAAAAGTATGATGCAATTGTTGTAGGGATGGGACCAAGTTCAATATTTTTAGCCTATGAATTAGTAAAACAGGGAAAAGGAAAAAATGTATTACTAATAGAAGAAGGAAAAAGAGTAGAAAAAAGAAATTGTCCAATTGAGAAAACAGGAAAATGTATAAAATGCAAACCATTTTGTAATATAACTAGTGGATTTTCAGGAGCAGGAGCATTTTCAGATGGAAAATTATCACTATATAATAAAGAAGATGATGATATATATGTAGGAGGAGTTTTACAAGAATATATAGGAGTAGAAGAAACAAAGAAATTAATAGATTATACAGATAGTATATATCTAGAATTTGGTGCAGATAAAAAGTTAGAAGGAACAGAATATAAAGAAGAAGTATCTAAAATGTATAAAAAATCAAAAAAAGAAGGTATTAATTTAATAAGTATACCTATTAGACACTTAGGAACAGAAAAAAGTCATGAATTGTATGGAAAAATAGAAAGATATATTGAAGAGAATGGGATAAATTTATTATTTGAAACAGTAGTAGAAGATTTAATAATAGAAGAAGGAAAAATCAAAGGTGTTAAAGTAAAACCATCTAAAGATATAGACAAAGAGGTAAAATTAGAAGAAATATATTCAGATAATGTTGTTATTGCAGTAGGAAGAAAAGGTGCAAATTGGTTAACAAATATGTGTGATAAACATCACATAGCTACAAAAAGTGGTACAGTTGACATTGGAGTAAGATATGAGTTACCAGATTCAGTAATGGAAAAAGTAAATAAATACATGTATGAAGGAAAATTTATAGGAAGACCAGAACCATTTAGAGATAAAGTTAGAACATTTTGTCAAAATCCTAGTGGATTTGTATCAACAGAAGTATATGATGAAAATATAACATTAGTTAATGGACATTCATATAAAGACAGAAAAAGTACAAATACTAATTTAGCCATATTAGTATCACATAATTTTACATATCCATTTAATAAACCAATTGATTATGGAAGAAATGTAGCTAAAAACTTAAATGAGTTAGGAAATGGAAATATAGTAGTTCAAAGATTAGGTGATATTTACAGAGGAAAAAGGACATGGGAAGAAGAGTTAAAGAAAAATTCAGTAGTACCAACACTTGCAGCAGCAGTCCCAGGAGATATAACATTTGCTTTAGGATATAGAACAATGACAGATATATTGCAATTTATTAGGGCAATGGATAAAGTTGTAGAAGGCTTTGCAAATCCAGATAATTTATTATATGGACCAGAAATTAAATTTTATAGTAACAAAATAGATATAGACAATAACTTCGAAACAAGTATTAAAGGTTTATATTCAATAGGTGATGGTGGAGGAATGACAAGAGGTCTAATGATGGCATCTTGTTCAGGAGTTCAAATGGCTAGAATTTTAAAACAAAAAATATAGTAAATTAAATAAAAAAATTGATATATTAACATATCAATTTTTTTTATATTTCTTACATATATATTAATTTTTTAATATATTTAATAGCTATTTTATTCCAGAAAAAACATATTGTAAAAAAGAAAATAATATGATACTATTAAATTAATGATATAAAAAGGGAGAATGATATAATGGAAAAAAGTAATTTAAAATGGGATGAACTAGAAAATAAAATAATAGAAACATCAAATGAAAAAGAAAATGTAGAAGAAGTCAAAAATATACAGGAAAAGAAAGAAGTAGAAAAAAACAAAAAGGAAGAAAAGCCTAAAAACAAAAAAAATATTATTCTACCAATCATAATAGTATCTATTATATTTATAATAGCACTTATATTTTCAACAATCTTTGCAATTATAAATATAAACAACAATAATATAGTAAGTGGAATGAAAATTGAAGGAATAGACGTTTCTGGTTTATCTAGAGATGAAGCAAAATCTAAAATTGAATTAGTATATAATGAGAAAATTGAAAAAGATATAACATTAAAATATAAAGAATATGATGCAACAATAAATCCAAAACTAGTAGAAGCAAATTATGACATAGAAAAAGCAGTAGAAGAAGCAATATCAGTAGGAAAAAATAATAATATTATTGTAAATAATTATAATATTTTATTAGCTCTTATGGGAAAAAAAGATATAAATGTAAATATGGCAATAAATGAAGAAATAGCTAAAAAGACAATTGAAGATATAGGAGCAAATATACCAGAAGCAGTAGTAGAACCAGATTATTATATAGAAAATGACAAGTTAATTATTACAAAAGGAAAAGAAGGATTAAAAATTAATACAGAAGATTTAATAGAAAAAATCAAAAGAAATTTTGAAGAACCTTTTTTTAATGAAGAATATATAGAAATACCAGTAATTAATAAAATACCAGAAAAAATAGATATAGATAAAATACATGAAGAAGTTTATAAAGAAGTACAAGATGCATATTATACAAAAGACCCATTTACAATACATCCAGAAGTTGAAGGAATAGACTTTAATCTAGAAGAAGCGAAAAAGTTATTAGAAGAAGATAAAGAACAATATGAAATAACATTAACAATTACTAAACCAAAAGTTACAACATCACAAATAGGATCAGAAGCATTTCCAGATTTAGTAGGAACATGTACAACAAGATATGATGCAAGTAAAAAAGATAGAAGTACAAACTTAATAATAGCATGCCAAAAAATCAATGATAAAGTTATAATGCCAGGAGAAACATTTTCATATAATAAGGCATTAGGTGAAAGGACACCAGCAGCAGGATATAAAAATGCAGCTGTATATGAAAATGGTAAAGTAGTAGATGGAATAGGTGGAGGAATATGCCAAATATCATCAACATTATATAATGCAGTTTTAAAAGCTAATTTAGGAATTGTAGAAAGAAGAAACCATCAATTTGTAACATCATATATACCAGCAGGCCAAGATGCAACAGTTGTTTATGGAATGACAGATTTTAGATTCAAAAATACAAGAAAATATGCAGTAAAAATAAAAGCTAGTTGTTCTAATGGAATTGCAACAGTTTCTATATATGGAATCAAAGAAGAAAATGAATATTCAATTTCATTTGATACAAGAACTATTTCAACTATACCATATACTATAAAATATGAAGAAAATAAAAATTTAGCAGCAGGAACAGAAAAAGTTAGTCAAGTTGGAGCAAATGGAGTTATTACAGAAACATATTTAGTTAAGAGTTTAAATGGAAAAATTGTTTCTAGAACACTTCTTTCAAAAGATACTTATAATGCTATGCAAAGAATTATAGTAAGAGGAACAAAAGGGGCATCAACAAATAATAATACAAATTCAGGTAATAATAATAATAATAATTCAAATAATAATACAGAAAATAATAAACCTGAAGAGAAACCAGAAGAAAAGCCAGAGGAAAATAAACCACCAGTAGAAGAAAAACCAACAGAAAATCCTGATATAGTAGATAATAGCCAAAGTTCTAATAATAGTGATATTTCTGAAAGTACACAAGAAATATAAAATAAAAACAATAAAAAAACCTTAAAATATATTATGAATATTTTAAGGTTTTTTGGTGCATCATCTCGGTTTCAAACCGAGGACCTTCAGATTAAGATGCACCACATCTTAAGTTTAGCAAAATATGTAAAAGGCTTATTTTAATTAGTACATCGCTATTCTTAAGAAAAATCAATAAATTTAATGAAGTAATTCAAATGTTACAATTTTTTATAGTTTTATTTTTAGGAGCTTTTTTAGCTTCTTTTTATATACCTGCATTTTAGCAGCAGCAAAATCAAAATGGAAAAAGAAGTAATAATTAAGGCTGATAAATTACAACATACATATATTGTAAATTGTAAAAATCTGTATTCTACTGGTGAATATCTAAAAGTAAAAATTAAAGATATAAATATACAAAAAAATATATTTAATTTAAGTGGAAAAGACTTCTTAGAAAACCCATTTAAAAACATACGAAAGTATATAACAGAAAATGGGGAATACATAGGTAAAGTAATTGCGTTTCCAAAGCAAAATAGTGGTATTATAGTTCAACTTGATAACACAAATGTAACTTGTTTAGTAAAAATTCCAGCAAAATTTAATAGTTATCCTCATTTTTTAGATAATGTGTTAATAAAAATAACAGAAATAAATGAAAATAAGAAATTCATTTATGGTTATTTAATAAGAATATTAAAAAATGGGCCATTTTATAATTGATAAATTAAAAGTAATAACTTTTTTTACAAAAGATAATTTACTTTACCATATTATTGTTGCTGAAGAAGATAATAAAAAAGGAATTATAAAATTAGTAAATTCCTATCCTCTACACTCCCTACTGCTGATAAATTTATTTTAGCTTTTCCTGATAGGGAAGAGCTAATAAATATTGAGTGTCAAATTCCTTTTTTATATTGTATTTATCCAGGATTAAGAAGTTATAAATGAATAAAGAGTAGGTCAATTCCTACTCTTCAAATTTATTCTAGTATATATCTTTTTGATTTAAATCATTCTAATATTTTTCTAATAATCTAAATATATTTGAACTTTTACTTATTTAAAATTCCTAGTTTTCAATCTTATATTTATTTAAAATTTCATTCATAAAGTCATATTCTTTATTTTTTGAATTACTACAAAAAGTTCTATCCTTAGCATTTTTTATTTAACATATTCACTTCTTTATATACGATTTACGCTTGTTTTTATATAATTAAAAGTCATACAAATATCAAAATGTAAAATTTTGTAAAAGATTTCAAAAATATAGGTTTACAATAGATATGTCACACCCAAAATAAGAAAAAATATTGAAGGAAGTACCAAAAAAATGATAGAATGATTTTAACCACAAAATCTAAATATCAGGAGGTACTTCCATGGGTAATAGTATAACACAAAAATTAAAATATAAACAGAGTGTAGTAAAATTTTCTTTAAAATATGGAGTAACAAAAGCAGCAATAAAATTTGAAGAAAATAGAAGAACAATATATAGATGGAGAGAAAAATATGATGGGACATTAGAAAGCTTGAAAGATAAGTCAAGAAGACCACATAGTAATCCAAGAGCACATACAGAAGAAGAAATAAAGTTAATAAGAAATTATAAAAACAACAATAAAAAAACAGGATTAGTAGTATTATGGGTAAAATTGAAAAAAGCAGGATATACGAGAAGTGTAACAAGTTTATATAGAACAATGATAAAAATGGGAATATATAATAAAGTACCAAGTAAGAAAAAAGAATGGTGGATATTATCCAGAAATGACTCATCCAGGAGAAAAAGTACAGATAGATGTAAAATATGTACCAAAGAAATGTTTAAGTAAAGAAATACAAGAAATGGGAGAAAGATTTTATCAATATACAGCAATAGATGAATACACAAGAATAAGATACTTATGGTTCACAAATGCACATGATACATATGCATCAACAGAATTTATAGAGAGATTAGTAAAGGTATTTCCATTTAAAATAGAGAAAGTACAGACAGATAATGGATTCGAATTTACGAATAGACTAAGTTGGAATGCATTTGTAAAAGACAAAAAAACGATGTTTGAAGAGAAATTAGAAGAATTAGGAATAGAACATAAATGTATAAAGCCACATACACCAAAGCAAAACGGAAAAGTAGAAAGAAGTCATAGAAAGGATCAAGAAAGATTTTATTATGATAAAGTATTTTATAGTTTAGAAGATTTAAGAAATAGAGCAAAGTATTGGATAAAAGAGTATAATAATTTTCCGATGAGACCACTAGGATGGCTAAGTCCAAAGGAAAAATTAGAAGAATATATGTGTAAAGTAAAATAGCAGTCATTAAAATAGGTACTCGAAACAGTATAAATATCAATTTAGTGTGACATATGTTTGACAAACCTACATAAAATTTTGTAAAAGATTTCAAAAAACTATTGACATAAATATTTATTTATGTTATCTTATCAGATAGTTCGTTAAATACAGTGTACTAAAAGTAATATAATTGCAATGATGTTGTTTTTATTATAACATCTTTGTAATAAAAAGAAGTGAAGTTGCCTATACAAACAAACACAACACAACCTAAGGAGGTAGCATTATGATGAAGATGAAGAGAATGTATAAGCAGTTTTTGGCACTTGTTTTGGCTGTAACAATGGTTATGTCTTATGGCATTGCCGTTTCGGCTGCTGAAATCAATGAAGATTTTGAAAGCAATGAAGATATGAAAGTTGTTTTTGTAAATGAAGACGGTAGCGTTTTGGATGTTGTAGATGCCGATGAATCTGGTATTATTGAATATGATGTCGATGATACAAATGTTACTTCAAATATTGAAAGAAGTGCAAGATCTATCGATATCCTTAATCAAACTTATTCTAATCAGGGAATAGATGATAAACGCACTATCACTCGCACAATGAGTCAATCTGGTTATCTTGTTGTTAGGCTATATGTTAAAGGTTCTGCTCATATTAAAGTTAATATCAAAAATGGTTTACTTTGGTATACTTTATATGAGGATACTGCAACCAATGCTTTATCTTCCAAAAGGTCTGTTGAGTCCATTCCGCAAGGTAGAACTGTAGAAATTACTATTACGCCTAAGGTAAATAATACTACTTATACTATTCAGGCTTGGATTGAATAATAAGTTCATATTTTTAAATGTAATACCTGATAACTCATAATCTATTAGGTAACTTTAACTTCTAATAAAAAATGATGCAAATATTGCATCATTTTTATTATTTTATTAGAGTTATACATATTTTTATATTTAGTTAACTATCACTTTGTAGTCCAATATCTTTAGACCAAATTTCTCTTTTATTACCTCTTTTGTCTTCAAAATATATTTTATCTATAGTATTATCCATTGTAATAGTTGCCCAACCACTACATACTTTACCAAATGGATATTTCCCTATCACTTTAACATATATATCTTTTACTCCATTATCTTCAATTACTTCATATTGATAACCTTCTGTGCAAATATATCTCTCCTTCCAATCATACAAATTAAATATATAATTATTTTTTCCTTCAGATACTGTTTCAGTCCAAAAATCAATATACATGTCATTTATATTAATATAAAATTCTGCCTTCTCAAGAAACTTAACTAATAATATACCAGCATTAAGCAAAATAAGTATAATTATTATAATACTACAAATTATGTTTGACATTTTTCTTTTGTATCCTTTTAAGTAATCAATTTGTTCTTTCTGATCTAACGATGTTTTTGTATCATCTTCATTAATTATCTCATTTAACATATTATTACAACTATTACATTCTTGCAAATGCTCACCTATTAATTTATTTGTTGATTCACTTGCAGTTTTATCAATATAACTTGGTAATAAATCTCTAATAATCTCACAATCTACTTGTTTCATGTCATTATCTCCTTTCTTAATTTTTGTTTTCCTCTAAAAAAAGTAACTTTTGCCCAACTCTCTGTCTTATTTAATATTTTTCCTATTTCTTTAAAAGTCAAATCACCTGTGAGTCTTAAATATATTACTTCTCTAGTAGGTACATCTAATTTTTGAAGAGCTTCAAATAACTTCAATTTATTATCATAGCTAATATAATCATCTTCTAATATTTTACTATCCATAACATTTAAGTCATCAATAGATATAAAACTCTTTAAATTATTTTCTTTTAATTTTTTATATAGAATTCTTTTTGCAATAGAACAAAGCCAAACTGAAATTTCACAATCTCCACGAAATTTCTCTATCTGATTTATTGCTACTACAAAGGTTTCTTGCATAATATCTTCAGCCAAATTTATGTCTTTTGTAATGCTGAATATATACTTTTTAATTAAGCTAGCATACTCCATATAAATTTTATCCATATTTTCCATTATTTTTACTCTCCTATATATTAGTGTCAAATTTTATACAATTAGTTACAAATTTTTAAAAGAAATTTAAAATTCTTTAATTTTTTATTATATAGTTTAATAGATAAGTGTAAAATTTTTATCTATTAATTTGGATAAATTTTATTATTTACTAAACTCTTATAATTACTTTTATTTATAATTAACATTATAAGAATATTATCATAAAAATAGATAATTTTCAATTAAAAAGATATTATTGTGCTTTACATTTCCTTTTAAAGAAATTTTTTATTTTTTTCCAAAAACTTAATTTCAATATTGATTCTTCTTCTATAACTAGTGGTTTGTTATTTTTAATTTCTTTTTGTTCTTCTAGTATCTTTCTTATGCGTTCATTTATTCTTTCTATTCCAATCCCTTTACTCTATTACATTCTCATTTTTACCACTCATATACTGATATAATACATCACCACTAAGTAATATAAATTTTGGTTTTTTCTCCATTTGCTCATCACTTGTTATTAAATCAATTACTTCCGTTCCTGACATTTCAGGCATTTTATTATCTGTTATTACTATATTGGGTTGTTTTTCTTTTATTAATTCTAGTTCTTCTTTGCCATTCAATGCAATTCCGCAAATTTCTATATAATCAAGCTCTTGCAAATTATTCTTTTGTATTTCGTTCATCTTTTCATTATCATCGGCTAATATTACTTTTATTTTTTCTTCCATTTTACCTCCTAAAATTTAAAATTTTTGTAACTTTTTTCATTTTTGTAACTACCTGTAATTATATGGTATTAAAAAAATAATATAGAATACACTATATAATTTAAGGAGTTAATTATGAATAATTCTAGAAATACAAAGATTGATAAAAATATTGTTTCTGCAAAAATTAAATATTATCGTACCAAAAATGGCTGGTCTTATCAAAAAATGTCTGATAAACTAATGTTTATTGGTATTGATATTCATAAACAATCTATTTATGCAATTGAAAAAGGTCTTCGTACTGTAGTTGATTATGAACTATGTGGCTTTGCTAAATGTTTCAATATAACTGTTAATGATTTAATAAGTGATTTTTTTGATACTTTAGATAAATAATATTTATCATTGTATTTACTTATTTAACTCTAGTCTTATTTTGTCAGCTATCATCGCAATAAATTCGCTATTAGTTGGTTTTCCTTTAGATATAGAAACTGTATATCCAAAAATACTTCGAGTAGTTTTCAAATCTCCCCTTCCCCATGCAGTTTCAACCGCATGTCTAATAGCACGTTCAACCCTACTTGGTGTTGTTCCATATTTGTATGCTACTGCAGGATAAATTTCTTTTGTTATTCTATTAACAATACTCATATTATTAACAGCCATAATAATTGCCTCTCGTATATAATGATAACCTTTTATATGCGCTGGAACTCCAAGATCATGAATAATATTTGTAATTTCAATTTCTAAATTTTTAGAATTTGAATCTCCTCTTGGTGTTTCAATATATTTTGGTTTTTTCTTGAACTTTTCTGTATTTTCATTAAACTCTTTATCGCTAAGTTCTTTAATTCTTTGTGATAGTACCTTGAAATCAATTGGTTTAAACATATAATATGTTGCACCTAATTTTAGTGCTTTCTTTACTATTCTTTCTTCTTTAACTTCTGATACTATTATATATATAGTGTTATCTTTTATTTTTTGTCTATTAATTTTTTCTAATAACCCAATTCCATCTAAATAAGGCATTATTATGTCTAATATTACTATATCTGGTTTTTTACATTTTATCATTTCATATGCTTCATCTCCATCATTTGCAGTTCCTATTACTTCCAAATATTTATATCTATTTATATACTTTCTAAGGTCTTCTATATAGTCTTCATTATCATCTGCAATTGCAATTTTTGTTTTTCCTTCCATTACTACTTCTCCTATAATATATTTATTTTTTGTAACTCTTATATACTTTTATCATGAATTAATTTTAAAGTTTTTCACATAATATATTTATTAATTGTTTACAATATTCTAACACACTTTAATGATAAAGTGAATATTTTTGTACATCTTAGTGAACATATTTTATTTTATATTTTGTTAAGATATTTCTGAAAGGAGTTTTCTATGGATTTTTCTCAATTAGTTGCCACAAAAATAACTGAACTTATGAAAGAACGAAATCTAAATGTTAACCAATTATCTAAGTTAACAGGAATATATCGTTCAACACTTAATATGTTTTTAAAAAGAAAAAATAAAACCATTCGTTTAGAAAACTTATTATATATTTGCGAAGCCTTTAATATAAAATTATCTGATTTCTTTTCTGATGAAAGGTTTGATGAGTGTGAAGCTCATGATTGGAGAAATAAAGTTAAAAATTAATAATGTTTATTATATTTTTACCTTATATTTCTTTTATTTTTCTTTTGCTTATTCAATTTAAAATAAATATATTTTCTAATTTAAGTCAATCTTTCCACAAAATATTATATCAATTATATCATTAACTCCTGCTTTATAATAAAGTTCCGAATCAAATGTCTGTATTTTCAATCTATTATCTAATAATTTATCAATAGACTTTAATATTTGTTTCTTTATTGTTTTACTAACATTAGGTATATTTTCTATTTTATTAATAATATCGCTTTGAGTTATATCATTTAAATTATTTTCTTTTATAAATTTCTCTCTTTCTTCAATTACTCCTTCTAATTTATTATATCTTGTTTGAAACAACTCATTTATGATGTTATTTTCTGCTTCGTTTCCATCTTGATCAATTATTATTAACTTTCTCATTCTTTCCTCCTCAATTATTTATTTGGATATTACATCAAGAAACTAATTTTAAAAATACTATTATTATATAAATTTTTGTAAACTATATATTTTAGACTATATTTATAGTCTGTTTAGATAAAAAAAATTGCTATACTTTAGTTAAATTTTTAGAAAGGAACTTCACTATGCAATTAAACGATGCTATTCGAATTAGAATAAATTATTTTTTAAACAAAAAAGGCTTATCTTCTTTGTGGGATTTATACATTGCAACTGGAGTCCCAAAATCAACAATTAATGCTCTATTAAGTTCTAATAAAAACAAATTACCAAGACTTCCTACTTTACTTCATTTGTGTGAAGGACTTGATACAAATCTTATGGAATTTTTCAATGACCCTATATTTATGGATATTGAAGATTCTTCTGAAGATAAATAGCATTTTATTGAAAATATCATATGTATTTCTTTTATTATATATTTGTTTGATACCCATTCAATTCCGTCTGCCCTTAAATCTTAACATAGCTATAATGATAAAATCAATTATATTTCAAATATTTATAATTATTGGAGGTGTTTCATATTGAATACTACAACTGATGAACTTTTGAAAGATTTTAGAAATTATTTAGATAAAATTTAAATGATTAGAATTGATTTATATATGAAACCTTGAAATTCTGGAGTGGAAAATGATGTATTATTCCCATTGTTTCCAAAAAATAACACATCATATAGAAACCCATCATTCTATTGTTTTCAATTATATGATAGTGGCTAGTATGTAGATTTATTTAATCTACTGCAAATGCTATTTTTTAATATTGTGCATACTTTTTACACCTATATATTCTTTTGATTGATATCCTAACAACAGTATTAAATTGTTCTGTATCTGATTTAATAGGTAAGAAAAAATAAATATTTAATAGTCTATCCATATAAAATGAATAGACTATTTTTTAAGCAATTTCATTTAATGTATAATTAACATTAAAATTATCATCAAAAAAATCTTTATATTCTGAAATACATTTTACATTTAAATTATATCCTAATGGATACAAATCCCTAAATATTCTCCTTATTATGAAATCTAAGTTATCAGAATGGTTTACTCTAATTATAAAAGTAATATTTTTTATATTTGTATTTTCAATCTCTTTTAAAATCATATAAGAATTAGAAATATTTTGAAAAGCTATTGTTGGAATATTAGTTGTTTCTTTTATCAAATTGCCTAAAAGAAAATTATCTGTTAAAAATATACTAGTTGAATTTTGATTAATATTATTTCTCATAATACAGATTTTAACACTAGTTCTATTTATTACTAAAACATAAAGAAAATCAAAAAAATTATTTAAAAAGTTAAAATTAAAATGGAGTGAAGATATGCCAATATTTTTAAATAGATATAATAAGCCATATGTTCCTAAAAATTTAGCTAAAAGTACGAATTAGAATATCTTACACCATATGGATTAAGACATTCATTTGCTACATTCTTATCTGAACAGGGAATGAGAGATATTGTATTAATGAAATTAATGGGACATGCTGATTTTGGAAGAACACAAAAATATTATATATTTGTTTCTGATGAAAGAAAGAAGAAGAAATATGAAAAAGCATGGGGATTAGTTCCTCAATCAAATAGTAGTAACATAATAGATACAAATACAGCTAATATATCAAATTTAAATGAAATTGATATAAATAACATAATGATAAAGCAGTTTGAACAGTTGCAGAAAATTTGGATACAAACGCTTACATCATCTATAGTAATGCAAAAAAATAATACCATTTAAGGTATTATATGGTGCATCATCTCGGTTTCGAACCGAGGACCTTCAGATTAAGAGTCTGCTGCTCTACCAGCTGAGCTAATGATGCATATGATGTAGATAGGCATTTACTAAGTTTCAAATGATGTATATGATAAAGCTATTATAGTACGAAAAAATAAAAATGTCAAGAATAATTTTTTGAAATTATGTAAATGGTTAAAATAAAATTCATTGACAATAATAAAATAAATAGTTAAAATATATATAAATAGAAAGAGGTGGGTTAAATTATGATAAAAATATATAATACAAATATCGAAACAGATAAAATAGAAGAAATAAAAGAATTTAAAAAAGGAAGTTGGATAAGTTTAGTAAACCCATCAGAAATAGAAATCAAAAAAGTATGTGAAAATGTAAAAATACAAGAAGACTTCATAAGAGATGCATTAGATATTGAAGAAAAAGCAAGAATTGATACAGAAGAAGACGATGGAACAATATTATTTGTAGTTGATGTACCAATAATAGAGAAAAACGATGAAAATGATGTATATACAACAATGCCATTAGGAATGATTGTGGTGAGAGATGACTTTTTTATAACAGTATCATTAAGAAAAAATAAAATAATAGAAGACTTTGAAAAAAGAAAAGTAAAAAGTTTACAAACATATAAAAAATCAAAATTAATATTTCAAATATTATATTTAAATTCATCGTATTACTTATCATATTTAAAACAAATAAATAAAGAAACAGAGATAGCAGAATATATATTAAAAAACTCAATGAAAAATAAAGAATTATTAAAATTACTAAGTTTGGAAAAGAGTTTAGTATATTTTACAACATCACTAAAATCAAATGAATTAGTAATGGAAAAAACAATGAGAGGAAAAATAATAAAGTTATATGAAGAAGATGAAGATATATTAGAAGATGCAATTACAGAAAATAGACAAGCGATAGAAATGGCAAATATATATAGAGATATTTTGAATGGAACTATGGACGCATATGCTTCAATAATATCAAATAACCTAAATGGAGTAATGAAATTTTTAACATCTATAACAATAGTATTAGCAGTGCCAACAATGATATCAAGCTTTTGGGGAATGAATGTTGGGCTTCCTTTCCAAGAAAGTAAATTTGGATTTGTAATAATGATTGTAATTATGATAGCATTAACTTTATTTGTTACTTGGTGGTTAAAAAAGAAAGATATGTTGGATTAAAATAGTAAAAAAATAAATGTGACAAGTCTAAAGATGATTTTTTAAATTGTCACATTTATTTTTCTATTTTATTTCTTCACCCAAAATACTTTTAATTTTATCTAATTGAACTTTTAAATTATTATATAACGAAGTACTAATTTCACTAGTATCACCATATTCATATTGAGAAATTCTCTTTTGAATATCAAGAATTTTAAATTTATGAGTTTTTGCATTTGGATTTTTATACATATAAATAGGTACATATTCAACTTTATTTATCGAAATACTTCCATCTAATTGTTTTGTAATATTTAAATTCAAAATAGCAGAATCCCTAGTAATTTCATCTCTTTGGTCAGCTGTAAAATTACCTAAAGCATAAACAACAAAGACATCTTTCATTGTACCATCTTCTAAAGTTATAGTTTTCTTTTCCATAGGCTCTAAAACATGAGGATGATTTCCTAGAATAATATCTACTCCATTTTTAAAAAGGAAATCTGAAAGTTCTTTTTGTTCACTGTTGGCAGTAGTTCTATATTCAGTTCCCCAATGCATACAAGCAACAATCATATCAACAGTTTGTTCTTTTGCCTGTTCAATTTGCTTTTTAATTAAATCTTTATCTATCAAATTAACACAATATTCTTTACCAGAAGGAAGAGGAATTCCATTTGTTCCATATGTATAATTAATAAAAGCAATTTTTACGCCTTTAACATTTTTTATTAAAATTTTTTCTTGTTCTTCAGCTGTTTTATATGTTCCTAAATGAGATATATCAGCTTCGTCTAAAACATCTATAGTTCTACAAAGACCATTATATCCATAATCTAAAGCATGATTACCTGCTAAAGAAATAACATCAACACCAATCTTCTTTAAAGCTGTTGCCAAACTATCAGGAGTATTAAATCTAGGATAATTACTATATCCAACCTTCTCACCTGCAAAAGTAGTTTCTAAACTTCCAATAGTTATATCAGCTACTTTAGTATAATATTTTATATCTTCATAAACATAAGAAAAATCATATTCTTTAGTGTCACTATTATAAGCATCCCAATATTGAGTATTATGGCACAAAGTATCACCAATTGCAGTCATATTAAAAGTAATAGGAATTTCTTTTTCTTCATTTTCACTTGAAATTTTATTTTCAACAGGAGCTATAGTTTCTATAGTATTATTTGTTTTTTTATCAGACCAAAAATCTTTTTTAGATAATATTATAGGATTATCTTTTAAATAATAATTAGTTAAAATAAACATTATTAATATTAATAAAAATATAATTAAAAAAAATAAAAATGACTTTTTTGATTTTGTAGTTTTGCTTTCTTTTTTTATTCTTTTCCTCTGATTTCTTCTCATATAATATTACCTCCAATACTTATTAATAAAATAAAAGAATCATATTTTTAATCCAAAATGTTTTAAAAATTCTATAATATATAATTATCATAAAATTTAAAAATTTTCAACAAAATACATAAATAAAAAATAAATGCATATAATAATAGCAAAAAATAAAAATGGAGGGAAAATAAATGAAAATAGTGGACAAGATTGCATTAGTTCTAATTATAATAGGAGCTATAAATTGGGGATTAATAGGAATTTTTAATTTCAATTTAGTGGACTCAATATTTGGAACAATGAGTGTAATATCTAGGATTATTTATGGATTAGTTGGAGTTTCTGGGCTATGGGGAATAAAATTATTGTTTGATGATTAATTTGATTATTATTGCAAAATATGTTATAATTAACATAAGTAACTGTAGAAAACAAATAATTAGACATTAGGAGGGTTTCACTATGAGGAAATTTTTTGATGCATTAAAGGTAATTGCTGTTATTGTTTTGGTTGTATGGTTTGTATCATTGCTTATTGGCAATTCCAAGAAGAGCCGGGAAATTGATAAGAAGAACAAGATAATCCATATGTATGAAACAACATATGTAACTGAAGAATCAGAAACTTCTAAAAAAATTTCCGACTTGGAGAGCCAGCTGGAAGATGCGAACATCCAAATTGTAGAATTAGAGCAGCATATAAACAGCGGGGTACAGGACAATGTATATTTTAACCTGAGATTTCCGACTGATGGGAACTATTACAAAGAAGCATATGACGAGGTACAGTTTTACTCAGATCCAACATGTACAGTCAAAATCTCTGATGTAAAGTTTATGTCAGCTGCAATCGACAGTACTCAGGCCGAAAATGGCTTGGAAATCTACTGTTTGAGAATGGACAATGGTCAGATATGCTACTGTACAGAAGCACCATATCTCATAACAGAAGGTAAATACGATGAAATGCACAAAAAGTAAATATTTGTTTATCCCGTATGATTAATTTCATACGGGAGTTTTTACATTTTACTTGAAAGATAAGTAAAAATAAGGTATAATAGAACGAGACAGTTGGGACAGTCCAATTTTGTCTCATAAAATATGTAGAATAATGTCGAAAGATTTTATTTTTAAATCGACAAAAAATAACAAAAAAGATGAGACAAAATTGGACTGTCCCAAACGTCTCAAGAGGGAGAATAAAATGTTAAGTGCAAATGGAGTAACAGTAAGATTTGGAAAAAGAGTATTATTTGAAGATGTAAATATAAAATTTGGAAAAGGAAACTGCTATGGAATAATAGGAGCAAACGGAGCAGGAAAATCAACATTCCTAAAAGTATTGTCAGGAGAAATAGAACCAAGCAAAGGTGATGTAACAATTGATAAAGGAGAAAGATTATCAATATTAAAACAAGACCACTTTGCCTTTGAAGAAAATACAGTTATAGATACAGTAATGATGGGGAATAAAGAATTATATGACATAATGAAAGAAAAAGAAGCAATATATGCAAAACCAGACTTCTCAGAAGAAGATGGAATGAAGGCAGCTAAATTAGAAGAAAGATTTGCAGAATTAGATGGATGGAATGCTGAATCAGATGCTGCAATGCTTTTAAATGACTTAGGGATAGTTCCAGAAAATCATTACAAATTTATGAAAGAAATAGAAGCAAGAGAAAAAGTAAAAGTATTATTAGCACAAGCTTTATTTGGAAATCCAGATGTATTATTACTAGATGAGCCTACAAACGACTTAGATTTAAAAAGCATAAACTGGTTACAAGAATTTTTAATTAATTTTGAAAATACTGTAATAGTAGTATCACATGATAGATATTTCTTAAATAAAGTATGTACACATATAGCAGACGTTGACTTTGGAAAAATAAAAGTATATCCAGGAAACTATGACTTCTGGTATGAATCAAGTCAATTAGCATTAAAACAAATGAGAGAACAAAATAAGAAAAAAGAAGAAAAAATTAAAGAATTACAAGACTTTATTGCAAGGTTTAGTGCTAATGCTTCAAAATCAAAACAAGCTACATCAAGAAAGAAAACATTAGAAAAAATAGAATTAGATGAAATAAAACCATCAAATAGAAAATACCCATATGTAGACTTTAAACCAGACAGAGAACCAGGAAAAGAAATACTACAAGTTAAAAATATATCAAAAACATATGAAGGTGTAAAAGTATTAGATAATGTATCATTTACAGTAAAACAAGATGATAAAATAGCATTTTTAGCAGATAATGAAATTGCAAAAACAGTATTATTCCAAATAATATCTGGAGAAATGGAACCAGATAGTGGGGAACTTGTATGGGGAACAACAATTACAAAAGCCTATTTCCCTAAAGATAATAACTATTTATTTGATACTGATGAAAATATTACAGAATGGTTAAGAAAATATTCAAAAGACCCAGATGAAACATATGTAAGAGGATTTTTAGGAAGAATGTTGTTCTCAGGAGACGAAGCTTTAAAACAAGTAAATGTACTATCAGGAGGAGAGAAAGTAAGATGTGTTCTTTCAAAAATGATGCTTTCAGGAGCTAACTTTTTAATATTTGATGAACCAACAAACCATTTAGATATGGAAAGTATAACATCTGTAAATAATGGAATGACAAACTTTAAAGGAAATATTTTATTTACTTCTCATGACCATCAATTAACTGAAACTGTTGCTAATAGAGTTATTGATATTAAAGAAGATGGAAATGTTATAGATAGAGAAGTAACTTATAATGAATATTTAGGAATTGATTAAAATTTGTAGAATTTTCAAAAAAGTGCCAGATATTAAATATTATGTAAAAAAGTACACTGTAAAAAAGTGTGCTTTTATTGTTATTTTTTTAAAAGAAATATATAATCAAAATAATATTATATATAATCAAAATAATATTGACACTAATTTGAATAAAATATATAATAGTATTAAACATGACATAAATGTCGGTAGAATAAATTATAAAAAATTGCAAAAAATAAACAAAAGAAGGAGAAAATGATTATGAAAAAAATTAAAGAAAACAATAATGGTATAACATTAATAGCGTTAGTAATTACGATTATTATCTTGTTAATATTAGCGGGAATATCAATAAGTTCATTAACAGGAAGTGGGCTATTTCAAAAAGCACAAGAAGCAACTACAAAATATACAGAAGCCCAAATAAAAGAACAAATAGAAATTGCAATATATAATTCAAGAATGAACTCTAATGGAATGATTGATCTAGAAGAGTTAGAAAAGGGTTTATTAGAAATAAAAGGAATAACAAAAGACAGTATAGAAAAACAAGGAGAAGATGGGAAATTACCATGGATTGTAACAGTAGAAGATTGGAAATTTAAAATAGATGAAGATGGAGAAGTGACAGTAATAAAAGGAATATCAATTCCAAAAAGTTTAAAAATAGTAGAAGGTAGCAGTGAGACAATAACAGCAACATTAATGTCAGGAATAACAGGAACAATAAATTGGACAGTAGATGATACAAGTATTGCAACATTAAGTTCAACAATGGGAGATAGTATATCAATAAGAGGAATATCAGGAGGAAAAACAATAATAACAGCCAATATAACTACATTAAATGGTGTAGTATATAATGATAAATGTACAATAACAGTAGTATCAAAAGTGACATCAATAAGTGTAGATGACATTTCTATACCAGCAGGTGGAAAGGATCAACTAAAAGTAGAAACATCTCCTAATAATGTTGAAATTGAAGAATTAAAATATATATCAGACAATCCAGACTTAATAACTGTAGATGAAAAAGGAATAGTATCAGTTTCATCAAGTGCTGAAGTAGGCACAATAGCAACAATAACAATAACAGGTAAAATATCAACAGAGGTAGCAACGAGTTGTAAGGTTACTGTAATTGGAGGATTGAGTTATGGAAATAAAGTAAAATATGGAATTTGTTATACTGATGTTAGCAACAAAAATAAAGTTTATGATAATAGTGATGATAGTAAAATAGGATGGCAAGTTTTGTTCCCTGGTAATAAAGAAGAAGATGGCTCATATAGTGGAGTTACATTGGTATCTACAGGAATTTCTGTAGCAATACCATTTGATCAAAATGTTAATTATCATTGGAGTGGGACTTCAGAGCAACTAGGAAAATATTGTAGTGAATTTAGTTATACTGGAGCGACTAGTGCAAAATGGAATAGAATGACAGGTATTGTTGGACTTACTTATAATTTTGCAAATATTGTATTTAATAGTGATGGGGTTATGAGATATGGACAGGGTACATTCTATCGGTCTTGATAAAGGAAATAATTTTTCTACAACAGGCGAGTGGTTTTTAAATAATGGACAGGCCAAAAGTGCACGTTGTTTGAATAAGTGTGATTTAAATAGAGCAAAAGGAATGTCAAATCTAAATGGAGACCCTGATATGAGAGAAGACCCGCTTAATTGTGGTGTGGACTATTATCTAGCTACTCCATGGTATGCAAATACAGATACAGGTACTACTATAGTATTGACAAAGCTTAAGAGTGGTTGGCTTGTAACTATGGGAGGAGGCAGCGCGAATTACGGTTTCAGAGTAGTAGTAGATTTAAATAATAGTGTTGTTTGGGAGAATGGATATTGGAATGTTAGCAATATATAATATATAAATAAAAGATAAAATTAAAATCTGATAGGTCTTTGTAAAAAAACTATCAGATTTTTTAGTATAATTTACACTTGTTAAAATAAAAATGATTTGATATAATCATAAAGAACAAAAAAGACCATAATTATACAAGGGTCAAGGAGGAGAACAAAATGTCATTTAAAGAAGAAATTAAAGTAAAAAAAGATTACTTTATGAAAGACTATACTAAAGAAGAAGTTCTAAGAACATTTGAATTCATGTTAAAAAGAATAGGAAGAGTAGAAGAAATAGAAGGAGATTTAGAAGAAATAAAAATAACACAAATAGAAGGAACAACAGTATTAGTAGCAGTAAAAACAAACGATAATAAACAAGAAATAAGAGTATATAGACTAAATTTAGATTTTGATAAAATGAAAAATGTAGGATATACAAATTATGCAAAACAGCATCAGTAACAAGAATTGGCTCAGCAATAGAATTGAAAAACCAAATTGGAAACGAAGAAAATTATTATGATGAACTTCCAGACTTTTTTGATAAAGAAGAGCTAGAGGAAGAAGAAAATAGATAAAAAGAGAGGTAAAGACAGTGGAAAAAATTATAAAAACAATAGCAGAAGAGCTAAATATTAAAACAACACAAGTAGAAAACACAATAAAATTAATAGATGAAGGAAATACAATACCATTTATTGCACGTTATAGAAAAGAAGTAACAGGAGGACTAAGTGACGAAATATTAAGAACATTTGGAGAAAGACTAACATATTTAAGAAACTTAGAAACAAGAAAAGAAGAGGTCATAAAATCAATAGATGAACAAGGAAAACTAACAGATGAAATATTACAAGCAGTGGCAATAGCAAAGACATTGGCTGAAGTAGAAGATATTTATAGACCATATAAACAAAAGAAAAAAACAAGAGCAACAGTTGCAAAAGCAAAAGGATTAGAGCCTTTAGCACAAATAATAATTGAACAAAAAGAGAAATCACCAATTATAGAAATTGCAAAACAATATATAAATATAGATAAACTATCAGATGAAGATAAGAAAAACAAAGATAAAGTAGTTAGCACTCCAGAAGATGCAATTCAAGGAGCATTAGATATTATTGCTGAAGACATTTCTGACAATGCAAAATATAGAAAAGAGATAAAAAGACTTTTATTTAGAGAAGGACTATTACAAACAAAAGCAAAAGATAAAGAAGCTAAATCAAATTATGAAATGTATTATGATAAATCAGAAGCATTAAAATATGTTCCAAGCCATAGAATATTAGCAATAAATAGAGGAGAAAAAGAAGAATTCTTAAAAGTGTCAATAGAGAAGCCACAAGACAAAATATTGATATATATGGAAAAAGATATTATAAAAGGTGAGACACAATTTACACAAATGCTAAAAGACACAATATTAGATAGTTTTGAAAGATTAATTGAACCATCAATTGATAGAGAAATACGTTCAGATTTAACAGAAAAAGCAGAAGAAAAAGCAATAAAAGTATTTGGACAAAACTCAAAACAATTACTATTAGGAGCACCAATAAAAGGAAAAACAGTAATGGGATTTGACCCAGCATATAGAACAGGATGCAAAATTGCAGTAATTGATGAAACAGGAAAAGTTTTAGATTATACAACAGTATATCCAACAGAACCACAAAATGATGTTGAAGGTGCTAAAAAAGAATTACTAAAATTAATTGAAAAAGATAAAATTGATATGATAGCAATAGGAAATGGTACAGCATCAAGAGAATCTGAAATGTTTGTAGCAGACATGATAAAAGAAGTAAAAAGAGAAGTACATTATGTAATTGTAAGTGAAGCGGGAGCATCAGTATATTCAGCATCAAAACTTGCAACAGAAGAATATCCAGATATAAATGTTTCAATAAGAGGAGCAATATCAATAGCAAGAAGACTACAAGATCCGCTAGCAGAACTTGTAAAGATAGACCCAAAAGCAATAGGAGTAGGACAATACCAACATGATGTAAACCAAAAAAGACTAGCAGAAAGTCTTACAGGAGTAGTAGAAGATAGTGTTAATAAAGTAGGAGTAGATGTAAATACAGCAACACCATCATTATTATCATATGTATCAGGAATAAATAGTACAATAGCAAAAAATATTGTAAAATATAGAGATGAAAATGGAAAATTAAAAGAAAGAAAAGAGCTTTTAAAAGTCCCAAAGCTAGGAAAAGTAGCATATGAGCAATGTGCAGGGTTCTTAAGAATTATAGATGGAAAAAATCCGTTAGAAATTACAGCAGTTCACCCAGAAAGCTATGAAGTAACTGAAAAATTATTAAAAGCATTAGGATTTGATAAAGAAGACTTAAGAGACAAAGAAAAAATAGACGCTTTAAGACAAAAATTAAAAACAGTTGATATAGCGAAAACAGCGAAAGAATTAGAAATCGGAGAAATGACATTAACAGATATTATTGCAGAACTTAGCAAACCAGGAAGAGACCCACGTGAAGACATGCCAAAACCAGTTTTACGTTCAGATGTATTAAAATTAGAAGATTTAAAAGAAGGTATGATTTTAACAGGAACTATTAGAAATGTTATAGATTTTGGAGCTTTCGTAGATATTGGTGTAAAATATGATGGTTTAGTACATATTTCTGAAATGAGTGATAAGTTTATAAAAAATCCTTCTGAGTTAGTTTCAGTTGGTGACATTGTAAAAGTTAAAGTTATCAAAATAGATATGGAGAGAAAAAAGGTTGCTCTTTCTATGAAAGTGTAAATGTCCAAAAGGGACGGTTCTAATTGGACATTTTTGTCCAATTTGGGACACATCTTAAAAAACATTATTAAAGAAAACCCGCTTTATTTAAAAGAAGCGGGTTTATAATATTTATTTATATTTCTCTTGAATTTCCTTAATCTCATCAAAATGATTCTCTAAAATATCCAAAAATACATCATCAATTTCAGGATCGAATTGAGTATCTCTACACCTTCTAAATTCATTAATTACGACATCTAAAGGTAAAGAATCTCTATAAACTCTTTTTGAAGTCATAGCATCAAAACTATCAGCAACAGCAGCAATTCTAGCTAAATAAGGAATATCATTACCAGCTAATCTTCCAGGATATCCAGTACCATCATATTTTTCATGATGATGTTTAACAATAGGTATAATATCTTTAAAAATTGTAGCTGAAGATAAAATATGAGCTCCAATAGAAGGGTGATTTTTTATCTCAGAATATTCATCATCAGTCAATTTCGCATTTTTCTTAAGAATATCATCAGGAACGCCTATTTTACCAATATCATGGAAAAGACCGCCTAATTGCAATAAACGTAAATCATCATCAGATAAATTAAGTTTTTGACCAATTAATACAGAATATTGAGCAACTCTATCTGAGTGACCTCTTGTATATGTATCTTTAGCCTCAACAGTATATCTTAAAGTTTGAATACTTTCTAAATATGCTTTTTCTAATTTTTCGTAAGTGTCAGACAATTCTGAATTTATTTTTTTAATTTCATTCATTTGAGCAATAGATTTAATACCAGACTCAATCAATAAAAGAAGTTGATCAAATTTATCACTTTTCTCACAATAACCTTGAATATCTAATCTTCTGATAGTTTCAAGTGGTGGAGCTAAATCTTTATGACCTGTTAATAATAAGATATAAAGCTCTTTATTAAATTTTCTAATTTCTTCAACAACTTGGTCACCATGAATAGGAGTCATAATAAAGTCTAAAATCATTAAATCAAAATGTTCATTTCTAATTCTTTCAATTGCTTCTTGAGGGTCTGTTACACCAATAAAATTATATCCAGACCTCTTTAAAAAGATTGATAGAGAATCTATAATTCCTTCTTCATCATCAACTGCTATAATTTTATAATTATTATTTTCATTATTTTCTAAGTTTTGTAGTCCTTTTCTCATAAAAATACCTCATTATTTTAATTGTTTTCTACATTATATTAGTAAATTACATAAAAATCAAGAGATTTAAACATTTTTTAGTAGATTAGTATAAAGTGAAAAAACAAAATATGAATACAGAGTATCAACAGTATATAAAAAGTATATAATAAAAAATATCTATGTACAGGTTGATATAAATAATGAAAAATTAAGAAAAAGAGGTCTAATATTTCTACTAGACCAATATGAAAAAGTTCATATTTAACATAAATTGGACTTCCACTTAAGTGGTGGTATGAGAAGGGAGAGATTCATTAAGAATTATCTGCCACTCAATTATATGGTTGGTATTAGGTTTGTTAAAATAAGGTTACAAAATCTATTTTGTTTTTAGACGTTGCAAGATTTCATTTATTTTTTTTGTTTGATATTTAGTAATAAAAATTCTAGATAATATAATAATAAAAAACAATAAAGTATATAAAATAAAGGTATTTTTCAAAACCATAAAAAAGTTATTTATGAAAATACTTTCAGATAATATAGAATAAATTATGGTAAGGATTATATTCCAACAAATATTACCTGAAATAAATATAAACAAATGTCGCAATAATTTAGAATTTTCCATTGATGTAATTAGACTAATAGCAATGCCTATTATTAAAGAGAAAATTGATATAGTTATATTATTTGCTAAAATAAACTTTCTTCCCATATAGTGTTGATCTTTTAAAAAACTATAATTATCATATCCTTTTTGAACTTGAAAAGTCAGAGTTTGCATTTCTGAAACATTTAATGTTTGTGATGTTATATCATCCAATAATATTTGAGTATTAATATAATTGCAAAAATTGTAAATAAAACAAAGTATAGAATTTATTATTAAGGTCATAATAATTGCTTTTTTTATAATATTTTTAATCATAACATTCCCACCTTTCCTTTAAAAACTTCATTACTATGCTAAACCTTCTTCTTGATACATTTTCAGTTGTATTATTTTTGAATTTAACAATAAGATTTCCAATTATTCCGAGTATCAAAACATTCAATCTGTTTTATGTTAGCAATACAAGAGTTCGAAATTCTAATAAAGATATTATTATCCAAAATTTCCTCTAGTTCATAGAGCTTTTTTCTAACTAAAAAAGAACTATCCTTATATATGCAATAAACATTTTGATTACTAGTATAAAATTTATCAATTTTTTCGGTTTCTAATAAATAAATTTTATTATCATTTTCTGCTATTATCATAGGAATTTTTTTTCTCGTTATGTTTTCAACATTACTAATTATAGTAGATAATTCTTTTGACATTTCTTGTGATATTATTTTTATTTCACATTCTTCTTTTGGAATTTTGTCTGAGAATTCCGTTGTTATTTTTATATTCATTTTTCCCTCCTAGCTTTTTATTTATATAAATTATATATTTATATAATGATATTTTCAATAATAAATAAAATATTGATTTTAGATGTTATATAAAAGGATATATGTGGTTAGATTTTCTAAATAATCGTTGAAATATATAAGTGCGTATTTATAATATGTAAATGTGTATGAATGAAAGATATATGGTATTGATTTATAGGATATAATAGATTATAATTATTATACTTTAAATTTGATTAAAAGATGCTGTGATTTAGCATCTTTTAAAAGTATAGGAAAAGGTTTTTTGCAAGATGGAGGTATCAATATGATGAAAAAGACATTATCTATTCGGAGTAAAAAAATTGTAACAATAATATGTGCTTTAGCAATTGTATTTTGTGGACATTTGGTCTTTAACAATACTAATACAGTGTTCGCAGCAGAAATGTCAGATGGTGCTATAAAAGACTATTCTGACACTGGAATTATGCCATATGGAGAGTATCATACGTTTTATAAGTTTCAAGCAGGGACATATACTGGTGGATTTGGATTTGATTTCAGTACTGATAAGTCATGTGTTTTAAGATTTATGTATGTGGCTGGATACACAAACGGGCAGTCGGGTAGTATCACATATATACTTCAAAGAAAAAATGGATTTCCAGGGGTATATATTGAAGGGACTTCAGGTGTTGATGGTTCTGGACATATAGTAATATTAAAAGATACAAAGCTACCAGCTGGCAATTATAATCTAATGATTATTCCAAATGATGTATCTACATCAATTATATTTAATGGAGAAGTATATACATTAGATTATTGATAAGATTGCTATAATCTGTAAATAAGTAACTTTTAACCTGACCTTTTCCTATACAAAAAAGGAGCTGCAAAGACAGCTCCTTTTTTAGTGGTGTGAGAAAAAAGAAATTCATTAAGAATTATTCTATACTCGATTATAAAGGTAGTGTAATAGTAAAAGTAGTACCTTGACCAATCTCAGACTCAACAGTAATATTACCATTAAAATGAGCTCTAATAGTAGAATAAGACATATATAAACCAAGACCAGTACCATTTTTACCCTTTGTAGTAATCATCTCTTTAAATAACTTATCCTTAACCTTATCAGGTAAGCCACAACCATAATCTCTTACAGAAATAAGTAAGTTATTATCATCTCTATCTACAATCAAATCAATATTTTGTTCAGGTTTTCCATCATAAGCTTGAATTGAATTAGAAATCATATTATTAATAACCTGAACCAAACTATTAACATCACCATTTATTATAGTATTTTCATCAGTTTTCATCAAAACTTTCAAATAAACAATAGAATTTTTAAGCTCATGTCTCATCAAAATATTAACTCTTTTTACTAACTCAGTAACAGTAAAAGATATATCATTTTCATTAGACAAATTAACAGCTTGACCTTTAACAGCAGTGATAACATCTGACATATACTCAGTATGTGTTTTTATTTTAGAAACCCATGTAGACATATCTAAAGCAATATCATGATGATCTTGGCTATTTACTTCAGGGTCATCAATAGAAGAATCATATTCTTTTATTAAATCAGATAGACCTTCAGCAGCACCAGATATAGACATTATAGGAGTTTTTAAGTTATGAGCAATTCCACCTATTAATTGTCCTAATGATGCTAGACGTTCATTTTCCATTAAAGTCTCTTGGTTGTTTTTAATTGTTTTCATGTCTTCTACATGTTGAGTTATATTTTTAAATAATATTAATGTACCAATAAATGAATTTTTATTATTTAATCTACTAAACTCTATATGAAAATGCATATTTAAACTTTCAAAATATTTATCTAATGCCAAAGTTTTTGTAGTCTTTTTAACAGAAGAAAGAATTTCTTTCAAAGTATCAATATCTATTGATATAGCTGAATTGTCTTTTATAAGTGTATATAAATTTTTATTTCTAACATAAGAATCCTTAAAGCCAGACATCATCAAAAAAGTTTTATTAAAATCTATTATTTTATTATTTTCATCTATAACTATATAGCCATCAGATATTTTATCAACTATTTTTTGCAATGCAATAGGAGTAATACTTAAAAAATTAAATTTAAATATTGCAATTGCCCAAAACAATATTCCAATAGCAAAAGTGATAGGAGTCATATAAACAGTCATATGTAAAATACCAAAAGTTCCTAGAATATTAGTAATTAATGAAATTAAAATTCCAATAATAAGCAAAATTGATTGTCTAGAGAAGAATCCAGCATTTTTAATAGAATAACTCATTAAATAAAATAATCCTACAAGTAATAATCCATATGAATAAATAGAATGTATTGTCATATAAGGACCATATATAGTTTCAGGAAAATTAACAGAATATTTTTCATAAAACAAATGATGATAATCATTTGTCCATAATATCAATAATGATATTATAGGAACTATAAATAATGCAAAATAAGACTTTTTAAATTCTATTTTTGTTTTTGCAAATATAATACCTGTAAAGAAAATGCCAACAGGTAAAAGGCAAGTGCCTATATACACAAAGTAGTCAAAATATATAGGTGGAATCCCAAATCTATTTGAAAATAAGACTTGAAAAATTAATCCTATAAAACAAATAGACAAGCAAGAAAGAGTTAATATAAAAACACTTCTTAATTGACTCTTATCTATTTTCTTGTATATTACAAGTGTTAGCACAGCTGTTACAAAAAAAGATAGTAATAAAATTACAAAAGTAAATGTACCAGTAGTTAACATCATAAACCTCCTTTAATTATTATATAATTTAATCAAAATAACCCAAATTTCTAAAATATTCAATATATTTAGAAATATACTTCTTATTAATCTTTGGCCAAACAAACCCAACTTCTTGCAAATACAAATTAGAAAAGTCAGAATTCAACAAAATATTAGCATTAAGGTTAAAAAGCCTATTAGAATCCAAATCAGTAACAATACCAGAAACAGCACTCTTCAATTTAGAATCCTTTAAAAAAGCATTAACCCTAGCAGAAAACTCTTCATCTGAAACAAAATCCAACTTTATATTAAGTTCATTCAAATACTTAACAATATCAATAAAAGAAATCAAATTATTATTAAATATATGAAAAACAGTAAATCTAGGATTAGATTTTATTACTTTTATAATAGCATCAGCGCATAAATCAACAGGTGCAAATTCGGTAGCATGAGCTTTAAAGCCTTCTTGAATAACTTGTAATTTTAAAATAGATTTAATTCTATTTACAAAAGCATTTTCAGACACATTAATTTGAAATTTAGCATCAGAATATCTGTTAGAAATATTACCCATTCTAAAAATGCATGCATCTAAACCAGAATTAATATTTTCTAAAATTAGTTTTTCTGCTTCAAACTTTGTTCTAATATATGTGTTATTCAAATTTTGATTTTTATATAAATCCTTTTCGCTAAAATATGTAACATCTTCAGACTGTTCAATATTATTTTCAGAAAGCCCCATACCAGAAACACTAGTAGTAGAAATATGATATAATTTCTTATTAAATGTTTTACAAAAATCTATTAATCTTTGTGTTCCTAAAACATTTATAGAATTAAATTGTTCATATTCTCCATAATGTTTAACAAGTGCAGCACTATTAATAACAACATCAACTTTTTTAGCTAAATCTTCATAATCTGAAGCATTCAAGCCAAAATCTGGAATAGTTATATCAGCAGTAACAACTTTTATACGTGTTCCAAACATTTTGTCATATTTGTTACCAAAATAAAATTCTAAAGTCTTTTGTAATCTTTCTTCAGGATTTCCCATATTTTTTCTTCTAACAAAACAGTATATAACGCCATCTTTAGTAGAAGAAAGGTAGTTGTCCAAAATATGAGCACCTAAAAATCCAGTTGACCCAGTTAATAAAATGCTCTTAACTTCACGCATTTTAATATTTGAAGGTACATTATTAATATCATTTGAAGATAATAATTCATTTATATTAGTATAATCATAATTTTCTTGAACAGCTTGTTCAGAAGGTAAGTTGTTTTCAGCTTTTTGAGCTAATAGTTTAATAGTAGGGAACTTGAATATATCTGAATAAGAAATATTCAAATCTTGATTTAGTGCTTCAACCTGAAATTTTATTGCAGATAATGAATCACCACCCAATTCAAAGAAATTATCATCTATACCTATTTTATCAATATTAAATAAATCTTGCCATAAAATACATAATTGTTTTTCTAATTCTGTAACAGGAGCAACATATGTATTTTTTGCCCTTATCACTGGTTTCGGTAATTTTGCTTTATCTATTTTTCCATTTACAGTTAAAGGAAATGCTTCTAATTGTATATAAATACTTGGTACCATATAAAAAGCGAGTTTGCTTTGTAAATATGCAGATAAATCAGAAGTATTTATATTTTTATCTGATGTAAAATAAGTAATCAAATGAGTCTTTTTGCCAGTATTATAAACAATTGTTAGACATTTTGTAATAGATGGATATTGCATAATTGTGTAATCAATTTCTTGTAACTCGATTCTATAACCAGAAATCTTAACTTGAGAATCTTTTCTCGCAATATAAGAGATGGTACCATCTGTATTCCATTTTGCTAGATCTCCAGTTTTATAAAGACTTGAACTGTCATCAAAAATATTATTAACAAAATGTTTATCTGTTTCAGCTTGATTATTTATATAACCACAACCAACACCATTTCCAGATATACATAGTTCTCCAGGAACACCAACAGGAACAATATTGGTATTTTTATCTACAATATAAATATTTGTATTATGTATAGGTCTTCCAATAGAAACAATATCATCATTTTTCTCATCTTTTTCATATTCAAGTGCAGTTGAACAGATTGTTGTCTCAGTAGGACCATAACCATTAATAATTTTTATATTAGGATTTAAATCATAATATTTATTCAAAGTGCTTTTCTTAATAGGTTCAACTCCTACTAATAATTTACTAATTTTAACATCTTTAGAATTTTTAAGCATTGTATATACTTCCTCCAAAATATTTGGCGGAATATAAAGTGTTGTAATTTTATAATCAATAATAACTCTACAATATTCTAAAATATTATTTATAATTTCTTCAGTATATAGTACAAGAGTAGCACCATTTAAAATTGATAAAAATAATTCCCAAATACTAACATCAAAAGATATATTAGTAGAAGATAAAAATTTATCTTTTGGAGAGATATTTTTAAACAATTCATTAAATGATAAAACATAGTTAATCAAATTTTTATGCATAATTTGAACACCTTTTGGTTTTCCAGTAGAACCAGAAGTATAAATAATATAAGCTAAATCTGATGGCATAATTTCAAAAGGAAAACTAAAAGTTTCAGTATTCTCGATTTTTTCAAATCCAACAATATCAATTACTTCACATTTTTTATCAATAATATCTTTCATTGTAGAATTTAAAATTAATAATTTGCAATTACTGTTTTTAATCATATAATCTAATCTGTCTTTAGGATATCCAACATACATAGGCATATAAACACAACCAGCTTTTAAAATAGCCCAAATTGATATAACTAATTCAATAGATTTATTAATACATACACCAATTATATCACCTTTTTTAACATTTTTATTAAGTATTTGTAAAGCTAAAGTATTAGATTTTTGGTCAAGCTCTTTATAAGTAATACTTTTTTCACCAATTTGAACAGCAATATTATTTGGATATTTAGCTACTATATCTTTAAATAAAGTAACTAAATTTTGATTATCAGGATATTCAAGTTGAGTTTTATTAAAATTATGTAAAATTCTATTCTTTTCTTCAGTAAATAACATATCAATATTAGAAATTTTAATATCATTATTATTCAAAATTACTTTCAATATATTAATATAATGGTCAGACAAATTTTCTATAAAATCTTCATTAAACAACTTAGTACAGTATTCAAAATTTATATTTAAAACATCATCACTAGGTATAACTTCTAAAGATAAATCAAATTTTGATATTTTAGTATCAGATATATAATATTGTGAATGTATATTTCCTAAATTCAAATTATCTAAACCACCATTTTGATATGTAAACAATACATCAAACAATGGATTTCTACTTAAATCTCTGGTAATATTTAAATTATTTACAATCTCATCTAAAGGATATGATTGATTTTCAAAACTATTTAAGCAAAGTTCTTTTACAGCTTCTAAAAACTCATTAAACTGGTAATTATCATTTATTTTAATATGTAAAGGTAAAGTATTTACAAACATACCAACTATATTAGAAAGCTCTAAATTATCTCTTCCAATAACAGGTGAGCCAACTACTATATCATCTTGCATAGTATATTTGAAAAGTAAAATATAATAAGCACATAGTAAAATCATATAAGGAGTTGTTTTAGTATTTAATGCAAGTTCATTTATTTTATTTGTAAGCTCTAAATCTAAAGTAGTATAAACTTTAGAACCTTTATAAGACTTTTCAGCAGGTCTTGGGTAATTTGTAGGAAGATTTAATGGTTCAACCTCATCTTTAAATTGAGAAAGCCAGTAATTTTTACTATTATCAAACATAATACTTTTAATATTATTATTTTCCCAAACTGCAAAATCTTTATATGTTAATTGTAAATCTTCTAAATTATCATTATTGTATAAAGAAGATAGTTCATCAATTAGAATTTTTAAAGAAGTTCCATCAGAGATGATATGATGCATATCAAATAATAATAAACATTTATCATTTTCAAATTTTACTAATTGGGCTCTAAATAGTGGTGCTAATTTTAAATTAAAAGGCTTTACAAAGTTTTTAAAACAAAAATCTAAATCTTTGTAATTAGCTGAAGAAACATTTAATTTAAAATCTACATTATCTATAATTTTTTGAACTACATTTCCATCAACAATATCAAAATAAGTTCTAAAAGACTCATGTCGTTTAATAAGTTCAATAAAACATTTTTCTAATTTATCTATATCAGGTATAGTATCTAATATAATTCCACCAGGAATATTATAAGTTGTTGTATTTTTCTCGCTACCATAACAACTAAAGTAAATCCTTTTTTGCGCAGAAGAAGCAGGATAATATTCATTCTGTTCTGCTTTTTCTATCATATTTTCTGATTTATTTATGTTTTTTAATAAGTCAGAAAGTAATTTAATAGTTGGATTATTAAATATATTTTTCATTCCAATTTGTACATTAAACTTATCATATATTTTTACTGATAAATTTATAGCTGATAATGAGTCACCACCTAGTTTAAAGAAATCATCTTCAATACTTATATTTTCTTGATGTAAAACATCTTCAAATATTTCTTTAAGGATTTTTTCTTGTTCATTTGTAGGAATTACAATTTCTGTATTATTTTCTAATTTAGGCATAGGTAGTAATTTCTTATCAATCTTTCCATTTGGAGTGTAAGGTAATGTATCTAATTCAACAAAATATTGAGGTATCATATAATAAGTTAAGCTACTTTGAAGTTTTTTTCTAATATTTTGAACTTTTACATCTGAATTTTTTACATAATAAGCACATAAAAATTCATGACCATCATCATTTTGTTTTTTTACTACAACACAATCTTTTATTTCTTTCATTTCCAAAATAGATTTTTCTATTTCTTCTAATTCGATTCTTAAACCTCTTATTTTTATTTGATTATCTATTCTTCCAAGACAAGTTATAGTGCCATCACTATTATAAAAACCTAAATCTCCAGTTTTGTATAATAAGCTGTTATTATTAAAAGGATTAGAGATAAAACTTTTATCTGTTAATTCCTGTTTATTAATATAGCCATTTCCAACACCATCACCAGAAATGCAAATCTCACCTGAAATTCCAATAGGACACAAATTCATATCCTTATTTACAATATAAATTTGAGTATTATCTAAAGGTTTTCCAATAGTCATATTTTGAACATTTGTAACATCAGTAAGAGTTGAAAATACAGTTGTTTCACTAGGGCCATAACCATTATATAAAGTAATTCCAATAATTTTTCTTAAACGTTCAGCAAGAGTAATTGGAAATTGCTCACCAGCTAAAATTATGTATTTTAAGTTATTCAAACAATCTTCATTTTCAATATTATCAAGTAATAGCTTCATTCTTGAAGGTGTTGTTTGAATTATTTCTATATTTTCTTTTTCTATTAATTCTGCCAACAAACGAGGGATTGTTTGTTGATTTTGGTTAGCAATAACTAATTTTAACCCTTTTTGTAATGATATAATACTTTCAAAAAAGAATATATCAAAACTTATTGTAGTAACTGAAACTATTGTCCTATATTTATTATTTTTTAGATATTCAATATAATTATTACAATAATTAACTAAATTAGTTACACCTTTATGTGTTAGCATTACACCTTTAGGTTTTCCAGTAGAACCAGAAGTGTATATTATATAAGATAAAGAATTACTATCTATTTTTGTGTTTAAATTACATGTAGAGTTATTATAAACTGCATTTTCATTTAAAGATACATTAATAAAATTTGTTTGTAAATTTAGCTTTTTATATATTTCGTTTACAGATAAAACTAAATTACAATTACTATCTTCTAACATATACAAAATTCTATCAACAGGATAATCAGGATCTATTGGAATATATGCTTTTCCACTTTTTAATACAGCAAGAATAGAAATAATCATTTCTAAAGACCTGTTTAATAGAATTCCAACTATTTTATCAGAAGTAGTAGAATGTTCTAATAAATGATGAGCTAAACTATTAGCCTTTTCATTTAATTCTCTATATGTTAAACTTTGATTTTCAAATACCACTGCAATATTGTTAGGTGTTTTTTCTACTTGTTCTTCAAATAAATCAACAATACCTTTATCTTTTGGATAATCTGTTTTAGTATTATTAAAATCATATAATAACTTATTTTTTTCTTCAACAGTTACTATATCAATATCTTTCATAAAGATATTGATATTATTTAATAATTGCTCAACAACATTTAATATTCTATTATGTGTAGAAATAATATCACTAGATGAGTATTTATCAATTAAATAATCATAACACATTGTAAGATTTCCAGAATCATCATTATCATGAATATGAATATTAATACCACAAGATATTTGATTTGCTTCTACCCAGTGAACAGAGTATGGTAAATCAATAGTTTTATCAATAGTCTTGGTTATTTGATAAGATATTAAATTATCATATAAATGAGGTACTGAATTATACTTATTTCTTAGGTTTTCTAATAAATATTGATAAGGATATTTTTGATGTCTAAGCATTGAAAGTGAATCTTTTGCAATATTAGACACAAATTCTATAAATGTTGAATTATTATCAATTTTTATTTTCAAAGGAACAGTACTAATAAACATACCAGAAGTATTTTTTTCTTTAAAATTAGTTCTGTTTAAAATTGGAGTTCCTATTACAAATTCATCCAGATTTGATACTCTACCAATATATAGAGCATAAACAGCCATAAAGAAGTTGAATACAGAAATCTTTTCCTTTGAACATAATTCACGTATTTTATCAACAATGCTTTTTGGCAATATAAATAATTCTCTTTTAGAATTACTACTATAAGTAGAAACATTTTTAAAAGAAGCGGGAAGAGAAGCAACATCAGGAATTGTCTCAAATCTATCATTCCAGTATTGTTCATCTTTTTTAAATTTATCACTTAACAAATATTCTTTTTCAGATGCAATGTAATCTACATATGAAGGAATATTTGTATCAATTTCAATATTATTTTTCAAATTTGCATAAATTCGCGCAATGCTACTACCAATTATAGCAATAGTAGCAGCATCAGAAATAATATGATGGGTATTTACAACAAATCCACCATGTCCATTTGGAAGTCTGAATATTCTAAATTCGAAAAGTGGTGATTCTATCATGTTAAATGGAATATTAACCATTTCTTTTTCAATGTTTAATATTTCATCATTTGAATTTATATCAATTATTTCTAAATTAAGTTCTTTAAATTTACAAAAATATTGCTTTGGAATTGAATTTTCGATAAATAATCTTATTTGAAAACTTTCATTTAATTTGACAAATAAATTGATTGCTTTTTTGAATTTTTCGAAGTCTACTTCTTCATTTATTGTTAGGCTCCCACATATGTTATTGATTGCTGTTCCTTTGTAATATTCTTCCATATACCATATTGATTTTTGAGGGTTTGTTAAATCATATATTTTTTTATCCATATTATCACTTTTACCTTTTTCCTTTTGTTATTTATACTCGAATTATATAGTTTTTTGAATTATTTTGCAATAGAAATATGATGTAAAAAAATGAAAAACATTAAACTATCTTATAATAAGTATAATTTTTTTATTAAATTTTGGACAAATCAATTGTTACATTCGACTTTTTATTAAAATTAAATATCTTTAAAGTTGAAAGATTATGGATGTTATGTCTTGATACCTGACACTTTTTTATTGATGGTTGGATACCCTCCTATAGAGCTATATTTTAGTATGTATCTTGTTCATTATGTTCAAAAAGAATTGTTAAAATAAGAAAATGAGCCGCTTTCACTCAGGCCAAAATAGATACTTATATTTCTTTTGAATGAAATTC
>JAAWDR010000002.1 GCA_022793875.1 Clostridia bacterium
CCTAACGCTAAGCCTCCTTCAGAAAAAGCGGATAGTGTTCTACCATATCCCCTTTGTAAAAAAAATTCTCTCATAGCAGTATTTATAGCATCACATACTAAATCTGTATTTAATGCTTCTAATATTGTCTTTCCTACTAAGATTTCTCCTGCCATAGCTGCTGAATGTGTCATTCCTGAACATCCTATTGTTTCTACTAATGCTTCTTGGATTATCCCTTCTTTTACATTTAATGTTAATTTACATGCTCCTTGTTGAGGTGCACACCATCCTATACCATGTGTTAATCCTGATATATCTTTTATTTCCTTTGCTTTAACCCATTTTCCTTCTTCTGGAATTGGTGCTGGTCCATGGTCTACTCCCTTTGCTACTGTGCACATTCCTTCTAATTCTTTTGAATAAATCATCTTTTTTTGCTCCCTTCATTAATTTTTTATTTTTTACTATATATTATATTAGAATTTCTTCTAAAATTAATAACAATATATTCAGAATTTATTTCACAAATTCTGTAACATTAAAAATAGCTGTTAAGGCTATTATTTTGAATCAAAGATGTGTCCCCAATGGGACAAAATGTCCCAAAAAGAACCGTCCCTAATGGGACATTATCTGATTTCTAATACTATCATCTTTAGTAGCAACATACTCTATATTCTGTTCCTCTAAATAACTCTCTGTATCATAATCTACTATATTCTTTATATTTTTTATGTATATACCCTCTTCATACCTTTCTCTTCTTCGTACAACTTTTTCTCCTAACAAATATCTTTCTATAATTTCTCTTTCTTTTCTATTTAACTGTTCTTCTTTAATTCCCAGATACTTATATCTCCAAATCACATGTCTTTCATAACTTGAAAATTTTGACTTATTCAAATCTTCATAATCATATTCTATTTTAAATTTTGTTTCATCTATAATCATTGTTAAATTTGTCCAATTAGATACAAGTTCTGCTTTTTTGAACTCTTCTCGCAACAGTACTATTTTTTCATATAAGAGATTTACTAATTTAAGATATTCTTTTTCGTCCAAGTTAAACTTCTGAGGTATTTCATAGACATTTACAGGGTTTCTTTTAAATATTCCTTTTGGAATATAATAAAAGAATAATTCCCCTGTTTTATGCCTATCTATTTTATCACTTACTTGACAATACAAATATATTTTATCACACTTTTCTGGTATCATATAAAATATACGTTTCTGTATGTCTTCATACATCTCTTTTATTTTCTTGGTATGTTTTAACATATTTACCCCTATTCTTTGATTAATAAGCTTTCTCCTGTCATTTCTTCTGGTTTTTTTATTCCCATTAAATCAAGCATTGTTGGCGCTAAATCTGCTAATTTTCCATTTTCTTTTAATTTTACATCTTTATTTTCTGTTATTAAAACTATTGGAACTGGATTTGTTGTATGTGCTGTATGAGGTTCTCCTGTTTTATAATCTATCATTTGCTCTGCATTTCCATGATCTGCTGTTATTATTAAGTTACCTTGTTTTTCTTCTATTATTTTTACTACTCTTCCAACACATTCATCAACTGTTTCAACAGCTTTTATTGCTGCTTCTAAACTTCCTGTATGTCCTACCATATCTGTATTTGCATAATTTAATATTACTACATCATACTTATCATTTTCTAAAGCTTCACATACTTTATCTGTTACTTCATATGCACTCATTTCTGGTTTCATATCATAAGTTTCTACTTTAGGTGATGGTACTAATATTCTGTCTTCTCCTTCATATTGTTTTTCTTCTCCGCCATTAAAGAAGAATGTTACATGTGCATATTTTTCTGTTTCTGCAATTCTTAATTGTGTTTTTTTGTTTTGACTTACTACTTCTCCAAATGTATTTTTTAATGGTTCTTTTTTGAATGCAACTTGTACATTTGGCATTGTTTCATCATAACTTGTAAAACATACATAGTATAAATTCATTTTCTTTGTTTCAAATCCATCAAATTCTGGATCTACTAATGCTCTTGTTATTTCTCTTGCTCTATCTGGTCTGAAATTGAAGAATATTACAGAATCATTTTCTTCTATTTTTGCTATTGGTTCATCATTGCTATTTACTATTACTGTTGGTTCAACAAATTCATCAAATGCTTCTTTTTGATATGAGTCTTCTATTGCTTTTATGCTATCTACAGCTTTTATTCCTTCACCGTTTACTAAGGCATTGTAGCATTTTTGAACTCTTTCCCATCTTTTGTCTCTATCCATACTATAGAATCTTCCTGAAAGTGTTGCTATTTTTCCAACTTCTTTTTCTTTCATTTTTTCTTGTAATTGAGAAACATAACTTTCTGCTGATGCTGGTGGTGTGTCTCTTCCATCTAAGAAACAATGTACATATACATCTTCAAAATCTCTTCTCTTTGCCATTTCTAATAATCCATATAAATGTCTTATATGGCTGTGAACTCCACCATCTGATACTAATCCTAAAATATGCAATTTTGAATTATTTTTCTTACAATTTTCTATTGCTGCTATAAATTCTGGATTGCTAAAAAATTCACCATCTTCTATTGATTTTGTTATTCTTGTTAATTCTTGGTATACTATTCTTCCTGCTCCTATATTTGTATGTCCTACTTCTGAATTTCCCATTTGCCCTTCTGGTAATCCTACATGTAATCCGCTTGTAAATATATCTGTATTAGGATACTTTTTCATTAGTCTATCTATATTAGGTGTATTTGCTAATTTTATTGCATTTCCATCTTTATTTTGATTGTCTCCAAATCCATCTAATATCATTAGCATTGTTACTTTGTTATTCATTATTATGCTCCCCTTCTATTTATTATAATTTACTATTTTAGCAAATTCATCTGGCTTTAAGCTAGCTCCACCTACTAATCCTCCATCAATATCTGACATTTCAAACAATTCTTTAGCATTCGAAGATTTCACGCTACCACCATATTGTATTATAACTCCATTTGCTATCATTTGTCCATAGATTTGACAAATTTTGTCACGAATTGCCTTTATACTATTATTTGCATCTTCTGCTGTTGCCGTTTTTCCTGTACCTATTGCCCATATTGGTTCATATGCTATTATTGTCCTTTCTACTTGCTCTGCTGTTAGCCCTTGTAATGCTAATTCTGTTTGTGTTGTAATTATTTCTTCTGTTCTATTTGCTTCTCTCTCCTCTAGAGTTTCTCCCACACATACTATTGGCTTTAAATCATTTGCAAATGCTGCTTTTATCTTTTTATTTACAGTTTCATCTGTTTCATTATAATATTGTCTTCTCTCAGAATGTCCTATTATAACATATTCAACTCCTATTGACTTTAACATTTTTCCTGATACTTCACCAGTATATGCTCCACTTTCTTCAAAGTGCATGTTTTGTGCTCCTATTTTTATATTTGTTTCTTGTGCTGTTAAAAGTGCATAAAATAAATCTGTATATGGTACACATAGTATTACTTCATTATTTGTATTTTTTACTTCTGGTTCTAATTTTTCTATAAAATCTATTGCTTCATTTGGAAGCATATTCATTTTCCAGTTTCCTGCAATTACTTTTTTTCTCATAAAATCCTCCTTTGAGACACTTGGGACAGTCCAAAAATGTCTCACTTTTTTTGTCACATTTTGTCATGCTTTAATCACTTTTTATTTTCGATTTTTTTCTACATATTATGTGAGACATTTTTGGACTGTCCCAAGTGTCTCATTTTTTTAAGCATAGAAATTTTTTCATCAAATGTATCCCATTTTACAAAGGTATAATCTTGATTATTTTGTTCTTTTAATTCTTCCATCTCTTCAATAGAAATATATCTTAAATCACTAACTTCTTCCTCTTGCATTGTATACTCTTCTATTTTATAATCTACATATGCAAAATAATTATAGGTAAAATGATGGTTACATTCATTAGCTTTCTTTTTTTCTATACTTATTAGTTTGAATTTGTCTTGTGAAATTTTCACTCCTATTTCTTCTTCAATTTCTCTTTGTATCCCTACGATTGGTGTCTCTCCACTGTCTACATGTCCACCTGTACGTGTCCATTTATTAGGATTAAGCTTTTTGCTTGCTGACCTTTTTTGAAATAGTAATTCTCCTTTTTCATTCATAATCCATGCTCCTACATGAATATGCCATAATCCCTTTTCATGTACTACACTTCTGTCTTCAACTCCTATTACATTTCCATCTTCATCTAATACATCTAATAATTCCATAAATTCTTCTCCTTGTATTTGTAGAAAATAACATTACTTTTTTATTATTACTATTAATATATACACAATTAAAGTATATTGTTATTTGTTTAGTAAACATTCAATTCCAGGTAACTTCTTTCCTTCTAAAAATTCAAGTGAAGCTCCACCACCAGTAGAAATATGTGTCATTTTATCTGCCAAACCTGCTTTTTCTACTGCTGCTCCTGAATCTCCTCCACCAATTATTGTTGTTGCATCTAATTCTGACAAAACTTTTGCTATTGCATTAGTTCCAATTGCAAATTGATCAAATTCGAATAGTCCTAAAGGTCCATTCCAAATTACAGTTTTAGCATTCTCTAATTCTTCTGCAAACATTTCTATTGTTTTTTCTCCTATGTCAAATCCTTCCCATTCATCTGGTATCTCTGTCCACGCAACTGTTTTACTTTCAGTATCTGGTTTAAATTCTTTTCCTATTTTTGTGTCTATTGGTAATAACAATTTTACACCTTTTTGTTTTGCTTTTTCCATAGCTTCTAATGCTAAATTTATTTTATCTACTTCACATAGAGAATTTCCGACATTATATCCCTGTGCTTTAAAAAATGTATATGCCATTCCTCCTCCAATCATTAATGTGTCTACTTTATCTAATAAACTATCTATTACTCCTATTTTATCTGATACTTTTGCTCCTCCAAGTATTGCCATAAATGGTCTTTCTGGATTGTTTATTGCATTTCCTAGTACATCCAATTCTTTTTCTATTAAAAATCCTGATACTGCTGGTATATAGTCTGCTACCCCTGTTGTTGATGCATGTGCTCTGTGTGCTGCTCCAAATGCATCATTTACAAATATCTCTGCTATTGAAGCTAATTCTTTGGCAAATTCTGGATTGTTATCAGTTTCTTCTCTATGAAATCTTACATTTTCAAGTAATAATATTTCTCCTTCTTTTAAATTTGAAGCTTTTTCTTTTGCATCTTCTCCTATTACATCATCTGCCATTATAACTTCTCTATCTAGTAATTTTGATAATTCTTTTGCTACTGGTTTTAATGAATATTCTGGTTTTACTTCTCCTTTTGGTCTTCCTAAGTGTGAGGCTAATACTATTTTGCAGTTTTGTTCTAATAAATATTTTATTGTTGGTAGTGCTGCTACTATTCTTGTATTATCTGTTATATTCTTATTGTCATCCATTGGTACATTAAAATCGCATCTTACAAATACTTTTTTTCCTTTCAATTCAATATCTTTTACTGTTTTTTTCATTTTACATTCCTCCTCTTTTTGGTCACAATTATATATATTCATTGTAACTCTGTTTGATAGAACAAAAGGCATGACTAAAATTTTTTAACTTTTTAGAATACTTTTCATACCTCGTCTTTGTTAGTGTGCCTAATTTCTATAAGAAATTTGTGTACATCTAATATTATAAAATGTGAAAATATAACTTTCCTATTTTATAATATTTACTTAATTTCTCAAGTCAATACAATTTTATACTAAAAAAAAATACTTTTCAAGTATTATTTCAAGTATTTATTTATAAAAATTTTTTTGAGACTAGTTACTAATTCCCTACACTTATAGTGGTAGTTTATAATTTACAGTTTGTGTTGTTTTAAATTTTTTAATTGTAAAATAATGTACAAATGAGGTGTTTATATGTACGATTTAAATTATTTAGAAATTGGAAAAAGAATTAAATTAAAAAGGAAAGAAAACAATTTAACACAAGAAAAACTATCTGAAATAATTGATGTGTCTCCTTCTTATATTAGTGAAATTGAACGTGGATGTAGTATTTGTAGCCTAGCAACTATTACAAATCTTGCTGTAACTTTAAATACAAGCTTAGATTATCTAATTTTTGGAATTACAGCAGACAATTCTAATCAAACTTTCACAGAAATTTTGAAAACAATACCTAAGAAGAATCATAACCTATTTATAAATCTATGTGAAAATATCTCAAATAGTTTAAAATGAAATCTCTAGAGTTTGAAAACTATCAAATTTAATTAAAATTGATTTATCTTCTAATTCCTCAATTTTCATAATTTGATGATTGTTCAAACTTATTTCTTTATTAAATTTATCATAAAATATCAAATAGTTTTCTTTATTTGATATTTTTTTCACTTCAAATTCAATATTCATTGAAATTGTACCTTTGAAAAATAATTCTATTTGTTTATTTTCATAATTTTTTAGTATCTCTACCAAATTATCTATTGTTATTCTTTTCATATTAATATCATTCCTTTTCTTTTGAATATATTATATGCTATTAAAATTTAATTATGATAATTTTTATATTCATCTTTTAATACTGATTTTTTATTTCACTCATTTTATCTTTCTCTTTCATAAATATTAATTTATAAGTTTTATTAATTATAATATTTATCATCTCTTTTGTCAATATTAATTTAATAGTTTATTTTAAAAAGAACAAAAATACATGATAAAAATATTTGTATGCAAAGTATTTATATTATAGGAAGTTCGCAGAACTTTCCTATAATATAAAAAAGTATTCAAATTACTGAATACTCTTTGTATTTTATAAAATTATCCTAATTCTGCAAAATATTTTATAGTTCTTACCATTTGGCTAGTATACGAATTTTCATTATCATACCAAGAAACAACTTGAACTTGATATAAATCTTCACCAATTTTTGTAACCATTGTTTGAGTACTATCAAATAATGAACCATATCTCATTCCAATTACATCTGAAGAAACTAAATATTCATCTGTATATCCAAATGATGCACTTTCTTGTGCTTTCATTGCAGCATTTACTCCTTCTTCTGTAATATCTTTTCCTTTTACAACTGCAACTAATATAGTTGTTGAACCTGTTGTAACTGGAACTCTTTGTGCTGAACCAATTAATTTTCCATTTAATTCTGGAATTACTAATCCTATTGCTTTTGCAGCTCCTGTTGTATTTGGTACTATATTTGCAGCAGCTGCTCTAGCTCTTCTTAAATCACCTTTTCTATGTGGTCCATCTAAAAGCATTTGATCTCCTGTATATGCATGAACTGTTGTCATTATTCCTGATTGAATTGGTGCATAATCATTTAAAGCTTTTGCCATCGGTGCTAAACAGTTTGTTGTACAAGATGCTGCTGATATAACTTTTTCTTCTGGTGTTAATATTTTTTCATTTACACCAAAAACTACTGTTGGTAAATCTTTTCCAGCTGGTGCTGAAATAACAACTTTTTTAGCTCCTGCTTGTATATGAGCTGATGCTTTTTCTTTTGATGTATAGAATCCTGTACATTCAAGAACTACATCTACTCCTATTTCTCCCCATGGTAAGTTTTGTGCTTCTTTTTCTGAATATATTTTTATTGTTTTTCCATCTACTGTTATTGAATCTTCTCCTGCTACTACTGTATCTGCTTTTTCATATTTTCCTTGTGCTGAATCATATTTTAATAAGTGAGCTAACATATCTGGGCTTGTTAAATCATTTATTGCAACAATTTCATACCCTTCTGCTCCAAACATTTGTCTAAATGCTAGACGTCCTATACGTCCAAAACCATTAATGGCTACTTTTACTGACATAATAATTTCCTCCTTAAATTTTTGTATTTTCTATCTTTAGTATTGCCTTAATTTTATTTGGCAATACTATTTTATATCAAAAAAATGCAGTTTTCAAGTATTATTTCTTATTTTTATTTGTTAAATGATAATTTCCATACAACTTCTCAAGAACAATAATAAACATTGCATGAGACCATCCAAGACCAATAACCCAATTAGGCTTCAAAGTCTCATTATCAACCTGCTCACCTAAGAAATAATGTTTTCCTACAGTCTTAACAACAAAATCGAAAGTCTCTTTAGCCTTTTTCTTCTCTCCAGTCTCCAAATAATATAAAGTCATCCAAAGAGTTGCAATAGGCCAAGGATTACCATTCATATAATGATCATTCTCAAACCTTTGATATCCACCAGTATATGTTCTTAAAGATAAATTAATTCTCTCGATAGTATTTTGCACTTTCTTTTCTTTTGGTTTAAACATATTAAATGGTGTAACAGCCCCTAAAATACTAATATCCATCTTATTATCTTCTGTATTTCTTAAATATGTTTTTCTTTCATCATCATACATATTATTATTAACATATTTTTTAACTTCTACTTGTAGTCTTTCAATTTCTTTTTTATTTTTAGATACTTTTTCTTCTTTTAATCTATTATTTTCAAATTCAGAAACATTATTTCTTAAAACATCATATATTTTTAGCATACAATCAAATGCAGCATATATACTTGCAAAAGAATATAAATGTTTTCCTTCATTCATTTCCCATAAATCATAACTTACATGATACTTATTAGTTCCTTCTAATATATCATTTACATATCTTTTCAAGAAATCTATTGCCTTTTCACACATTTGCAAATTATCCTTTAAGAATTTTTCTGAATTGCAATATTTATAATGTTCATATACCCCATAAACAACACTTGCAGTCTCATCAATTTGATATCCCCAACATGGTGCTAAATTTCCATCTGTATAAAATCTCTGCTCAAACATTCCATTTTTACTTTGAACCTTTTTACAAAATACTTTATAAAATCTTTCTGTTTCTTTATCCATTTTTAAAATATCCATTGCTTTAGTTATAAAAACAGCATCTCTTGGCCAGCAATATGCATATCTTCCACATTTAGTAAAACCTTCATCTATTTCTGGTGATGCAATTATAGCCCCTGTTTCCGGATTTGTTAATAATGGAAATAATAAAATACTTCTTTTATATATTTCATAAATCCTTTCTTCATAGCTATTATCAGATTCTTTTATTTTTAATCCATTATGATTTTTAACATATTTTCTCCAATAAGTTTTTGTATTTATATATTCTTTTTCAAAATCTATTCTTTTAATTCTTTCTATTTCATTTTCTATATCAGATATATTTTTATTTTCATCTATTGATATACATATTTGCAATTCTTGTTTTTGTCCAGGTCTTATTATTCCTACTTTATATGCAATTGAAGAATCTTTTGACATGCCGATATAATCTTTATCATAAATATCTGTTCTTTTTATATTATTTAAACTTCCATTTATTTGATGTTTTATTAAATCTCTACCTTTTGCAAACGTAGAAAAAGTAAAATCATGTGCATATTGCATCATTCCACCATCAACAATTTTACATCCTACAAAATTGTTTGTATCTGATAATAATTCAGAATGAATATAAAATTCAGTATCTAAATCTATTGTACCTTCATTTATAAAAACATATTTTTTAGCTAATACATTTTGTTTTATTAAAATATAATCAGTTTGTACAATTTTCAAATTAAAATATGTATTTGTTATTTCTGTATTTAATATATTTGTGTCTGTGTCATAATATTGTTTATATATATTATTTATATCATCATGCAAATATATTAAATCAGATTCATTTACTTTTACTCCTGTATGAAAGTAATTTATGTATTGTTTGTTATCTTTACTTGGAAAATATACTCTTTGTAGTTCCCCCTTTGATGTGTATGTTGCTATCATTTTCTTATTTCCAATTATTGCTTCATTTAAATATTTGTTTTCCATTTCAATTTCCTTCCTGTGTCAATAGGGACGCCCTTTTTTGACACATTTTTGGACCAAAAGGGACACTCTTATTAAAATTATGTTTTTATATAATACAAAGGGTGTCCCTTTTGGTTTATTTTTGTGTCAAAAAAGGGCGTCCCTATTGACCCATTGACATTTATCCTTCAATTACACTTAAAATTTGTCTTTCTAAATCCTTTATTTTTTCATTAATTCTAAAAATATCTTCATCTTTTAAATTTTTATTATCCATATCTTCTTTTACACAAGCTTCCATATCAAATATTTCTTCTCTTAATTTTTCAAGTCTATTCAATACTTCTTTTCTCTTATTTACTGGTAATTTTCTCTCTGATTTAGCTGTTAGTTTTACTTCTTCTTTATTTAATTCATATGTCTCTCCAAAATCTGCAATCATAACAGGCAATTCAGCTTCTTGCTCTATTTTTTCCTTTAAAACTGCTTGTGCATCTTCATCACCATGTACTAGGAATATTTGCTTTGGTTTTTCTCTAAAAGAATATATAAAATTCATTAATCCATCTTGGTCTGCGTGTCCTGAATATCCCTCTAAGTATTCTATTCTAGCATTTACAGCAATTTCTTCTCCAAATATTTTTACTTTTTTAGCTCCATTAACAATACTATATCCTAATGTTCCTGGTGCCTGATATCCTACAAATAATATTGTTGAATTTGGATTCCATAAATTATGTTTTAAATGATGTTTTATTCTTCCAACATCACACATACCACTTGCTGATATTATTACACTTGGTGTTGAATCTTCATTTAATGCTTTTGATTCTTCTGCTGTTACTGTAAATTTTAATCCTGGAAATTCTAATGGATTATCTCCTCTTTGCATTTCAGCTTGTGTTTCTTCATCAAATAAATCCATATTCTCTTTAAATACTTCTGTTGCTGATATTGCAAGAGGACTGTCTACGTATACTGGTGCTTTCATTAATGTTTCATATTCTCTTAAGAATTTTTCGTCATTTGTAGTTTCTTTTATTTTATTTAATTCATATAATATTTCTTGTGTTCTTCCTACTGCAAATGATGGAATTACTACAGTACCATTTCTATCAAGTGTTTCTGATACTATATTTAAAAATAGTTCTGCTTTTTCTTCATTTCTCATATGTTTTCTACTTCCATATGTAGATTCCATTACTAAATAATCTGCATCTTCTATCATTGTTGGTTCACTTAATAATGGAATATCATTGTTTCCTAAGTCACCTGTAAAAACTGTTTTTGTTTGCTCTCCATCTTCTTTTACCCATACTTCTATAACACTTGACCCTAGCATGTGTCCTGCATCATTAAATCTTACATAAATTTCTGGTGTTATTTCTATTATCTCATCATATTTTACTGGTTCAAATATTTCTAAACATCTTGCTGCTTGCTCTGCTGTGTATAAAGGTTCACGTGCTGGTTCACCTTTTCTCATTCTTTTTCTGTTCTTCCACTCATTTTCCATTTCTTGAATGTGACCACTATCTGGTAACATTAATGCACACAAATCACATGTTGCTTTTTGAGCATATATTTTATTTCTAAAACCTTCATTATATAGTTTTGGTATTCTTCCTGAATGGTCTATATGTGCATGTGTTAATAATACAAAATCTATATCTGTTGGATTAAATTCAAATTCTTGAAAATTCTCCTCTTCTAATTCTCTTTTTCCTTGCCACATTCCACAATCTACTAAAAATTTTTTTCCAGCTGCTTCTACTAAATAGTTTGAACCTGTTACTGTTTTAGTTGCTCCTAAAAATGTAATTTTCATAAATTTTCCTCCTTTTTGTCTATTGGGGATTATATTTGAACATTTTGTTCAAATATCCCCATTATCAAATTTAAGATATATCCCAATTTAGACATTTTGTCCAAACAGAACCATCCCAAATGTAGATTCCCTAATGGGACATTATCGCTACTTTTTTATTTGGCTTTATTTCTAAATTCTTTGGCTTTTGTATTTCTACTTTTTCTTCAAATATATTTTCATCAAATATTTGGACAAAATATTTATCTTTTTCCTTTATTATTTTTATATAAGCATCTTCTAATCTTATTATTCTTACAGTAAATATATTCTTTAGTATTTCATAATTTGTTTCTTTATCTTTTGAAATTTCCTCTAATACTTTTAGTTCTATAGCCTTATCTATTATAAGTTTACTAATCTCATTTACTCTTTCTTGTAGTACTTCTATATTTTGTATTCTCTTTTCATAATTATATGGTATTAATAAATAATATCTAAAATCATATATTATCTCTTCTATATCTTGTCTTGTCTCTACTTTATTTATATTTATCTTCATTACTTCTAAAAATAACTCTTGAAACTCTATCTTTAATTTTTCTAATTCTTTTTCTTTGTCTTGTATATCAATAATTTTTAAATATTTATATTTTTCTTCTAATTCATTTTTATATTCTACAAAATTTATTGGATTTAGTATTTTATTTACTTCTTGTAAATTTTTTAAATATTGGTCTTTTTCTTCTTGCATTATTTTAGATAATACTTTCATACTAAATATTTTTTTATTAAGTGGTAATGTTTCATTTCTTTTTTTGTATTCTTCTTCTAATAATTCTTTATTATTTATAATCGTATCTATTTCTTTTATTTTATTTGTTATTTCAATTTTCTCTTTTGTTTTTTCTTCTACAAATTTACTTCTATTTTCTATTTTTTTTAATTGCTTTTCTATATCTTTCTTTTTAGATGAAAATTCCTCTACTTTTGTAGTTTCAAATTTTAATGTTAATAATATTGAAATTTTTGATATTATATCTAGAATTTTCTCTGCATTTTCTTTATCATATTTATTCTCCAATTTTTCTTTAAAAACATCAAAATAATCAATTATAAACTCATTATTTTTCATCCATTTATTTAAAAATTTATGTCCTATAATTATTCTTAAATTTTGATATATTAAATTATGATCTACACTCTCTATTTCATGAGGTATATTTGTCCATGAATATCCATTAAAATCTCTTAATGGTTCTACAATATTTATATTATTTCCAACATTTATAAGATTTGATAAAGTTTCATCAATAAAGAAATATTCATCTTTTATAATCTTTTCTTTATTACCTAACTTTGATATTGCATATAATATTTTTCTTTCTATTGGATATGCTACTATTTCTTTATTTTCTTTATTTATAATATAGCTTTTATTTTGAGGTATTTTGCTATCTTTTTCATTCATTTTTACTATTTTTATTGATTTACAATCATTTTGTATAATCTCTAAAATATTTGATATATATTCATCTTTATCTTCAATATCTTTTTTTACTGTTTCTATATCTTTATATGCTGCTTCTATTTTATATAATATACTTAAGAGTGTACTTTTTACATTTTCATCAAATTGCTTTTGTTCTAATATTTTTTCAAGTTCATTGTTATAATCTTTTTTTACAATTTTCTCTAAAATATTCTTCTTTTTTTGAATCATTGTACACCCTCCTTCTATTAATATAAATTTATTATTGATACTTTAAATTTAAACGAATGCTATATGTGGGTATAAATTACTCCTCTACAACCCCTTGTGGCTCTGTTCCCATTTTTAATTCATCAAGTCTCTCTTTAGTAATTAATACTTCTCTAGGCTTACTTCCTTGATAGCCAGAAATAATTCCTCTTTCTTCCATCTGGTCTATAATTCTACCAGCTCTTGCATATCCTACTTTAAATCTTCTTTGAATAAATGATGTTGACGCTTGTCCTTGTTCTACAACTGCATCTATTGCATCCATTAAAAATGGGTCTGTTTCATCATCTTCTGCCTGCTCTTGTACTAATTCTTTTTCAGTCTTATTATTATTTTCTATTGTTTCTAAAATATCCTCACTATAATTCGCTGTTCCATTTTGTTTTACAAAGTCCACTATTTTTTCTACTTCATCATCTGATACAAATGCTCCTTGTACTCTTACTGGTTTTGGTGCTCCAGATGGGAAAAATAACATATCTCCTTTTCCTAATAACTTTTCAGCTCCTACTGAATCTAATATTGTTCTAGAGTCTACTTGTGATGATACTGCAAATGCTATTCTTGATGGTACATTTGCTTTAATCAATCCTGTAATTACATCAACTGATGGTCTTTGTGTTGCAATTACTAAATGCATTCCTGCTGCTCTTGCTTTTTGAGCTAATCTACATATTGCTTCTTCTACATCTTTCGCTGCTACCATCATTAAATCTGCTAACTCATCTACTATTATTACTATTTGTGGTAATTTTCCAATACCATTCTCTTTTTCTATAGCATTATTATATCCTTTTAAATCTCTTACACCTTTTCCTGCAAATAAGTTATATCTATTATCCATTTCTTGTACAGCCCATGCTAATGCTCCCGCTGCCTTTTTAGGATCAGTAACTACTGGTATTAATAAATGTGGTATTCCATTATATACTGATAATTCTACTACTTTTGGGTCTACCATTACCATTTTTACTTCACTTGGCTTACTATTGTATATTATACTTGTTATTATTGTGTTTATACATACACTTTTTCCTGAACCTGTTGAACCTGCAATTAAAACATGTGGCATTTTTGCTATATCTGCTAATTGTACATTTCCTGCAACGTCTTTTCCCAACGCAACTGATAATTTCGATTTATTATTTTGAAATTCTTCACTTTCTAATACTTCTCTTAAGTGTACAGCTTCTTTTTCCTTATTTGGAACTTCTATTCCCACTGCTTGTTTTCCTGGTATTGGAGCTTCTATTCTTATTGTTTCAGCTGCTAAATTTAAAGCTATATCATCTGCTAAATTAGCAATTTTACTTACTCTTACTCCCTCTGCTGGTTTTAATTCATATCTAGTTATTGCTGGACCTACTGATACATTTTCGACTTTTGCTGATACCCCAAAACTATATAATGTTTTTTGCAATTTTGTAGCTGTATCTGTTAAAGCCTTTGCTCCTCCTTTTAAGGATTTTTTTTCTCCTTTTCCAAGTAATTCAATAGGAGGATATTCATAATTTTCGTCTTCAACTACCATTGCATGTTCTAATTGTAATACTTCTTTTGTTTTATCTTCTTTCTTTTCTTCTTCTTGCTTAAATAATGAATTTTCTTCTTTTTTAAATATATTATTTTCTATAACATCTGGTTGAACAACTTTAGCAGTCTTAGTTTCTTTGGTTAATGGTGTTAAATCATCATTTTTATGATCATATTTTTTTCTTCCTTTTGTATCTTCTTCATCTAATATTCTTCCACCAAAATTAATTTTTATTTGTTCACCCAATTTTTCATCAGTTGCTAAAGCTTGTTGTCTAGCTTCTTCCTTCATTATTTCTCTTTCTATTTTTTCTTTTTTTCTTTTTTCAATAGCTTCTTGTCTAATTTTAAGTTGTTCTTCTTTTAATTGTTGTTTTCTTTCATATCTTTCTTCTCTGTTTTCTTCTGTCTTTTCCACAAAATTATTTATTATTTCTGACATATTTATTCCAAATGTAAATACTGCCAGCATTGCAACAACTCCTATACACAATATTGTAGCTCCTATTTGTCCTAAAAGATTTACAAGTGGTGTAGCAAGTATTGCTCCAAGTGCTCCTCCTCCATTTCCTTGTGCTCCAATTAGATATGCATCTTTTACTATTTTAGATATGTCTTTATTTACTATTGATAATTCGCCTTTATTTATTTGATATACGCTTATCAATACTGAAATACTTATTAGTAATATTGCATATTGTATCAATTTTGATGTTATATATTTATTATCTGCACATGCAATTTTTATTGCTACTGCAAATATTCCTATTGGAAGAACATATCTTATTATTCCCATCATTCCTCCAAGTATTTCATTTAATTCTACTCCTATTACTCCTGATTTTCCATATATTAATACTGCTAATAATATACTTAATACTATTAGTCCTACTACTGTTAAATCTATTTTTGATGCTCCTTTTTTTGTTGTTTTTCTTTTTTTTCTTTTTGCCATTTTTTCCTCCATTTCTGTCCATGTCTAAAAGGGACGTTTCTGTTTTAAGATATCCGTAACTCACTTCGCTTGAACGGCTAATTTTTTTCAATGATTACAAAATTTATTTCATAAATTTTGTATAAGATATCCGTAACTCGCTTCGCTCGAACGGCTATCTTAAAAGGAGAGAACAGACCGTTCTCCGTTTCCCTCCTTATTTTTATTCTTATTTTAATTCTCTTCTACTATTTTGAACTGTTTTTATTGTGTCTTCTACTGACATTTCCATTAAGTTTAATGCTTCTCCAATATTTTTTTCTAGATTTTCTAATGTTTTTGTTAATACTTCTTCTGTATGAGATAATAAACCATCTGCATATTCTTTTGTTCCATTTGAAATTTCTCTAGATCTTTCATTTGCAGATTCAATAATTTCTTTTTTCTGTTCATATGCTTTTCTAGTTATTTCATGTTCATCTATCATTGAAATTATTCTATTTTCAGCTTCCTTTACAATTCCATCAGCTTCTTTTTGTGCTTCTACAATTATACGTTGTCTCTCCTCTTTTACCCATTTAGCTTGTTTCAATTCATCTGGTAATTTTAGTCTAATTTCCTTTATTAAATCTAGCATTTCATCTTTATCTATTATTCCTTTTGCTGAGAATGGTAAATTTCTACTTCTTTCTATTAAATCTTCTAAAGATTCTAGTAGCTCAAATATCTCCATGGCTTACCCCTTTCTAATTTTAAGCATTTTTGTTCTGATATCTTAAAAATATCAATATTGCTCTTCCATACTTTCTTTTATCTATTATTTCTACGTTTAATTGTTCTAATTGTTTTAATACTTTTTGCTCATCATCTGTTTCTATAATTATTTTAGTATTTTCATGAATTATATTTTTTTGTATAATCATTTTTATTGATTTTATTACAAAATCCGAATCATAAGGTGGATCTATGTATATAATGTCTAATTTATCTTGTATTTTCGTTTTTAATAATTGTTCATAATCTACATTATATAGTTCTACTCTTTCTTTCAAATGTGTTTTTTCAATATTTTTGTTTATTATCCTTATTGCCTCTTTTGATTTATCACACAAAATTACTTTTTTAGCTCCTCTACTTGCTGCCTCTAGTCCTATCGCTCCACTTCCTGAAAATAAGTCCAAAAATATTGCGTTAGCTATTTCATCTTGTATTATATTGAACAATGATTCTTTTACTCTATCTAATGTTGGTCTTGTTGCTTGTCCTTCTAAAGTATATAGATTCGTTCCTCTTGCTGTTCCACTTATTATTCTCATTTTGATTTTACTCCTATGATACTATTTTATTCTTTTTTTGCTTAAAGTCAATAATATTAACAAAATTGTAATATACATTTAATAGTTCTGTAATATTGTTCCTAAATTGTAATATTTTTCTTTTATATTTTACATTTTATTGTTTATTATTTGTATAAGTATAATAAAATTAAAAAGAACTACCATATTTCAGGTAGTTTTCTTTAGTATAATTTATCTTCTTTATTTATATCTTTTAATAACTCTAATTGAGAAATCAATAAAGATTCCATTTTTGCTTTATATATATCAAATTGTTTTTTTATATCATCTAATTCTTTTTGTTTCATAAGTATTTCATTATTTAATTCATCAACTCTTTGTTGTGCAATTGATTTTGCATCATTTACTATTTGGTCTGCTTTTTGTTTTGCTACATTTTTTACTTCTTCTGCTGTTGTTTGTGCCATTATTAGTGTATTTTGTAATGTTGACTCAATTGTTCTATACTGAACTAAACTATTGTTTAATTCTTCAACCTTAGCTCTTAATTCATTAATTTCTTTATAATTTTTAGTATAATCAGCTGTTACTTCATCTAGAAATTCATCAACTTCTTCAACACTATATCCATTCATCATTTGTTTTGCAAATCTTTTATTTTCTATATCTAATGGTGTTATCATATATTCCTCCTAATTTGTAGCGAGCCATACACTTAATAAGTTATTGGCAAATACTAATTACTTACATTATTATTTCTTAGCCATGAAACTGATAATTTACTTTTCATTTCTTCTCTAGCCATATCATTTGTTATTTCATAATTTGATGGTGCTACTAAAAATATTGAATTTGATACTTTTTGAATATATCCATCTAATGCATATACTCCACCGCTAATAAAGTCTACTATTCTTCTAGCAACATCTTTATTTACATATTCTAAGTTTACTATTACTGATTTTTTCTCTTTTAAAAAGCTACAAATCTCATCTGATTGTTCAAATGTTGTAGGTTGTGAAATAACCATTTTTATTGCTTGTCCTTGTGCTTGTGGCATATTTACTACTTTATTATTATTTTTTCTTCCAAATAATTTTCTGTTTTCTTCTTCTATATCTTCGTCTTCATAATCATATATGTTTTCTTCTTCATATTCTTCTGGTTCTGCTGAATCCATTCCAAATAAATCCCATACTTTATTCATTAATGCTCCTGACATAAAAAAACCTCCTAAAAACTCTTTTCCATATTATTGTATTTAGTATCTACTTTTTTTGAAATATTGTCAATACTTTTTGCAAATGTAATATATTTTTAATATTTTTGTAATATTTTTGTAATATTATATTATTTCAACTCAATTTCTTCATCATTCAAAGAAAGCCTACACTCATTTTTAATCTGAGTGTAGGTTTTCTTAAAATACATATTAATCTGTATTTCTCAACTACTTATTTTTTCATTTTGTGATTCTTTTATAAGTGCTTCATTTTCCAAAGTTAGATTTATAATCTCTACAGCTTTACTTATTATACTTACACCAAATCCTTCAGATTTATGATGCGTTTCTGCCGCTTCATTTATTAAAAAGTTTATAAATATTTCAGCCTCTTCTCGACTTGTTAAACATATATAACGAGCTAGACCTTCTCCTAATCCAGATTCCCATCCTTTAAAATAATTGTTTTCATATATTTTAGCTATCTCTCTTATTCTAGTAAAGGATTTTCCTCTAAGGCTAGGTCCATATTCCTCATCAAATATTGGAAATATAATAACCATTTTCTTTGTTGTGCAGATACTTTTATAAATTGACTATCAATCTTAGTTTTAGGTATCAGTTGTTTAAATCTAAAATTCGTTTCATATAATCTGTCAAGTTTTTTATCTAAGAACTCATTATATTCTCTTCTTGCATTTAATTCTCCATCTTCAAGTTTTTTTTCTAATTTTTTCTTATCTTCCTCACACTCTTTCCGCATTTTAATACATTCTTCTTTAAATCCTTTTCGGTTTTCAAATTCTCCACAATCTGTCAATCTCATTTCAATAAAAATCATTCTACTTTACTCAAATCAGGATTTAATATCAACTCATCATATATTGATATTCTTCTAGAGTAATTCTTAAATCCTAACTCATTCAATTCCTCAGTATTATAATTAGAAACAATAGAATATTTTTCATTTTCCTTATTTACTTTAACTAATATTTTGCTTAAATATCCTGCTCTACTTCTAACTACATATTTCAATCCATTTTCCTCAACAATAGCCTGATTTGGAACTTTTAATCCTGTACTAGTCCACCAAATTAAATCAAATGAAATTTTTCTATAATTTGTAAGTTCATTTATTTCTCTATCTATTTCTAAAACTATCATTGTCTCTTCTTCATTTTCTTGCGATATATAAGCAACTTTAGCATCAATCATTTTATTATTTGATAATCTTATTTTTACTTTATCATCTAACTTTGCACTTTTAGATTTTTCTGAACTACTAATTGTTACAATATAGCAACTAGAACTATCTATTATTTTTCCACACTCTTCATTTGTAGCTATTAATTGTCCTGTTTTTAATTTTAAACTTTCTAAAAATTCTTTACTCAATGAAGAAAAATTATTTGGTGTTAATACTTCTTCTAACCCATCAACTTTATAAGAAACTATTCCACTATTAGGCGCTGTTATATATTCTGCCCCAGAATTAAGTTGTTCCTCATATGTAGTTCTCTTATTATATAGTTCTTTTAAATGTGTTCCAGCAGCACTTGATTCTCCAGATATCTTTGCTTTTTTTGTAATAATATCACTTATTTGTTTATTATATTCTATCATTTTTGATATATCTGTTGTTTTACTTAATAATTCTATTTTTTCATCCAATTGTTTTTCCAATGTTGGTGAAAATATATCTTTTTGTCCTTTTAATGCTTCTTGTATCTCTCCATCTAATTTAGATATTTCTTTTTTTAATTGTTCCTCATTTTGGCTATAATATCTATATATAGAATCTCCTTTTGATGTTTTTTCACCTTCATTTTTAATCTGTTCCATTCCATTTTTATAATTATTTCCTTTTACAACTTGTTCATTTCGTATAATATATCCAATATTTGTTTCTTCCAAATATAGAGTTCCGCTGTTCAACTATAACTTTATTAGTTGGTTCTTTTATAAGTAAATATACTGCATATATTAAATATATTAACACCAATACAAATGTGACATATACAATTATTTTCTGCCCATTACTTTTTTTCTCACTTTTTTCTTTTTTCAACTTATGTTTCTCCTTTTTACATAATTCAAAATAGTATCTACATTAATTTGCACATCATTTTCTCCGTTCTAACCAAATTGTCTGCTTATTCTTTCTAAACCATGTTAATTGTCTTTTTGCATATCTTCTTGTTTCCATTTTTATTTTTTCTATCATTTCATCTTTTGTACAGTTTCCTTCAATATATTGAACAACTTTTTTATATCCTAACCCTTGCATTGCAGTAGGAAATTTATTGTATTTTTTCACAATATTTTCAACTTCTTTAATTAATCCTTGTTCAACCATTATATCAACTCTTTTATTTATTCTTTGATATAACTTTTCTCTATCCCAATTAATTGCAAACACCTTATAATCATATTCTACTGGATTTTTTCTTGATTCTATTTCTTGTTCAGTTTTTGTTTTCCCTGTTGCTTTATATATTTCTAAAATCCTCATAATTCTTTTCTTATCATTTTGACTTATTTTTTCCATTGCAACTGGGTCAATTTCTACTGCTTTTTTATATAATTCTTCTAATCCTTTTATATCTATCAAATATTCTAGTTCTTTTCTATAATTTTCATCTAATTCTATATCATTATATTCTATTTCATATATTAAACTATCTACATATAAACCCGTTCCACCAACTATTATTGGAGTTTTTCCTTTTGTAATTATTTCTTTTATTGCATTTTTTGCATCTTTTTTGTATTGTGCAACACTATATCTTTCATCTGGAGATACAAAATCTAATAAATAATGTTTTATGTATTGCATTTCTTCTATAGATGGCTTTGCAGTTCCTATATCCATGTCTTTATATATTTGCATTGAATCTGCTGATACTATTTCTCCATTTATTTTTTTTGCAAGTTCTATTGAAAGAGCTGTTTTTCCAGATGCAGTTGGTCCACATATTACTATAACTTTAGGTTTTTCGTTCATTTTGTTTTCTTTTCACTCCTTTATTGTTATCCTAAAACTCTTGATATTTCGCTTCTATTCATATTAGAGATGTGTCCCCAATGGGACATTTTGTCCCAAACAGAAACGTCCCCAATGGGACATTTTTAAAATCGCCACTTGTCTACTTCCTAAATAAATGCTCTCAAATATAAACAATATTACAATCATAATTAACAATATGATAATACTTTTTATTAATTTGTCCTTTGATAAATTATCATTATTTATTTGTTCTAATTTTCTAAATACATATGGCAATAATACATATCCATTTACTATTGTAAATAATAGTACAAAAATGTTACGTATTTGATGCATTACTTCTTTACTTTCATATTCAATTCCAATTTTTGAAATATTATATATTATAAATGTCAATACATATGTAACTACTAATCCTATAATTATACAAATAATTTTTGTTTTCTTTTCTATACTTCCTAAACTAGTCCACATCCATCCTAGTAAAACTAAAAACATTACTAACATTATTGTTAAAATTACTGCCATATTTATTTTCATCCTTTCCTAAATAATTCCAATTCTATTTTCTTGCAAATTTTCTTTCAATATCATATTTTGTCATTTTTATAGCTGTTGGCCTTCCATGCGGACATGTAAATGGATTTGGCAATTCTAATAATTTTTCCATTAAATTTTCCACTTCTTCTTTTGCAAGTACCATATGTGCTTTTACCGCTGCTTTACATGCAACTGTTGCTATAAATTTTTCTTCTTTTTCTTGCTTTGCTGTTCTTGCTACTGTATTTATTTCATCTAATGTTTCTAAAAATAATTCTTTATTGTCTATGTCTATACATACTGTTGGGACTCCTGTTAATTTTATTGTATTCTCTCCAAACTCTTCTAAACTAAATCCTGCTTTTTCAAACATATCTATATTTTCTCTTGCTATTTCCATTTCTTTATGCGATAGTGTTATTATATCTGGTAATAATAACATTTGAGAATCTTTTGAACTTTCACTATAATAGTTTCTCTTAACTTTTTCATACATTATTCTTTCATGTGCCGCATGTTGATCTATTATATACATTTCTTTATCGATTTCAATTATTATATATGTATTAAATACTATTCCTATAAATTTGTATAATGGTTTATTATATTTTTCTTCTGTTTCAAATACTGATACATTATTTTTTACCCAATCTACTGCAACACTTTTAGTTTTTTCTTCAATATTTTCTTCACTTTCTGTTGATATTGGTCTTGTTCCAAATAATTTTACATACATTTCATTAAAGTCTGCTTTTTCTTCTTCCTCATATTGTAAGTATTTTACTCTCTTTATTTTTTTATCTAATTGTTCTATTTTTTCTTGTCTTTCTACTTCTTCTACTTTATCATCATTCTTTTCTAGAGTTTCTATGTCTTTTTGTACATTTTCATTTTCTTCCAAGAATTCTTCCTTGTTTTCTATATTTTCATTATTTTCTATATCTGATTTTATCTCTTCATTTTTTTCTACTTCTGTTTGTATGCTTTGTTCTTTTAGTTCTTCCTCACTATTTCTTATTCTTTTATCTTCTATTAATTCTTCACTATTTTCTATTTTAGTTTCTTCTAAAGAATTTTTGTCTTCATTTATTTCTATATTATTATTTTTGATGTCAATTTCTGTATTTTGTACAATACCTGTTTCTTTCTGTAGTTCTTCTTTCATCTTTCTTAGTTGTTCTAAAATATCAGCTGTATTTACTGGTCCACCTTGTCCAACATTTACTACATTTGTTTTTATTTTACTTTCTTCTTCATTATAAGTTTCAATTTTTTGTATTTCATTTTTTCTAAAATCAAATAAACCTTGTGAACCACTTTCTTGATTTTCATCTTGCTCTTCTGTATTTGCAACTAATTCACTTTTTAACAATGTATCTTTTATAGCATGATATATTGATTGGAATATTTTATTTTCTTCTTCAAATCTTACTTCTAATTTTGCTGGATGAACATTTACATCTACTTTTGCTGGATTCATATCTAAATTTAAAACTACAAATCCAAACTTTCCAATTGGTATTAGTCCTTTAAAGGCTTGTTCTGTTGCTGCTGTTAATGTTTTATCTTTTATAAATCTTTTATTTACAAAGAATAATTGGTTTGTTCTATTAGATCTTGCAATTTCTGGTTTTCCTATAACTCCTGATATTTGAATATCTTCATATGAATATTCAACTGGTATTATGCCATTAGCTACATCTTTTCCATATATACTATATATTACACTTTTAATATCACCATTTCCATTTGTTTGAATTACTGTTTTCCCTGTATTTATTAATTTTATTGCAATATTAGGATTAACTAATGCTATTCTTGTTATAACATCTTCTACATATCCTGATTCGGTATAATCTTTTTTTAAAAATTTGTATCTTACAGGTGTATTGAAAAATAAGTTTCTTACTGTTATTGATGTTCCAGTTTGGCACCCTACTTCTTGTTTATCTATTATATTTCCTGCTTCAACTACTACTTTGTATCCTGTATCTTGTCTTTCTGTTTTTGATATCATTTCTACATTAGCTATCGCTGCAATACTTGCTAATGCTTCTCCTCTAAACCCCATTGATGTTACTAGATTTAAATCATCTGCACTTCTTATTTTACTTGTTGCATGTCTTTCAAATGCTATTTCTAAGTCGTCTGCTGCTATTCCTTTTCCATTGTCTGTAACTTTTATAAATGATATTCCTCCATTTTTTATTTCTACTGTTATGTTATTCGCCCCTGCGTCTATTGAGTTTTCTACCATTTCTTTTATTACTGATGCTGGTCTTTCTATAACTTCTCCTGCTGCTATTTTATTTATTGTTAAGTCGTCTAATAATACTATATTTCCCATTTTTTTACCTTCTCTCATTCATTGTCTTCCAAAAATTTCTTTGATGCTATTATATCATTACTTTTTTTATTTTGTATAGTAATTTTTGAAAATTTTTTACTAAAAAAACTCCTTTAAAATTTAAAGAAGTTTTTCATTTACTATTTATTTTCCTTTACCATATTTTTCTTTATATCTTGTTCAAATTTGCTAGTAGCAACATAAACTGACAATACATAAACAATCAAAACTGAAGGTATTGTAAATCTACCAACTGGCATTCTAGTAAAAGCCATTATACATAATAGAACTATTTGAGCAAGAGCTATAATTGCAAATGATTGACCTAACACTTTAAAGCAATTTAATTTGTTATATCTTATCATGAAATATGCAATTATAATTATAGCACTGATTATAAAAGGAACTATATATGGTCTTATTATATCTCTTCCTCTTGTATTTGAAACAGTTTCAATCTCTACACTTTCTATTTTTATTTCAGTTTCATATTTTTCACTTAGCTTTGCAACTAACTCTTGTCTTTGCTCTTCTGTAATTTCTGTTGTTGTTATACTTAATGCATCTTTGTAGACTTCAATTTCTTGAATTCTTACTGGTTGCTCTCCAAATACTTCATTTGTTATTTGTTTTATATCTGTTCTATCAAATTCTTTACCCAAATTTATTTCTACTTTTTTCAAATTTGAATATTTTAGTTCAAAAGCTAGTCCTTTTGCAAATATTACAATAATTCCTACTACTAATATTATAGCAATCATAGCTACTAAAATTTTCGTTTCTTTTTTCATTTTTTCTTCCTCTCTCTCCGCTTCATTTTGTCTCTTTAATATACTTTATGAAATTATTTTTCTTCTAAATTTATTTTTAATAAACTTCTTGTAATTATTGCATTATAAATTGCAATTATAACTAATCCCCAGAATAATATCATTCCAAAACTGCTTATAGTAATCCATCTTACAAAACAGAACACTATTGATAATATGCATATTGGTAATACCATGTTAAAGAACTTTTTATATGTTTCTATTGTTGCTTTATTTACTGAATTATCTTTATTTTCTATATTTTTTAATAATCTAAGTGTAAATATATAATTTAATACTAACATTATTTCAATTCCAAATATTGATTCAATTGATAATGTTACATTTGCATATCTTATTAATAGTGTATATATAGCTGCTAATCCAATATATGCAATTCCTGTAAGTAATCCATTTAATTTATATTCTGCAATTAAAATTATAATTCCAACTAACATTGCAACTGCCATAACTATTTCTACAATTACTAAATCTGGTTTTGTTATGTCTGATAAAATATATTGATTTTTTAATACATTATATTTTAATGGTAAGTTGCCATCATTCAAAGATACTGCTACATTTTGTGCTTCTGTAACATATTCTTGTAATTCTGATGTATCTGTTGCTACTTGTCCTACTGACAATTGAAGTTTTCCTTCTTTCATTTCTTCATCAAAACTTGTTGACATTATCTCTTGACCATCAATTTTCATTGTTACTTTTTTTTCTATTGTTTGTTTATTTTCTTCATCAGTATTTTCTGTTGTTGTATTATTTTCTACTGTTTCATTTTCTGTTGTGGAATTTGCTTCTACATTATTCTCTACTGAATTATTTTCTACTTCTGTTTTTACATATGTTTTACTTATATCTCTTAATTTTTTCTTTCCTTCTTTATTAAATGAGATTTCTAGGAATACTCTTGTTCCAGTTTCTGTTCTATTATATAATACATCTGATGATTTTATATTGCTATTATCTAGTAATACTTCTTTTGTTTCAGCATCAATTATTTCAAATTTTCCCATTACATTTAGCTTAGATACAATTACATCTGTTCTTGAGTCTTCTGGTATTTCTACTGTAATTTCTCCTGTTTCTTCATTTAAGCTTACATTATATTCTTGTACTCCTAAATAGTCCAATCTTTTTTCAATTATTTTCTTTGATTTTTTATAGTTTTCTACTGTTTTATCTTCTTCTTTATTATTTGGTACTTCTTCTGTTATATATCCTTTTTCTTTTATTTCGTCTTCTGTTGCATTTTCTATAACATTTCCTTCACTATCTTTTACTACTTCTGTTGTACCTGCACTTACTTGTAAAATTATAGTTCTTGTTCCTTTAAGTGCCATAGAATATGAATAATCTTTTACTTTATTACTCATCTGATTTCTATTTTGAGCATATATTCCAAAAAATCCTATCATTGATATTAACACTACTAGTAAACATATTGTTAATATTTTTACTCTTTTTATTGCATTTTTGCTATTTGTTTTTTTACTTTCCTTTTTCATTTTTTTCCTCCATATTATAATAATTTTGTATCATTAATAATTAATTCAAACCATACTTTTAAAAACTTTGCTGCATATTTATTCATCATAGTTCTTTCCATAAATATTTCAAAATAGTCTAATACTGGACATATTTTTGTATCAATTGTTAAGTCTAACATTATTTTTCTTTCATTTTCATTTATAATTAAGTTCGCATTTGTTACTGCATAATTAACTCTATCATGTATTCCAAATGTTGATAAGTTTCTGTTTACAACTCTATCTCTGTGCACATCTGATTTGTCTGCTAATATTAATGCTGCTGATATATCACTTATTGCTGTTCCTGTATTTTCATCATGATTTCCTATTGCCATCATTATTTCTGTTCTTTCCTCAACTGGCATTCCCATATCTTTCAAAATGTTATATGCCAATATTGCTCCATTATGTGCATGGTCCACTCTATTTATACAATTTCCTAAATCATGCATATATCCTGCTATTCTTGCAAGCTCTACTGTTCTTTCTGGATATCCTAATCTTTCTAGTATATCTCCTGCTCTTTTTGATACTATTGATATATGTCTATGTCCATGTTCTGTATATCCTAGAGCTCTTAATTGTTTTTGTGCTCCTTGTATTAAAGCATCTACCTCTGGATTTTCTCTAACATCTTTTAAAGTTATCATTTGCTTCCTCCTTTTGTCTTTTTTGATTTTATATTAATTTTTAAAAAATATCAACTGTTTTTTTGATTTTTATTATTATATTAATAACTTTTACTTATTATTCAAACATTTATCAAATAAAGTATTTATTTTTCTTTAATTTTATGTTAATATTATATCTAGGAGGAAAAATTATGAAAATAATTGGTATAACAGGAAAATCAGGATGTGGAAAAAGTACCTTTGCATCACTATTATCTAAAAGATTAAATTGTCAACATATTGATATTGATAAAATAGGGCATCAAGCTATATTACAACCAGAAATAATAAATTCTTTATGTAATGAATTTGGAACACAAATACTAAATGAAGATGGTTTTATAGATAGAAAGAAATTGGGATCTATTGTATTTGTACAAAAAGATAAAATGAAAATTTTAGAAAATTTAACATATGGATATATGCAAAAATGTTTAGATGAAATATTATCTCAAAATAATGATTTTATAGTATTAGAATATATTTTGTTACCACGTACTAAATATTGGGATATGTGTAATTCTAAAATTTTAGTTAAATCTGATGATACTAAAAGAAAAGCTAAGGTAATAGAAAGAGATCATATATCTCCAGAATATTTTGATAAAAGAGATTCTGCAAGTATAGATTATTCTTCTCTTTCTTTTGATTACATATTTGAAAATGATTATAATACGGAATCTATGAGTCAAATGTTTGATAAAATATGTGAACAATATATTGGAGATGATGAAAGATAGAATCAGAAAAAGACATGAGATAATCTCATGCCTTTTTTATTGGTTTTACATTTTGATTAATTTGTATATTTCTTCTGGAACATATTTAGATATATCTTTGTTATAGTCTCTTAATTCCATAACCCAGCTTGAACTTACAATCCCTAATTTTCCAGCTCTAATATATATTGTATCAAGTCCTGATATTTCTTCATTTGTTGCTGCTAAATTTTCTTCACTCTCATAATCCATGCCATTTCTAACACCTCTAATTAAAGTGTCACATCCATTTTCAATTGCTGCATCTACTGCAAGGTTATCAAAAATGATAACTTTTACATTCTTTAATCCTTCACTTTCCATTGCTTTTTCCATAGCTATTCTCATTGCATTCCTATCAAATCTACGATGCTTTTTCTCTTTATTCTTTCCAATTCCTACTACAACTTCATCAAATAGCTCTGCTGATTTTTTAACTACATGTAAATGTCCATTTGTGAATGGGTCAAAACTTCCTGCATAAAAACCTCTTTTCATATTAAGCCCTCCTTATATGAGAATTTTTCCATGCTTCAACTTCTTTTACAGCAATTTTTTTCATTTTTCTTTTCAAACTTTTGTCAATTTTTTTAAGTCGTTTTTTAATTTTTCCCTCTTCGATTTTTTCTTGTTCTTCATCTAACGTACTTTCAGACTTCGGCATGTCAAAGGTTTCAAATTTAATTGCCATTGGTTTTCCTCCTTAAAATAATTATTTTATAGTAACTGTTTATATATCTAATTGTAAAAATAAGAGTAAAAAAATTTATATAAATATTTTATCATTCTTTTTGCTATTTATCAAGTTTTTTGTTAATTTTATATATAAAAAACAACTTACAAACCTTATTAGTTTGTAAGTTGCTATAAATTGGAGCAGGTAGTGGGAATCGAACCCACGTCATCAGCTTGGAAGGCTGAGGTTCTACCATTGAACTACACCTGCATATTGCTCCTGACAGTTATAAATTATAAAGCATTTTTTTATAACTGTCAAGAGTTTTTTTAAAATTTTTCAAAAAATTTTAATACATTCCATCCATTCCAGCACCCATACTATTATCATGATTGCAATGACAATCTTTTTCTGGAACATCAGAAACTAAACTTTCTGTTGTAATAACCATTGAAGCAATAGATGCTGCATTTTGTAAAGCACTTCTTGTAACTTTAGTTGGATCTACAATTCCAACTTTTTTCATATCTACATATTCTTCTTTACTTGCATCAAAACCAATACCTGCTTCTGACTTTTTAACTCTATCTGCAATTACAGCTGGCTCTAAACCTGCATTTCTAGCAATTTGTTTAACTGGTTCTTCCAATGATTTTAATACTATAGCTGCACCTAATTTTTCTGCACCTGATAATTCATTTACAACTTTTTCAACTGCTGATACTACATTTATTAATGCTGTTCCTCCACCTGCTACAATACCTTCTTCAACAGCTGCTTTTGTTGCAGAAAGTGCATCTTCAATTCTTAATTTTTTATCTTTCATTTCTGTTTCTGTTGCCGCTCCAACTTCAACAACTGCAACACCACCTGCTATTTTAGCAAGTCTTTCTTGTAAACCTTCTTTATCATACTCACTCTTTGTTTCTTCAATTTGTGTTTTTATTTGATTTACTCTAGCTTTTATTTGTTCTTTATCTCCTGCACCATCAACAATTATAGTATTTTCTTTTTGAACTTTCACTTGTCTTGCTCTACCTAATTGCTCAATTTGTGTATCTTTTAATTCTAATCCTAAATCTGATGTTATAACTTCCCCACCTGTTAAAATTGCAATATCTTCAAGCATTAATTTTCTCTTATCACCAAATCCAGGCGCTTTAACAGCCACAACATTTAATACACCTCTTAATTTATTAAGTACTAATGTAGATAAAGCTTCACCTTCTATATCATCACAAATTATTACTAATTTTCCTGATTGTTGCATTAAAACTTCTAATAATGGTAGTATTTCTTGAATATTACTTATTTTTTTATCTGTAATTAATATATATGGATTATCAATTATAGCTTCCATTTTCTCTGTATCTGTTACCATATATGGAGATACATAACCTTTATCAAATTGCATCCCTTCAACAACATTCAATTCTGTATTCGAAGTTTTTGATTCCTCTATTGTTATAACTCCATCTTTTGATACTCTTTCCATTGCTTCTGCAATTAGATTTCCAACTTCTTCATTATTTGCTGAAATACTTGCAACTCTTGCTATATCTTCTTTTCCATTTACAGGGACACTTATTTTTTGTAATTCCTCTACAGCTGATTTTACAGCTTTATCAATTCCTCTTTTCATAGCCATAGGATCTGCTCCAGCAGCTACATTTTTAACACCTTCTTTTATCATTGCTTGAGCTAAAACTGTTGCTGTTGTAGTACCATCACCAGCAACATCATTTGTCTTTTCAGAAACTTCTTTAACAAGTCTTGCACCCATATTTTCAAATTTATCTTCTAATTCAATCTCTTTAGCTATTGTAACACCATCATTTGTAATTAGTGGTGCACCAAAACTTTTATCTAAAACTACATTTCTACCTTTTGGTCCTAATGTAACTTTTACTGTATCAGCTAATTTATTAACACCTTCTAATAAAGACTTTCTTGCATCTTCTCCAAATTTAATTTGTTTTGCCATTTTATATCAAACTCCTCTCACTATAAAAGGGGGATTAAGGGGACGGGTCTTAAAATCCCTCTAAAAATAAATTTATTTTATAGTTATATATATTAAAATAAAGTGATGCGCAGTTTGGGAGGGTATAATTCATACAGATAAGATATATTAATATTTCTTATTATGAAAAATTTAATAACTTGTTTATATGATTAACCCGACCAGCAAAGAACGACATTTTAATATATATAGCTATAAAATTAATAATATATATAAGGGATTTTAAGACCCGTCCCCTTAATCCCCTGTTTTTCTATTCTACTATTGCCAAAATATCATCTTGTTTTACTATTAAATATTCTGTTCCCTCATATTTTACCTCTGTTCCAGAATATTTACTTACTATAATATTATCACCTTTTTTTACATACATTTCTTCTATTTTTCCGTCTATTTTCTCTCCTGGTCCAACTTCTACCACTTCTGCGATCTGTGGTTTTTCTTGTGCAGAACTTGCTAGAATTATTCCACTTTTTGTTGTTTCTTCTCCTTCTTTCATTTTTATTAATACTCTACTTCCTAATGGTCTAATCATGATATTACCTCCTTTAATTTTTTCCATCTAAAAGTTTTTAGCACTCTTTATTATTAACTGCTAATAATTTATACTTTTTTTTAGCAAATGTCAATAGTGTTTGCTAAAATTCACATAGATTTCACATTTATTTTATACTACACCATTTTATTGCATTATAATATATTTCTTATTTATAGTTTTTAGAACAAATTAGAAACAAATAAAATATTAATATATCAACATTTTACATTTTTTATTATCTAAGGCTGACTAGTAACAACTAATTTCACTTTTATTCATATTATCTAAAATTGTTGTTGACAATTTTACATAATGCATGATATACTAGTATAGTAAAAAATTAGTACATTGGCAATAAAATAAGGAGGGACAATATGTTTAAAGACACTTAAATCTAATGCTATTAGTAACTTGTCAACCACGCCACCACTACTTTAGGAGGTAAACTATGAGATTAGACAATGAGTTCAAAAAAGACACTGATAGAGAGTTTAGAGAAGGTGATTATATTGCCAAGAAACTCTTTACTCGTGGAGTATTAATTGTAGTTCTTTTAGTTGTCATTTTCGGTGCTATCGGCTTTGGATACAAGAAGTTTGCAGTTAATGCGAACCGAGAAATCTTCAAAGATTCTATCGCTTATACTGAAACCGCCGCTAATTTCCTGGCAAAAGAATATCAGGAATATAACAAGGCTGAAACTGATGTTGAGAAAACAGCAATTATGCAATATGTTATAAACAGATATCCAAACTTAGACACAGATGATATTAAAAATCGTGACCTTAGGGCTTTTTATAAAGAATGCTTACGTGGAGGTAACTAATATGAAAATGAAAAAAAGAACAATAGCTCTTATTCTCGTATCAGTTTTATGTATCAGTTGCTTAACTGGGTGCAATGATGCTTCTGCAAGAAGAGATAAGCAATACTCTGAAGAAATGAAATCACAAATTGCAGAAGCAATTGGATATCCTGATCTTGCTAATTTCTTCGAGTATGCTCAGCTTAAAGAAATCTATGAGTTACGAGACGACCCAAATCTCATTTGCTACTGGTATACTAAATGTGAATATACTGGTAAATGGGTCTATGAAGGTCAGTGTATTGGATATGGTATCCCATATTCTGCCAGCATTACTTCCCCTGATATGGTCTATTACAATTCAAGTGGAGCAGTTGTTTCACAGGCTGAACCTAATGGTATTTATACCAATGGTCTAAGTACATCTGCTACTTGGATACTTGCAATTGATTCAGAGGGAAATATTACTCCTGATTATGTTGAACAGTCTATCCGCGTATCTCAAAATAAAATCCCCGCAAAAAAATGCGAAGATTGGTCTCTCCCAAGTAACTATTAAAATCAAAATTTGATTTTTTAGTCACATTGCGCACATAGAACTCCCCTAGTCTAACTAAGGGAGTTTTTGTTATATATTTTAATTTTTACATACATCAACAAAATATCTAAAAATATTATTCATTCTCTCATCTTTTAAATATAAACTTTCTGGATGAAATCTAACACCAATATAAAACTTTTTATCTTTGCTTTCTACCACATCTGGATAACCATCTTCACAAAAAGCTACTTTATCAAGCATTGGACAATTCTTTATTGTTCTTTTATGTCTAGAATTTACATCCATTTCTTCTGTTTTTACTATATCATAAAATTTTGAATTCTTTTGTATTTTTATACTATGTACATATTCATCAAATGATTTATCATGTTTTTCAGGATTTGAAATTTTATAAGTATCTCCTCCGAAGGGCTCTAACTATACAATTCTGCCCTGCACATATTCCTAATATTGGTATATCTTTTTCATAGCAATATTTTGCAACAATCACTTCATAATTATCTGTTTCAACTCCACCCTGTAATACAATTCCATCACATAATTCTATCTGTGATATTAAATTTTCTTTTTCTTCTACTGATAAATTTTCTTTCCAATTGTCTCCACTATAATTTATTTTTGCTTCAGTTGGCAATATTCCAATCGCAATTCCGCCATTACTAAATACTGCTTGCTTAACCTCATCTCTTATAAAAATATCAACTTTATTTGATTTATATTCTGCATAATGCTTTGAAACTATTCCTATAATTGGCTTCTTCATATTAAATTCTCCTAACATTTTATTAAGATATGTCCCCAATGGGACAAAATGTCCCAAAAAGAAACGTCCCCAATTGGACATCACCCAATCAACCTTGGTTCACATGTCAAATTAATTCCTAAACTTTTAATTACATTTAACTCAGAATCAGTTATTATGTATGAACAATGTGCTTCCATCCCTCTCATTTTATCAATATTTTTTAATGTTTCTTCTATAATCGGATTCGTTGTTGAGCAAATACTAAGAGCAATCATAACTTCTGATAAATTTAACTGATTTTTCTTTCCATATAAAGTCTTTTGTTTTATTTTAAAAATAGCTTCAAGTACTGATGGTGATAACAAATATACATCATCTGGAATTTTTGCTAAATATTTTATTACATTTAAAAACGCTGCACTTGGTGCTGTTAATAATTCTGATTCTTTACCACTAATTACTTCTTCATTATCAAGTTGAATTGCCATTACTTCACTATTTTTCTGACTCACGAATTCATGTACTTTTGTAGCAATTTCACGGTTTTCTTTATGCAGATTCAATTCATTCATTAGCATTTCCATTCGTGCTACAATTTTCTCATTTGCCATGCCTCTTTTATAGTCACACAAACAATTATAGTAGCGACGAATAATTTCCATAATCCCTGCTTTTTCAACTGTTTCATGGTCTGTTATACATTTACTTATTGTATTAACTCCCATATCTGTTGGAGATTTATATATTTCTTCTCCTGTTATTTTAGTTAATATATTTTTTAAAATCGAAAAAGTTGAAATATCTCTATTATAATTAACTGCTTTGATATTGTAACTTTCTAAATGATATGGATCAATTATATTAATATCTCCTAAATCTGCTGTTGCTGCTTCATATGCCACATTTACAGGATGCATTAATGGCAAGTCCCATACTGGAAATGTTTCAAATTTTGCATATCCTGCTTTTACTCCTTTTTTATATTCATGATACAATTGAGATAAACATGTTGCTAGCTTTCCACTATTTGCTCCTGGAGCTGTAACTACTACTAATTTTTTTGTTGTTTCTATATAAGGATTATTTCCATATCCTTCGTCACTTACTACTTTTTCTACTTCGTTTGGATATCCTTCAATTGGAGTATGTATATACATTTTTATTTTTCTATATTCTAAAATACTTTTTAATTTTTCTACTTGTGGCTGTCCTGTATACATTGTTACAACTACACTATTAATTTTAATTTCAAGTTTTTCTAAATTATCTATTAATCTTAATAATTCTCTGTCATATCCTATTCCATAATCTGAACGTATTTTATTTTTTTCAATGTCATTTGCATTAATACAAAAAATAATTTCTAAGTCTTCTTTAAATTCTTTTAATAATTGTATTTTTGCATCTTGATGAAATCCTGGTAATACTCTACTTGCATGATAATCATCAAATATTTTTCCTCCAAATTCTAGATACAACTTATTATCAAACATCTTTATTCTTTGTTCAATTCTTTCTTTTTGTAACTTTAAATATAATTCATTATCAAATGCTTCTTTCATATTTCCTCCCTCTACCCGATTTTTAATGAGAGTGTCAAAGTTTTACTTGTTGCAATCTTAAGAAATTCAAATAATTATTTATATCTCTTAAAAACAAAAAAAGATTAAAAAATTATTCACCTGCAAAATCGGTTTTTTTTTAATCTATAATTAGTTTAACACTTGCAAAAAATATTTGCAAGTGTTTTTAATATTTTTCTAAAATTTTATTGCCCTATTCCATAATGAGAATATATCCATGTATTAATATCAAATGGTGTTAAAGTTTTTGGTAATCCATAATCAATTCCATAAGTTTCAACACTTATTGATTTTACTACTGGTGGATTTACTGGTGTACTAACTTCTGCATTTTCACTTTCTTCTGTTCCTTCTGGAACAGTTACTTCAACTTCTTCTATTTTGTGAACAACATCTAAACCTTCTATTACTTTTCCAAATGGTGCATAATATCCATTTAAATAAGATGTTTCCTTAGTTGTTATAAAAAATTGTGCACATGCTGAATTATATGATTCTGTTGCTAAACTTGATGAATATGCAGTATAATCAGCTCTAGCCATTGCCAAAGTTCCTTCTTCAAATTTTAATGTATTTGTTATACCATTTGCTAAAAATTCACCTGTTATAGTGTATTGATTTTTCTCTTCTGTTCCTTTTAATTCCCCTAAAGTTGCACCTGTTGTTCCATCACCATTTTTTGAGCCTGTTTGTATCATAAAATCTTTTACAACTCTATGAAATTTTGTTCCATTATAAAATCCTCTATTTGCTAATGCTATAAAATTTGATACTGCCTCTGGTGCTTTATCTGGATATAATTCCATTTTTATAGTTCCAAAATTTTCTACTTCCATTGTTACTATCGGATTTTGTGCCTTAAATGTAGCTTTTCTAAAATATCCATATGCTACTACTCCTATTAATACTACTACTGCTATTAAAGCTACTACCCACATTATATTTTTTGTATTTTTCATAATTTTTTTCTTCCTTTCTCTACGCTTCGCTCCGTTCATCGTCATCCAAGAATTTTTTCAAAATCCTTGTCTGCCAAATCTTATCTCTGAAGCTCTTTCTGCTTCGCTCCGTTCATCGTCATCCAAGAATTTTTTCAAAATTCTTGTCTGCCAAATCTTGTCTCTGAAGCTCTTTCTGCTTCGCTCCGTTCATCGTCATCCAAGAATTTTTTCAAAATCCTTGTCTGCCAAATCTTATCTCTGAAGCTCTTTCTGCTTTTCTAAGCATATTATAAAAATATTACTCATTCAAAAATAAATTGTTCTTGCATTCTTCTTAATGACTGTTTTATTGTTCTCGCTCTTACTTCACCAATTCCATCAACATCATCTAAACTATCTATATCTGCTGCCAATATATGTTGGAAAGATTTAAATGCCAATATCAGATTTTCTACTATATTATTTGGCATTCTTGGTATTTTGTTTAAAATCCTATACCCTCTTGTATATACACCAACTTCATCATAATTGTCAAATGTTTCATAACCTAAAAGTTTTGCTATTGTATTTTCTTTTGTTATCTCTTCATAATCGACATTTGCCAATTCTTTCATTACATTTTCAGGCGTTCTTCTCTTTTTAGAATTTGACATATAATCTTTTATAATCAAATTCTCCTCTTTTTCAAGACCACCCATTAGCTCATCTAATTGCATATTAACTAATCTACCATCTTCACCAAGTTCATATATTTGTCTTTTTATCTCATCAGAAATTCTTCTTACCATTTCAGCTCTTTGTATTACATCTATTACATTTTTTAATGTTACTATATCATTAAATTCATATTCATTCAATATACTTAACTTATTATCAAATACTTTTTTATATCTTTCTAATGTCTGTATACCTTGATTAGCTTTATTTAAAACTGCATTTGTATCTTCTAATATATATCTAAAGTTACCTTTAAACAAAGTTATTATATTTCTTCTTTGTGATATACTTATTACCAACTCTCCTGTTTGCTTTGCTGTTCTCTCTGCAGTTCTATGCCTAGTACCAGTTTCCATTGTTTCTATTTGTCTTGATGGTATTAGTTGAGCATTTGCAAATAAGATTCTCTTCAAATCACCACTTAAAACTATTGCTCCATCCATTTTTGCAAGTTCATATAATCTTGACGAAGTATATTCCTCATTTATATAAAAACCACCATCAACAACTTCTTTTATTACATCATTATCATCTGTTATAAGTAACAATGCACCTGTTTTAGCTCTTAATATATTTTCTAGTCCATTTCTTATGGGCGTTCCTGGTGCTATCAATTTCAACAGTTCTGTCAACTCTTTCCCTCCTTTCGCTCCGTTTCACTTCGCTCATCGCAACTTAAAATTTTTCAAATTTTAAGTTTGCAAATCACTTCACTTCGTTCGTTCATCATCATCCGAAATTTTCTTTGAAAATTCCGTCTGCCAAATTGTTCAAAAATAGTCTATTTTAACCCTAGTTTCTTCATTGCCTCATTTACGTCTTTGACCCCTATTATATCTAATTTATAATTTTCTTTCAAGCCTTTTTTATTACTTTCTGGAATTATACATTTTTTAAATCCTAATTTTTCAGCTTCCTTCAGTCTCTTTTCAATTAAATTAATCCTTCTTACCTCACCCGTAAGACCAACTTCACCCATTATAACAATATCTTTATCTATTGGAACATTTTTATAATTTGAAGCTGTTACCATTAAAATTCCTAAATCTATTGAAGGTTCACTTATTTTTAGCCCTCCAACTACATTTAAATAAACATCTTGATTTCCTAAATTCATTCCAGCTCTCTTTTCCATTACTGCAATTAATAAAGCTAATCTATTAAAATCAATTCCATTTGCTGTTCTCTTTGGATATCCAAAAACACTTTGACTTGTTAAAGCCTGTAATTCTACTAAAATTGATCTTGTCCCTTCTAAACAAGAAACTATACAAGATCCTGCTGGATTATCTTCTCTCTCTGAAATAAGTACATCTGATGGGTTAGAAATCTCACACATTCCTTCTCCTCTCATTTCAAACATTCCTATTTCATTTGTAGAACCAAATCTATTTTTTACACCTCTTAAAATTCTATATGAAAAGTACCTTTCACCTTCCAAATAAAGAACAGTATCTACCATATGTTCTAACACTCTAGGACCTGCAATATTTCCATCTTTTGTAACATGTCCAATTATGATTGTTGTAATATTTCTAGATTTACATACTCTCATAATTTGAGAAGTAATTTCTCTTACCTGACTTACACTTCCGAGCCGCTGCTGAAATTTCCTCTGAATACATAGTCTGAATAGAGTCGATTATCACTAATTTAGGATTTATATTCATAATATTTTGATTTACAATATCTATATCTGTTTCACCTAAAAATAATATATCTTCATTATTAATTCCGCAACCTATCAGCTCTCAATTTTATCTGTTCTGCTGACTCTTCTCCTGAAACATATAAAACTTGTCCATCGCCTTTAACTTTATCACATATTTGCAAAATCAATGTAGATTTACCAATACCTGGCTCTCCACCAAGTAATATTAAAGAACCTTTAACTAGTCCTCCACCTAATACTCTATCTAATTCATCAAAACCCGTTGAAGTTCTTATAGTTTCTTTAGCTTCATATGAATTTAACTTTTGCGGAGCATTATTTGAATTCTTTTCTGCTTTTAAACTGCTATTTTTGCTTTCAACAATTTTTTGTTCAAAAAAGCTATTCCAACTATTACAAGCTGGACACTTTCCTAGCCATTTTGTTGACTCATATCCACATTCATTACATACAAAAACTGTTTTACTTTTTGCCATATTTTACCTCCATGTCCCATTGGGGACGTTTCTGTTTGGGACATTTTGTCCCATCTGGGACACATCTCATTACTTTATAATCTTTCTATGATTTTTCTACTAATTCCAATAGCTCTTGACAACTGACTTATTGAAATATTTTTTAAATTCTTTACTTTTAATAATTTTTCATTTCTAATATCTTTATTAAATTTTGTAATTTCATGTACATTATCAATTTGCAATATCTCACATACGTATTTTCCCACTTCTTCATCTGACATTTTCTCATACATTTCATATTCAATCATATCATTTATCTCTTTTTGTTTATTTTCTTCAACATTTATATTATGAAATTTTATAAATTCTTCTTTTGCTTCTTTTTCATCTTCTGAAAAAACAGACAACAAAAATTTTGTATCTACTAATTTATTAAATTTAAGATATTTATTATAACTACTCCATTTATATTCTTCTGTCTTCGCAACACCTGCTTTTAATGGATTTTGATGAATATACCTACATAACATTTTTAGATATTCTCTATCCTCTACTTTTTTACTAAAAAATCTATTTTGAAATAAATGTCCTGTTCTTTCATATTTTTGATTGAAATATCTAACATAACTAATTTCTATACTTTGCATCATTTTAGATATCTCTTCATTTTTATCATAAATAACCAAATGAACATGATTATCCATTAAGCAATATGCATATAATTCATAGTTATATTTTTCTTTTGTATCCTTAATAATTTCAATAAATTTAATTCTATCTTTTTCACTATAGAATATATCTTGCTTATCAATTCCCCTTATTATGGTATGATAAACTTTTAATTTGTTGTAATCTCTTGCTATTCTGGGCAATAATAACACTCTCCTTTTCTTATATTAAATTTTACTTTTACTATTCCCCATAATAGTGATTAAGCAAAAAAAGTATAACACATTTTCTTAATATGTGCTATACTTTTTTATTCTTTTCACTAAAAATTCACAATAATTTTTAAGATCTGTCCCTAATGGGACAAAATGTCCCAAACAGAAACGTCCCCAATGGGACATTATTTCTTTTTACCAAAGGTAATTTCTTGGAATAAGAAATCATGTACTTTTTCCCAAGTAATTTCTTGATGTAAAAATTCATTTATTTCATCTTCAACTTTTTGTTGTTTTGGTGTTAATACTACTTTTATTTCTTTGTTCCAATCTATATCTTGTAACCAAAAAGCTTTAAATTTGTCCCAAAATCCAGTTTTTACAGGTAATTCGTTATTTCTAATTGTCCCAGCATTTTCTGTTATTCCACTCTCAAATGGAACTGCACCAAATACACCTGATTTTCCTTCTTCATTTATTCCTGCCATTTGTGCTCCTCCTTTGTAATTTATTTATTACTTATCTATTTTATACTATAAATAATTCCAAATTTCAATATTTTTCCTGTTTTTTTATGTTAAATTTTCATTACATAAATATTACACAAATATTACATTTTTAAATTAACTTTTAAAATTAACCTTTAAAATCAGCTATTATGAACTCATATTTTACTTCTTTACACAAAACTTTTTCTATTTTATTTTCTAAATTTTCATCAGTATTACAATGTATCATAATATAATTTTGTGTATGTCCTTTATATATTCCATCTTTTTTCTCTTCAAATAAAACTTCTACTTCTTTTCCAATATATTTGTTATTATATTCTATCTCATTTTTATTTGATAATTCTATTAATCTTTTGCTTCTTTCTTCTTTTATATTTCCAGACACTTGATTTTCCATCACTGCTGCTTTTGTTCCTTTTCTTGGTGAATATTTGAATACATGCATTTTATAAAATTTGACTCTCTTTAAAAATTCAAATGTTTTACTAAATTCTTCTTCCGTTTCTCCTGGAAATCCAACTATTATATCTGTAGTTAAATTTACATCTTCATATGCATTTCTTAATAATTTTACAATTTTCTCAAATTGCTCTGTTGTATATCTTCTATTCATTCTTTTCAATGTTTCATCACATCCACTTTGTAATGACAAATGAAAATGATGACATATTTTTTCTAATTTTTTTAGTCTTGTTACAAATTCATCTGTTATTAATAATGGTTCTATTGATCCTAATCTAATTCTTTGTATTCCTTCTATTTTATTAATTCCTTCTAATAAATCTATTAATTGGTAATCTTCTTTAAAATCCTTTCCATATGATGCTATATGTATTCCTGTTATTACTATTTCTTTTATTCCACTTTTAGCAATTTTAGTAATTTCTGATATTATACTTTCTGGCTTTCTACTTCTTACTCTCCCTCTTGCATATGGTATTATACAATATGAACAAAATCTATCACATCCATCTTGTACTTTAATTACTGCTCTTGTTTTTTCAGAAAATGTTATATCTCCAAATTCTGAAAATTTTCTTGATTGCATTACATCCTCTGTTTCTACTTTTTTCTGTCTTTGCTCTAAAAATTCTTCTACATATTTCACTATTTCTACTTTTTCATTATTTCCTAGGACTAAATCTATTTCTTCAATTTTTGAAAGTTCTTGTTTTGCCACTTGTGCATAGCATCCAACTGCTACAACTATTGTATCTCTATTCTTTTCTTTCATTTTTCTTAACATATGTCTTGATTTTCTGTCTGACATATTTGTAACTGTACATGTATTTATTATGCATATATCAGGAATTATCTCTTCATTATTTTCTTCTATTATTTTATATCCTTCTTCTATAAATTTTTGCGTCATTGCATTTGTTTCATATTGATTAACTTTGCATCCTAGTGTTATAAATTTTACTACTTCTTTCATTACATTTTCCTTTCGACAATTATATTAGTGAACAATGTGTTTATATTTCCAACTATAAATTATAACAGATTTAAAAATAGAATTACACTTTTTGCAATTCTATTTCTGTTATATTATCTATTGAATTCTATTTTGATTTTCCTTCTAATGTATCTAGATTATCTAAAGCTTTTCCTGTTCCTAAAGCTACACATGTTACTGAATCTTGTGCTATCATTACATTTATTCCTGTTTTTTCTTGTAATAACTTATCTAAACCATCTACTAAACATCCTCCACCAGTCATATAAATTCCCTTATCACTTATATCTGCTGCCAATTCTGGTGGTGTTTTTTCTAATACACTATGAACTGCATCTACTATCATCATAGCTGGTTCTATTAAGGCTTCTAACATTTCACTTGAATGTATTGTAACTGTTTTTGGTAATCCTGTTCCTAAATCTCTTCCTCTTATATCCATTTCTGCATCTTGTATTTTTGGATATACACATCCTATATTAACTTTTAAGTCCTCTGCTGTTCTTTCTCCTATAGCAATATTGTGTTTTCTTTTAATATATTTTATTATATATTCATCAAATTTATCTCCAGCAACTTTTAATGATGTACTTACAACTGAACCTCCCAAAGAAATTACAGCTACATCCGTTGTTCCTCCACCAATATCTACTACCATATTTCCACATGGTTTTGCTATATCAATTCCAGCTCCAATTGCGGCTGCTATTGGTTCTTCAATTAAAAATACTTTTCTTGCTCCTGCTTGCATTGCTGCATCTATTACTGCTTTTTTTTCTACTTCTGTTACTTGTGAAGGTATGCATATCATTATTCTTGGTGCAAATATAGATTTTCCACATACTTTTCCTATAAAGTGTTTTAACATTTTTTCAGTAACAGTATAATCTGAAATTACTCCATCTTTTAATGGTCTTGTTGCTACTATATTTCCTGGTGTTCTTCCAAGCATTCTTCTTGCTTCTCCACCAACTGCTAATACATCCCCTGTATTTCTATCTACTGCAACTACTGAAGGCTCTCTTAATACTACTCCTTTTCCTTTTATATATACAATAACAGTAGCTGTTCCCAAATCTATTCCTACATCTTGTCCAAATCCAAATTTTAACATGCAACTTCTTCCCTTCTAATTCAATTTCATTTCCCTTTAATTTCACTTTTGTTACATTTTCGTTACAATTATATTACAACATTTTAAATTTATCAATATATTTCATTGAATTTTTTATTTTTTTATATTATAATATTTACTAATTAATCTTGTTTTAAACATTTTGCTTCAAGATTATTATATTATTATAATTATATAGGTGAATGTATATGAAAAATTTTATTTTTAAATCATATTCTGAAAATGATACTAAGCAATTTGCAAAAAGCTTTGCTTCTAAATTAAATAATGGAGATATCATAGTTCTTTCTGGTGATTTAGGTTCTGGTAAAACTAAATTCACAGAAGGTTTTTTGTCTTACTTTGATTTAGAAGACGAAATTTCAAGTCCTACATTTACAATTGTTAATGAATATAAAAAAAATGATACAAATATTTATCATTTTGATGTATATAGATTAGAAGATTCATCAGAATTCTATGCAATCGGTGGTGAAGAGTATTTTGAAAATGGAATTTGTATTATTGAATGGGGCGAATTAATTGAAGATGCTCTACCCAAAAATTATATAAAAATTAGTTTCTCTAGAAACTATGAGAATGAAAATTCTAGAATTTTAGATATTCAATCTATTGGAAATAAATATGATGAATTAGTTGATTCATTATAAATTTTAATGAAAGAAGGAAAATTATTTTGAAAATTTTATGTATTGATACTTCAAGCAATTTATGTAGTGTAGCAATTTTAGAAGACACTACTTTAATAAAAAAATTAGAATTAAATAATGGTCTAACACATTCTGAAACTTTAATGCCATTAATAAAACAATTATTAGAGGAAAGCAATTTAACACTAAAAGATATTGATTTACTTGTTTCTGATATAGGTCCTGGTTCTTTTACTGGAATTCGTATTGGAGTTTCAACTTGTAAAGCTTTTTCTGATAGTTTAAATATACCTTGTATTGGAATTAGTAGTTTAGATGTTTTAGCTTATAATATAAAAAATGATGGAATTATTTGCAGTACAATTGATTGCAAAAATGCTAATTGTTACTTTGCATTATATGAATGTAAAAATGGAGCTTATTTTACTTTAGAAGAACCTTGTGCAAAAACTGTTCAAGAAGTTTCTGATTTATTAAATTCTAAGTACTCAAATGAACAAATTGAATTTGTTGGAAATAGCATTACTTCTAATTCCACAGATTATTACTTAAATGTTGAAAATTTAGGTATTGCAGGACTTAGAAAATTCACTTCTAATAATAATGTTGGTGAAGAAATTTTACCTTTGTATTTGAAAAAGCCTCAGGCCCAAAGACAATTAGAAGAAAAAGAGCTTTTAAAATAATTTTATTGATTGGAGATTTGTTATGGATTTAAAAATTGCCACAATGACTTTAACTGATTTAAATGAAATTAGTGATATTTTAATTTCTGATTTTGATGATTTTTGGACTTTTAATACTTTAGAGGAAGAATTGAATTGTGATAATTCTTTCTTTTTAGTTGCTAAAAATCATTATGATGAAATTGTTGGTTTTGCTGGTTTTAAATCAATTTTTGATGAAGCTGATATTATGAATATTGTTGTTAAAAAAAGTTATAGAAATAATGGTATTCGGTTCCTTTCTATTAGAAAATTTGATTTCATTTGCAAAAAAACTTAATATAAAAGTCATTACTTTAGAGGTTAATGAATGTAATCTATCTGCTATTAAACTTTATAATAAATTTAATTTTAATAAAGTTGGTGTTAGAAAAAAATATTATGATGGCAAAAATGATGCTATTATAATGACTTGTAATGTTATATAAAATATTTGTAAAGAAAACGAATAAAATGTCAAAGAAAGAAGCATCTGAATTTCAGGTGCTTCTCTTTAGCATTACACATATTTCTCAACTTTAACAACAGTTCTTCCACTTCTGGTAGTTCCAGAAAACTCCTTCACAACAAATCTCCCCTTACCTCTAATTGTAATAACATCATTCAATTTAATTTGTTTAGAAGCTTTAGTTTCACTTTGACCATTAATAAAAACTCTTTCACTGTCAATTATTTGGACAGCTTTACTCCTAGAAGTCTTAGCTAAATCTGAAACAAAATTATCAAGCCTCATAGAAGGAACTATTATACTCACCTCTTCTACTTTTATCTCTTGCTCTCTTAAATTTTCTAATTCTACTAAGTCAATTTTTGAATTCTCAAATCTTGTAAGAGTGCCTAATTCCTGCTTTAGAGTTTCTGCTGTTTCTTCTTTTACTAAAATATCAGCTCCATCATCTGAAACTAAAATATCTCCAACCTTTTCCCTTCTCATTCCAAGTTTAACTATTCCACCCAAATAATTTCTATGAGCATAATTCCCTTTTTCTTCATCATTTAGAGTAATCCTAATAACCTTAATAATTTTAGAAAAATTTTTCTCTACCATATTCATATTGTATTTATGAGGATATATTATAAGTACTTTTCTTTCAGCATTTTCAAATCCTCCATATAATACACAATTTTCAAATTCTATCTTTTTCAGAAAAGTTTTAACCAATGCAACTTGATACATATCTAAAAAATCTGTATATTCTAATTTTTCTCTTTGCTTAGAAAATTCTATTTTATCTAAAATTTGTGCTAATAAAATTTTGTCCTCTTGTTTTTTGTAATCACTTAAAATTTTCTGTTTATCCATCTCTATTTCCTTTCACTTCTTTCGACCATTTTATCTTGAAGCTATTCTAAATTTTTAAGTTTGCAATTACCATGCTATATTTCTAACTTAATTTCTTGTTATTTATTATTTAGATTTGCAAGATGTGTCCCCGATGGGACAAAATGTCCCAGAAAGAAACGTCCCCAATGGGACATAAATCCCCTCAAGTTCTTCTACTGTCCCATGTCTAATGAATTCATCTGGCAATGACAATTCTTGAATTTCAACATCCTTCAAATTTTCATCTATTATCAACTCTTTTATAGCAGTTCCTAACCCATTTATTTTTGTTCCATCCTCTATTGTAATAACTTTTTTTGTCTTTTCAATTGATTTTTTTATTGTCTCAACATCTAATGGCTTTAAAAATCTTGCGTTAATAACTTCCGCATCTAATCCTTCTATTTCATAATGCTTTGCCATTTTCATTGCCTTTGCAACTTTATTTCCAATTGCTATTATACTTACATCTTTTCCTTCTTTTAAAATCTGTGCCTTTCCTAATTCTATTTTTTCTTGATTTTCAAATTTTATACTAGTATCTTCTCCACCTCTTGGATATCTAATAACTACTGGCCTTTTTAAGGTTATAGCAAATTCCATCATTTCTTCAAGTTCTTTAAAATCTTTTGGTGCCATTATTGTTAAATTTGGAACTAATCTAAAAAATGCCATATCTAATAATCCTTGATGAGTTTCACCATCCTGTCCTACTAATCCTGCTCTATCTATACACATTATTACTGGTAAATTCTGAATTGCTACATCATGTATCACTTGATCATATGCTCTCTGATAAAATGATGAATATATTGGCACAAATGGTATCATTCCCTCTTTTGCCATTCCTGCAGCCATTGTTACTGCATGTTGCTCTGCTATTCCAATATCAAAAAATCTTTCTGGAAATTCTTTTGCAAATTTTGTAAGTCCTGTTCCATCTTTCATTGAGGCTGTTATAGCAACTATTTTTTCATTATTCTTTGCCAAGTTTACTAGTTTCTCTCCAAATACTTTTGAATAATCACTCTTTTTTTCTTTTTTAGTCTTTCCTGTTTCAATATCAAATGGTGATGTTGCATGAAATCTATCAGGATTTTCTTCTGCTATTTTATATCCTTTTCCTTTTTTAGTTAGTACATGTATCAAAACTGGTCTTTCAACTTGTTTACTTAATTTCAATATATTTTCTAATTGTTCAATATTATGACCATCTACTGGTCCAAGATATGTAAAACCTATATCTTCAAAAAACATTTTTGGTATTACTAATTGTTTTATACTTCTCTTTATTCTTTGAACAACTTTAACTATTGGCTTTCCTATAGCAGGTACATTATTTAAAACTTTTTTAGCTGATATATTAGATTTTTTATATAATTTTTTAGTTCTCAATTTGCTTAAAAATAAATTTAATCCACCTACATTTTTTGATATACTCATTTCATTGTCATTCAATATAACCATCATTTTAGTTTGACTATATCCTGCATCATTTAAAGCTTCTAATGCCATTCCTCCTGTCAATGCTCCATCTCCTATTATAGCAATTACTTGATTATTATCACCTTTTAAATCTCTTGCTCTTGCCATTCCTAATGCTGCTGATATTGATGTGCTACTATGTCCTGTGTCAAAATCGTCATATTCTGATTCATTTATTTTTGGAAATCCTGATAATCCATCTAATTTTCTTATTGTTTTAAATTCTTCTCTTCTTCCTGTAATTATTTTATGTACATATGATTGATGTCCTACATCCCATATTATTTTATCTTTTGGCATGTTAAATACACTATGTAGTGCAAGTGTAAGTTCTACTACTCCTAAATTTGATGCTAAATGTCCACCATTTTCTGATACTACTTGTAATACATATTCTCTTATCTCTTGTGCTAGTTTATTTTTTTCTTCTATATTTAATTTTTTTAAATCTTCTGGTGAATTGATTTTTTCTAACACTTTTATTCCTCCAACTATTACTTTTTTACTTATTTTATATAATATCACATTTTTAGCTATTTTTTCAACATATTCTTACATTTTTGTAAGTTTTCCATATTAATTTGTTACAATTTACAACTAATTTACATTCAACATTATAAATATATTATTTATAATTTTTAGTTTTTAAAGCATAATAGTTACAATTGTAAAATTAATTTATAACAAAATTATTGTATTTTATCTAATTTTATTATAAAATATATACATAGTTTATAAAAAATACATAATATAATCTCTTACAAGCCAAACTATAAAATAATAATAAGGAGTATGAAAATGAAAAAAACAAAAATTTTATTAATTTTATTTATACTAATCACATTTATATCAAGCATTTCAAATGCAACATACAATAATGTTACAATGTCTGTTGTAGAAGAACCTATATCTACTATAAAATATGGAGACAACTCATATGTTGAAAGAAGTGTTATTTCTAAAGATTTAGAAAAAAAAGAAATTACAATTCAATTAAAAGTTACAAATAATGAAGGAATTACTAAGCCAACTGGTGAACTAATGTTAGTTATTGATAATTCTAACAGTATGCTTGATTCAGTATATGAAAACGAAAATTTGAAAAGAAAAGATGTAATTATTGATTCTGCAAAATCTTTAATAACAAAGCTTTTAGAAGATAATACAAAGCTAAAAATTGGAGCTGTAAGTTTTTCAACAAAAAGTGTTTCTGATGAAGGTAAGGCTACAGATGCTAAAATAGTATCTGAATTAACCACAGATGCCTCTCATTTAATTGATTCTATATCTAACATTGACTATGATGGTCCAAGAACAAATTTAGATGCTGGTATAAGTTTAGCAAAACAATACTTTAGTAACGAAACAGATAAATCTCACAAATATATTATTGTTTTATCTGATGGAGTTCCAAATGTAGCTATTGATTTTGATAACTATTATTATTCTGATGATGTAGTTTCAAAAACAAAAGCTAGTTTACAATCATTATCAAACATTTCTGATAATGTTATTGTAATGCTTACAGGTATTACAGAAGGTGATTCTCTTCCAACATATGTACCTGAATATACTGGAACTAAAAGAACATATAATCAAATTATTGCAGAAATTTTTGGAACCCCTGAAAAACCTACTATTGGTAAATTTTATCCTATACCTGATGCTAAAATTGAAGAAACTATAAAAAATAATATCTATAATGATCTATTACCTATACCAAAAACTTTTACAGATATTAAAGTAGTAGACTATTTTTCAAAAGAAATTGTTGACAATTTTGATTTTTCTTATGTAAAAGATCCTAATTTTGGTACAATATCATCTGAAATTGATAAAACAACAAATTCCATAACATGGACTATTCCAAAATTAAAACCTAATGAAACAGCTATAGTTCAATATAAATTAAAATTAAAAACAGATTATAATGAAGATATTCTTGATAAAGTTTTAGATACTAACCCAAAACTTGATTTAACTTATACAGATTACTCAAATACAACTGATACAAAAACTTCTGATGTAACTCCTAAAATAAAACTTACTGAGCCTAAAGAAGAATTACCTAAAGAATTTCCAAAGGCTGGTAAAACAATTTTCTTTAATGTTATTGGAATAATTACAATTATCTCAATTGTTTTAGGATTTAAATATTTTTTTCTAAATAATAAAATGAAATAAATTATATGGCAAAAAGGTTTTTCCTATTTGCCATATTTTTATATTATATCTTTTATTCTTTACATAAAAAAGATATTCTTATTGAAAAATAACTAAAATTATGATATAATGCTAACTACTTAGAACTTTGAAAAATAAATATATATGTATTTACATTAAAAGGAGGATTAAACATGAAGGTATTGCAACGGATTTATATTATTATAACATCAGTTTTAGTTATGGCTATAACAACATTAATCTTTTCAGTATACCATTTCAATAACTTACGAAGTTGGGCATTTTTGATACTTGTTTTAGTAATATTGGACATTTTATGTACTATATTTGAAGTTTTAATTGTAAAGATTCAAAAAAAGCACATTTTAAACAAATCAAAACGTGTTGAAAAAAGAATAATAAAATCAGCAGAACATAAACAAAAGAACTATGAAGCAAAAAAGACAAAGGAAGATATGAAAAAGGCTTTAAAAAATCCAGATTATAAAAAAGTTCTTGATGCAGAAGCTCTTATAAAAAAAGTACAAAAGCTCTCTGAAAGCTATGACTTTGGTGCTCATAAAAAAAACATCACTATTTGTGTTGATAAAATTTCAGAAATTATATCTATTCTGAAAAATGACTGTTCTGGATATAACAGAGTTTCATTCCTTTTTGAAAAATATCTTCCTGAATTTTATACTACTTTAAAATACTACTCTAATTTTATTATAGCTGATATTGTATCTAATGAGCAAGAAAGAACTTTAAGTAAATGTATAAACAAGTTTCTTGATTTTTTACAAAGTCAAAAGATTGAAGCACTTTTTGATAGAACTGAAACTGAAACACAATTTAAAAATGCATCTGAAAACTTAAACAAAATGATTGATGGAGGAGAAAATCTATGAGTATTAGAAAAAAGCGGATTATCAGTTGGGTTATTTGGTTCATTGTTGCATGTATTCTTTTTGTATTTGACAATTATAATATTATAGATACTTTATTTAAAGAAAAAACTACTATTACGGTATGTGCTCCAGAAGATATGGAAAATGCTTTAAATGCTGCTCTTAAAACTTCTGGATTAAAAAGTGATTACAAAATTGAAATTACTTCTAATCCAAATGCCAATATTTGCGTATCTTATGGTAAAGAAAATGACTCTAGTTATACAAAATTTGCCTTTTCCCCATTTATAATAGCTTATAATTCTGATGATGCTTACTTCAACGCTCTAAAAAACTCTAATATCTTAATTCCTTCTGAATTTCAAAAGGATTATTATGAATTAGACTTTTTAAAAGTTATTAATGAAATTTTAAAAGAAGGCAATTGGTCAAATTTGGGTATTGAAGGATTAGACAAAATTAAAATATTCTATCCATCAAAGGAAACAATATATTGGAATGATTTCTATGATTTTATGCTTGTAACTGTTAATAATGGAATATATCCTGAGACAGAAAATGAACTAAAAAATTCCATAAGTACTATTAATAAATTCATAAATAGTCCATATACTGAAGAAGTTTCTGACTTTTATGAAAAAGTTTCAAGAGTTGGCGGTTTTCCTGAAAGTGCATTTTTTATACTTCCAGAAAAAAGCGTTTTTGATATATATTTCAGTAATACTAATTATACCTTTTCTGTTAATATTCTATATCCAACTGTAACAGTATATTTCAATTACTATATAAAAGGAGATGATTTAGGAAATAATATTATTTCAGCATTTGAATCATCAAAATTTTATTCAAAATTGAAAAATGAAAGTTATAGAAGTACCAAAGACTCTAATATAAATCTTAACAGTAATCGAGACTTTATATATGGAAGAAGAAATGTATATAATGTAATAAAAATACCTGATAATAAGATAACTAAATATTTAGAAGCCCAATAACTTTTGTATAATATTTTAAAAATGTAAATGCACATAATATTAAAGCCACTATATACAATTGTAACATAGTGGCTTTTTTTATAAAAGTGTGTCAAAAAGGGACGTCCCCTTTGACACACTTTGTTGTGCTTTACCTAAACATATATAATCCAATAATAAATAATCCAAATATAATTCTATATATAGCAAAAATTTTAAAACTTCCTTTTTTCAAATACTCAAGTAAAAATTTAATAACAATTATTCCAACTATAAAACTTGCTAAAACTCCAACGAAAAATGGTATTTCCAAAACAAAGTCTTTAAATTTGTATAGTGTTGCTCCTAATACAATTGGTGTAGATAATAAAAATGTATATTTAGCAGTTGATTCTCTATCTACTCCCATTAATCTTCCTGTAGTCATTGTTACCCCAGAACGTGATACACCTGGAATAAATGCTAAAGCTTGTGAACATCCAATTAGAAATGTTTGTTTAAAATTCATTTTCTTATAATCTGTATTTGAAGGACATTTTTTATCAACTATATATAATATAATTCCCATTACTATTAATGCTATTGCAATTACTAATGGCATCTTACCTAAACTATCTCCAATAAAGTGGTCTAATAAAAATCCTATTGCTCCACCTGGTATTGTTGCAATAACTAAATACCAAAACATCTTTCCTTCAAAACTCTTTTCTTTTTTTACAACTTGTTTATATCCACCTTCTATTAATTTTAACCAATCTTTAAAAAAGAATATTACTATTGCAAGTAATGTTCCAAAATGTAGTGCTACATCAAAACTTGGTGGCATTTCCCAATTAAATATCCATGGTAATAAATTTAAGTGAGCTGAGCTCGAAATTGGTAATAATTCTGTTAATCCTTGAACTATACCTAAAATTAGTGCTTGTAAAATTTCATTCATTTTCTTTCTTCCCTTCATTCTTTTGTTACTATTATATTTTCTTTTTTTTATTTTATGTTTGATATTTGACGTTGAAAATCAAATATTTCATACAGAAACTGATTTTTAGCTTCTACCATATAATCTCTATTTCTAATATCCTAATTCTCTATCTTGTTCATCAATCTCATATCCTATATACTGACTTTTTTCTTCTCTTTTTTTCAAAAGCATTATATCATCATATCCTAAATTTCTAGTAATCTCAAACATCCCCTCAAGATGTGCCTTTGCTCTTATTTCCTTATTCTTATATTTGCTTTCTATTTCTTCATTTTCTTGTATATTAAATGGTATAGATATTCTTGCAAGTATTGGTATAAAAATAGGATCTTTCTTTACTTTTGGCACAATTTTTGCTGAATTTATATCTATTGCTACATTTGCATATTTTATAGCATTGTCTTTATCACCTTTTATCATAGCTATTTTTGAAAGCTCATAATAACTATCTGCTGCTAATTCATCATCATTAACAGCTTCCATAAAATATCTTTCTGCTTCTTCTAATTCTTTATAAATTAAAGCAATCTCTGCAAGTGAATATTTTGAATTATATGCAAGTGAATTTATTTGTGCAGCTTTTTCATAACACATTTTAGCATTTTGAAAATCATTAAGCATTGTATATGCTATTCCTAAATTGTAATTAATATCAAAACTTAATGGATTATATTTTAATGCATCTTGATATACATTTACAGCTTCTTTATACATTTCTTTATTGATTAGTATATCTCCTAACAATTCAGTTGCTTTATAATAATCTGGCTTTTTATTTAACAAATTAAATAGCATTTCTGCTGCTTCATTCGATTTATCTAAATTAGTCAATAATTCAGCTACCTTATAATATGAATCATAATCCTTTTTATTTATATCAATTGCTTGAACATACTCATCTATAGCCTTTCTCATTCCACCTTCTAGTTCATAAATTTCTGCTAACATTTTATGTCCAATATAATTCTCAGGGTCTTTTGTTACTAAATTTATTAATTGTTCTTTAGCTTTTTTATTATTTCCCATCTTCAAGTATATTTGAGCCTTAGCTACACTTACAATTTGAATTAATGATATTCCTCTTTTTTCTATAATTATAATAGCAATTGGTAATAATATCCCAAATATATATTTTACTATAACCCAAAATGCACCTATCTCTTTTTTCGCTAATACTGTTATAAAATTTAATGTTATGCCTATTGCCTGCATTACTAATATTGATATGTAATTAGTATCATTCTTTTGGAACATCCTAAAAAACATATAAACAAATAATCCAAATGCAATTATAGAAAAAATTAATTGTTCTAATATCATACTGTTCTCTCCTTTTATCAAATGTGTCCCATTAGTAATATTTATCCCTGGGACAGTTTTAATTTCCCTACTATTTTATTGCATTTTTTATTATTTGTCTAGTATTTTTTAACTATTTATTTATAAACTCTAGGTACTCTTTTCCCAATAGAACACAAAATTTCATTAGGAACAGTCCTCAAATAATCAGCAACATATTTAATATGTTCAACATCTTTTAGAATTTCAACTTCATCATACAATTTCACAGAATCATCTATTTTTACAAACAACATGTCCATACAAACATTTCCAACAATAGGATATTCTCTTCCATTTATAAATACATTTCTTCCCTTATTTTGACGACTAATACCATCTGCATATCCAATTGCAACAACTGCAATTCTTTCGTTTTCCTTTGCCTTATAGACACCATCATATCCAACTGTTTCACCTGATTTCAAACTATTAATTTGGATAATTTGACTTTTCAATGAAAAAGTCGATTCTAATTTCAATTCTTTTTTATTTGTAAATCCATACATTATAAGACCAAGTCTACATCCATTTATATTTTGTGGTTTCTCATAATTACTCATAGCATCACTTGCTGATGTATGAATAATCTTTATTTTTTCTAATGGAATTGAACTTGTAATCTCATAAAATCTACTAACCTGATTATTATATATTTCTTCCTCACTAGCTTTATACATATGTGTATAAATACCCTCTATATTAATTTTTTGTTTTTTTGCAATCTCATATACTTTCTTTAATTGCTCTTTTTCATTTATTCCCAATCTATTCATTCCAGTATTAAGTTTTATATGGGCATTTAAACCTTCTATATTCAAATTTTCTAATTCTTTCATGTATTGCAAAGAAGATATTGTAATTGTAATATTCTGTTCTTTACAAATGTGTATGTAATCAATTGCAATTACTCCCATACACAAAATTGGTATATCTTTTATTTCTTTTCTAATTTCTATCGCTTCATCTAATGTTGCTACACTTAAATAATTACATCCTCCCCTTATTACTGCTTTTACTGTCTTTAAATCACTATGTCCATAACAATCTGCCTTTACAACTCCAAAATAATATTTGTAATCACTATGATTTTCTATAACCTTTTTTACATTATTTTCTATATTTTGTAAATTAACTTCTAAAAAAGTATTTCTATACATCTTTTGCTTATCCTCCTTATACACTCTATCTTATAAATTTACAAATTAGAATATATCTTATAATCTCTAAGAATTTTTCTTACATAATTATTTGTCTCTTTATATGGAATATTTTCTATATCAGATCCATCTGATTTTATTATTCCTTTTTCTATCCAATTATTTACTGTACCAATACCTGCATTATATGCAGTTACAGCTAATTCTATATTTTGATATCTATCTATTAAATCAGACAAATATTTTGTTCCTAAATTTATATTTATCTCTACATCAAGTAACTTTTGTTCTATTTTATCATCATCTATTTGTAGATTAATTTTTTGACTTACTTCTTTTGCTGTATCTTTCATCAATTGCATTAGTCCCATTGCATCTTTACTTGATTTAGCATCATTTTTAAAATTACTCTCTGCCTTAATTACTGCATAAATTAAATTTTCATCTATATTATATTCATTAGCATATTTTGTAACATATTCAGAATATTGCTTTTTATATACAATTTTTTGTATTTTGGTTGGAATATCAATAAATATTACTATCATACTTATAATAAATAATACTAATAGAATAATTAATGTCTTTTTCTTTATAATAACTATTTCAAACTACTCCTTTCATATCTGCAAAGTATTTATATTATAGGAAGTTCGAAGAACTTTCCTATAATATAAATAGAACTATCTTTAATAATATACTATTTGCATTCATACCAATTTTCTGCCTCTGAAACATCTGCTATTAGTGGAACTTTTAAACTTATTGCATTTTCCATTTCTGTTTTTATTATTTTTTTAACTTCTTCTATTTCTTCAATAGGCACTTCAATCATCATTTCATCATGCACCTGTAATACAATCTTAGACTTCAACTGCAAACTCTTTAATTTATTATACACATTTATCATAGCTATTTTCATTATATCTGCTGCTGTCCCTTGTATTGGTGTATTCATAGCTGCTCTTGATCCAAATTGTCTTACCATATAATTATTTGATTTTAGTTCTGGTATATATCTTCTTCTATTGAATAATGTCTCTACATATCCTATTTCTTTTGCTTTTTCTGTTACATCATCCATAAAGTTTTTAATTCCTTTATATTCAACTAAATATTCATCAATATATTGTTTTGCTTTTTTTCTTGATATTCCTAGTTGCTCTCCTAATCCAAAGTCACTTATTCCATATACTATTCCAAAATTTACTGCTTTTGCATTACTTCTTTGTTCTTTTGTTACTTCATCTATTGGTGTTTTGAAAACTTTTGATGCTGCTTGTTTATGGATATCTTGATTTTCTTTAAATGCTTGAACCATATGTGTATCTTCTGACATATGTGCCAATACTCTTAATTCTATTTGTGAATAATCTGCATCTATATATACTTTTCCTTGTTCTGGCTTAAATATTTTTCTTACTTGTTTCCCTAATTCAAATCTTGTAGGTATGTTTTGTAAGTTTGGCTCTGTTGAACTTATTCTTCCTGTGGCTGTTATCGTTTGATGGAAAAATGAGTGTATTCTTTTTGTTTTTGGATTTATATATTGTTTTAATCCTTCTACATATGTTGAGTTTAACTTCATTAATTGTCTATAATCTAATATTTCTGCTATTATTGGATCTTCTGATTTCAATTTTTCTAATACATCTACATCTGTTGAATATCCACTTTTAGTTTTCTTTACAACTGGCAATTTCATTTTTTCAAATAAGATTTCTCCTAATTGCTTTGTTGAGTTTATATTGAATTCTTCTCCAGCCATTTCATATATCATTTTTGTTTTTATTTCTAGTTGTTCTTTTAATTTATCTCCAAATCTGTTTAATTCTTCTTCATCTGCATACATTCCATTCCATTGCATATCTGCTAATACTGTTACTGTTGGCATATCTATATTATTAAATAAATCAATTGCTTTTATTTCTTCTAGTTTTTTTGTTGTTACTTCTTGTAATTTACAAATTAAATATGAATAAAAAGTATATATTTTTTCATCTGACTTATTTTTCTTTTGCTTTTCTTCTTCATCATTTTTGCTAATTTCATCAAACAAATTAATTTGTTCTGCTTTTTTGTTTTGATTTTCCCCTAAAACTCGACTCACATCTATTTCTAAATATTGTTCTGCCAAATTTTCTATTTTCAATTTGTTATCTGTAGGATTTAAAATATATGCAGCTATTGAAGCATCAAATTTTATCCCTTTTAAATCAATATTTTCCTGTTTTAATAATATATAAGTTTTACTTAAGTCTATTCCTATTTTTGATATTTCTTCATTTTCAAAAATTTCTTTTAGTTCTTGAATTCTTTCACTTTCTTTTAACTCTATATAATATGCTTGATTATCTTCTTTATTAAAGATAGCTACTCCATCTATTTTTTCTTTTACTATTTTTTCATCATTTTCATCTTTTGAAATATTTATATAAAAATTCATTTCTTTTTGTTTTTGTAAAATACTTTTAACTTCTAAAATTGTCTTACTCTCAATCTTATAAGTCTCTTCTACTTTATTAATTTCCGCCTTACTATTTCCGACCTTCAACATCTAATAAATTAAATCTTTCGATATATCTTTTAAAATTTAATTCTTTAAATATCTCTAATACTTTTTGCTTGTCCCATTCTTCTACTTTTAATTCTTCTAATGTATCTTCAATAGGAACTTCTATATTTATTTCTCCTAATGTTCTTGAAAGATATGCTAATTCTTTATTTTGCTCTAAATTCTCTTTTTGTTTTCCTTTAAAGCTTGAATCACCTTCTTCTAGTTTTTGATATAGCTTGTCTATTGTTTCAAATTTTTGAATTAGCGAAAGTGCTGTTTTTTCTCCTATTCCTGGTACTCCTGGTATATTGTCTGATGTATCTCCTTGTAGTCCTTTTACTTCTATTAATTGTTTTGGCTCTATTCCATACACTTCTTTTACTTTTTCTCTATCAAAAATTTCTGTTTCTGTTTTTCCTGCCTTTGTTCTTGGAATGTGTATTTTTACATTATCTGTTGCTAATTGGAAAGTATCTCTATCTCCTGAAAGTATTATTACTTCTAACCCCTTTTTCTCTCCATATCTTGATAATGTTCCTATTATATCATCACCTTCATAACCTTCTTTTTCTATTATATCAATATTCATCGCTCTTAAAACATCTTTAATAATAGGCATTTGCTCTGCAAGTTCATTTGGCATTCCATGTCTATTGGCTTTATATCCTTCATACATTTCATGTCTTGCTGTTGGTCCCTTTAGGTCAAAGGATACTCCTAAATATTCAGGATTTTCATCTTCCATTAATTTAAATAATATAGCTAAAAAACCATATACTGCATTTGTATATTTTCCATCTTTTGTTGTTAGGGCTTTACTTCCCATTATCCCATAAAAGGCTCTATTCATTATGCTATTTCCGTCTATTAAAATTAATTTTTTCATTTTTACTCTCTTTCCTTTTTTAAACTTTTATATGTCATAAAGATATATTAACAGATATTAATATTATATAATACTTTGTTTTAACTATTTGAAATTACTTATTTTACTTTATACTAATACATATATATTTTTACAAATATAATATCTTCTATGCATTGGTATTCCATATCTTCTTTTATTTTATCATATAATTCCTGTTTTTCTTCTGTAAGTTCTATTTTTTTTAATTTTCTATTTGTATAAAAATTTATTGCCCCATCTGCTGCCCAACTTGTTCTCAATGCATTATGCGTAAAAGATGTTTTGTTTTTAACATTTTCAAAATATGCTTTTTCCATATTATCTAATATTGGCAATATTACTATCTTATCTACATTTATTCCTGTGCTGTTTTCATATTCCTCAACATATTTTTCTAAGATATTTATTTCTTTCTTTTCTAGAATATTTACTTGTTTATGTTGTATCATTATATTTTCATAATTAATTATATTTATTATTACATATGACACAAATGTCAAACATAATATTACATTTATTTTTCCATTTTTCTCAAATAAATCTGTTTCAACATATATAAAAATAAATATTATCCCTACTAATGCACCTAATGCATTTCGTAATCTTCCTGTATAAAAGCTTGTTAATGTTAGTATATATGTTACCATACTACCAGCTATAACTACCACTACTATAGCTATGTATTTATATAATAAATTTCTTTTCTCTTTTATTTTTTTTATTTGATAAATTATTATAACTGCTGTTAATATACTTATAAATATCAGTAACATATTTTTAGGAAACAAATTGCATGTTTCTTGTAATATATTTGGTAAATTATTAATTATTATTCTTATATTTTTAAAAATATCTGTTACATTTCCTAGTCTATTTTGTTGCATTCCAAAAATATTCCCTATTATTTTTACCATTATTATGTTTAATAAAACTGATATAAATGCTATAATTCCACATTTTACCATATCAATAATTACTTGTTTAAAATTATTTTTATTTTTCAGAATTGTGAATAATATTACAAATGCAAAAAACATTCCTACTGTTCCTTGATAACACATTATCCCTGTAATTATTAAAATTAAACTTTTTATAATATAATTTTTATTCCTTTGTACCAATATATTAGCTGATATTAAAAATAACAGAATACTTGCTGACATTACAACACTTTCAACAAAATACATATCTTCTAAATACATAAAATTAAATATTGTAATATAACTTATACATAATAAAATAGTCTCCTGTAATTTATTATTTGGATTTTTATACTTTTTTATTATTTTACTTAGTAATATTACTGTAATATTTGATATTATTAAAGCTATAAATAATGTTATAAAAACATAGCTTTCAATTGGTAAATTAATTTTATAAGCTATTAATCCTATTATGGCCATAAAAATTCTTCCATCTTTTAATGACCAATTTATTGCATACTCTCTATATCCTATATTTGCTATATTATATGTATCTGTTGCATAATGTCCTGATAAAAATGGTATAAAAATTATACATGTTATTACAAATATAGCAATAAATATTTTAGCACTTTGGGCTTGTACTATTTTATCTTCCTTCATAATCACAATATTCCTTTTGCTCTACAAATTCATTTCTATTCAATAAATATCCATCCTCTATAATTGGCTTTATATTTCCTGAAAAATTTTCTATATAATCATTTTTTTCTTCTACTGTTTCAATCAAATATTCTTCTCCATCAGTATTTTGTATTTCTATAATCTATTTTCATGGTTATATATATTGTTAATACAATAAAACTCATAATTTTTAGACTCATATTCTATCTTTCCTTCAATTATTTTTTCCACCTTATCTAATTCTTTTTTTCCATAATTTGCTTATTTTCAAAGAAAACTTCATTAAAAATCACTTTATCTATTCCTTTGTTTTGGTATTCTTTTAATAGGAATATATTATCAATTCTAAAAGTATTATTTTCTAAAATCTTACCATCAAAAAATCCTATTTTTTCTTCTTTAAGCATAATTACTTTTATATTCTTTGCATTTTCTTTTATATATCTTTCTAATAATTTATTTAGTATTTCTTTGTCCAATTCTTTCTTGTTTTCTTCTTTATATTTTTCCTTTTTAATATTGTATATAAAGTTTATTTCTTCCTTATTTTCTCTTTTTAGTGGTCTAAAATCGAGATTTGGTATTGTATCTGACAGTCTTATTCTTCGTTCTGTATCCCTGTTAGCTCTAGCACTTTCTTCTTTATCTTTTTTTTGGTGTGCAGATTTTGACATTTCCTCTGAAAAAATACATCCACAATACTTTTGCATATATAGGCCTAATTCTCTAGCCTTTGCTTGTCCCTCTCTAAAACCAACTCTAAAATCTCTATACAAAAAATTCAATCCATATTTTTTCGCAATTTCTTCAGCTTGCTTTTTTAATATCTCATGTTTTTGATATGGACTTACTAACAAAGTTGTAGTAATTGCATCATATTCATTTTCTTTTGCATATTTTGCAGTTTTCTCTAATCTTACTCTATAGCAATAATTTTGACATCTATTATTTAAATCTTCTATTACATTTTTGCAAAATTCTTCTAATCCATAGTTTTCTTCAAATATTGCTTCTACATTTATACTTTGTGCATATTCTTTTAATGTATCTCTTCTTGCTTTATATTCCATATATGGATGTATATTAGGATTAAACCAATATAATGTAGGTTCAATCCCTTCTTCTCTTAATGAATCTATACAATATACACTACATGGAGCACAACATGTATGCATTAATAACTTCATATTCTTCCTCTTTTCTATTACTTTATTTATTATTATTTTATTTAAATTAATTGTTTTTAGATATGTTTATATAGAAATATTTGTAAAGTATCGAATGTAATTGGAATATATTTAGAAATTCTTTTGAAATATTATGAGGAATGTTCGCGTCGAACGTTAGTGAGGATTAAGTGAAAGAGGCTCATAATATTTCATTAGAATTTTTTAATATATATAATGATACTGAGATACAAGCAAATATTTCTATATAAACATATCTAAAATTTAAAATTACAAATTATAAGAAATCATAATAATCCATATTTACAACAATAACCTCATCTAGTTCTGTAATCCACTCAGCTCTAATTTCTTCATCAGACTCTCTAAGCATTTTATAAACTTCTTTTGCCTGTTCTTCTGTTATATATAAAAACTCATATCCTTGTTCATTTATAAACTTTGTAGTTTCTATTTGATATTCTTCAAAAGCAAATGCTCCCCATTCCATCACAGAATTACCATTATCAAGATTAATTAAATATCTCTTTTTTACATTTTTGCTATTTGCTATACATAGTATAGGCTTATTTTTATAATCACAATTTTTCATTACATTTATTGCAATATCATTTGCAACAAATTTTTCTTTTTCATCTCTTTTATAATCATTATAAAAATATTGATTCAATGTTCTAGTTTGAATTATTATTAACATTACTGCAACTAATCTTATAATATATTTTAAATACCTTCTACTATTAAAACTTTCATATATATATAATCCTAAAAATGCTGTCGTTATAATCCAAGAGAACTGAATTCTATATAAAACTGCTACTAATAAAAATATTAGTATAAAGTTCGAAAATATTGTTCCTAAAACCATAATCATTCTTGATACTTTATCTGTTTTTATCATTTTTATACATTCTAATACTATTGTTAAAACACTCATTATTGCAAATACCGCTACTGGTAAATATTCATATATATGCACAAAAATCTCTAATAATGTTTTTTCATAAAATCCTTCTGCTTTTTCTATTAAAGACATTTCTTTAAATTCTTCACTTGTCCAAAATGATTTACTATATGCAAAATTCTTATTTAATATATCATTTTTCTCTAATATATATATAAGTATTTTTCCTGTTACAAAATATACTGCAATTCCTATAATTAACACCATAATACTTAAACAAAAATATTTAAATAATTTCTTATTTGATATTTTTTCTTGTGTTATTTTTATAAACATTGTAATAAATAAAAATACAATATATGTTTGTGCACATGATTCATACATAGATATTGGTATTGTAAGTATCAATCCACACACTATATTTATAAATTTCTTATTTTCTCCAAAATAGTTTTCAAATATTACAATTCCACATATTAATGTAATTAAATTGCTTACAACTATTGTTAAATTTGTAGATTGAAAAATAAAAAATTGATTTATTAATGGATTTGATATTAATAAACTAGAAAATATTACATATCCCCATATTCCAATTTTATCTTTGTATTGTTTTCTAATAAATGCACACAAAACTACTGCTATTATTACCATAAAAATAGCTACAATTGCATCCAACCAAAATGGTGTAAATTCATTAATTTGTAAAACATTATATAAAAGCCAAGTTCCCCATCTTTTAGCTGATAATATATATGTTCCATGTACATACCTATCAAAGGCTAAATCATCAATTCCTATTGAATAATGTGTTACTGTAAAACCATAACTTAAAATTGCTACTATTATTATTGTTATTAAATATTTTTTGCTATTAATAAAATATTTAATTTCCTCTTTATAATCATTTAATATTTTCATGATCTATTTTGTCTCCTAAAATTTCTTCCTTTATAATATACTGTGGTCTGCCTTTTATTTCTAAATATATTTTTCCTACATATTCTGATAAAATTCCTATTGTTACTAATTGAATTCCTCCTATAAATAATACAGATGTTATTGTTGATGCATATCCAGGCACATCCTTTCCTGATATTAATGTTTGAATAACTATTTGAATTGCCAATATTAATGATACTATAGATATTATAATTCCACTAATAGTTGCTATTCTTAATGGTTTTACTGTAAATGATGTTATTCCTTCTATTGCATATTTTGTTAGTCCTTTAAAACTCCACTTCGTTTTCCCAGCAACTCTTTCTTTATTTTCAACTTCTATATACTTTGTTTTAAAACCTACCCAACTAAAAATTCCTTTTGAAAATCTATTATACTCTTTTAGTTGTAATATTGCATCAACTACTTGTCTTGTCATCAATCTAAAATCTTGTGAACCTTCTTTTATTTCTATATTGTTTGCACCTTGCATTAATCTATAAAATGTTTTTGCAAAAAAAGATTTTACTTTTGGTTCTTTTTTTCTATTTCTTATAGTAGTTACTGTATCATATCCTTCTTCTATATATTTTAGCATTTCTATTATAACTTTAGGTTCATTTTGCAAATCTGCATCCATAATAACTGCAAAATCCCCATTAGAAGCTGAAAGCCCTGCATAAATTCCAGCTTCCTTTCCAAAATTTCTTGAAAAACTTATTATATTTATTTTCTCATCTACTTTATGCATATTTTTTAACACATCTAAAGTATTATCTTTACTTCCATCATCTACAAAAATCAATTCATAATCATATTTATCTGTTATTTCTTCTAATACTTTTTTAGTTTCTTTATAAAATATTTCTAATACTTCTTCTTCATTATATGCTGGTACAATTATCGATACTTTTTTCATATTCCCTCTCATTCTTCTTTTTCAATACCATACTAGACAAAACTGGTACACTTACTATAACTGCATATATATATCTAATTATCGCAACTGGTCCTAAAAAACATGTTACAAAATATAAAAACAAAAATGTTCCTATTAATATTTCATTTTTTTCTCTTTTATATATTGAATACAATAAAAATCCTAAAACGATATAAAAATATATAGCTGGTTGAAATATTACATATAGAACTGGAATTTTGGTATATTCATTTTCACAAAATGCTTTTCTATAAAATTTTTGTACTTCAGGCCATTTACTATTTTCCTTTTCCCTTAAAACAATTTCTGTAAATTCATCAAAAGTTAACTCTAAACAACCTTTTGTCTCTGGAAATTCATTATGATGAATTTGATTAAAAGAATTATCACAAATATACCAATATCCTCTAGTTGTATTTAAAAATGAATCTACAAATTGTCTAGGATATTTTATTCCTAAATGCCCCATAAATTTTAAGAAATCTACTATATTATTATCAACATTATCACAATTTGTCATTGCTTTGGTCTTATCTGATATATTAGCTTCATATACTTTTCCTAATTCTTCATAATCATCAAAATAAAATGATATTTTCTCTTTTTCATCATCTGTTAATTCATCACTTTTCTCTTTGCATATTTTTGCTGTTGCCTGAGAAAATACACTCATTTTTTCTTGATTTGAATCTCTTGTTGCTTTTGTAATATATATCAACCCATTATTTAAAGTTTTATATGCTACTATCACTATAACACAACTTAATAATATTTTTAATAGTCTACTATCTTTTTTAAATACCATTATTATAAATGGTATTGAAGCAATTATTGCATATACTGCATTATTTCTAAAAGAAAGCATTATAACAGTAATTATAACTAGCACAATATGATTAAGATTCTTATTATTTGAATTTTCAAGTATTTTATATAATTCTATAATAAATAGCAATACAAATCCTGCAAATAATACATCTTTTGTAGTCATTAATGGAAATAATTGATTAAATGGAAATATAGCATAAAATATTAAACTTATATTTCTTAACCATTTTTTGTCAGTTCTTTCTTCTACAAATCTTACTGAATATGAAAATATTGATGCCATCACAGTCATTTGAAATATAGAAAACATTAACATACCATTAGCACAAGAACCCAAATGTGCATATCCAAATTTATAAAATACTCCTAATAATAATGTATGAATAATCGGATGTCTTGTATATATTTGTTGTATTGCAACATCTCTTAATTGAACTAAACCATCATAATTAAGCAATACTGGATAAAATGCTAATAATGCTGGTATCCAACATATTATAATAATTAAAAAATATATTATCCCTTTATATTTTTCTATTCTACTTTTTGTATCAGTTTTCTTTTTCATTTCCTGTACTTTTCCACTTAGTTTATTTTTTAACTTCAATATCAAATAATGAACAATTGTAAATATCACACTAAATAGTATAATTTTCAATAAACTAATTAAAAAATCCGAAAAACCATTTACTGAATATCCCCTTTTTTGCAAATTATTGCCTATAACAAATTGTATACTTATCAAAACCCAGAAAAAACATATATATTTAAATTTTCTTTCCTTTACTATATCAATTAACTTTTGCATTTTTCTTTCCTTTCAAGATATCTATTTTTCAATCACAAAATATCTCTCAAACTCTTTAATTTCACAATTTTCTAAATCAAGTTTTTCTTTTTCAAATTTCTTTATCACATAAACATTTCCATCTGTCAACTCTATGTCATCCATGTCCACAATATAATATTTACCAAAAGATAAAACATTTTTAAAAGCTGCATGTTCATCTTCACACTTCATAGTCTTTATATAATCTCTAGTATCATATTGTGAATAAAATAATAATTGCATATATGTTGCCTGAATTTCATCTGTTACATATATTTTTTTATTTTCAATTTTATCAATATATTGTACAACTTCTTCTAAATCAGCCTCGAAGTTTCCAAATTCATTACAATCTTGCGTACAATATTTGTACATAAACAATCCAAATGATATTATATATAAAGCTAAAATTCCAATTGCTAGTTTTTTATATTTATTTGCAACTAAATATATTCCTATTACTGTATAATAAATAATTGGGAACATTATTATATTTAATCTATTTATATTTGGATTACAAATAAATGTTAAAATTATTGATACTATAAACCATATATTAAATATATAATTATATTTAACATCTATCCACTTTTTCTTCTTAAATCCATTTACAATTCCTATTATTGTAAATACTGTTGAGAACAAATAAATTGTTCCAAATGGTTCTATATTATTCCAAGGCAAACTATCATTTTGTGTTATTAATATTCCTATACTATCAGTAAAGTTTTCCCAACTGCTACTAAAAAATTCTCCTGAAAACATTGATGTTAATTCTTTATATCTATTTACTTCTAATTTAGGAATTGTTACAAATGGCAAATTTATTTGTGGCAAATCAAGTGTATTAATAACAACATATAAAATTACTGGCAAAGAAACAATTCCCACAATTAAAATTGATATTATTGCTTGTTTTATATTTATTTTTTGTTTTTTTATTAATATTATTAATAATGGTATTAAAAATACTGGTAAAAAATAATATGATGTACCATAAGAATATGCTGATATACCTGCTACTGCAAAAGCTAGATAATATGAAATTCTATTTTTATCTTCTAATCCTTTTACTAACAAATATGTAAAAATCAATATCAAATCTGGAAATAGATTTGACTCTAATCCCCATCTACTTTTTATAATATGCCATGGACATATTGCAAAAAATGCTAGTCCTATTGTAGCTAATTTTTTATTAGAAATTTTTTTTAATAAGAAATATACAATAAACAGAGAAACACATCCCAATATTGCCATAGGAAGTCTTACTGACAACTCATTTAAACCAAATATCATTATAAAAGGAATCATCAAATATGAAAGTAATGCATTTTGTCCACCACCCCATGCAACAAGAAATGCTGGCAATTTATTTCCGTTTCTATCAATTCCATATTTCAAAATTGAAAATGCCTCATATCCTGCTGATGCCTCATCACAGTTAAAAGCATTTGGCATATCTGCAATGCCTACTATTCTAATTAGCATCCCTATCAATAATATTACTATTAATGTCCAATTGGGGACGTTTCTGTTTGGGACATTTTGTCCCATTGGGGACACATCTTCTTGCTTAGTATTTTCTTTTTCTACTTCATTTTTCAGTTTCTTATTTATAAACTTCATATATTTCAATCTCCTCAATTTTTTCTAGGTTTTCTCTTACGTATTTTATAACTTTTTGTGGAATTTGCCAATTATTTTCTATTTTTCTATTTCTAATCAAATATATATTATTTTTATCTCTTTCTTTTATTCTTTGTATTTGACCATCTTCACCATCTTTTCCTATATTACCTTTTAAAAACATATCATAATCTTTATTATATTTGTTTATTGGTATCATATATAAAGCTGCTTCTGAATCCAATATATATACTTTTTTCCCTTCTTTATCTTTTTCTAGGATATATGTATCTATATTATTTATTCTGTTTTCCAAATATTTCTCTATTCTTATATTTTTATAATGATTTATTTCTTGATTTTTGTCCATATTTAAATATGTATATATATTATTAATTGATTTATTCAATGTAAATGAAAACATTATAAGCCATATCAATAATGTCAAAATTTTATATATTTTATATTTTTTAGTCCATCTTATTTTATTACAAATTTTTTCTACTAATAAAAATAACATATATATAATTCCTATTATTGTAATTATACTTCCTATTAGGAAATGTATTTTATCTGCTATTGGATACATAACAATTACAATTGATAAACTATACATCAAAATTGTCAATAATCTTATACTTTTCTCTTTATTTGATTTTTTATTAATCAATGATACAATTGGCATTAATAACATTGAAATTGGAACTATTATTGATAATATTTTTATCTCTATTTTATCATCATTTAGCAACTTCATATATGAGATTTTATTTGAAAACGTACTTATTCCCAATATTGCATAATTGATAAATTCTAATATAGCTCCTGTAAAAACTAAATATAAAAATAAAAATATTATTGATATTAAAATTCCAATTATTCTTGTAATAGCTATTTTTATGTATTGTTTAAATTGTTCTTTATTTTCTGCAAATACTACTTTATACAATACAACAATTAAAGCTAAAGTCGCTCCTATACTTTGTTTTGTACAGATTGCTAGTCCAGCTAATACACCAATTATAAAATCATATTTTTTATTGTATTCTTGTACATTATCTATATTTTTTAATTCTTGATATAATATTATTAAAGACAATAATAATACTGTTACATTATAATCTATACAATAAATATCTCTACACAAAATTCCTATTAACACTGTTAATATTAGAGATGTATTTTCTTCCTTTATTAAATTTTTCAAAATTTTATATATTGTAAATAAAATACCTGTCCAAACACATGCCACCAAAATCCTAGAAATAATCACTTCATTTTGAATTAGCTTTAAAAATATTGCTGTTATCATTGGAAGTAATGGTGTTGTTATCATACTTATATCTCTATATGGTACTAAACCCTCAGATATTACTCTTGCTGTATTATAATTCCATATCTCATCTAAATTACCTATTGGTCTAATTATAATTATTGAAAATACTACTATAAATATAAAAATTACTAGTAATATATTTTTCTTTCTCATTTTCTCTCCCTTTGAGACAATTATGAAAATCCAAATTTGTCTCACCTTTTTACATTTTCGATTTTTCAGACAAATCATCTAAAACAAATTTAGATTTAAGTCTCAGATTTATATCCTAAATGAGCATATGCTGGTGGCAATACCATTCTTCCTCTTAAAGTTCTTGCAATAAATCCTATTTGGATTAAATATGGTTCATACACATCTTCAATTGTATCTACTTCTTCTCCAATTGTAACTGCTAATGCTTCTATTCCAACTGGCTTTCCAGCATACTGAACTATCATAGTTTCTAGTAGTTTTCTATCAATTTCGTCTAGTCCTAATTCATCAATTTCTAATTTTCCTAATGTATGTTTTGCAATTTTTAAATCTATATCCCCATTTCCTAATACTGCCGCATAATCTCTAACTCTTTTTAATAGTCTATTTGCAATTCTAGGAGTCCCTCTTGATCTTCTTGCAATTTCGATTGCAGCCTTTTCTTCAATATTTACTTCTAATATTTTAGCAGTTCTTTTTACTATCTTTGTTAGATTCTCTACTGAATATAATTCCAATCTATTTACAATTCCAAATCTATCTCTTAAAGGTGTAGTAAGTGAACCTGCTTTTGTTGTTGCTCCTATTAATGTAAATTTTGGTAAATCTAATCTTATTGACCTCGCTGTTGGTCCTTTTCCAATTATGATATCTAAAGTATAGTCTTCTAATGCTGGATATAGTATTTCTTCAACATTTTTGCTTAATCTATGGATTTCATCTATAAAAAGTACATCATTTTCTGACAAGTTTGTTAGTAATGATGCTAAATCTCCTGGTTTTTCTATTGCAGGACCTGATGTTATTTTTATATTTGAATGCATTTCATTTGCTATAATATTTGAAAGTGTTGTTTTTCCTAACCCTGGAGGTCCATACAATAATACATGATCTAGTGCTTCCCCTCTTTTTCTTGCTGCTTCTATGTATACTTTCATATTTTCTTTTACTTTATCTTGTCCTATATATTCATCCAAAGTTTGAGGTCTTATTGTGTTTTCTAATCTTTCTTCTCCTTCATTCTCTATCTCTGGATTTATGATTCTATCGTCATTCATTGAATTTTCTCCTTATTAATTAAATTACCAATTATATCTTACATTATCTATTTTTTCAATAAATTATTAATATTAACAGAAAAAGAAATATTTAACTCTCTCCTCATATAATCATGATATTTATTTAATTTTTCTTTTTCTTGTTCAGAAACAACTTCAAAGTCCACTTTTTCACCTGTTTCAATGACATACCAGTCTTGGTCATAATAATAATCTTTAGCAATTATCCTTTCATTATTCAAACAAACAAAATCCTTACTTGCAAAAATATTTGTTCCTAATGAAAATCCATCTTCTAAATTACACAAATATGCCAAAGTAGGCTTTATATCTAATTTATTAATTGGCTTTTCAATTTTTATACTTTCATTTCCCTCTGTAAGTTTCATACCTGCTACTACTTTTGTATAATTTAGTTTTAAATCTACATCTGTTACATTTAAATCAGTTTCACTTAAAAACTCTTTTATTTCATCATCCCACATTCCCATTCCATTGTGGTCGCCAAATACTAATATTGCAGTATCTTCGTATAATCCCTCTTTTTTTAGTTCATCTAATAAAATACCAAATGCATAATCTGCATAATTCATTGCCTCTAAATAATTTCCAAAATATGTATCCTTATATTTTCCAACATCAATACTTATTTTATCATATTTATTTTGTATCCCTGGTAAATCAAATGCAGTATGTGATGAAGCTGCCACCATAAAAGTCATAAATGGTGTTTCTCCATTTTTAATTTTTTGTATACCTTGTTTATAAAGCAATTCATCTGCCAAAAATCCTGATATCATTTCTGATTGGTCTTCAAAGTCCTTAATAAATGATATATTATCTATATTCATTCTAGAATATACATTTCCCCTATTCCAAAATGATGGTACATTTCCATGCATATACATTGTATAATACTCTTTGTTATTGAAAATATCAAAAATAGTATCATATGTATTTAAAAAATATTTACTATATGACATTCCATTTTCCATTGGATATGTTGATGTAACTGTTGAATATTCAGAATCTGATGTTGATGAATAACTTTGCATATGCATATTTGTAAATTCTATATTTTCATCTAAAAACTTATTTAAATTTGGTGTTATTTCTTTTCCATTTATTGTCCTGTGAGCTACAAACCCTTGAACTGATTCTAATTGCACAATTAATATATTCTTATTTTCTAATATTCCTTCGAAATTATATTTTATATTTCCATAATTCTCTTCATATTCTTGTTTTAATGTATTATAATCTGATATCATTTCATTATAATTACTATATACAGCTCTTTTTGAAGAATTAAATGAATTTATTATATCTGCTATATGATACCCAAATATTGTTGAAGTTGCTATTTGTTCATCTTTGTTCCATAAACATTGAAAACCTTTTTTTATATAATTAACTCCTACTGTAGCAAAAATAATTATTCCCAAAACTGTAATTATTAAATTTACTATTTTTTGTTTTTTATTATATACTTTTTCTTTATCTATTTTTAATATTTTCATCAAAAATAAAATTCCAATAATTATAAAATCTATAAAATAAATTACTTGTCCAAATTTAATTAAACTTGGTATTGTTTCTGTTATTTGTTCAGTATATTGTAAATTACTTAGCTGTTCTACTGATATTGCACTTGCAGAATATTTATAATATATATTATCTGCCCAAACTAATAAACTTAATAAAAAGCTCATTATCAATGTAGCTTTTATTCTTATTTTATTAGGTAATATCATTAAAAAGCATATAATTATTGTTAGAAATGATATTGTTCCTATAATTGTTTGTGTCTGTATTTGTGTTGATACTGCTATTGTATTTTTGTATAAATATATTGTTTTTATAAAAAGCATTGTTCCTATTAGAACTACGAATAATCTTGAATTTACTATTCTATTTAATATGTGTCTTATTTTCTCTTTCATTATTGTTCTATTCCTTTTACCATTATAATTTGTCAATAAATTCTTCCACCGTTTTTATCATTAGTTTATTATTTAATTCATATTTCTTAGGCGCAAATTGTTTTACTTTTTTTAGTGCATCTTTTAATTGTTCTACTGTTTCAATTCCAATTATATATTCTTCTTCTCTAAATCTTTTAATTATATCTATTTGATGATTATTTACATGTTCACCATATTCATGTAATCTTGGAACTGCAATAACTTTTTTTTCTTTTCTTATTGATGATATTATTGACCCAACTCCTCCATGTGTTATTATTAGATTTGCTTCGTCTTGCAATTTTTCTAATTCTTCTCTAGAAATTAAATCAATTATTCTCATTTTGTGTGATTTGTATTTTGTGTATCCAGCTTGTACAATTACGTCTTCTTTTATTGTTCCTTCTGTGATATTTTTTTCTATTTCTTCTAATAGTCTATGAAAACTATTATTTTGCGTTCCTAATAATACTAATATCATAATTTTTCCTCCGTGTCCCATTGGGGACGTTTCTGTTTGGGACATTTTGTCCCATCTGGGACACATCTTAATAAATTGACCCTCCATATACTGCTTTTGGATATATTTTTAACATTTCTTCCCATTGTACTATAAATAAATCAGCTATTGGATATATTAATTTTCCTGTTGCTGTTTTTCTATTTACATTTGCAAATGTTTCTATATATACTATTTTACTTCCAAATATTTTTCCTAAATAGCACATTGGTCCAGCTGTATGTGTTCCTGTTGTAACAATAACTTTTGGTCTTATCTTAAAATATAAATATATTGTTTTTAGGCATAAGTAAAAATACTTAAATATGTATGTAAATAGTTTTGCTCTTGTTCCATATGGTAAAAAATATAGTTTATCTTCATATTTTGTCTTTAAGTTCTCGTTTGCTTTGTCTTTTTCTGTTATTATTCTATATTCATATTTTTCAAACAATGGTGATAGTTGCATTAGTTCGTTTAGGTGCCCTCCTGTGCTTGATATGAATAGTACTTTCTTTTTTTTCACTTCTTATATCTCTCCTTAATTTTGTATAAGCTATCTGTAATTCTTCTCCATTTCATTTCACATAAGTTATTTATAATTCGCTTCGCTCTCACAACTAACTTAGCTTCGCTTCGCTCAAACGGCTAGCTTAATTATACATTTATTTTCTTTATATGTCTACATTTGTACAATAAAAAAATCAACATTTTACTGTTGATTTTTTCTATCCAAATATTCCTTTTTTCTTTACTGGTGGTTGTTCGTTCATTGTTTTTGCTAATTCTACAAGTAAGTCTCTTTGTTCTTTTGTTAGTCTTTTTGGTGTTTGTACTTGTACTGTAAATATGAAGTCTCCTTCATTATTTGAATTTACATATTTAAATCCTTTGTTCCTGATTGTAAATTTTGTACCAGTTTGTGTACCTTCTGGAATTTTATATGTCTCTTTTGAACCATCTACCATTGGTATTTCAATTTCTGCTCCTAATGTTGCCTGTGTTATTGTTACTGGTATATCACATAAAACATTGTTTCCTTTTCTTGTATATATACTATGTTTTTTTATTCTTAATGTAATATATAAGTCTCCTTTAGGTCCACCTTTACTTCCTGGGTCTCCTTCTCCTCTTAATACTACTGTTTGATTATCATCAATCCCAGCTGGTATTTTTACTTTTATTTTTGGTTGCTTTCTTATATTTCCTTTTCCTTTACAATTATCACATACTTCTGTTATAACTTCACCTGTTCCATGGCAATTTCCACATGTTCTTGTTGTTTGAACTTGACCTAATATTGTATTTTGAATTTGAGTTACTTGACCTGTTCCATGACATTCTGGACATTTTATTGGATTTGTTCCAGGTTTAGCTCCAGTTCCATGACATTTTTCACATGTTTCATTTCTTGTTATTATAACTTCTTTTTCAACTCCTAAAAAAGCTTCTTCAAATGTAATATCCATATTCAAGTTTAAATCTGCACCTTTTCTTGGTCCATTATTTCTTCTAGAAGATTGTCTGCCACTTCCTCCAAATCCTCCTCCGAAAAAAAGACGAAAAGATATCTCCTAAATCTCCAAAGTCTCCAAATCCATCAAATCCTGAACCTGTATAAGAATATCCTCCACCAAAAGGTCCTTGACCTCCGCCAAATCCTTGTGGTCCGTCTGATCCAAATTGATCATACATTCTTCTTTTTTGAGGATCTGAAAGAGTTTCATATGCTTCATTTACTTCTTTAAACTTCTTTTCTGCTTCTTCTTTATTATTTGGATTTGCATCTGGGTGATATTGTTTTGCCATTTTTCTATATGCTTTTTTTAATTCATCATCTGTTGCATTTTTATTAACACCTAGAACTTCATAATAATCTCTTTTTCCAGCCATTTTTTCCTCCTATTAAAATGTCTTCTTATTATATTTTTCTTTATTTTCTTTTTCATAATTTCTTTTCATATTTGAATTATGTTTTTCTATGTATGCTTTTGAATATTCCTCTGGAGTTATTTGAAGTCTATTTAAAACTTCAATATAATAATTTTGTACATCTGTTATTCCTTCAATAAATCTTGCTCTTATGTATTTATCTTCCATTATTGAATTTATTCCTTTTTTCTTTATTTACTTCATATAATTCTAATTGCATTTTTTGCATATCAGATATACTTAAATCTTTTTCTGACATTTTCTTCACCTATTTTTCTCTTCCTTGTTCTACTAAAGCTTCATCTTTTAAATTATATCCTTCCTCATAATAATAAGCCAATATTTTCTTTTGTTTCTCTGATATTGAAGAAGATTTATATATAATAGATTTATATACTCCCATTGTTCCACCTGCTATATATCCTTTATTTGATATCAAAAATTCTATTGGATCTTTTTTTCCACTCTCTTCAAATTCTTTTTTTAATTCTTCATCTTTTTCTAACATAATTAATGCTAATCCTATATGTGATGAAATAGTATCACTTGAAATTTTATTTCCATTTTCATCTACAAAGAATGCTTCATCGTCATCTATATTATACATTATATTTTCTTCCTTTTCATTAAAATTTCACATTGTTTTACAGGCAGGTATTTTTCCTGCCCTTTTTATCTTTTCACATTTTTTACAAATCGAATCAAAAACAAGTATTACTAGGCAAGCAAGAAAAAAATCTTAAGATAATACGTTTGTATATCGAAAGATTTTTTTCGTAGCTTAACGAAGTAAGACGAAGTTTTTCATTCGATTTTATTTGTCATCTTCTACTTTGTAATCTGCATCATATACATTTCCATTGTCTGTATTATCTCCTGCTGTTGCATTTGGGTCTACTCCTGCTCCTTGTGCTCCATTTGGATTTGCATTTTTGTATAATTGTTCAGACATTTCATAAAATACTTTTGTTAATTTTTCTGTTGCATCTTTTATTGTGTCAGTATTATTTGTTTCTAATGCTTTTTTAGTATTTTCAATTTCTGTTTCTATTTTAGCTTTTTCTTCTCCACTTATTTTGTCACCTAAATCATTTAATGTTTTTTCACTACTATAAATTAAGCTTTCAGCATTATTTTTAACTTCAATTTCTTCTTTTTTCTTCTTATCTTCTTCTGCATGTGCTTCTGCATCTTTTACAGCTCTATCGATATCTTCATCTGTTAAGTTTGTTGATGCTGTAATTGCTACATCTTGACTATTTCCTGTTGCCATATCTTTTGCTGATACATGAACAATTCCGTTTGCATCTATATCAAATGTTACTTCGATTTGTGGTACTCCTCTTGGTGCTGCTGGTATTCCTGTTAATTGGAATCTTCCTAATGTTTTATTATATGCCGCCATTTCTCTTTCACCTTGTAGAACATGTACTTCTACTGATGTTTGAC
>JAAWDR010000026.1 GCA_022793875.1 Clostridia bacterium
AGTCCTGTATTAAACCGAGGAATGCAATGAAAAATAAATATAAGTATCTATTTTTCCGTGAACATTCCTCATTTTCTTATTTAAACATTTCTATTTTTCACTTCAATCAAGCGATACATACTAAAATATAGCTCTATAGGAAGGGTATCCAACCATCAATAAAAAAGTGTCTGGTATCAAGATATAATATAAAAAGATAGATTTATGAATATAATAAAATCTATCTTTTTTAATAGTTATTTTTATTTTAAAAGCAGTAGCAATAATTATCTACAGTTGTTATTATTGTTTTGTCTTTCATTATTTTGGTTTTGATTATTGTTATTATTGTTGTTATTATTTTTATTATTATTTTTGTTCTTATTTGACATAGAAAAGCACCTCCATTCGCAATTTGTAATAATAGTGTAGCCAAAAACAAATAAAAATATTCTAATAAAAATTGTTTTTTTATTTAAAAAGAGATATAATAATAAACGAAAAAGAAAATTAAAGAATATAATAGAACAAACAAAAAAGAAAATGTGTCCCTTTTGGACAAGGAGGAAATGTATGAATTTTGAAAATGAGAAATTAAAAGAATTTAATGAGTACATAAGATTTAGGAGAGTAGCAGTAATTGGATTAGGGGTAAGTAATTTACCATTATTAGATTATTTATATGAAAAGAAAGCACAAGTAACTGTTTTTGATGAAAGAACAATAAATGAAATTTCAAAAGAAATAGTAAATAAAATAACAGAATATGGATTTGAGTTTTCTTTTGGTAAGAATTGTCTTGAAAAATTGCAAGGTTTTAATATTATATTTAGGTCACCAAGTTGCCTTCCTACAAGAAAAGAATTACAAGATGAATCAAATAGAGGAGCAATAGTTACAACAGAAGTTGAAATGCTAATGGAAATGTGTCCATGCAAAATGATTGGTGTTACTGGAAGTGATGGTAAAACTACTACAACAAGTATGATAAATGCAATTTTACAAAAAGCAGGATATAATACATTTTTAGGTGGAAATATTGGAACACCTTTATTTACAAAACTTAATGAAATGAAACCAGAAGATATTGTTGTATTAGAGTTAAGCAGTTTTCAGTTAATGAATATGAAAATAAGCCCAGATATAGCTGTTATTACTAATATAACTCCAAATCATCTAAATATACATAAAGATTATGAAGAATATATTGAGGCTAAGAAAAATATCTTCAAAAATCAAGATGAAAACGGAATATTGATTTTAAATTATGATAATGATATAACAAGAGAATGTAGTAAAGAATCTAATGGAAAAGTTGTATTTTTTAGTAGTAGCACTAAATTGGATGATGGTTTTATTGTAGATGAAGATATTATAAAAGAATGTGAAGATAAGGTTAGAAAACATGTTTTGAATACAAATGAAGTTATTTTAAGAGGAAATCACAATTTTCAAAATATAGCTACAGCTTTAGCTGCAACAAAAACTTTAGTAGATATAGATGTAGCAGTTGATGCAATAAAAGAATTTAAGCCAGTTGAGCATAGAATAGAGTTTATAAGAGAAATTGATGGTGTTAAATGGTATAATGATTCTGCAAGTTCTTCTCCTACTAGAACTTTGTCAGGTATAAATGCTTTTAAAGAAAATATAATTTTAATAGCAGGTGGATATGACAAAAACTTAGAATATGAACCACTTGCAAAACCAGTAGTAGATAAAGTGTCAACTCTCATTTTAATTGGTCAAACTGCTGAGAAAATATTTGATGTTGTAAAAGAAGAGTCTGATAGACAAAATAAAAAGATTAATATTTATATGTGTGATTCTTTAGAACAAACAGTACAATTAGCTAAAAAATCAGCTAGAAAAGGTGATGTTGTATTATTTTCACCTGCTAGTGCAAGTTTTGATATGTTTAAAGATTTTGCAGATAGAGGTCGCAAATTTAAAGAACTAGTTATTACAATATTTAACCAAATTTAATATAATTACATATGATATATAAAAGTATAAGGGAGGTTTATTATGCAAAATAAAATATCATATGATGAATACATAAGAAGTATTTTAGGATATCCACCTACAAATTCAGTTAATAATATATATCAAGATATTAGTCAAAATGTAGATTATCAAGACACATTAGATATAGAACTTGAAAAATGTTATCCTGAAATATATAAGATAGTATATCCAATGGTAATGACAAAATGCAATAATTTTAGGGGCAATATATCAAATAATGATATCGAAAATATGACAGATGAGATATATTATGCTTTAGAAGAAAAAGAAGAAAATAGAGAGACTAACAATTTAAAAAATGATGTTAGAACAACTTCGACACAAACATCAACATTAACGAAAACTACAAATAAAGTAGTAGATAGTAAAATAGTAGAAAAGACTGATGAAAAACGAGAAACTAGAGAAACAAGGCAATTTAATAGAGGCTTACGTGATTTAATAAAAATTTTATTAATAAGAGAATTATTAAATAGACCAGGAAGGCCAAATAGACCACATCCACCAATGCCAGGACCAGGGCCAAGACCACCAGTAAGACCGCCAATGAGACCACCATTTGGACCAGGACCTGGAGGTCCAGGAAGACCACCATTTAATAGAGAATTTGAAGCTTATAATTATGATATTTTTGAATATTAAAATGAAAAAATTTCCAAATATGCAAATTTAATTTTGCATATTTTTTTTATCTTTGCAGAAAATAATTATGAAAATGCAAATTTTTAAGTAAAAAATTATACTATTTGAATACTAATTTGAATATTAATAAAAAATTTGCATTAAAATTAAGAAGGGATGGTATAAAAAATGAAAGTAAAAGATTGTATGTGTCAAAATGTATGTTGTGTAAAGCCAGAAACAAAAATAAATGAAGTTGCAAAATTAATGAGTGAAAAACATATAGGATGTATACCAGTATGTGATGATAAAAATTGTATATGTGGAATTTTAACAGATAGAGATATATTATTAAGAACAGTTGCATGTAATAAGGATATAAATACAACAACAGCAAGTGATATAATGTCAACTAATGTATGTACTTGTAAAGAAGATGATGATATGGTTAATGCAGAAAATAAAATGTCTAATTTTCAAATAAGAAGATTACCTGTATGTGATGAAAATAATTGTGTTATAGGAATTTTAACAATGGGAGATTTAGCTCATAATGATACTGAATTAGGAAAGCAAGAAGTATGTACAACTATAGAAAATATTTGTGATTGCCATAACCATAAAAATAATCAATAATTAAAATGATAAAAGTATATTAGTATAAATTATGATAATTTAATTTTATTAGTATACTTTTATTTTATTATATAATAAAACCCTTTTTTATACTTTATGATAATATAATAGGAATATAAAATGGAAAATAACGTATAATAATTATATAGGAGTAAACTATTATGATTATTGATATGTCTTATTGGACAAGAGTATTAAGAAAGATTTTATATGTTATACTTATTTTATTAGGTCTATTTTTGGCATTTAAACTATCCATATTTTATATGCCTTTTTTAGTTGCATTTATAATCTCGTTAATAATAGAACCATTAATTAGATTAATTATGAAAAAAATGAAATTAACAAGAAAAATAAGTTCAATAGTAATTTTTGCAATTGTTGCTATAATAATATTTGGAAGTATTATTTGGGGAATAGTATCTTTATTTTCAGAAGCTTCTAATCTATTGCAAGATTTAAATGTATATGTAGAAAAAATATATGTGTTATTTCAAAACCTAATAAGTAAGATAAATTTAGAAAAGATTAGTTCATCTGGACAAATGGCAACAATATTTCAAAACTCAACTGTAGGAATATTAAATTCAGTTTCTAATTGGGTTAGAGATTTTCTTACAGGACTTCTAAATATGGTTACATCATTGCCAACAATAGGAATTTATTTTGTAATAACAATTATGGCATTATATTTAATATGTGTAGATAAAGTCTATATTTTAGATCAAATAGAACATCATTTTCCACAAAAATGGGTAAATAAATTGGGTTCACATATAAGAGAATTAACAAAAACATTGGGTGGGTACTTAAAAGCAGAGGTAACATTAATTTTTGTTTCATTTATAATTTCATTAATTGGATTATATATATTAAAAATTGCTAAATTTAATATACAATTTCCGCTTCTAATGGCACTATTTATTGGATTTGTTGATGCTTTACCTATTTTAGGTTCTGGAGCAGTAATGATACCATGGGCAATAATTTCAGGCCTTAATGGAGATTTAAAACTAGGAATAGCAATTATAATTTTATTTATTATAATGTCAATTACAAGACAATTTTTAGAACCAAGACTTGTAAGCAAACATATTGGAACACATCCAATATTTACTTTAATTGCTATGTATACAGGCTTTAAATTTATTGGGATTATGGGAATGTTGATAGGACCTATAATATTAATTATTATAAAAAATGTTTTTGCTACTTTAATTGATGAAGGTGTTGTAAAAAGTATTTTTGATAGAAGATAAATTGAAAAGGTCTCATTTTAGAGACCTTTTACAATATTCCATTAGTTGGAATATAACTATCATCAGGAGGATAAACATACTCATCAGAAGAAGGCTTAGGAACAACATCAATCTCAATAACATTTAAAATAGGCATATCACCATGATAATCACCTTTTAGAATCTCACCAGTAACTTGAACCCAAGTATCATTAGCAAAATCTTTAGCATTATCATATTGACAAAGAAAACCTACAATAACACTTTGATAATTAGAATTTATAATCATATCTCTAGCCAAAACAAATTGATTACCTTCTAAATCTAAAACTCTATAAACATATCCTGTAAAACAAATCTTTTTTCCCACATAAGAATCAATATTTTCATGAACAGTTTTTAAAACATTTGTATAATTTTTAGAAGATATTTGAGAAACACCATTTTTATTAGGTATACAGCCTCCGTCTCTTGTACTGTTATTTGCACCTATAAATACTTTATACATGACAATTCCTAATATACATACTAAAAGTATTATAACTCCAATAAAAAAATACTTGAATATTTTACTTCCGATTTACTTTCACATTAAATACAAACATATATAATCCTCTTTTCAAATAATTGATAATAAAATATATGAAAAAATAATCAAAATATTACAAAAATACTTGCTAAAAGCACATTTTAATGATATAGTTACAAAGGAAAAATAAAACAAAAACCTAGGAGGAATAACAAAAATGAAATTATTTAAAACATACAGTGAAAAAGAAGTAAAAAGAATAATGCCAACAATAGAAAAAATCAACAGTCTAGAACCAGAAATGGAAAAACTAACAGATCATGAATTAAGAGAAAAAACAAATCATTTTAAAGAAGAATTAAAAAACGGAAAAACATTAGATGATATATTACCAGAGGCTTTTGCAGTTGTAAGAGAAGCATCAAAAAGAGCATTAGGAATGAGACACTTTGATGTACAATTAATAGGTGGAATTATATTACATCAAGGAAGAATAGCTGAAATGAAAACTGGTGAAGGAAAAACATTAGTTGCAACATTACCAGTATATTTGAATGCATTAGAAGGAAAAGGTGTACATGTAATTACAGTAAATGATTACTTAGCAAAAAGAGATAGTGAATGGATGGGAAAACTATATAAATTCTTAGGACTATCAGTTGGACTAGTAATAGCAGGAATGGATCCACAAGCAAAACAAAAAGCATATGGAGCAGATATAACATATGGAACAAATAATGAATTCGGATTTGACTATTTAAGAGATAACATGGTAATCTACAAAAATCAATTAGTACAAAGAGGACTACATTATGCAATAGTTGACGAAATCGACAGTATTTTAGTTGATGAAGCAAGAACACCACTTATAATTTCAGGTAGAGCAAATGAATCATCAGATTTATATAAAAAAGCAAATGATTTTGTAAGAAAATTAGAAGCAAAAGTAATAGTTGAAGAAGATGTAAAAAACTTTGAACAAGCAGAAGATAATGAAAATTATGATTACATTATAGACTTAAAAGCAAAATCAGCATCATTAACACAAAAAGGAACTAAAAAAGCTGAGGAATTTTTCGGATTAGAAAACTTTAATGATTTAGAGAACTCAACATTAGTACACCATGTAAATCAAGCATTAAGAGCACATGGAGTAATGAAAAAAGACATAGATTACATAGTAAAAGATGGAGAAGTTTTAATTGTTGATGAATTTACAGGACGTATTATGTATGGAAGAAGATACAATAATGGACTACATCAAGCAATTGAAGCTAAAGAAAAAGTAAAAATAGCAGATGAATCTAAGACACTTGCTACAATAACATTCCAAAACTATTTCAGAATGTATGACAAATTATCTGGTATGACAGGTACAGCCATGACAGAAGAAGCAGAATTTGAAGAAATTTATAATTTAGATGTTGTAGAAATACCAACTAATAAACCTATGGTAAGAAATGATAAAAATGATGTTATTTACAAAAATGAAAAAGCAAAATTTAGAGCAGTAGTTGAAGAAGTAAAGGAAAGTCATGAAAAAGGTCAACCAGTTTTAATTGGTACAGTATCAATAGAAAAATCTGAAAAATTAAGTAAATTATTAACAGAAGCTAGAATACCACATGAAGTATTAAATGCTAAATCACATGAAAAAGAAGCTATGATAGTTGCACAAGCAGGTAAGTTTGGAGCAGTTACAATAGCAACAAACATGGCAGGACGTGGTACTGATATTATGTTAGGTGGAAATAGTGAATACTTAGCAAAAGAAGAAATGAGAAAAAATAGAGTTCCAGCAAATCTAATAGAAGAATCAAATACTTATTATGAAACAGATGACCAAGACATACTAAGAGCAAGAGAACAATTTAGTACATTAGTTAAAAAATATGATGAACAAATAAAAGATGAAAAGCAAAAAGTTATAGATGCAGGAGGATTAAAAATAATAGGTACAGAAAGACATGAATCAAGAAGAATTGACAATCAGTTAAGAGGACGTTCAGGACGTCAAGGAGATGTTGGAGAATCAAGTTTCTTTATAGGGTTAGATGATGATTTAATGAAAATATTTGGTGGAGATGCTATAACAAGAGTTTACAACACATTAGGTGCAGATGAAGACATGCCAATAGCTTCAAAAATCATTTCAAAAGCAGTTGAAAACGCTCAAAAGAAAGTTGAAGGAAGAAACTTTAGTACTCGTAAAAATGTACTAAAATATGATGATGTTATGAATGCACAAAGAGAGATTATCTATAAACAAAGAAGAGAAGTTTTAGATGGAGAAGATATACATAACAGCATATTAAATATGATAAGAAGCATAGCAGAAGAAATTGTTCTAACATTTATTGAAGGTGAAGAAGGAAAAAATATAAATGAAGAAAGCTTAAGTGCAGAAATAACAAATATATTTGGATTAGATATGGCTGACTTTATTAAAGAAAATAGAAATGATTCAAATGCTATTATAGAAGAATTACAAGCACAAGCAATTGAAAAATATCAAGCTAAAGAAGATGAAATAACAAGTGAAAAATTAAGAGAACTTGAAAGAGTTGTAATGCTTAAAATAGTTGATGAAAAATGGATGAACCATATTGATAGCATGGACGAACTAAAAAATGGTATCGGATTACGTGCTTATGGACAACAAGATCCTGTTGTAAAATACAGAATGGAAGGTATGGATATGTTTGAAGAAATGGTTTCAAACATAAAACTAGATGTTGTTAAAATTCTTATGAATATCAGAAAACAAAGTGAAAATGCTCAAAGACAAGAAACAGCAAAAATAACAGGTGCAGCTTTAGAGGCTATTAATAGTGTTGATGGAGGAAAGAAAATAAGTACTCCTGAATATAGTCAAACTGTTGTAAATGAAGGGCCTAAAGTTGGTAGAAATGATTCTTGCCCTTGTGGAAGTGGGAAGAAATACAAAAATTGCTGTGGCAAAAATCAGTAATATCAACACTTTCAGCGATTGTGCAATAGCAAAAAAACATAAAAATATAGCAGAATGTTCGCAATTTGTTCGCAATCATATAAAAATGTTCACAAAAAAACCTGAACCCCTTTTATATCAGTTAAAAGCTCCTTGCGAACAAATTTTGAATATATTAAATGTCAGTATTTCGATCGGTACTGGCATTTTTATTGTTGAGTTTCATTTTACTAAAATAATTAGTAAAGGAGCGATAACAATGGTTAATGTAAGAAAAAGGGGAAAGGTGTATCAATATCAATTTGAGATTGCACCAGTTGATGGAACAAGAAAATACGTCAACAAATCAGGTTTTAAAACCAAAGCAGAAGCAGAGAAGGCAGGCATAATAGCGTATAACGAATATACGCAAACAGGACACAGTTTTACGCCAAATACAATGTCATATTCAGATTATTTAGATTATTGGCTTAGAGAACATTGTCAGATTAATTTAAAGTATCATACGATACAGGCATATTCAAACATTATAAAAAATCATATTAAACCAAGATTAGGATTTTATAGGTTATCACAAATAACGACATCTACACTTCAAGAATTTTTAAACAATTTATATGTAGAAAAAGCTTTTTCAAAGAACTTTATGAAAAATATATTGAAGGTATTAAAAACATCATTTTCGTATGCAACAGATGTAGTAGGATTTGTAAAAGAAAATCCTGCATTAAAAGTAAGAATCCCAAGATATGATGTTCCAGAAGAAGATCCTGCTCATATATTTAGTAAAGAAGAAATTGAAATAATTCTTGAAAGATTTCAAAATAACCACGCATTTTATTATGCAATACTAACAGCTTATCATACAGGATTAAGAGTTTCAGAAGTATTTGGACTAACCTGGAATGACATAGATTTAGAAAAGAAGACACTAACTGTCAATAAAAATATTTTAAAAAAGAACCAAAATGGAGCTACACACGGAAGACATATAAGTGGTAAAGCGACAACAGTATGGTATTTTGGTACTTGTAAAACAAAAAGTAGTTATAGGACTATTGAAATTGGAGATACTTTAGTAAATGCTTTAAAGGAATTTAAAGCAGAACAAGAAAGAAATAAAGAAGAATATGGCAATTTATATATGAAACATTATATGAAAGAAACATCTAATTATTATAATAATAAACCAGAGATAAAAATATTAAATGCTTATTCAGAATTAGATATTGCTTTACCAGAAGTTGATCTTGTATTTGTAAAACATAATGGAGTATTTGAAGGAACAGATACTTGTAAATATCCGTTTAAGGTAATTCATTATGAATTAGGAATAAACTGTAGATTTCACGATTTTAGAGATACACACGCAACAAGATTAATTGAAGCAGGAGCAGATATAAAAGCTGTTTCAAAAAGATTAGGTCATAGTACAATAAAAACAACTTATGAGATATATGTAAGAGTAACAGCTAAAATGAATAATGATGTAGTCGAAAAATTTGAGCAATTTGCTTTATCATCATAAAAAAATAACTGCAAGCTAAAACGCTACGCTTGCAGTTATTAGGTATACATAAAACTTGAAAATATTGTAAATTTATGCTAAAATATGGGCAAGGGAAAGATGAGTGCAAAAAATGTCGAAAAAAATCAAAATTTCATCAAGTATTATGAACTTTACAAACAATTAAGAAATGAAGGATATACAAAAGAACAAATCTTAATCATTATTAGGAAGGTTTTCAACAGGAACAACAATTAGTTTTGCAGATTCTAAAGCTTTATCAGGCTCTTGATAAAGCTTTTTATTATCCTTAATAACCTTTTCAAATAATTCAAGATGTTCTTTTTTTATTTCTTCATCAGCTTTTAATGCACCAACACTAACTAAGGTTTCTTTTAGAAAAGAATACGTTTGAGCAGATTCAGCAAGTATTTTCAATTGTGGATCTGAATTAGTAAGAACTTCAATATCAACATTTAAAAAATTACAAATTTTTAATACTGTAGAAACGTGAGGATAATTATAACCTTTACAAATATTTGTGATAGTTCCTTTTGTAACTCCAATACCTTTTGCTAAATCAACTTTTTTCATTTGTAATTGATCCAAAAGTTTTTCTAAATTTTTTCCAAAACTAGAATTATATATAATATCATTATTGTTGTTTTTTTTATTATCTTTTGGCATAAAAAACTCCTTTCAGTTAATTTGGATATATTTATTTAAGTTGAATTTAAGTTAAATTGCAATTTCAATAAAGTTAAAAATAGCAACTTAAATTTGCTTCATTTAATTAACCTTTAATACATTATAAAGAAAAAAGCGAAATTAATCAAGTCATTTTACAAAAAAATATCAATTATCTGTACTTTTTTATTAAAATATCTTGACACATTTTAATAAGAGTGATATATATTTTATTGAACTTAAGTTTAAATTAGATGTAAAAAAAGGAGGAAAGAGTATGAAAAATGGCTAAACAAAAGCAAAAACATATTTTTTTTGAAAAATAAGTACAGACAATTGATACAATTCTAATAATAAAGTGGACATTGTAACAATTTATTTTTTACATATAAAGTACAACAAATTGATACTAATGTGTGAGAGTTCTATTAAATTAGAATTTTATTTTTAAATTAGAAGTACAGACAATTGATACAAAAAATATGTGAATATTAAAAAATATAATTTTATTACAGCAAAATAGGAGAAAACTATGAGCGAGTTTATTAGAAAAGAGTTTTTAAGGTTTATATATCAATTCATATTAAATAAGAAATATAGCACAGCAGAAAAGCTAATGGATTTTTTAATTAATAATGAAAATGATATAAATTTGGTTAATTGGTATTTAGAATTTAAAAAATTATTATATGAAAGACCATTAATAATTTGTCAAAGAATCAGGGAATATTTGAGGTAAGCAAAAGAATTAAAAAAATATACAAGAGAAAAGGAGAAATTATTATGGCAAAGAAAAAAGGAAAACAAAAAAGATATTTTTGGTTAAAACTAAAAGAGGATTGGTTTAGTGGTACAACTGAAAAATATCTAAAATCATTACCAGCAGGAGATAGTTTGCTAATAACATATTTAAAAATTCAATTGATAAGTTTAAAAACAGAAGGATTTTTAAAATATGAAAGATTATTACCATCTGCAGAAGAAGAAATAGCAATGTTAATTGATGAACCAGTAAATAATGTAAGATTACTTATAAATGTATTATTAAAGACAGGGGCAATCGAAAGACTAGATGATAATTCTCTTTATTTGTTATCTTTACAAAATTTAATTGGCTCAGAAGGTAGTAGTACAGATAGAGTAAGAAGATTCAGAGAAAGACAAAAGGCGTTACAATGTAACAATAATCAGTTACAAATAGAAGGCGAAACAATTGAAACAATTGGAACAGAAGTGGAAAATTCAAAAGCGTTACAATGTAACGAAAATGTAACGCAAGATGATAATGACGAAAATTTGAAAATATTGCAAAATCTGGATTTGAAGGCACAGCGTTACAATGTAACACAAATGAAACGTAATGGTAACGGAGAGAAAGAGCAAGAACAAGATTTAGAGCAAGAACTAGAGCAAAATAACACTACACTAGACTACACTACACTTGAAATTATATTTAATTATATAAATAAATATGAAGTGAAAAAACAATTAGATTTTTCTCTCACAGAAGAGCAACAAAAAGAACAAGCTAGAATGTTTTTAGTAATAAATACACTTAAAAAACTAGAACTATATTTACCAGATGAAAAAGCATTGGAGATTATGACAAAAGATAGACAAAAAGATTTGCTTATTCAATATTACGTTATAGATGAATTTTCTAAAAGTCCATATAATTTTTTACTTTATAAATTAAATACAGAAAATTTTAATTTTAGATATAAAAAAGCAATGAAGTACGTTGATAAATCAGACTTGGAAAGATTTGTAAGCTATTTAATAGCTTGTTTGCAAGAGGAATTACTAGGTTAAAAGAGTATAATTTTATGTTTTTTTATATTTTTAGGAGTTAGAAATGAAACAGATTATTATGCAATTAAAGGCATTAGGAGTAATAAGATTTGTTTTATTCTATTTACTTGTAGCATTAGAGTTTATATTAAATTTACCATATATCATCATTAGAAATATTTATTTAATATTCAATCTAATGTTTAAGAGAACAGACAAATTTTTTGAAAGAGAACGAATTATATTACTCCTAAAAATAGGTTTTACCAGAAAATTTTTATATAAATGTAAAGAGGATTATAAGCATTATATAAAAAACTTATAAAATTTAATTTTATTACAAAAGAAATTGGAGGAATTGTAATGGGGCAAAAAGTTTATACGCAAAAAGAGATTAGTATAATGTTTAATAAATCTTTAGCACTATTAGCTCATTACAAAAAAGAACTAATAGAAAAAGGATATATGTATAAAAATGAAAAGGGGAAAAATGTAATAAATCAGGAAGGAGCAGAATATTTAAGGCGAAGATTTGCTGAAATAGACCAATCTAAAAGAAAAAATAAAAATGTAAAAGAAGATAAAATTGTATTAGAGCAAGAAGTTAAAATTTTACAAAAAGAAAAAGAGTGGTACAAAGATAAACTAGAATATTACAAGAATCAAGCTGAAGATTGGAAAAAACAAGCAGAAAATTGGAAAGATGAAAAAAATAAGGAGTATAAAGATAAAGAAATTTGGAGAGAAATGGCTATAAAAAATGAAAGAATACTTTTAGAAAATCGAAAGATGTTACTATCATCTTCCAAAGAAAAACCTAATATTTTTAAAAAATTAAAACAAAAAGAAAGGGGAAATAATGAAGGAGCTTGATGGAAAATATTGTTTATATGAAAAGAGTAATTATGTTTGTGGCATATTGAAAGTTAAGGATTGCAAAAAATGTAAATTTAAAGTTCCAAATACAGAAGAAAATTATCAAAAGAAAATAATACAGGTTGAGAAAGATATTGATATGTATAAGGCTAAACATCTCATTTAATATAGGAGGTCCAAATGGAAGAAGTTAATTTAGAAGAATTTCTATTAAAATATGATTTTAGAATAACTAATGATAAAGATATTCCTTTAACAAGAGTTATAAGAATATGTTTAGATACAGTTGGAGAAAATGATTGGATATATTTTGGATTATATTATTTTGATTCAGAAGAAAACATTCGTAAAAGATTAAGACTTGTATTAAATGAAAAAATTTTAAAACAATACATATCGAATTTCTATTATGATGAAGAGAGAAAAGTCTTCAGTATATATTTAGAAGATAGGAGTTAAAAATAAACAGTTAAGGAGGATTTTGAAATGAATCAAACTAATAATGAATTTTTAGAGAAGATGAGAGAAGTAATTAAAGAAGAATTATCTAAAATAGATGTTAGGAAGATGAGTTTTGATAGATGTTTAAATAATATAATTGTTATTTTAGAAAATTACAAAACTTTAAAACAATTCACAGCACAGGTTGAAAACGTAAAGTTTAGTAAAGAAGAAATAGACCAGGCAAAACAAAAAGAAATTGAAAAAATGATGAAAGAAGTTTTTTCAAATAAAGAGATTTATTTAGAATCCTTATATAAAAAGCATTTACAAACTAGATTATTTTTGAACTTTTTAGAAGGTACGTTTGAGGAATACATAAAAGAAACTGAAATTTCTATGAAACCAAAAAGCGAATTGAAAATTGCAATATTATCAGAAGTGTATATGGAAGGAAAAGAGATTAAACAATTTTTGTATGAACACAACTTGGGATATGGCAGAACATTTTATTATGCAAGGAATGAACTATATGAAGAACTAGCTGTAAGAGTATTTGGAATTTATGCACTAAAATTATAAGATAGATAAGAAACAAAAGAGAAAGAAGTGATAATATGTGAGATCAATTAGGAAAATACGCCAAAGAATAAAAAAGAATCCTACTGATATTCCTTATGATGTAAAAGTATCAGTAGCAATTAGAGATAATGGTATGTGTATTAATTGTAAAAATAAAAAAGGAATAGGACAACCTAATGCTCATTTTATAGCAAGGCAATTTGGTGGACTAGGTATTGAGGAAAATATTTTAGAATTATGTGATATTTGTCATAAAGAATTTGATAATTCAATAGGTAAAGAAAAAGTACAATTAGAACAAAAGTATGAAAAATATTTGAAAAGTAAATATCCATATTGGAACAAAGAAATGTTAGTTTTAAGAAGTTATAAAATAAAAAAATGCAAGTTGTGTAATAAAGAATTTGGAACAAAGTCAAGTAAAGAAAAGATTTGCAAGGTATGTAAAAACAATCTCAAACTAAAGCAACTTGCGTGTTCCACTAAAATTTCGTAAGAAATTTAGTGGCAGGATAAGAAAAACGGAGGTTTTTCTGGTTACACTTAGAAAGACAAGCTTTCTAGTCCTCTTTTAGAGCTAAAAATGTTAAGAGGATTTAAAGATGGCATACACTTCGGTGTATTTTTTAGCAAAGGATAATGGAGGAACATTGAAAAATGGCTATTTTTATAACAGTATTCATAACAATAGTGCTTTTTTGTATAGTTTTTCTTTTATATTGTTGTATTGTTGTAGGAAATCAAAGTAAAACTGATGAAGAAAGAGAATTTGAAAATTTAGAACAGTCAGAATATATAAAGAAATCAAAAGAAATAAAAAAGCAAAATAAGAAAAATAGATATAAAGATAAAAATGATAAAATTATTTATCTTTAAGAAAGTAGGTACAGATGAAAAGTTTAATAATTGCAGAAAAACCAGAACTTGCAAAATCAATAGTAAATGCAATAGATGGGAAAGTAAGTAACAAAGAAGGATATTTTGAAAAAGGAAATTATATAGTAACGTGGGCTTATGGTCATATTTTAAGATTAAAGACACCAGAGGAATATGATGAAAGCAATGAAAATTGGGAAATAAAACAGTTGCCAATATATTTTGAAAACTGGGGGAAAGTTCCTATTGGTAAAACTAAGAAACAGTTTAATATTATAAAAAAACTAATAAATGAATGTGATGAAGTAATTAATGCAGGAGATATAGATGAGGAAGGACAATTATTGATAGATGAAATAATTGAATATTGCAAATTCAAGGGTAATGTTAAAAGAATACAAACATCTGCATTTAATGAAGATTACTTAAAGAAAGCATTGAGAAATTTAGAACCTAATTCAAAATATAAGACTTGGGGAAAGAGTGCAAATGCAAGAGCAATAGCAGATTATGTTGTAGGTATAAATCTAAGTAGATATTTTTCTTTATTAAATGAAACCACATTGTCAGTAGGAAGAGTGCAAACTCCAACATTAGGATTAGTAGTAAATCGTGATTTAGCAATTGAAAATCATATAAAAGAAAAATATTATGACGGATATGTAGATATTAATGTAAATGGAAATATTGTTAAGGCAAAATTAGAAAATAAAGATAATGTTATTTATAAAAATCAAGAAGAGTTAAAACATATATTAGATAAGTTTATAAATAAAAATCTAAAAGTAAATATAACAAAACAAATTAAAAATGAAAATGCTCCATTACCATTTAATCTAACTAAGTTACAATCTCATATTAGTAAAAAATATAAAATTAAGCCTGATGAAACATTGAAAATAACGCAGGATTTAAGAGAAAAATATCACGCAATAACATATAACAGAAGTGATAGTCAATATCTTAATGAAGAACATTATAAAGAAGCACCAGAAGTTATAAAAAAGGTATTAAAAAATATTGATTTAAAATTAGATTTAGATTATAGTAATTTACCTCATTCAAAATGTTTTGATGATAGTAAAGTAACAGCTCATCACGGAATCATACCAACTTTAATAAATTTAGAGTTATCTAAAATGAATGATAAAGAACAAAAAGTATATAAAGAAATTTGTATGTATTATTTAATCCAATTTATCAGACCATTAAAAAAAGAGATTACATATTTAGAAACAGAAGATCAAAATAAATATAAGTTTAAAGCAAGTTCAACAAATATTTTAGATGAAGGATTTAAGAAATACTTAGATAAGGATAGTAATAATGATAATATAGAATCAACATTGTCAAAATTATTAGATGGATTATATACTGGAATTATAATAAAAAATGATATTAAAGAAATAGAAACAAAACCACTTGCAAGATATACACAGGCAAGCCTAATAGAAGATATGACAAGAATATCAAAATATGTTGATGATCCTAAAATAAAAGAAATATTAAAACGAAAAGATAAGGATAAGGAAGGCGAAAATGGAAGTATAGGTACAAGTGCAACACGAGCGAGCATTATTCAAAATCTGATAAAAAGAGGATATATTAAAGAAGAAAAAGATAAAGTTATTTCGACAGAATTAGGTAGAGAATATTATAAGATATTACCTGACGAATGGAAAAAAGCAGATTTAACAGCAAAGTGGTGGATTATCCAGGAAGAAATACGAGATGGAAAAGCAGATCAAAATAAGCTATTAAAATCTATTCTTTTAGATATAAAAAATGTTTTAGAAACGAAAGATGTGTCAAAATTCAAATTAAAGAGAGACTATAAAAGCGAAAAGACAATATTAGGACATTGTCCTTTATGTGGTAAAGACATTATCGAATCTAATAAATCATATTATTGTTCTGGATATAAAGAGGGTTGTAAATTTTCAATTTGGAAAACTATATCAGGAAAGAAAATATCAAAAACAAACGCTAAACAATTGTTAGAAAAAGGAATAACAACAGAAATAAAAGGTTTTAAATCTAAATCTGGAAAGCAGTTTAATGCAAAATTACAAATTATAAACGAAGAAATCAAATTTTTATTTTAGAAAATAATTAAAATCCAGGAGAATCAAATAATTATTCTTCTGGATTTTTTAACCAATTTTTAGCTTCAACATTTTTAAATACTTTATCATCAAAAAAGTCTTTTAACTCTATATCAAAACCTTCACAAATATATAGCAAATTTTCTAATCTAATTGTTTTGGTACTTCTTTTTAAGAAAACAGAAAGCGTGTTACGAGGTATACCTGTTAAAATACTTAAATCATATATCTTCATATTATTTTCTTTCATAAGTTGCTTTATTCTTACTACAATTGCGTCAGATAATTCCATCAATTTATCTCCTCTCATAGATACAATTATTTAAAATTATATCAAAAAAAGTTTATTTACCTGGTCAAGCGATTGAACAAAAAAGAAAAACTATTTATTTTTTTGTGATATTATGTTATAATATATGGCTAGGAGGAGAAGTTTTATGAAAAAGGATTTTTATATTCTTCAAATAGAAGATGAAGAAGCATTAGCAAAACAAACAGAAGATATGATAAAAGAGAATTGTCCTTTTGTTACGAGAATGAAAACTGTTGGAACAGGAGAAAAAGGGATTGAAGAAATACAAAAAGAAATGCCAGATTTTATTATTTTGAATCAATATATGCCAGGAATTACAGGGTTAGAAATGCTTGAAAGATGTCATAGTTTAGAACTAAAACTTCCCGAAGTGATCGTAATTACAGGTGGGTTAAAAACTAAAGAGGAAGAAGATAGATTTTACGAATTAGGAGTAAAGTATATTTCTTCAAGACTACTTAATGATATTCAAAGAAGGTTTATTTTTTATTATATTGTGGAATGTTATAAAAGTTCAACTAAAATAGAAGAAGAAGATATGACAAGAATAATATCGAAACAATTGAATGAAATAGTTGAAGATATAAGAAATATAAAACAGCCATATAATGTTGCATTATTAGGCTATCTTCTTAGGCACTTATTAATAAATAATATTGAATATACAACAGAGATAAAAGATGATTTATATAAAGAATTACAAGAAAAAAATAATTTAACAGAAGATATGATAAATGAAATACGAGAAAGAATAGAGGAAGTAATAGAAAAAAACTATATAAACGAAAATCCAATAAGAAAGTTAAATTATAGTATAAATAAAGATGAAATTCAGAAAGAATTTTTTCATAAGTTAAAAGAAAATGTTTTAAAAGATATAATTGCTGAAAGTAACTAACTTAAAGTTGCTTATTTTTAGAACTGCAACTACTACAAATAAGAGTGGTTGCAATACAAACAGATTATTCAAAAAATCTCTTACTCATAATATAATTGAAAATATTGTGAGAGAGGGAATTGATATGAATTTTAAAAAGATAGGAAAGAAAATAGCTGATAAAAGAAGTTTATTAGGAATTACACAAGAAGAGTTAGCAGAAAAAGTTAATTCTTCAGCTAATTATATATCTAATATAGAAACAGGAATCAAAAGTGGAAGTTTAATTTTCTATATTAAAGTGGCAAATGAATTAAAACTAAGTTTAGATTTCTTATTTAGTGAGGAACTTCCAAATTTAGATACAAATACAGCAACTAATAATGAAATTATAGAAATGATTGATATGCTAAGTAAAGATGAGAAGCAAATGGCAAATATATTTATTAAGAATATTGTTAAAGGTTTGATAGAATTAAGAAATGAAAATAAGTAAACATAAATTTTTGCAAAAAGTTTGCAAAATACTGCAGTATACATTCAATAATTCAAGTGCTAAAATATTAATATGAAAAATTATATTTAAAGAAAGCGAGAGAAATCTTGGCTTTCTTTTTTTGCACAAAGGAGGAAAATTGATGGCTACTTTATTGGAAAAACATATGAAATTAGAAGAAATGAAAAAAATAAGGAATTGGAGGAATGAAGGTTATGAATTAGAAAAAATTAAAGAATTAGTTGATAAAACTAATATTACTGAAGAAGAAATTAAGCAAGTATTTTATGAAAATTCAGAAGAGATTCAAGAGCAAGAACAAAATGAAAATTTAGAAAATTCAGAAATACAAAAAGACATAGAAGAAACAAAAAATGATATTGAATTTACAAAGATTGAAGATGAATCTGAAGAAGAAAAAATTGAAACAGAGTTAAATAATGAAGAATTACAAGAAAGTAATTTTGATGATCTTGAAGAAATAGAAGAAAGTGAAATAGAAGTAGTTGATGATATACAAGAGAGTATTCAAGATGAAAAATATGAACTTATAAAAGATGAAGATTTAGAAGATTTTCCAAATCAACCTTTTAAAATGTATTCAGAATCAAGAAAAAATACAATGATAGAAAGCATTAAAATAAATGGAATCATAGAACCAATAGTTGTAAGAAGAACAGAAAATGGGAAATTTCAAATATTATCTGGTCATAATAGAAGATTATGTGGAAGAGAAGCAGGACTAACTGAATTTAAGTGTATTGTAAAAGAGAATATGACAGAAGATGAAGCTAGATTATATATGGTTGATAGTAATTTAATGGTTAGAGATGTAATGCCTACTGAAAGAGGTAAAGCTCTAAGTATAAGAAAAGAATGTTTAAAAAATGAAAAAATAGCTTCTAAAATTGAAAATGAAATAATGCAAGATAATGTAAATAAGTTAGATACAATTCAACAAAAAATGATAGAAGAAAACCAAATGAGTAATGGTAACATTCAAAGATATATACGATTAAATTATTTGATTCCAACTCTTGGAGAAATGGTTGATGATAAAATAATAAATTTAAAAACAGGAGAAAATTTAAGCTTTTTAAATAAAAAAGAGCAAAGAGATGTTGCAAATATAATTGAAAAAGAAAATATTAAAATATCAGAAGCTATGTCAAAGAAAATTAAAAAGTCTTCTGAAAGTGGAGAACTAACAAAAGAACTAATGAAACAAATATTAATAAAAGAAAAGGATAAAAAGTTAGAAATAAGAGTAATTTTCTCTGAAGATGAAATTAAGAAATACTTTAATAGAATCAATAATGGTAATGTTACAGCAAAAGACTGTAAAGACTATATTTTAGCAGTTTTGGAAGAACAGACAGCATAAAAAATACACCGAAGTGTATCTCATCTTCATAACATCTGCATAAAAAATGATGTAGCAGAGGAGTAGAAAGCTTGCCTTTCTAACTGTTGACAGGAAAGACACTTCTTTCCTTATCCTGCCCTTAATTTCTTTTTGGAAATTAAGGGAACACGAAAGATAAAGCAAGGAGAGATAAAATTGAATAGTAAAATTATTAAAAAGAAAGAGGAAAGCAGAACAGAAAAAGTTTATGCTGTAGTTCCTAAAACATTAAAAGACGCATTAAAAAAATATGTTGCTTCAATAGCAAAAGAAGATAGAAAAGCGACTGAAAGTGAAATTATAAATAGAGCATTAGAAGAATACCTTGAAATTAAAGCTAATGAAAAAAGTGTAAGTAAATTAGAAAAAATGTTAGAAAAAATAATAGAAGAAAAGTTAAGTAGAAAGTTTGAAAGACATATTGCATTGTTAAGTAAGAGTGCAAAAGCAAGTTTTTCTTCAATATTTTTACAAGCTTATGTATTATCATACATATTTAATAGTGAAGATGATCAGCAATTCATAAAGGATAAAATCAATCTTGCAAATAAATTGGGTTATCAAGCAATAAAATCTCCATATTTTGAAGATGACATCACTAGAATATTACCTAAGGACTTAAATTTTAAAAATTTAATATAAGGAGTAGTATATGGAAAAAGATTATAAAGAACAATTAAAAAGTGTATGTAAAAAATATAATTTTAAATATGTAGAATACTCTGAAAATAAAATAGCATTATGTGCAAAAGATACAGATAGGCATTGGAGTGATTGGATTAAATTAGATTTAAAGAATAAAGATGTAACATTGGTAGGAAATACAGATAATTGTAATTTTTGGTTTTGTGATACTAGAAAAGATATGACACCAGAAAAAATAATAGAATTTGTAGCAGACCTTAATACTATGCTTCGTAAATTTAATAATTCATATATTTCTGTAAAATCTTTAATAGATCCAGAAGATTGGCAAGAAGTTGCAAAAGTACAAGACGCTTATGAGGATAATAGATATAAAATTCAATTTGAAGAAATTGTGTTTGGTTCAGATAATTATATTTATTTTTCTATATTAAAGGAAGAATATTTATTTAATGGATTATTTAGAATACACGATCCTTCAAACGGAAATGATATGACGTTAGTTAGTATAAGTGATTGTGAAAAGAAGAAAGATCAAGATTTCTTTAATGCACATTGGGAAGAAATAGAAAATGAACTTTGTGAACGTGCAATAGAAAGACAAATTTCAGATGTTATTGAAAAAATAAATAGTTCTAATAATTCTCATTTATTTAAAGGTATTGCTAATTGTGTTTTAGATGAATTAAAAGATGATATGAAAAAAGGAAAAATTAGTGAATATTTAAAAGTTGATTATGATTCTGTAATAAATATTACAGAAAGAATTTTAGATGATGAATACTTTATAGAAAGTGTAAGTAGTTGTATATGCTATGCAATTGATATGAAGGAATCAGAATTAGAAAATATGCAAGAATCAGAAAAATCTTTGTAAAAAGGAAATATAGTAAATGGATAAAGATAGATTTAGTGATGGAGTTTTCTTTAAATGGTTAAATCAAAAAGAAATATATAAAAAGTATGATAATAAAGGTAGGTCAATACGAATACAAGCGTATTTAGACGAGCTACACGAAGATTATATTGCTACTAGACCAGGTGCTGATTTTGGAGATGATTTACACGGACTTTTTGGATATATAAATGGTAATTCTAATGTGGAAAAAATGGATTTAAAGGAAATAAAAAAGTATGTAGTAAATAAAACTTTAAACAATATAGATATATATAAAACTGTAATTTCACTTAGTGAATCTGACGCAATTCAATATGGATATACAATTAAAACTGCTTGGAAAGATTTAATAATTGAACGAATAAATGAAATAGGGGAACAGTATGGAATAAAACCAGAAAACATTGAATGGACAGCTTCATATCATTCTAAAAAAAATAATCCACATTGCCATTTGCTTTTTTGGAATAAAAATCAAAATTTAGAACTTCAAAAGAAACCATTTGTTAGATATAAAAAGATTAGAAAAGCATTATCAAAAAGTATATTTAAACTAAAATTAAAAAGTTTATATGATATTAAAAATGTTTCTAAAAAACAAATAGCAAATTTAACAAATGAGGAATTGCAAAAATATAAAGATACACTAAAAGAATTTTATAAGAATCCAGATATGCAATTAAGAATTGTAGATACAGATAATGAAGAAAAAATAATAATGGATAGCTTAAAAGATTTAGAATTAGAACATCATATTTATATTTGTGATATAGAAGAACCTAATAATTTTACAGAAATAAAGAAAATAGAGGTAGACAGATTTGAATTTAAAAATTGTGGAGAACAATCAATACTTTATAGGCAAAATTCTTTTTTAGACACAGCAGAGTTTTTAGCAAATTTCTCAAATTTAAAAGTATTTGATAGTAAAAGTGAGTTAGAAAATTATATAGCTCAAAAGAATAAAGAACATATAGACATAGAAAACAAACTTAAAGAAATAATGCCAGATATTTTTGGAATACCAATAATATCAAATAAATTCAAAGAGCAAAATTTCGATATTATTCTTAATAAAATAGCAGAGTTAAAAAGTATATCTAATAATTTTGAAAATGGTTATAAATACAAATATCAAATACCAGAAGTAAAGATGTATATAGATGAACTATCTAAACTTATTCTAAATACTTCAGAAGATTGCAAAAATGAATTTGATGAATACATACAAACATCAATAAATGTTTCAAGAATTATTGCTGATATTGATAATAAAAAGGACTATGAAAAAATAAGAAGAAGAGCAGAAAGCGAAATGTTTAACAAGATAGGAAATCAGATAATGCAATTTGTAAAAGAAGTTAGTTTTGAAGAATATATTAGAAGGAAACAAGAGTGGATAGATAATAGAATTAAATATGCAGAAAAACAAGGAATAAAGAAGGCAAATGAAGATATATATTTAAAACGATTTGAAAGTCAAAATGCTAGAAAGATGATAAATGATATATTTCAAATGCTATCAGAAGAAAACATATCACTTAATGCTTATTACAATAGATTAAAGAATAGTAGCAATTTATCTAAGCAAGCTAAGAAAGAAATATACTTAAAAAATAGAATGAAAGGAAATATAGATTGGGGATTAGAAAGATGAATTGTATTTTTTTTAAAGAAAAAGTACAGACAATTGATACAAAAATACAATTTTTAAAACCTGCAATCTCTTATTTTATCTATATAGTACAGATAATTAATACAAAATGTTCCACAATAAACATTAATATCAATTTTAATAACAATTTGCAAAAGGAATAAAAATGATTAATATTTTAATTTTTATAATTTCACTACTTGTTTATGGATTTTTATTAAGAATATTTGGCTATTCATATAAGACTTTTATTCAAGTAGTAATTAATGCAACTTTAGGCTTGATTGCATTGTATGTATTAAAGCTTATAGAAATTCCAGTACAAATAAATTGGATTTCAATAATAATTACAGCATTTTTAGGATTACCAGGAGTAGTTGTAATTACAATTTTTAAAAATTGAAAGGGGAAAAAAATGATAACTGATGAAACAAGGCGTGAAAGCTATCAAAAAATAATACCAAAGCAACCAGTTCGCTATGATCAAATCATTTACATATTAAAAAACAATCCAGAAGGAATGACAGCTAAAGAAATAGCAGTTGAATTACATAAATTGAAACTAATTCCAAGTACAGAAAGAAATTTTGTTTCTCCTAGATTAACGGAGTTAGTGAAACAAGGAAAAGTTAAAACGATAGGTAAAAGAGTTTGTCAATATTCAAATAGAAAGGTTGCAGTATTTAAAGTTATTTAGATAAACCATACAAAAGAGGAGAAAAATAATAATGAACAAAAGATTAAGTTTAAAAATAATAGGAATGATATTTGCATTTCTCATTAGTATATTTTTATCAAGTTTAATTACCTTTTGCTTAATGCAAATATTTTTAAAACAGCCAGAAGAAATTTTAAAAATAAATGTTTTTAGAGTTTTAGAAACAGTTGTAAGTTCTAAAGAAAGTATTCAAATTTTTGTATTAACCATTATAAGTTTTATGTTATTTGCTACATTTTCAGTTTTCAAATTCTTCAGAACAAAAGATTATCATAGCAAAACATATAAAGTAACGGACAATATTGAGATTCCTGTTCCAGTAGGTGGAAAGCAGACACAACACGGCTCTGTGTGGTGGTTGGATAAAAAGAATTTTAATAAAACATTTGGAACAAACACAATAGATCCTGAAAATCCTACAATACAAGAATTATTAAAAAGGTCAATTGATGATAAGGAAATAATAAAAAAATCTGAAAATGATGAATCAGTAAAAATTAGTTTAGATGTAGAACCATTACCAGAAGAATTAAGAAAACCTATCTTTTCTAAAGGTGGTTTAGTTGTAGGAAAAAAGGATAGAAAAATTATAAAGCCATATATAAAACATATAAAACTACCTAAGACAACAAAGTATTTAAAACTTCCTTCAATAAAAGTAAGAAAAGTTGAAGATGTATTTTTTATAAATGATGATTTACATTCATTAACAATAGGAGCAACGAGATCAGGAAAAACAAGAAGCTTAGTTCTTCAAAGTATAAATAATACAGCATTAGCAGGAGAGAATATGATAATTAGTGATCCAAAACGGGGAGCTGTTTGAATACACTTGTGTGGAATTAAAAAGGTTAGGATATAACGTATTAACACTTGATTTTAAAACACCATTAAAGAGTTCTAAATACAACTTTTTGCAACCAGTAATTGAAGCTATAAAACAGAAAAATACACCAAAAGCAGAGAATTATGCAAGTGATATAGTGCAAAGTTTAGTTGGAGATGTAAAAGGAAATGGCGAAGCTATTTGGAACAACGGGGAAAAGGCTGTAATAAGAGCGACTATAATGGCTGTCATAATGGAAAATATAGATAATCCAAAACTTCAAAATCTTCCTAATGTATATCATTTCATTGCAGAAATGTGTAAAGAGCAAGAAGATAAGACAACATTAATTGATACATATTTAGACTTTTTAAAAGAAATTGATAATACACACCCTGCAATTGCAAGTTTTGCACCTGCTCAAATGGCAGCGAGCAAAACAAGAGCGTCATTTTACACATCAGCACTTTCTACATTAAATATTTTTATGGATAGTTATGTAGCAAGTATGATTAGTGAAAATGAGATAGATATAAATAAATTTAATGAAGAAAAAACAGCACTTTTTATGATTTTACCAGATGAAAAAACAACCTTCTATGGCTTATGTAGTTTATTTGTTAATCAAGTATATACAAAGCTTGTAGAAATGGCTGATGAGAGGGGTGGTCGCTTAAAAATTCGTACTAATTTTATATTAGACGAATTTGGTTAAGGTAACTTTTCAGCAATACCTAATTTTCGGACGGATTTTTAACAGTTCGGACGGACGGAAGACGGAATTAAATTTAACTTATTTATTCAGAGTTTTAGCCAATTGAATGAAAAATATGGAGATAATGTAGCTCAAAATATAATTGATAACTGTTTCGTACTTAATTACTTGAAAACATCATCAGAAACAACTGCAGAGCGAATTTCAAAACGTATTGGCACTTATACTACAACAAGTTGGTCGGAGAGTAGTGATAAAAAATCTGATAATAGTGGAAGTAATTCTATGAATTTAATTTCAAGGGCATTACTAACAACAGATGAGATTCTAAGATTACAAAGACCATATTTGCTAGTTATGTGTGCTGGAACAGAGCCTGCTATAACTAACTCTCCTGATTTAAGTAAATGGACTTTTAATAAACTTTTAGGATTAGGAGATAAGAATTGGAACATTAAAGTAAGACAACTTAGAGAAGACGCAAGAGTTATTAGAGAAATAGTACCACTTGAATTATGGGATATAGATAAGCAGACAATGGAACTTAAACAAAAAAAGAAGGAGCGAGAACTGGAGGAAAGACGATTGAATTTTATGAAAAGACAAGGGGCAATCGAATATCCAAAGGGAAATTTATAGGAGGAAAACAAAAGATGAAAATTAAAGAAAAATTATTAACACTAGGAACATCATTAGGACTAGGCATAATGTCATTAAGTAATACGGTATTTGCTGACATTGTAACAGAAGTATCAGGTGGAGGAGAAATACAAAGTAGTAAAATTGGCACAGGAATGTTAAGACTTGTAAAGGATTTAACAGGAACATTACAATGGATAATTCCATTTGTGGGAGTAGGATTTATTTTGTGGCACATTTTTAAGATTATATCAGGAGATGAAAGAGATCAAGAAATACACAAAAAAGGAATTATTAAAGTTTTAGTTTGTATAGTAGTTGGTTTAATAGTAGTAACAATTGTAAATCTAATGGGAAGATATTTCTCATAATTCACGGAGGTAAAGAAAAATGAATAAAAAAGAACAAATTGAAAAAATGAATTTAGAAGTAAAAGAAAAATTGGATTTAACGGATAAAGAATATAAAGATTCAAAAGAAGTATTAAGCAGATTAAATGAAATGGATTTAGAAAATAATCCAGAATTATATGAAAATACGCAACCAGAAGTTAAGAATCCAACAGAAAGACAAAAGAAAATTAAAGAATTAGAAGAACGTAAAAAACAAGCAGAGGAAGAAGAAAAAACACTTATAGAAAACTTTTCAGAAGAGATAGGACAAAGTATAAAAGATACAGAAAAAATTTGGGGGTATTTAAAGCGTTATGCTTTAATTGGAATGGTTACAGGAGTACCAGGAATTGCATTAACTTGTTTATATGATAAATGGAAAGAAAATTCTATGGTAAAAGAGCTAAAGGAATTAAATCAAAAAGTTGTTGCAAGTCAAAATGAACCAGAATTGCATAAGGAACTAGCAGAAAAATATCAAAAATATGAAAGAGAATTTTGCAAAGTACATCATATTGACAAGATACAAGAAAATATCAAGAAATCTAATTCTTTTTTAGAGATAAAAAAGAATAAAGAAACATTACTTGGATTTGTTAATGAGATTAATAAATATAAAAATATAGATAAAAAAGAAACAGAAAAGGAATTTGAAAAATTAAAACAATTATCTGATGAGTTTATAAAACAAGAAGAGAGTAAAGAAAATATTGAAGAAGAAACAGTTGAAGAGGACGAAGAAATAGTAATAGAACCAAAATAAAATAGGAGGGAATTTATATGGTAGTAGGTGTTTTAATAGCAACAGCAATTTCATTTCTATTTGGATATATAGCTCAGGCAATTTTCAATTGGTTTAATGGTGTTTATGATGTTATGTTTTGGAACGCCTTTGCTATAGAAATAAATTTTAGAGGACTTTCAAATTTTAGTATTTCAGGACTTTATAATGCAGTTTATACTTTTGCAATTGCAGTATTAATAATGTTTTTTGTAAAAAAAATGATTGAAGTTTATATGGCTTGGTCAAATGGAGATCCAGAAGTAAGTCCAATGACAGTTGTTATAGGTTTTGTTAAAGCATTAATAATAATGATTTGTTTTGGATTTATATATACGCAATTTGCTTGGATTTGTTATGACTTATATCAATCTATTTTTATAGGAATGTTAGGGAATTTTCAAACAATGGGTGTAACAGTTGGAAATGTGGCTTGGAATATATTAGGAGCATTTTTCTATTTAATAATAGCGATTTATATGGTTCTAATATATTTCCAAACTCTAACAAGAGGTATTGAAATGTTTATATTACGTTTAGCGATTCCAGTAGCTTGTATTGGACTTCTTAATTCTGATGGAGGAGCGTTCAATGGATATGTGAAAAAGTTCATATCAAATGCTTTTACAGTAATAGTACAACTAACATTATTACAATTTGCAATTTTACTTATGAATAATGCACATATTATTTTGTCATTATCTACTGTAATGATAGCAAATAGAACGCCACATTTGTTAAGAGAGTTTATGGAAACATCAGGAGGAAATTCAAGTCTTGGTTCAAAAGTTTCAACAGCTACAAGAACAGTAAGCAGTTTTAAAAATATTGTTAGTAAAGGTAGATAAAAATGATTTATATACGAAAAAATTTAGATAATATATTACACCCTAATGAAGCCTATACATTAACTTATTTGGATAACAAAGGAAGATTAGTAAAAACAACAAAAGAAATTGATTTGTATAAGATTTGCAATCAATTATATGAAACAAAACAATTAATAGAAAAAGGAATAATAGCTTCTAGTAAATATGATTATGACGAATGTTGTAGTTATGTATATGGTTTCAATACAAGAAAAGCAATTGAATTAGTGAAAAAACATATACAAGATTTAAGTGTAACAATAATTCAAATTACATTAGATAAAGAACAAGTTTATTCAGTACAAAATTTAACGGAAGTATTAGAAAATACGAAAGAACAAATAAAAGTGAGAAATGAATTGATTAAAGAATATCAAGAAGAGGAAGAAAATTATAGAAAAGGTTTAGTAAAGAAAGTGATTCATATTCAATCAGAAAAGGATTTTAGAAATCAAGAAATATCAAGATATAAACGAAAAATAAAAGAATATGAAGAATCGTCAATCGAAAGATAAATTATAAAAATACGGAGGACAAAATGAGTAGAATATATCACATAGTAAATTATTTAGGATATTTAGCAGGTTTTGCTTGTGTACTAATGATTGCAGTTGCAGTTTATAAAATTCTAACTGGAGATGATATGGAATATAGAAGATATTTAACCAGGATAAAAAATGGATTAATAGCATTGATTCTTATATTAACAATTAGTACCACAAAAAATCTAGTATTAACTTATTTTCCATACGTTCAGTCAGCAGACGCAATAGGAGATTTTTCAAGTATTCAAGTATCAGTAACAGATGGAACACTAGAAAAAGAAGCTAAAGATAAAAAAGGAAGATGGACTATTTCGATAGATGGAGAGTTGTATGTAAAAACAGATGTTAAAAAAATAAATTTTGGTAGTTTTATGAACTCTTGGAAGAAAGATGTTGATGTGTTTAAAGCGTATGATGAATGTCAAGGAATAACAAGTGGAGGAGTTGCAGAAGAAAAATATTATATGTATTGGACTAAGCACGATAATAAAAGTGTAGGACTACTTATCCCACCTGCCTTAAAAGGAAGTATACACAATGATGATGAATTTAAAGAGCTAATACTTAATCCGTGGATAAGTAGTGGTTGTGAATCTCAATATAAACACGTTGCAAATTAGGAGGATTTTGAGATGAAAATAGTAAAAAAGTCAAAAATGCCTGATGGAACAGATATACAAATTGAAGATTGGAAAAATGTTTATTCACATATTAAGACACTATCAATTGCAACATATCCAAAAGCCAAAAATACAAGTATGTCTGGTTTTATAGAAAGAAATAAAACATTTAGATTAGAATTATCAAAACTTGAAAATGATGAACAAGTAGAAAATATATTTAATGAATTAGAAAAAGGTACAATTTCATTAGAAGAGTTAAGCGACTATTTTTATAATGGTCATAAAGATATGTATTACTTAGGAATGGTTGATAATGAAGAATTACAAGAAGAATTAGATGAAGAAATATAATAGTTACCTTTTTAAAAAGGTAGAAAGGAACACAAAAGATATGGAAGATGAGAGTAGATTTCAAATAAATATGCCTGCTAATGTAAAAATAAGGGTTGAGATTATAAATGGTATTGGAATTAAAGAAATGATAACAACAGCAATAGCAGGAGTAATAGCAGTCTTTATAGCATTGATTTTTAATGCACTATTTAACAATTATTTAATTGCATTAGGAATATGGATTCTAATAACAGGTGCTACATTTATCTCTGTTATGAAAGACAAGTATAACACCTGTATAGCAGAATTAATAAACAATATGATTAAGTTTTATCAAAGACAAAGGATATTTAATTATGTAGTCAAGGAGGAACAATAATGATATTAGATCTTTTAAAAAGAAAAAAGAAAAACAATAATATAAAAACTTCAGCTAACTTATTTTTAAATATAAAAGATGTGCAAGGTAATTTCTTATATACGATTGATAATAAAGTTCTATGCTATTTAAGAATATATCCAAAAAACTGTAAGCTAATGTCAAAAGAAGAGCAAGTTGCACACGGACGAAGTATAACAAGAAATTTTGCAAGTGAATTAAAACCATTAAAACTTTATTTTACAAACAGACCAATAGATTTAAGAAAAAATCAAGATTTTCAAGCAAGTCTAATGGAAAAGGAAAAAGAAGCTCTTAAATTTTCACTATTGGATAAAAGAAGTAGAAGTTTTGGGGTGTTATCTACAACAGGAAAAGCATTAGAAAGCGAAATATACTTAATGATTTGGGCTGAAAATGATGAATATGTAGAGCAGGAACTGGTTAAAAGAATAAATGAAATACGAATGAAATTAACTAATAGTGGATATAAGACAGAAGTTTTAGATGAAAGACTGATTATTCAATTAATAAATAGTTACAATAATCCAGATATAGCTTATATAGAAGATCAAAATTATTTAGAAAGTCCATTACAAGTTAAAATTTAACAAAAAATTACGAATGATAAAAATATATTAGCGTTACGCTAATGGAAAGAGAGTTACAAATGAAAACAAAAGAAATAGAAACAATGCCTATTAATCAGGAGTTATTAGCACTTATAACTCCACAAGGTATTGAATTAAAACATAATAAAGTGCAATTAGGAGAGTATCAACACAAATTGCAATATGTAAGTTCTTATCCATCTGCAGTAAATGTTGGTTGGTTATTGAATTTAAAAGATATACCAAATACTACTGTAAGCCTTGTAATTACACCGATAGAGAACGTACAAGAATATGTTGAGGGAGTGTCAAAAGGTTTAACAACAGATAAAAATATTTTCAATACCACAAGCAATGAAGCATTGAAAACACAAGCTGAATTTAAAATAAAATCTGCTGAAAAAATCATAAAAGATATAACTGTCGATAATATCCCATACGTTAATGTATCTTTTGTATCTAATACAATAGGAGAAACAGATAATAATTTTAATGAAAATTGTAGAACAGTAAGAAACAAAATAGCAGGAATGGGATTAAAAGCTAGAGTACCTGCATTTATTCAAGACAAAGCATTAAGACAAAGTTCTCCTTATGATACATACTATGAAGATATTAGTAAAATATCTAATAAAACAATGAGCCTGGAAGCTCTATTCTTAGGATTACCCTTTTCTGGAAGTGGGTTAGTAGATGTCGAAGGTTACTATTTAGGAACTGATGAAGATGGAAGAATGATTGCTTTTTCCCCATTTTTTAAGGGAAATGATAGAACAAATTCAAACATTGTTATAGAAGGTTCTAGTGGTTCTGGTAAATCATTTCTTGCAAAAAAAATAATGCTTAATGAGTGGTTGAATGGAAGTAAAATTTTTGTAATAGATCCTGAATCTGAAATGCGTCCAATGTGTAAGTTATTAGGTGGGAAATGGATTGATTGTAGTGGTGGAACTGGAAATAATGTGGGTAGAATTAATCCTTTACAAGTAAATCCACTTCCTGAAACAACAACATTTGAAGATGATGAAAATGGAGAATACACTTCAAGTAAATCAGCCTTAGGATTACACTTAGATTTTCTAAGTACATTTTTTAAATTATATTATCCTGAAATAACATCTTTACAAATGAGTTTACTAATGGAGATATTAGAAGAATTATATAAAACTTATGGTATTACTTATGATACAGATATTACAAATATGACTTCAAAAGAATTTCCAATTATGCAAGACCTTTATAATTTGCTGATAGAAAAAGTTAAGGCAAATACAGAACATAAGAAAGAAATAGAAGAAATAAGAGCAGTAGTAAGAGAACTTTCAATTGGTCATCACGGAGAAATATTTAATGGATATACTTCATTAGATTTAGATAGTAGTTTTGTATGCTTAGACGTTTACAGTTTGCAAGGAGCTTCTGAAAAAGTAAAAAGATGTCAATATTTTAATATTTTAAGATATTGCCAGGATCAAGCATTTAGGAATCGTGAAGAAAGATGTTACGTTGTTTGTGATGAAGCCTATTTATTGGTAGATAGAAAAGTACCACAAACAATTGAATTTTTGAGAAATTTTTGTAAGCGTGCAAGAAAATACGAATGTGGACTTATGGTTATTACTCAAAGTTTAGTAGACTTTTTAGCACCAGAAGTTCGTATGTATGGACAAGCTTTCCTAGATAATTCTACATACAAATTCTTTTTCGGAATTGATGGAAAAGATTTAGAAGAAGTTGTGAATTTATATAACTTAAATCAAGAAGAAAAGGCTATATTAAGCCAAAAAGATAAACGGACGTGGATTGTTTTTCATAGGTTCACGGACATACTTTAATAAATGTAAAAGCATTAGAATGGGAAAAGGAATATTTAATTGGTGGTGGAAGATAAATGTCAGATAACAAGGCAAAAGATTTAACAGAAACAGTATTTAGTTTTTTATCAATAAAAGTAAAACTAATAATAATTGGTATTTGTATAGGTGTATTAATTATATTTATTGGAATATTTGGATTAATAGGAGTATTTAGTTCCTCAAATGCTAATTCTGATGATGAGAGTTCAAGTAGCTCTGTTTCATCAGGAAGTTCAACAGAAGTGGTACGAGATACATATAAGTATATAGGAGCAAAATTCAATATGCCATTTGAAGCGTGGAATAGTACAAAAGATGTAATAACATCAAAATTCTCTCCTAGCAGAACAATAACTGTAAATGGAGTAACACAAACAAAAGCTCACACAGGAATAGATCTTGTATGTATATCAAAAGCAAGTCCAAAAATATGTGCTTCTCTTCCAGGAAAAGTGGTAGTTGCAAATCCAGGTTCGACAGGATATGGAAATTATGTAGTGCTACAACATACAGCAGATGATGGTTCTATCTTTTATACTCTATACGGACATATGATACAAGGCTCAATTCAAGTTGCAGTAGGAGATGAAGTTGAGCAAGGTAGAGTATTAGGAACAATGGGGAGTACAGGCAACAGTACAGGAAACCATCTTCATTTTGAAGTTAGATTAGGAACTAATTCAAGTAGTAGTGCTGTTAATCCGTTTCCATATCTATTTGGGAGTTCACAAAATAAAGGATAAGGAGTAAGAAATGAAAGAAAAACAAGAATTAAAAAAACAATTAATAATATTAAGTATAGTTTTACTATTTGTAATTGGAATAGCAATTATTCTAAATATGAAAGATAGAAATACAGAAAGTTATACTAAAATAAAAGATTCAACATCATCACAACAAGAAAATGTTCAAAATACAAGTGTAGATGATTTTATGGATAGATTAAAAGGTTTAGTAGAGGAAAACGATAATACTATAACTAATAAAACAGACGATCAAAGCACAATACACTATGAAAATACAGATATAATTCAATTAGATACAGGAGAAATTGTTTTGTATAGTGAAGAGGAACAAGATAATCAAGACTTTCAAGAAGAATAATAAAAGGAGCTGTAACAATGGAGAATGATAGATTATATAAGAAATATATTTATATTTCAAAAGAGCCAAGAGCAATTATAGAAGAATATTGCAAAGAACATAGAATTAACTTAGTAATGAGATTCATAAATGAATATAACTTAAAAAAGTTCTTAGAAACGGAACTTAGAAATTTGAATGGAGTTGATTATTTAATTATAGATTTACAAGCAATAACAACTTCTACATCAGAAGATGAAATTACAAGCTCAATAGAATTGATAAGAAGAATGTATAATGTTAGAATTATCATTTTAGCTGAAGGCTATAAAGAAGGAAATGTTTTATTAGGAAGATTATTCAATTTAGGGATTTATAATATTATTACAGCTAAAAATGATGTAATATTTGCAGATGAAATTGAAAAAGCTTTTTCGATTGAAGGAATGACTTTTGGTAATGCAATGAAATATAAAATTAATGACAATATGTTAGTAATAAATAAAACAACAAAAGTAGTTAAAGAAAATATAAAAAGAGTAAAACAAACTATTACAATTGGAATAGCAGGAACAGAACGTCATATTGGAGCTACAACAGTTGCAATAAATATAGTCAAATATTTATCAGAATTAACTAATGTTACAGCTTGTTATATAGAAAATAATCAGCATAATTCTATATATAGCTTAGTTGAAGATGAATCAATTCCTACCATTTATAATGAGGTATTAAGAAAGATTACATATAAAGGAATAGACTTATATCAAAGACCAGAAAATTTGGCAGATATATTAAAATTTGAATATGAATTTTATGTGTTTGATTTTGGCAATTTTGATGAAATGAGTAAAGAGGAAATATCTTCATTTTTAACGAGAGATTTAAAAATAATTGTTTCAGGAAATAAGGCGTGGGAAATAAACAAACTAATTGAAACATTTATGATTATAGGCGAAGATATTAATTCGTATTTAATGTTTAATTTTGTTAGAAATGAAGATAAAGAAAACTTTAAAGAAAGCTTAGGAAAGTTTTGGAAAGAAAGAGCTTCATTTAGTGAATTTGTTCCAGAACCATTTATTATAGGTAATAAAAGTTTTTATGAAAAAGTATTAAAAGATTATTTATTAAATACCACTATTGAAGAAATAAAAGATAAAAAAGGCTTGTTAAATATATTTAAAAAGAAAAGAGATAAAGAAGATGTTAAGAAAAAATAAACCAAAATCCATATATGATAAAGCAGTAGAAAAGAAAAATGAAAATATAGAAAAAGAGAGATTATATAAGAATCTCAATTTAGATAAAGATAAAAATACTATTGTTTTTGAAAAGAAAACAAGTACAGGAATAAAAGTATTAAATTTTATTGCAGATTCAGTAGGAAAGATTATTGAATTATTAATACTTTTAATAGTTTTAGCATTATTAACAATTGGAGCAACTGTTTTAATTAATCCAGAACTAAGGAATAATCTATTGGAAATACTAAACAATATTAATTTCTTGACATAACTTTTTGCAAAAAGTTTGCAAAATCCTGCAGTATACTTTAATGATTCAGGGTGTTAAAATATAGATACAAACTAAGAAATAGATATACTTTTTAGATAAGTATGTAGAGTAGAGCTATATTTTAAAAATGAAATATTATTCTTGCTCCTTTCAATAATATTTGGTAATCCCCTTTTATATTTCTTGATCTGCATACTTATCTAAGGAGTATATAAAAATAAGGAGGGGAATATGAAGAGAAAGATTATATTGATAAGTATTATATTACTAGCAATAATTGGAATTATCGTAGGAATTATAATATGTATTAACCAGGATAAAACTGATTATGATAGAATTTATCTTAATTCATTAGAATTTGATGGAAGACTTGCAGAATATACATTTAATCCAAAATTAGATGATAAGGGAACATATAAAATCAAATTTAAAGTAAAGGATAACTTAAAAGATAATGTTCACATAAGTTTATATAAACTTGAAAATGGAAAAGAATTAAATATAAAACTTGATGATAAATTGGAATCCGAAGAAATTGAAAAATTAAATGAATTGAATTTAAAGCTAGTGATATATAAAGAAAAATCTTATAATATGCTAGATAAAGACTATATTGATATAGGCTATTTATCTATAAATAATGCTAACTAAAGATAAAATATATATAAGATACAAAAGATAAAATTAATAAAATACAAAAGATGAAAAAGTCAGGAATTTAGGTTCTTGGCTTTAATTTTTGTATTTTATATATACTTTTCATTATAGGAGTGATATAATTACTAATAGTAAGAGAAATAGTAATTTTGAGAAAGGAATTTATATATGTGTAAATGTTGTGAAGAAATAGAAAATTGGAAAGAAATTAATCAAAATAATGAAAATATAACAAGCAAAATATTCGCCGAATTGTCTATTCGTAGTTGGAGAAAAGGAGAGAAAAAAGTTAGAGGAAATGAATTTAGTAATGTAACTACTAACCAATACGAATTAAGGTATTGTCCTTTATGTGGAAAAAAACAATAAGAATAGTAAATGCTTTTTATAATTTAATTAGAACTAAAATAAAATTAGTAATTTATCGAGGAGATAGAAATGAGAATTTTTAGTGCATTAATTTTAGGATTGATAAGAAACATATTTCCATTAATATTAGCATTATTTGCTGTAATAAGGGTATCGAAAATACAATCAATCAGTAGAAAAAATAAAATTATATTAAGTATTATTATCTTATTTTGTATATTTATAATAAGTAATTTGATTTGGCGTTATCAAGGGGATTTTGAAACAATTCTTATGCTATATGCGATTTTTATATTATTGGTATACATAGGACCAGTGGTTCTGTTAGTATTTGCTATAAAATGGATAATAAAAACAACTTCTATAAGTAAAAAATTTAAAATAATACTGCTTGTTATTATTTCAATTTGTGTTTGTATTATTCTAAGTAATTATAGAAATGAAACGATTGATGAAAAATATATAAAACTAAATGAAATTGTTAATAATGAAAGTCTTATTGGATTATCAGAAGATGAAGTGGTTGAATTATTAGGAAAACCAGGTTACATAGATACTGATCCTAGACAAGGATTTACTTTTTATGAATATGGTGCAGGAACAATATATGAAGAATGGTTTTGGGGAAAATGTTATAAAACAAAATATTATCGATTAACTATTTTATTTGATAAAAATGGTATTGCAAAAATTGCTTCTATAAAAGACATTACAGATTTATAGAAGATTGTACTGATTAAAAGAGATCAGAGAAAAATTACAAATTGTCGAGTAGGAGAAAATGATTTGAAAACCTTAATAATTTATGCTAGTAAAACAGGAACAACAGAAAAATGTGCTAAAGAAATAAATAGGCAGTTAAAAGATTCTAAAATAGTAAATATATTAAATCAAAATGAAGATATAAATGAATATGATTTAATTATTATTGGTACGCCAATTAGAATGGGAATGATAGACAAAAAAATAAGAAAGTTTTTGATTAGTAATATTGAAAATTTAAAATCAAAAAAGGTAGCATATTTTATTTGTTGTGGTTTTAATGAAAATTGGAAAAGTTATTATGAACAAAATATTCCAAAAGATTTATTAGATACTGCTATTATTTATGATACTTTTGGAGGAGAAATGGATATACAAAAACAAAAAGGATTCGATAAATTTATTACAAAGATGGTAAGCAAAAACATAGAAAAAGATAAAGAAATAAAAATCTTAAATGAAAATATTGATAAATTTATAAAAGCATTAAGTTAGTGAAAAATTACAATAAGTAGAGAGGGGTGATTTTTATGCCTAAAATACATTGGATAGGAATTATAGAAGAAAATAAAATAAGAGAGTATCAAAGAGGCAGTTTAGATTCTAAAGCAATAAAAATTAAAATGCCTAAAAATATGAATGAACTTATGATTAAAGGGTTACCATTTTTGATTCCTGCATTTATTATTATGTTTGTATCTATGAATATAAAAACTGTTATAAATCAACAAAATATAGTTAATAGACCATTTATATTAGTTGGTGCGATTATAGGCTTTATTCTTTTATTAGTACACGAATACTTACATTCAATAGTATATCCAAAAGAAGCTAACTCTTATATTGGAATTGCAAAACCTATTACATTTGTATCTTTAACATCATATCCATTATCAAAGAGAAGATTTATTGTTATGAGTTTGTTACCATATATATTAGGAATAATTCCTCTTATATTATTTTGGTTATGCCCTGCAAGTTTAACAGAATTAAATGGTATATTTTTTGGAATGGCTTGTATGGGAATGGCTAGTCCTTATCCAGATTCATATACAGTCTACCAAATAATAAAACAAGTTCCTGAAAATAAGAAAATACAAAATTACGAAGATGATATTTACTATATTTAGTAACAAAAAATTACAATTTGTGATTTTGTTACTTATATTTAATAAAATTATAAAAAATTGAAACTTTTTTGAAAGTTACTTGTCTGTTATAGTGAAAGCAGGTAAAAAATGGAGAAAGATGTAGATAAAAAATTATATAATGATTATTTAGATGGACAAAAAGAAGCTTTTGAGTTCTTATATAACAAATATAAAAAAAGAATTGAATATTTTATTTTTAATATTGTAAAAGATTATCAAAAAGCAGAAGATCTTACACAAGAAACTTTTATATATGTTATGCAAAACAAAATGAAAGAAAATGTTTCTTTTAAATATTATATTTATATGGTAGCAAAAAGTAGAGCAATAAATCATATAAAAATAGAAAAGAGAAGAACGGAAATAACAGAAGAATATTTATATAATTTTACTGAAAATATTGAAAAAGATGTATTAGAAGTTATAACTAAAGAAGAAACAAAAAAAGAAGTTATTGAAGCAATAGAATTGTTAGATGAGAAATACAAAAATGCAATATATTTAGTAAAAATTGAAGAATTATCTTATGAAGAAACTTCCAAAATACTAGGTCAAACTCTCCAAAACACAAAAAACTTAATTCATAGAGGTAAAAAAGAATTAAGAAGAATCCTGCTAAAGAAAGGATTTGATGATATGAATAAAATACTAAAAGTAGTTATTGTCATTCTTTGTATAACAGTAAGTTTAACAGGAATAACATTTGCAGGAGTTACAATTTATAATACATTTATAAAAAAACAAGATAAAATAGAAACAAGAGGATTATTTGATGATGGTAGAGGATATACAGATTATGAAACAGACTTAATGGCTAATGATATGACTTGGCAAGATGATGTAAGATTATATTATAGAACAATAACAAATTCTAATGATTACGAAAAATACAAATCAAGAATATCAACATTTCCAGAGATTTCTGAAATTAATTTTAATGAAAATTTCATTGTAATTATTGCAAATGAAAATTATAGAGATTTTGATGAAATTGATATGGAAATTTCAAATGTTTATGCTGATGAAACTACAACTAATATCATAATGAAACAAAAAGAAAGTCCAAATATGAACGATACAACAAATGTATGGTATGCTATTGTTGATAATTCACAATTAAAAGATAATGTAAAGATAACAATAGAACACAAAGAGTTTAGGAATGAGAATGTTATAGAAATCTCAAAATTACCTTTGGATTATTCTGTTAATACAGCAATAGAAGATGGTTGCTTTACATTGAAAAATAATAAAGTAGTATCTTCTAATGAAAATCAACTAGATGAGTTCATAGAAAAAACACAAAAAGGAGAAAATAGTTTTATAAGGGTATATAGTAACTATGAAGGAGAAATTACTATAATAGATGTAAATTTTGAAAATGGAATATATTATACTGATACAATAGTTCTAGGTACTGAAAGAAAATATCATAATACATATAAAAATTTAAAAAGAGAAGAAATTAGAAATGGTAATTATAAAGATATTGAATATGTATTTTATGAGGGTAGAAATCCTAATGGAGGATCTCCTTTGGTAATTATTCAAAATTGGTTAGAAGATTATAGAAAAAAATCATAAATTATGTTTTGTAAGGGAGATAAAACAGTGAATAAAGAAAAAGGGTTAAAAATAATTGTTGTTTTAGCAATAATAATCGATTTAATAACTTTTGGAAGTTTAATATATAGCAATAATAGATTAAAGCAAGAAATAGCATATTTGAAATATGATTATAAAGAATTACAAGATGGTGTATTACAGCAAAAAGAAAATATATCTAATATTAAATCGAATGTTGATGAAATAGTTGAATTTGTTAATAAAGAAAAAGAACAGAAAAAAATTGAAAGTGATCCATACTATAAAGCTGTTAATGATTTAGATAGTACAATATTTTTAACAGATTTTGAAAATTATATACCAAATAATAATGATGTAAAAATAACAGAGAAAAAAGCAAAAGAAATTGCTCAAAAAGGATTTGAAGAATCCAAAAGTAGAATTGCTAGAGAAGGAACCGACGATATTGATTCAGAAACAATAAAAATAGAAGAAATTGTTGCAAATAATTATTTTACTAGATATTATTATCAAGGAAATGAATTTTATGATAATATAAAAAGAAAATGTTATGCTATTCAAAGAGAAAATGATATGGGATGTGGAGTTACGATTTATGTTGATGTAACAACAGGATTGATAATTGCAGGTAGAGCATTTGGAGATTAATAATAAATTACAATTTTGAAGTTAGATATAAAATAGCATTAAATTAATTTTAAATATATGAAAGCCGATTTTGATTTTGGCTTTTATTTTTTGCCAAAAATAGACAAATTTATTGAGGAAAAAAACGATTTGTGATACAATAACTACTGGAAGGAGTACAATAGGAAAATGGATAATAATATAAAATCAATAATAGATAAAATATGGTTAGTATTTCATTCAGGAGGAGTAGCAAATCCTTTAACTTGTATAGAGCAAATTACATATTTGCTATTTATTAAAGGATTAGATGATATAGAATTAAAAAATGAAAGAGATGATGTTCTTTTAGGTATAAAATCTAAGAGAATATTTGACGAACAACATCAAGATTGTAGATGGAGTATTTTCAAAGATTATGAAGCTTCAAGAATGTTTAAAGTAATGCAAGAGAAAGTATTTCCATTTATTAAAAGCTTGGGTAGTGATAAAGATTCAAGTTATGCTAAATATATGGAAGACGCAATGTTTTTAGTACCTACACCAATAGTATTACAAAAAGTTGTTACTTCAATAGATAAAATAGATATGAGTGGTAGAGATACAAAGGGAGATTTATATGAATATTTATTATCTAAATTATCTACTGCAGGAACAAACGGACAATTTAGAACACCTAGACACATTATAAAAATGATGGTTGAATTAATGAAACCTAATAGCAAAGATGTAATAGTAGATCCTGCTTGTGGAAGTGCAGGTTTTTTAGTTGAAGCAGGGGAATATTTGAGAAATAATGAAGAGAATTTATTCAATCACGAAGAGAGTTTGCAACATTTTAATAATACAATGTTTTATGGTTTTGATATGGATAGAACAATGCTAAGAATTAGTGCAATGAATTTAATACAACACGGAATTGAAAATCCTAATATTGAATATAAAGATTCATTATCAGAAGATAATTCAGATGAAAGTAAATATACATTAATTTTAGCAAATCCACCATTTAAAGGTTCTATAAATAGCGATATAACATCAAAGAAATTATTAGATATGACAAATAAGACAAAGAAAACAGAATTATTATTTTTAGCATTATTCTTAAAAATACTAAAAATAGGTGGTAGATGTGCTTCAATTGTACCAGATGGAGTATTATTTGGAAGTTCTAATGCTCATAAGGCAATAAGAAAAGAATTAATAGAAAATCATAAATTAGAAGCAGTTATTTCAATGCCAAGTGGTGTATTTAAGCCATACGCAGGAGTATCAACAGCTATTTTAATATTTACGAAAACAAATGCAGGTGGAACAGATAAAGTGTGGTTTTATGATATGACAGCAGATGGATATAGCTTAGATGATAAAAGACAACCTGTAAATGAAAATGATATACCAGATATTATTGAAAGATATGATAATAGATTTTCAGAAGAAGAACAGAACAGATTAAAAACTGAAAAATCTTTCTTTGTTACAAAAGAAGAAATTGTGAATAATGGATATGATTTATCAATAAATAAATATAAAGAAATAATTGTTGAAGAAAAAGAGTATGAAGATCCAAAAATAATTTTAAAAAGATTAAGAGAGAAAGAAAAAGAGTTTTTAAAATGTTTAGATGAATTAGAGGAAATGTTATGATAAGTAAAATGAAATTGAAAGATGTAGGAATAATAGTAACAGGAAATACACCAAGCAAGAAAAATAAAGATTACTATGATTCAAATGATATTAATTTCTTTACGCCTACAGATTTTGAAGATGGTAGAATAAATGATTTTGAAGAATCAGTAAATTATATTTCAAACAATGCAAAAGAAAAAGCAAGAATACTACCAAAAGGAAGTGTACTTGTAACTTGTATAGGAATAATAGGAAAAGTAGGAATAGTAGAAAAAGAAAGTGCATTTAATCAACAAATAAATGCTATTATACCAAATAAAGATATTATAGATAATAGATATTTAGCTTATTGGTTAATATCAAAAGCAGATTATTTAAGAAAAAAAGCTAATGCACCAGTTGTTCCAATAATAAATAAAACAGACTTCCAGGAATTAGAGATAGTTGTTCCTGATATGGAAACGCAAAAGGAAATAGTAAATAAATTAAATAAAATGCAAAAACTAATAGATTTAAAGGAAGAACAAAAATGTTTATTTGAAGATTTAATTAAATCTCAGTTTGTCGAGATGTTTGGTGATTTAGAAATCAATAATAAAAAATGGAAGATTGTAAATATTTTAGAAGTTGCAAGTATAGATACAAATATGACTAAGGACTTTGAAAAGTATGCAGAATTACCACATATAGGAATAGAAAATATAGAAAAGAATACAGGCAAGTTAATCAATTATATTAGTGTAGAAAAATCTAATTTAACAAGTGGAAAATACATATTTGATGAAAGACACATTATTTATAGTAAGATAAGACCAAATCTCAATAAAGTTGCTACACCTGATTTTAAAGGATTATGTTCAGCAGATTCTTATCCGATATTAACTAATGAAAAATGCAAGAAGGAATATTTAGTGTTTGTGTTAAGATCAGATTATTTTTTGAATTATATTTTGAGTTATAGTTCAAGAACTAATATACCTAAGGTTAATAAGGAACAATTAAGTGGATTTGATTTTCCATTACCACCAATAGAACTACAAAATCAATTTGCAGATTTTGTTAAACAAATCGATAAACAGAAATTTGAAATACAAAAAAACTTAGAAGAAATGAAAAAAACAAAAGAAAATTTAATGAATAAATATTTTAATTAGGGGAAGAAATATGTCAAATTTTGATTTTTTAGAAAATAATAAATTATTTAGAAGTTTTGCAAAGGCAAGTATTGAAGCAGAAAAAGGATTAGAAACAAATCCAGTAACGTGTATTATGCTTAGTAGAAAAGCTTTAGAATTAGGGGTAAAGTGGTTATATGCTAATGATAAATTATTGATTATGCCATATCAAAACAATTTATCATCACTTATACATACAATAACTTTTAAAAATATAGTAAATGAAGATGTAAGAAAAGGAATTGATTTTATTGTTAAAAAAGGAAATTTTGTAATTCATACAAATAGCAATATTTCAAGAGATGAAGCAATCCTAGTATTAAAATGTTTATTTAGTTTTATGAAATGGATATATTTTAATTATGACCAAAATTATGAAGAAATTGAATTTGATATAAACAAACTTCCAGAAGAAAGCAATGAAAATTTAAAACTAGCAGAAAGAGAAAAATTAGAGCAAGAATTAGAAGAACAAACTAAGAAGCTAGAAGATACTTTAAAGGAAAATGAAGAGTTAAGAAAGCAATTAACAGAAGAAAGAGAAAGTAAGCAAAAGAGTAAAAATTTCGAGATAAAGGACTTATCAGAATTTGAAACAAGAAAACAATTCATTGATTTAGATCTACAAATATCAGGTTGGGATTTTAATGAAAATATTACAGAAGAACTAGAAGTACAAGGAATGAAAAATGCTGAAGGAATAGGATATGTAGATTATGTATTATTTGGTAAAAATGGATTGCCGTTAGCAGTAGTTGAAGCAAAAAGAAGTAGTAAAAATGCTCACGAAGGAAAACAACAAGCTAGTCTTTATGCAGACTGTTTAGAAGAAAAATATGGACAAAGACCTGTTATATATTATACAAATGGAATAGAAATTTATTTTTGGGATAATTTAGATTATCCAGAAAGAAGAGTGCAAGGATTCCACACGCAAGACGAATTACAAAGATTAGTAAATAGAAGAAAAGCAAAACAAAGTTTAGAACATATTTTTATAGATACAAAAATTACTGATAGACCATATCAATTAGAAGCAATAAAAAGAGTATGTGAATCCTTTGAAAATAAACATAGAAAAGCATTAGTGGTTATGGCTACTGGAACTGGAAAAACAAGAACAGCTATATCATTAGTAGATGTTTTGACTGGTAAAGGTTGGGTACAAAATATTTTATTCTTAGCAGATAGAACAGAACTAATAAAGCAAGCTAAAAAGAATTTTGTTAAATTACTTCCAGATGTTTCTTGCTGTAATTTACTAGATTCAAAAGATAGTCCAGAGGATTCAAGGATTGTTTTTTCTACATATCAAACAATGATAAATGCAATAGACAATATGAGAAATAAAGATGGAAAAAGATTATTTACACCAGGACACTTTGATTTAATAATTATAGATGAAGCTCATAGAAGTATATACAAAAAGTATCAGTCAATATTTGAATATTTTGATGGATTATTAGTAGGATTAACAGCTACTCCAAGAAGTGATGTGGATAGAAATACATATAGTTTTTTTGAATTAGAAAACAATGTTCCTACATTTGCTTATGAATATCAAGAAGCAATAGATGATGGATATTTAGTAGATTATCATAATATTAAAACTTCAACAGAATTTTTAGAAAGAGGAATTAAATATAGTCAGTTAAAAGATGAAGAAAAAGAAGAATATGAAAATTTATTTGAAGAAGACGAAAATGTTCCAGAGGAGATAGATTCTTCAGCAATAAATACCTGGTTATTTAATAAAGATACTATTAAGAAAATCTTAGAAACATTAATGGAAAAAGGACTAAAAGTTGAAGGTGGCGATAAGTTAGGAAAGACAATAATATTTGCAAGAAATCATAATCACGCAGAGGAAATAGAGAAAGTATTTAATTCTTTATATCCACACTATAAAGGAGATTTTGCAAGAGTAATAGATAATAAAGTAAATTATGCAGAAACATTAATAGAATTATTTGAAGATCCTAAAAAATTACCACAAATATCAATTTCAGTAGATATGTTAGATACTGGTATAGATGTTCCAGAAATATTAAATTTAGTATTCTTCAAACCTATAAAATCAAAAGTTAAGTTCTGGCAAATGATTGGTAGAGGAACACGTTTATGTGATAACGTATTTGGCGAAGGAGTAAACAAAAAAGAGTTTTATATTTTTGATTGTTGTAATAATTTTGAGTTTTTTGAGGAAAATGCAAAGGGAATTGAAACAGGAGCAACAGAGGGATTAACAGAAAAAATATTCAATTCAAAACTTGATTTAATTGTAGAGTTACAAAATTTAGATTATCAAAGTATAAACCAATATGTAGAATATAGAAAAGAGCTAATACAAGAATTTTTAGAAGCTATAAACGAATTAAATGATGAAAGTTTTATTGTAAGATCTAAAAAGAAATATATTGACAAATATAGCAAAGTCGAAAATTGGAATAGTATATCAAGTATAGATAAAGTAGAAATAAAGGAAAATCTAACACCAATATTTATTGTTACAGATATAGATGAATCAGCAAAAAGATTTGATAACTTAGTATATTCTTTACAAGTAAGAAAAATGAAAAATAAATATTGTAGTATGCAGATAAATAGCATTGTTTCATTAATTGAAGAACTAAAAGAATTAGGAACTATTACACAAATAAAAGAAAAGGCAGAACTTATACAAATGACAGCAAATAGTGGATATTGGGAAAGAGCTTCATTTTTTGATATAGAGAATGTAAGAACACAGTTAAGAGATTTAATAAAATTTATAGAGAATCCACCAAGAAAGATATGGAATGTAGATATAGAAGATACAATTATAGTAGATGAAGAACAAAAGAATATTAACAGAGATAACTTTGAAGATTATAAAAAGAAAGTTAAGAAATTTTTAGAAGGAAATATGGATAACTTAGTTATTTATAAAATAAAACATAATCAAATATTAACAGAAATAGAAAAAGAAGATTTAGAAAGAATTATGTTTGAAGAATTAGGAAATAATAAAGACTTTGTTGAAGCCTTTGGAGATTCAAATGTAGTACAAGTTGTTAGAAACTTAGTAGGATTAGACAGAGAAACAGCAAATCAAATATTCTCGAAATATATTAATGACAATAGATTGAATAGTAAACAGATTCAATTTATAAAACAATTAAAAGAATATCTAATTGTAAATGGAATAATTAGTTTAGAAAAACTAAGAGAGCAACCATTCAGCACGATAGGTTCTATATCAGATATATTTAAAGATAATATAAATACTTTTAATGAAATCAAAGAAGACATAGAAATGATTAATGAAAACACTATAAAATTTGCTTAAAATATTCTTTATTACACAGGAGAAGATAATGAATAATAATGTAGTTAATATTGTAATTTATAGTAAGGAAACTGAAATTTTAAATGATTTAAAATATGCAATTGAAAAGGAATGTACCTTTTTTAAACAAAATACACAAATAGTTAATGATATTAAAAAAGTTGATAAGATAGAAAATATAAATATTTTAATTGTAGTATTTAAAAATCAAAGAATGAATATAGTTAAGAACTTAAACAATAAAGCAGAAAAACTAATTATAGTAGACTTAAAAAAGGGCATTATCAAAGGAAATCAAGAAAAAGTAGAAGAAATCACAAAAACAGAAGATATAAGGGCAATTGCTTTTTCTATTGTATTTAACTATTATGATGAATCAAGAAAGAAAAAATTTGAAGAAGTTCAAAAGCAAAATGATTCAAATTTAGATAAAGGATTAAATAAATTTGAAGGCAAGGAAAATTTTAAAAGAGAAATATCATTAAAAATAGACAAAGCATTAACTATAAATGGCAGAAATTTTAAAGGATTTGAAGAATTAAAGACTATGATAATGTTTTGCATAATCAATGATATTTCTATAAAAGAAAATAGTAATGATTATAATTACATATATGACGCTACAGCAAAGATTCTTAATGAAACAAAAGGAAGAATGAAAGATAATATAACTACAGGATTAGCAGTAGTAAGACATAGAAAATGCAAAAGTAAAATTGGCAATTGTATTATTGAAGTAAAAACTAAACCAATTGCAGAACAGATTATATTGATTGGAAAAGAAATTATAGAAATGTAAACATAAGATTTTGCAAAAACATTGCAAAATCTTGCATTATACTTTTTTAAATTGATGTGTTAAAATATGGACACTAGCTTATAATAAGTATATTTTATATAGTGCTACAAAAGAGGAGTAAATAGATGGTAGAAAGTAGGGGATTACAATGGGAAAAATATACAAAGAAGCTAATAAATGTGAAACAGAAACAACAATAAATGTATTATATAGCGAAAAAATAATGTCTATCTATACAAATAGAGTTGATTTAGAAAGAAGACTATATAAAATATTAGGAGAACCTAAAAAAGAATATATAAAAGGAAGGTCTATTTTAGGTAGCTGTTGGGAAATACCATTAAATGACACGAGCAAAATCAATAAAGTTATACTAAAAGCTAATATTTATGGAATTTAAAAAGAGTAATGAAATTATGGAGTGATACAATGTTAAGAGTAGATGTAATAACAGATTATATGAATTATTATAAAATAAGTAACAAAACTATATCAATAGAAGATGTTGCTAAAACATTAGTAAAATGTAAAATTTTAGATAAACGAGCTAAAAAATATAACATAGTAGGATATAGTTTTGAGGAATTGCTATACAATGAATTGATGGATATAAAAGAACAGATTTGTTTTTCTTTTATGACTTTACTAGAATATAGTCTATATTATGAACAAGAAGATGAAAAACTTTATATGATAGAACCAATATATCAAGGTATGAGTTTTTTAGTTGATATAATAAATAAAACAGGAGAAACAAGAAAGTATTGTAGATATAAAAATGTAATAAAAACTATTATGAAGTATGAAAATGATTTTTATGATAATAATTTAAGAAATTGCAATGAAATAGAAAAAGAAATTTTAATAAAAAATGATTTAATAGAACATACTGGAGATTTCTTATTTAATTTAGAATATTGCAGATTAGTAGATAATTCAAATAAAGAGAAATCAGAAGAATATTGGAATGCAATAATGAAATTAATTAATACCATAGATAAGGTAGGAGAACAAAAAAATATACAATCAAATAGGAATATAGAAGAAAGTATTAGAAGAAAAACACTAACATATTTAACTAAAAATAATAAAGAGCTAAAAGATATATTTGAATATAACATTCAGTAAACATAATTTTTTGCAAAAAGTTTGCAAAATCCTGCAGTATACATTCAATTTTTCAAGTGCTAAAATATTAATATCAAAAATTATATGTGAATGAGAGAGCTAATTAGAGAAATTTAACTAGCTTTCTTTTTTGCTGTTTTTAGGAGGAATTATGAAAGGTATTATTAAGAGTGGTCTAGTTACAGGACTATTAGCAATGTGTTTAATGTCGAATGTATATGCGACAGATAACAAAACAATAAATAAAACAATTTTAAAATCAGAAGAAAGTAGTTTTTTAACATCAATAGAGCAAGAAATGGAAGAGAACGAAACTAAGTACAAATTATCAAATTATTTTAAAGAAGATGATACAGAAAATTCAAAAATAGTTACAGCATATAAAAAAGATGTAATTAAGAGTAATACAAAAGAATCTATTATAAGCCACTTTGGAGATAACCTAAACTATGAAGATGAAGAGTATTCTGGTGTAATTGCCTTGAAAGATTATGATATAAAAACAATTAGCAATGGAAAATATGAAGCAATTGATGAAAAGAAAATTAACTTTAATAAATATAGCAAAAATGATTTAGATAATATTGAAAAAGAAAAAGTTATAGGTGGCGTAACATATTCACTTATTAATGTTAATTGGAAAAATGATGAAACAGAAAATATTGATGGTCAAGAAGTACCAATAACTTATAAAGGTACAATGATATATCAAGCAGTAGTAACAAGAAATAATCCTTATAGTTATGAAATAACTGTTACATACGAAGGAAGTGTTGAAAGAAAAGATCCTATTTATTTATATACATTAGAGTATGAAAAAATTCAAGAAGAACCAATAATTGAAATTATTGAAGAAACAAAAGATTATACAGTTCCTACAATAATTATAAGTGGATTAGGTATAGCATTAGTAGTTGTTTATTGTATAGGAAAAACAACAGCAAGAGTATATGTTAAAACAGACAATGGATTCAAATTAATAAGAGTTGTTAGACTAAGTAAGAAACACAATACAATTAATTTAAGTAATTACAAACACAAAACAGTTACAAATATGTTTGCAATAAAAACTACAAATGGATTCTATAATAAAAATCAAAATATACTTATCAAAATAAAGAAAGATAAGATTACTAAAAATGTATATCTAAATAGTGCTTATATTGATTTTATATTAGGGTAATATGGAGGACAAAATGGAATTAGAAAATGCAACAATAATAGATTTTGGAGAAGTAGAACTTTTGGCAAATAAAGAAGAACTTTATATGGGGTTCAAGAATGAAGCAAAATTTAAAATAAATTGGTGTAGATTAAAGGATAAACCAGACCAATTAATATGTTTAAATATAGAATGTGATAAATTATCAGAAGAGATAAAAGAAAAAGAAATACCAATAGTTAATATTACAGAAATGATTAGATTGCAGTTTATGGAATTGTTAGAAAAGGAATTAAATAGCTTTATTGGAAAAAATATCAATAATATTTCATATTTTTTTGAAAAAGACGAATATACTGACGCAAATCGAAACAAATATTATGCTAATCCAGAATTTTTAAAGATTTCAGATATTGGCATTGATTTTTTTAATGAAAATGCAAGTATAGAACAAAAATCAAAAGTTCATACATCATTTTGTATTTATGATGAAATAAACAAATCAAAACTTAAATATAAACCTTCTGCTTATTATTCAGAAAAAATAGTAGAAATAGATATGAAAGAAAATAAAATCTTAACAGAACCTTCTACTATTATGAATTTAGTTTATAGCGAAGTGGATTTGTGTAAGATTTTAGCATATAAACAATACGAACTAGGAATAACACCCCCTTTTTATAATGAGATAGCGAAAATTAATAGATTTTTAAAAGATAAAAAGACAATTACAGTATTATTAAAAGATAATACAGAAATAAAAATTGAAGCAGATATAACAGACATTATTGATTTCTATAATGGAGTATTTTCGATAAATCGAAATTTATTAAATTTATCTTATGATGAAGCAAATAGAGAAAAAGTGGATATTAATAATTTAAAAGCTTTAAGACACGGAAAAACGGAAATTAGTATAAATACAGAAAATTTAAAGCCATTAGAACAACAATTAGATGAAATAATTCATAATGAAAATAAAGGAATAATTTGTAATATTACAAATCAAGAATTAGAAAATGAAGATCAAGGAGATACAAATGAAATTTGAAAACGCAATTGAAATACATTTAGATAATGTAATTTTATTAGGAAATAAAAGGGATTTTAAATTGCAAGGATATGATAATAAGTTCTTACAACTTTGTCATTGGTGCTATTTAAAACAATTACCGAATCAAATATTTTGCCTATATCAAAATATAATTAAAGATTTTAATTATAGAGATGAATTAGACAAAGAAATATTTAATAGTGATGTTAAAATAGTAGATTTTAAAGAGAGTATATATAAAGAGCTAGATAGGATATTTAGAGATAATATCAACAAATTTGTAGAAAAAAATATAAATAATATAGCATATTTCTTTGATTGCAATGCAAACGAATATCAAAAGATTAGTTTATATGAGATGGGAATTGATTTAAGAGAAAAAAGAGTTTATGGAGTTGATGAAAATATTAATATATTACTTAATAATTTTCAATATAAAGATATTGCTAATGGAATAGTTGAATTATCTACAAGAGATGGAAAAGAACATTTAATATTTGATATGAAAACAATAAGATTTGAAAATAATGATGTAGACATATTTAAAAAAGTATATAAATTACCTACATTAAAGAAATTCCTCGCTTATGAACAATATAAGAGAGGAATGACACCACCATTTTATAATGAAGTAGCAAAGATAAATCAATTTTTAGAGGGAAAAAAGACAGTTACTCTATTATTTAATAAAGGATATGAAAAACAAGTACCTGCTCAAATTGCTCAAATATTAGCGACTAATGGTAAAGAATTTTGGATAAATACTCAAGTGGATAATATGGATATAAGCAATTTAAGAGCTATTAGATATGGAAAGAAAGAATTGCCAATAGATATAGAAAATTTAAAATCATTAGATAAACAGTTAGATGAAATGCTTGCAAATAATGAACAAAATTTAGAGAAAGAGGAATTAGAAATTGAAAGTTAATAAATCACAAGAAATAAATACAATATCAGATCGTATAAAGCAAGCTGTATGGAATGGCGAAATTAAAGATTCAAAAGGTTATATTGTAGATTTAAGTAATATAAAAAATACAATGGAAATAACAGCAACTATTGAAGAACCGATACACGAATCATTTACAACTGAATCACACTTTTATATTGAAAAAGATAAGGTTGATATTGAAACAGCTATTGATAAATATGAAGAAATGAAAAATCCATATATATTTAATCTTATAGAATATAATAATCTATTAAAATTACCAGAAGAAACACAAAAAATGTTTTTAGGTAGTTTGTTAGATATAGAAACAAGAATTGCAAATACAGAAAACAAGGAAATCAAATCAGATGATTTAAGAGTTAGACTGTTTAAAAAAGAAAATGAAAAGAAAAGATTATACTTAGAAAAAGAAAATACAGAAAAAGAGTATATGGAACTATCTAAAAAGAAAGATGAAAATACTAAAAATATCAATAAATATGTAGAAATATTAAAAAGAAATAGTGAAATGTTTAGACCAATAAATATATTAAATAGAATATTTTCAAAGCAAGAAACAGAAGAACAAAATAAATATTATAAAAGTGAAGCTGTTAAATTGGAAAAAGAAAATATAAAAAATACAGAATTAATATTTGAAAAAATGTTTTATAAAAATGAATTAAATAAACAGATTCAAAGTATAGAAAAAGAAGTTGATAAATTACGAGAACAATACAAATTAGAAGATGAAGCAAAAGAGAAAGAAACGGATATGTTAAAAGAAAAAAATATGTTGTTTAAAGTATTTGGAATAGATGTTGAAAATGAATCTATAAAAGAAAATGAAATACAGATTGAACAAGAAAGTGAAGTATAAAATGGACAATGTAGACTTTTATTTAGAAGATTTAAAAAGCAAATTTAATAAAATTGATTTCAATAAATATTATTTAAGTTATTCTGGTGGAAAGGATAGCCACTTTCTGTATTGGTTTATAAAGGAATATTTAAAAGATGATAAAATTCAAATTGTTGGTATAAACACCTATATGGAACACCACGAAATTTTAAAAAGAATATATAATAATTGTGATGTGGTTTTATACCCTAAATTAAAGCCATTAGAAATTAAAGAGAAATATGGAATACCTTGTTTCTCTAAGTGGCAAGACGATATGATATGTCGCTATCAGAACGGAAGTCGTAGACCATATCTTATAGAAAGAGTTACAGGAATACATAAAGACACAGGAGAAAAAGTTATTGGACGTTTTAAACTAAATAACACAGCTAGAGAGAAATTATTAGATGGTTCTTTGCATAAAATTAGTCCAAAATGCTGTGAATATTTAAAGAAAAAACCAATTAAGGAATTTGAAAAAGAAAGTGGAAAGAAAGCTATTTTAGGAGTAAGAGCCAATGAAAGTGCATTAAGAAAAGTACAATATACATCTTGTTTTACTAAAAATGGAAAGTTTACACCAATATTTGATTTGACAGATGAATTGCTTAATGAAATTTATAGAAAATATAAAATAGAACTACCAAGCCTATACAAATATCTTAAAAGGACAGGTTGTTGTGGTTGCCCGTATGGCTCTTATAAAGGAGATACACAAAAAGAATTAGCTTTAATAAGTGAAGCACAAAAACAATATGTATATAAAGTTTTTAAAGAAAGTTACGAAGTGCTTAAAATTAATGTATAGAGGAGAACGTTGTGAAAAAATTTATTATTAATAAGATACAATATTTATATAAACATATAAAATCTAAAATAGAAAGTATAGAAGAAGAAAAACAAGAATTGTCAGGAAATACAATAGAAAATACTATTGATAAACTTAATCTATCAGAAACATTTGATATAAGTAGAATTAGATATGATTATGGTATTAAGTTAAAAAATGATAATTTGGTAAAAGTAAATAGCAAATTATTAGAAATAGACAAAGATGGTAATTTGTATTTCTTAAACGATAATCCAAAAGAAAAAATCGAAGTTGGTAAAGTTGAAGATTGTCTATATGAATTTGATTTATATAATGAAGAATGGAAAAAGGCTGATATTGTTCGTATATTAAGTTGTACCAATTTTGTTATAAAAGGTAGTAAACTAAAAGAAATAAGCAAAGCTATTTTAGAAAATAGAGGACTGGAATTTTATACAAGTATTAATAAGAATAAAAATAATATAAAATTTGGAGGTTTGAGCATATATGAGTAATAATTTGACTATTGAAAATATAAAGAAAGAAGTAGATGGCAGAAATATAATAGATGTTAAACTAAAAGATATGGTAGAACTTTTAAATAAGTTTAAAGAAGATTTGGGAAATCCCTATTTAACAGAAGAAAAAACATTAGAAGAATGTAATAGCGTAGTATTTAATCCATTAATGGAAGAATATATGGGATATAGAAAAGCATATATACAAAAGGCAATTAGCAAAGAAGAGTTTGAAAATCTAGTAGAATCATTTGTAAAACAGGACCAATTTATGAACTTATATGAAAAAGCAATTGTTGTAAGTAAATCAGAAGCAGAAAGCGAGGAAATAGCAAAATGAGTATAATGCAAGATTTTGAAGAATCAAGAAAAATGATCGGAGCTGAAAAATATGACGCAATAGAAAAGTATCTTAACGAAGTTTGCCCTAAAAGCAATTATGATAAGTATAATAAAGAATTAAATAGTTTAATTAATATACCATCAGATGAATGGCTAAAGAAAAAGGAAGAATTAGAAGAAAAATATGGAATAATTTTTTTAGATGATATTTTATATAAAACAGAAGAATGGGATAAATTTGAAACTTGGTATAATGAAAAAAGTAAGACATATATAATTGAACTATGGGAAAATAACGCTGATAGAAATGATGGATTTGGTCAAATTGAAGCAGATGATATAAAAGATTTAGGACAAGCTATAAAAAAAGCAAAAGAAATATTTGAAACAACGGAATGTGTATCTATTGAAGTACAAAATTATATTAGTAGAGAAGCGTTATATTTTAGAGATAAGGTAAATGAAAAATACTTTTTTGTTAAAGAAAATGTGAAAACGGAGGAAGAAGAATTAAATGAACCAGGAGAATAAAAATAAAAAAGAACAAGCCTTACAAGATATACAAAAATTAGATAAAATATACTCAATATTAGTTAATACAAAATTTAATGATCAGAATTTATATATATTGACAGATAAAATATCTGATGTAGTAAATAAAGAAATTAGCAATAAAATGACCAAAAATAATATTTCTCATCAAGAATACGAAGAAGCAATTGATAAAAGCCATATTGTCGAAATGAATAAAGATGAAATGATTCGTTTTTATGCAGATAAAATAGTATATGATTGTATTACTGACTGTTCTGAAAATAATAGAATATTTAGTGTTGATGAATATACAAATAATGACTTTATAATTAAAAATTTTGCTGAAATTGTAAAAAGAATCAATTTAGATGAGAGAGTAAGCGATTTAGAAGTTGATAGTGATAAGAAAGAAATTGATATGGTTTTTTATTTAGACTATTGTCCTCATTACTTTCAAGAAGATTTGGATATAGATGATGACAATAGATGTAGATATATAGAAAATTTTAAAAATTATATAAATCATTATACTGAAATGCGTCCTGATAAATGGATTAGAACTAATACAAGGGAATTAATTCGTGATTTTATCAATATCGAGCGTGAAAACGAAGATACTGAATTAATGTATAATGTATTAAACGAAGAATTATATAATTGTGGATTTGTTGAAAAATATTTAGATGGATATACTGTTACAATAAATGCTGACAATATAGATGAACTAATTAACCAGTTAGACGAGCGAATTAATGAACTAAAAAAGACATTAGAAGAGGGAGAAATTGAAAATGAATAATATATTAGATATTCTGGAGAAAAGATTAAATAGTTTAAATTGGATTACAAGCGTAAAAAATGTTCAAAATATGCTAAAAGTAACAACACAAGAAGGAATAGAATATATTTGTAAAGCAGAACATAAAGAAAATGAAACAATAATCATAGTAAAAGATTGTGCCTTAAATTTTTGTTATGAAAATAAATTCTCTAATAGTATGACAACTGATGACTTTTATAGAGATTTTATTGTGGTAGGAACTGAAGCAGAAATATTAAAAAATGAAATATGTTTAAAATCGTTTAAAAAAGGATTAACAGATTTTAAGGAGAAAAATCAAGTATTTAATTTGGATTCAATATTAGATACAAGTGTATGTGAACAATATAAAAAAGATAATAAAATCGCTATTCTTGCTGAATATTTATGGAATAAAGGATATGAATTTTCAAGTAAATATCCTTATCCTGAAGAAGTTGACAAGCAGTACAATTATATTGCAGAAAGAACAAATAATATTTCATCAGTTTTAGAATTAAGAAAATTTATGGAGAAGAATCCAGATATTAATACTTATTTAGATGAGAAAGAAATATCAGAAGATATAGATTCTTTAAATACTTTTAGAGAAATAGAGTATTCGTATAAAAATATAGTAGCAAAAACTTATATAAGTATTGGAAGATTAAATGAAAAAATTTTAGTTTTTGATACAGAGGGAATAAATGAAGTTGCTAATTGTCATATTGAAGATTATAAAGATGTATATAAAAGTAAATTAATAGAAGTAATGTTCAAAGAGATAGAAATATGTAAAGACTTAAATAAGAAAATGAAATTAATACAACTATTAAAACCAGGAGAAGGAATAGATTTTGATATATGTGATAATATATATGATTTTGAAGTTGCATTTGTAATGAATGACGAAGAGCCAAAAGATAATTATGATAAATATTTGAGATATTTAGCCGAAAATTTAGATGTCATAAATGTGAAAAATAAAGCAGGTAATATTGTTGTAGATTTAGATAAATATGTTCGAGAAAATATAAAAATGTTTGTAGAACTATTTGAAGATGATGATATTGAAAATAATATAGATAGAACTATGACTATGATTAGTGGTAATTCAAGTGAAACAGTATATAAAAAAGCTTTGGAATATTTAGGAGTAAATACTATAGAAGAGGAGAAAGAAGAAAATGAGCAAGAAAAATAAAATAATTATAATATTAAGTATATTAGTTATATTGTTATTTGGAATGGTTATAATTTTTAATTATAATAAAACAAAGACAATTGATACAAATAATGGTTCTGAAATTAGTCAAGATGATACAAATAACAATGAAGAAACAAAAAATTATGAAATAAAAGATTTAGGAACAATTGAATGTGAAAAGATAGAGTTAAATGCTCCAATAAAAGAAACAACGAATTTAGATGTATTAGAAACTGCAGTAGGACATTTTGAAGACACAGCAATTTTTAATGGAAATGTTTGTTTAGCAGGGCATAATTCTGGAATAAATAAAAACGGCGAAGACATTGGATTCTTTAAAAGATTAAACGAATTGGAAATAGGGGATCAAATAATATATCATCATACATTTGGAGAATATATTTATAAAGTTTCTGAAATAAAAGAAATTGAAGAAACAGATTTTTCTGTATTAGAGCCATCATCAACTGATAAGCTAACCTTAATAACTTGTGTGAAAGGTCAAAAGAAATTGAGATTGTGTGTAATTTGTGATAGAATTTAAAAAAAGATGGAAATTTTATGCACTTACAATATAGAAAAGACAATAAGGAAAATTAATTAGGATATATTGAAGATGAAAGATTAGAATTTTAATAAAATTTATGTAAATCCATTTATTTTTCTTACAAAATATGGTATAATACCTAAAAAAGTGAGGTGTTTTAATGAATAGAACCAAAAGTATTTATCAAACGCTGAACGAAAGAGAAAAATATATTTTAGAAAAACTTGAAATAAGAGAAGAGGATTTAAAGCCTGAAAACATAAAAGATGTACTGTGTGTTATGCTAAGAATGACAAAGAGAATATCAGAATTGCCTATTACTAATGAACAAGTCATTTCAGCATTAAAAAATTATGAAGAATCATATGATACTTTTTTTAAAAATGTTAAAATTATATTTACAGAAAATGATTATCCTGATGTAAAGATAAATGTTTTTAGAACTTTAAAAGATGAAAATAAAAGTATTATTGAAATGCTTGGAGTTAAACTGGAAGACAGAGAAATTACAAGCAAGGAATATGCTGAAAGTTTAAATATTTTAGTAAATAAGTTACTTATAAAATTTGGAACTGGAATTAAGCAAAGGGAATGTTATAAGTTAATTGAAAAAATTGCAGACTGTTTAGAATAATAAGAAATTATTTTTTAGAAATAATAATGCAAGATGTAAAATAGCATTTTGCATTTTTATTTTTACATTTTTGAATAAGTTGTAATAATGAAGCTTATATGCTATAATGCTTTTATTACATAACTAATTAAGGAGAGATTTTATGGATCAATATACATATTTTATTTTAGGTATAATATTGGGATTATCAATTGCAGTATATTTCTTTTTAAACAGAGAAGAGAAAATTGAAAAAACTATAAAACTTAATCAAAAAATATTTTCAAGTAAAAAATTGGATAATACAATGGAAAATGTAGTAGATAGAATAAGAAATAAAGTAGGAGAGCTAAAAAGAGATTTAACTGAAGAAGAAAAGAACGAGATAATAGAACAATGTTATAAAGAAAAATTTAATATTCAATAAGATTCTTTTTTTAATCATAACATAATGTTAAATTTTTAATATATTATAAATGAGATAAAAGGATAAATAGTAATATTACATATAAAGGAATAATTTAATGGGAAAAAAATATTTAGAAAAAAATGTATTAGACGCAACGCTAGAAAGATTGGAGCTTATTTTTAACGAATTTGAAAACATTTATTTTTGTGTTAGTGGTGGAAAAGATAGTTCTGTTATGGTACAGCTTGCTAATATTGTAGCTGAAAAAATGAATAAACAGTTTGATGTGCTATATATAGACTTTGAAGCACAGTATAAAAAAACGATTGAACATATATATTATTTAAAAACTTTATCTAAAATTAGAGATTTTTATCACATAGCACTTCCAATGGCTTTAAGAAATGCTGTATCAGTATTACAACCAAAATGGATTTGTTGGGAGGAAGAGAGTAAACATTTATGGGTAAGAAATATGCCAGAAGATAGTATTAATATAACCAATTGTCCATTTGAATGGTTTAGAAAAGGAGAAGAATTTGAGGAATTTATAATACAATTTGCTGATTGGTATCAAAAAAAGTATAATAGCAAAGTTGCTTGTGGCATAGGAATTAGAACAGATGAAAGTATAAATAGATTTAGAACAATTGCATTTCAAGAAAAAAAGACAACTTATCAAAATTATAATTGGACAACAAAAGTAAAAATGAATGAGAAGCATATAGATGTATATAATTTTTATCCTATATATGATTGGCGAGTTGAAGATATTTGGGGAGCAGTAAGTAAATTAGACTTAGAATTTAATTATATCTATGAATTAATGTATAAAAACGGATTAAGTATTTATGAACAAAGACTTTGTCAACCATATGGAGATGACCAAAGAAATGGATTAGATCAATTTAAAGCATTAGAATATGATACTTGGAGTAAGGTATTAAGTAGAGTAAATGGTGTTAATTTTGGAAATATATATTGTAAAACTACTGCTTTAGGAAATATCCAATCCACAAAACCAGACTTTATGTCTTGGCAACAATATACAATATTTTTATTAGAAAGTATAGGAATATATAACGAAGATTTAATGTTACATTATTATAAAAAAATAAAGAAATTTATGGTATGGTATAAAGAAAGAGAAGGAATAGAGGTTAAAGATATTCCTGAAACTGATGATACTAAGCTAGAAAATCAAAAAAAAGTAATCTCGTGGCGAAGAATAGCAAGAGCTATTGAAAAAAATGACTTTTATTTAAAAAGATTATCATTTGGACAAACAAAAACAGATGACGAAACTTTACAAAAGTTAATACATAAATGGGACAATTTATTAAATAAAAATACAAAAACAGATGATAAAACACTAATAAAAATTATTGAGAATATGAATAACGATTAATATTAATGAGGAATAGAAAACTCTTAATATGTAATCATACCAAAAGATAGTAATTTGAAAGGTAGATGAGTTTATGAAAAAGAAAATTTGTATTGGTGCAGGAATAATTTTAATTATACTTATAGTTGCAGGAATTATAACAAACTATGCAGATAGTGGTAGAGTAACAACAGGACACGAGCCAAAGTATTGTATTAAAATAGTTAGTAATGATGGTAGTAAGATAACTTATTGGGGATTAGGTTATAAAGTTATTAGATATGTTGGAGTCTCTCCAAATGAGCCTTATGAAAGTAATATTGGTGTAAAAATGGGAAGTTGGTTTATGAAATACGATTTACCAAATGAAAAAAGCATCACAATAGAATATGATGGTAAAACGGTAGAAATAAATAATTATGATGACATCAATAAAATTTATAATATATTAGTCAATTCAAAATACAACTCTGAAATATGTGATGGAATAAATACTCATAAAATAACAATAGACAACGAAGTATATTATTTAAAAGAAAGCTGTCAAGAAATTCAAAAAGGAAATAAGCAGTCAAAAATATCAAAAGAAGATTTAGATACGATATTAAAGATAATTGATAGCAAACAGTAATTCAAATTACAATTTGAAAGAGAGATAAAATAATGGATATTCACTTTGGATTTTCATATATAGGTTTCATATTCTTGTTAATGTTAATGATACCTAATATTATATGGAATAAAAATCAACCTAAAAACTATGGAAAATATGTAAAAAATGAAAATAAAGTATTACTAATATTTGAAAGAATAGGAGAAATGCTAGTAACTTGTATATCATTGATATTTAGTGATTTTAATATAAACAAAATATCTAATTGGACTATTATATTGTTAATTGCTTTTATTCTAATGATTTTATATGAAATATATTGGATTAGATATTTTAAAAGCAATAAAACAATGAAAGATATGTACAGTAGTTTATTAAAAATACCAGTTGCAGGAGCGACTTTGCCAGTAGTTGCATTCCTATTATTAGGTATATATGGTAAAAATATATTTCTAATCATATCAACAATAATATTAGGAATCGGACATATAGGAATACACTTAAATCATAAAAAAGAATTAGAGTAAGAAATTACAATAAGTATGGTAGGTAATAAAGGAGAAAAATTTATATATGAAAAATAAAAAATCAACAATTATAATATGTATAGTTATAATTGTAATTATATTTATTGTTTTTTGGTTATATTCAAATACAGGTTTAAAAGGATTTGAAAATGAAATTTCTAACTTTATATTACCAGAAAATATTGAAAAAATTACAATAAAAAGTGGAATAGGAGATTCTGGGGGGAATGGAGATTATTCAACATATCGTGTAGTCTTAATAGTAAAGACAGAAATGTCAATAGATGAATTGAATCAAGAATTTGAGAATAGAAAATTAACATCTTCAAGTCATATTGTAAATAGTGGTACACCTATTTGTTATATTACTCATTGCGAAGATACTATATTCAAATCACAACGAAATTTTACATTGTCATTTGATGAATTAGAAAAAGTTGAAGATTTTACCGATTATTATTTTATAGAATTTATAAAATAAAGTAATAGCACAAATTAAAATTTATATGGAGGAGATATGGAAGAAAGATTTAAAGTTTCAATGACAGTTGGTCTTATTTTAATAAATAAAGAAAACGAAATTCTTTTAATGAAAAGGTGTAATACTGGATATATGGACAATAAGTATGCTCTTGTAGCAGGACATTTAGAGAAAAATGAATCATTGAGTTGTGCAATGATTAGAGAAGCTAAAGAAGAAATCGGAATAGATATTTGTAGTAAAGATATTGAATTTGTATGTGCAATAAGGCGAGGAGATAATGATACATATGTGAATAATTATTTTAAATGTAATAAATATGAGGGTAGTATTGAAAATTTAGAAAAGCAAAAATGCTCAGAATTAAAATGGTTTGATATAAATAATTTGCCAAGAAATATAATACCAAATGATAAAAGAGCAATTAATAATATGATTAATAATATTGTTTTAGATGAGTATGATTTTAAATAAAACAGAATATAACAATGTAAAAGATAATTTATTAAATTAATAATACAAATTATAGATTAGTTTTATGAGAACTAATCTTTTTTTACAGCAAACTTGACACAAAAGGTAATATGATGTAAAATATACTAAAGAAGGTTTATTATTTATCACTAAGACAGGGAGTTCATAGGTAAGACATAAATAAAATAAGAAAGGAAAGTGATGAATAATGAAATCATTTAAAAAAGTATTAATTATAATTATTTTAATTTTAACAGTAGGATTAATTTCAGGAGCATTAGTATTAGCAAAGAATCAAAAAAAGGAAGAAATAGAAGAAGTAAGCACACAATCTTTGGAAAGCACAAATGAAATAGAAATAGAAGATAAAAAAGAAGATCAAGAAATTATTGTTTCTATTGAACAACAAGAAGAAACAGAAGAAAACCAATTGAAAAATACTAATGAAACTATAGAAAACGAATTACCAAAAGAAAATCTTATAAAAAATGACAGCACAGTCGAACAAAATAAAACAGTTAAAAATAAAACATCTCAAAACGGAAATCAATCAAAATCACTACAAACAAATCAAGATACACAAAACACTAAACAACAATCATCTACACCACAATCTCAACAAATTAATCAAGAAACAAAACCAGTAGAACAGAGTAAACCAGTAGAGGTTAAAAAAGAAGAACCTAAACCAGTAGTAACAACACCAGTAAGAACATATAAAGAGAATACAACGTATATTTCAAAATTAAGAAACACAATCACTACAACAGTAAAGAATAATATATCATCTTTAAACAAATATGGAATAACAAGTTTTGAACAATATAAAATAATAGAAGATTCAAGTATTTGTGCATATAATGGAGGAAACAGAGGAGGTTGGACTTTTGAAAATCCGACAGCATATAATACTTTTGTTAAGAGTATTTTAAAAGGAACATCATTAAGAATATATGCAGTAGATGAATACCAAAATGGAGAATATATAGAAACATTGTGCTATTATGGACATTAGGAAATTAACATAATTTTTTGCAAAAACATTGCAAAATACTGCAGTATACATTCAATAATTCAAGTGCTAAAATATTAATATGAAAAATTGTAAATATGAAAGGAAGCTATCCAGAAAGAGCAGTCTGGATAACTTCTTTTTTTATTTCTTTTTCAAAACAAAGGAGGAATTTTTATGAAAAAAACGAGAGAGAAAATGGCAATTATAATGATAATTTTACTGTTGTTATCATCATATATAACACCATTTTTAAACGTAGTAAATGCGTTTAGTGTGAGTAACGCATATATTTATACTGTAAAAGAAACAGAATATCATTTGCAATTTTGGGACACTAAACAAAATGCCTGGTCCTATATAATTACAAATTATGTTGGTTATACAGGAGAAGATGGGAAATTCTATCCTGCCTATTGCTTAGACGCAGATAAGCACGGAGTAGGAGAAGAAGCACCTTATACAGTAACAGTAACAGAAGCTATTCAAAATCCAGAAGTATGGAGAGTTTTATTTCACGGATTTCCATACAAAACACCAGGAGAGTTAGGAGTAGCAAATGATTATGACGCATTTTGTGCAACAAAGCAAGCAGTATATTGCATATTGTATGGTTATGATCCTTCAACAAGATATAATGGAGGAGATGACAGAGGTACAGCAATTAAAAATGCAATAGTAACAATGGTAACAAATGCAAGAAATGGGGTTGGTGGTAATTATACATCTCCACAATTAGCAATTAATAAAATAGGAAATTTGACAAAAGAAGGAGAATATTATTCTCAAACTTATAGCGTAAGTTCAAATGTACCATTAGGAAATTATAGTGTATATCAAATTTCAGGGTTACCTTCTGGAAGCTATTTTGCAAATACAAATGGCTCACAACAAACAACTTTTTCTGCAGGAGAAAATTTTAAAGTTTATATTCCACAGAAAAAGATAGTATCAAACATTTCAGCTTATATTGGTATTGATGGTAGCTGTAAAACATATCCTGCTCTATATGGTAAAGCACCTAATTCATCAGTACAAAATTATGCGTTAGTAACAGATCCATTTGAAAATGGAAGTGCTGACACAGAAATTAAGATAGCACCAACAGGAGAGGTAATTATCGAAAAAACTAGCACAACAGATAATATATGGAATGGAGCAATTTCAGGTTCATTAATTCCAAATGCAAAATATAATCTATACAATTCTAATATGAATTTAATCAACACATATACAACAAATTCAGAAGGTAAAATTCACATTTCTGGTTTATCTTTAGGAAAATATTATATTCAGGAAACAACACCTACACCAGAATTTACAACATTAAATGATGAGATATATTCATTTACATTAGATTATATGGGCGATAGCAAAGATGTAAAAGTAACTAACACACCTGTTCCAGGAGGATATTTTTCTGCTATTAAACTTTCAGAGAGAAATAATGTATGGACAGGAGTAAAAAAAGGTCAAGGAGTTTCAGGAGCTAAATATGGAATTTATGACAAAAATGGAAATATAGTTAAATCTTATGAAACAGGGAAAGAGTTAATAGCAGTTTCAAAAGAAGATGGAACAATTTTTGACAATGAAAAACTTAAACTAGGAGATTACTATTTGCAAGAAATTGAAGCACCAAAACATTCAAAACTAAATGATAAGAAGTATTATTTTAAAGTTACAGAAAATGGAGGACACGTTTCAGTAACAGCTTCTGATGATGTAGAGGAAGGTGGATATTTCAATATTTATAAAACAACAAATGATGACAATTTATGGACTGCAGAAGTAAAAGGTTCTCCTCTTGCAAATGCAACTTTTAAAATAGAATATACAAACTTTGAGGAAACAAAGAATTGGACTGTAACAACAAATAAAGATGGTAAAATAGTTGATTCTAACTATTCAACAGATGATTTAGAATTAAAACTAGGTACATATAGAGTATATGAGATAGAAGCACCAGAACATTATGAATTAGATAATACAGAATATTATTTTAGAATTACAGAAAATGAACAAAAAATATATTTAGAATTAGATAATACACCTGAACTTGGTAATAATATAGAAATTACAAAAGTATCTTCTGATAAAAATTATATTACAGGAACAGAAAAGGATCAACCAGTATCAGGAGCTAAATATGAAGTTAGAACAGGATACAATGAAGGAGCAACAGTAACAGCAGAAAACTTTAATGAAGGAAAATTAGTAGATACACTTATAACAGATGAGCAAGGAAATACAAAAGTAATAACCGTTGGAGAAGGTAGTTATTTTATTAAAGAGGTATCAGTTCCAGAAGGTTGGCAATTAGATGAAAAAATTTATCAAATAGACGTAATTAGTAATGGAGTAATACACAAATTAGAGCTAGAAGATGAACCAATTCCACAAGGATTTATGAATATTAATAAAACAGCATTACAAAAGAATTATTGGACCAATGATGAGCCAAATACACCACTTGAAGGAGTAAAATTCGAGTTAAGAGATAAAGATGATAATGTGTTATTAGAACTAGAAACCGATAAAAATGGTAAATTTTCAAAAGATATTCAATTAGATGTTGGAACTTATTACTTATGGGAAGTAGAAGCACCAGAATATTACATAATGAATGATAAACCAGATATATTTGAAATTACAGAAAACGGACAAAAAGTAACAATAGATATAACAAATGATGTAGAACCTGCTGAATTTGTAGATGTTTCAAAAACTCCTGCAAAAGACAATAAAATTACAGGAGAAAAGGAAAATACATTTTTACCAAATGCAGTATATAGAGTTGAGAATGTTGATACAGATGAATTTGTTGCAGATTTAACAACAACAGCAGAAGGACATTTAGAAGAAAAACTAATGCTTGGAGCAGGTAATTATAGAATTTTTGAAATTGAATCTCCAACATATTATTTGATTGATTCATCTATATATTATTTTACTGTTAAAGAAAATGGTAAAGAAGTATATTTTGAATTTAAAGATAATCCTGTCGAAGTAGAAGTAAATGTAGAAAAATCAGGAATAGTAGAAGCACAACCTAATGATGAGATTAGATATGATTTTGACGCTGTAGAAAGTTTATCTAATGTACCACTAGATAACTTTACATTTGTTGATGATTTACCTTATGAAAAGGTTAAATTGACTAAACTATTTACTGGAATTTATACAGATAAAGTTGAATTTGATGTGTATTATAAAACAAATCTATCAGAAGAGTGGATTTTAATAAAGGAAAATTTAGATTCAACTGTAAATAATTTCATTGATTTTTCAACTATTGAATTAAAAGAAAATGAAGTGATAACAAGTTTCAAAATGGAATTTGGAACTGTGCCAGAATACTTTAAAGCAAATACTACACCATTTATATTTACAAAAGTAAATTCAGATATTAAGCCAGATGATGTATGGACTAACAATGTTCATTTATATGGAACATATTTAGATGTAAATGTAAAAGATGATTCAGATTGGACTACTAAAACATATAAGAAAGAACTAACAATTAAAAAACTTCCACGAACTGGAGAATAATCAAGAATAGGCTAGTTTAGTTAAAACAACTATTCTAGCCTTTATATTATTTAAACAAGAATTTAAAATATTAAATTTTTATTTAAGTAATATATGAGGAGTAAAAACAAATGGATATTATAACAAAAGATAGCATAAAGCAATTGTTTAATAAGTTAGAGAAAATAAATAATCAAAAACAGGAATTTATTTATAATGCAAAAACAAATACTTTTGGATATGCAGATATTAAAGAAATTTATTATAAAGGAAACAGCATTTTTATAGGAATCCAGAAGGAAATATTAAAATTCCAAGAATATAGGTTAAATTTAGAAATAGATTTGATAAACAAAGAGAGTAATAATAATGTTCCAGTTAAACAGGAAGATATTGAGTACATAAACGAATTAAAAATAAGAGTAGATAAAATAAAGGAATTATCTAGTGATGAATTAGTTGGAATATCAGATGAAGGCGATATACTTGAAAATATAGACTTATACAGGAAATTAAGCGAAATATATTCAGAAATTACAGAAGAAAAAACTTTAGAAAATTAATTTACAAAGGAGAAATATTATGGCTACTACTAAAACAAAAGAAAAAAAGAAAACTAATAAGAAATCAGCAAAAGAGATTGTGGAAGAGAATAGAAAGAAAATAGTTGATAAATTAATTTCAAATATGGAAAAAGGATATATATTTTCAGAATGGGCGTGGAATAGAAATGCTTTTTTACCTCGAAATGCTGTTACAGGAACACAATATCAGGGAATTAATAGATTGAATTTAAGTTTTGAAGCAATAGAAAATGGATATGAAGATCCAAGATGGTTGACACTAAAAAAAGCTAATGAAATGGGATATAGGGTTAAATCAGGTACAAAAGGAGTATTTTGTGAAAAATGGATATGGCAGAAAATGGAGAAAGTAATAGATGAGGAAACAGGAGAAGTAGAAAAGGACGAAAACGGAAAAGATAAATATAAAATGGTGGAATTATCAAGACCTATAATAAACTATTTTTATTTATATAATGCTAGTCAAATTGAAGGTATTCCACCATATATAGAACCTAAAAAAGAAGAACAAAGTAATGTATTAGAGATGGCAGATAGTTTTATTGTTTCATCAGAATGTCCTATCGAAGAAAAATTTCAAGAAAAGGCTTTTTATAGTCCGTTTGACGATAAAATAACTTTACCACCTAGAAAATTTTTTAAGTCAGATGAAGCTTTTTTAGGAACATTGCTTCACGAAATGTCGCACTCTACAGGCAATGAAGAAAGATTAAATAGAGATATTAAGAATCGTTTTGGAACAGAAAAATATGCAATTGAAGAATTGACTGCAGAACTTTCTTGTGTATTTTTGGAAGCAGAATTAGATAAGGATATAGATTTTACAAGGCAAGACCATATAAATTATTTTAATTCGTGGATTCAGGTTCTTAAAAATGATCCTAATGAATTATACAAAGTATGTAGTAATGCGAGTAAAAGTTGTAATAGATTGATGGATAATTACGAAAGAGTTAGAGCTTTTGAAAATACACAAACAAAGCAAAAAGATGAAAATGAGCTAGAAGCAGTAATATAAAGAAAGAGAGAACAATCTTATGGAAGTATACGGAAATATTACAGAAATACCTATTTATAACCAAATAGAAGAAACAAATGAAATTTATTTTTCTGTAAAGATAAAAACTATTGAACAAAAAATTATAGATATTGCATTAGCAAGTTCTGTTGATAATGATTATGAAAAATACAAATTAAATAGACCTATATATGCCTTTGTATCAGAGAAAAATGATAAATTAAAAATAGCAAAAAAAGTAGAGTTTATATCAAAAAGAGATTTAATAGATAAAGCATTATTATATTATAAAAATGAGAAAATAACATTGGATAATTATATTCAAGTATGTAGAGATAATGCAGATTATGAAAAAAAAAGTGATAATACAGAAGAAAATGAAATTGAATATCAAAAAAATGTTATAAGACAAATTAGAAATGATAAAAGATTTGAGTCTAAGGGAGATATTATAAAAGGTTTTTTAGAAGAAGAAATTTATGAAATAATTGGTGGTTTTTTGAAATCTTTTTTAGAAGAAAATGATATAAATACTGATGTTGTTGATTTTCAAATAATAGGATCAAGAAATAAAGGAACAGCCAAAAAGCGTTCTGACTTAGATGTTTTAATTGAATATAACAACGATAATTATAGTGAAGATAGTCTATTTAATAGCTTAAATGATGAAACAAATGGATTAAAAATAAATGGAATAGTTGTTGACTTTAATCCTATTACACCATCAAAATCAGGTACGATAGAAGAATGGTTAGAGAGCAATTATGACTATAATAAGTATGAAGAAGAGTTGGAGGAATAAATGGAAGAAAAAATATTAAATATTGAACTTATAAATAAATTAATAAATAAAGAAGGATTATTTAATGTAGGAGAAAGAGAAGATTTTTTATATAAAAATAGTAATCAAAATATTTGGAATCTTACTTTGATAAGAGATGAAGATATATATTCTCCTTTTATATTTGCATTGGAAGGAAGAAAGGTTGGTACAAATGAAACTTGGAGTAGAAGATATACAGATATAAAAGAAGCACTTTTACATATAGTAAACGATTTTAATGAAAATGCTAGTATAAAAAATAAATATAGCAATATAGAAGAATACTTAAATGAAAAAATAAAATTAATATATAAATATGAAGAAAATGACAATTACTATTATGAAGATGAAAATGAAAATTTATATTGTGAAAATGGAAATCAAAATGTAGGCGAAGTATGTTTAATGTACTGCACAAAAGAGTATGGAGAACCTATATGCAAAGTTGAAAATTTAGAAAAATATGAATTAGTTAATAATCCAAAAGATGATCCTAATTATGAAAGAAAAAAAGCTAACCAATATAATTATATGATGTTAGATAGATTAAGAGCTGATTGTGATTACTTTATAGGCAATGGAAATGGATTTTTAGGTCATCTTTATTATGAAGATATAGATAAACATATAGAAGAAATGAAAAATATTTATAATTCTTTTTCAGAAAATGAAAAACCAGAATGGATAAGCTTAGAAGATATAGATAACTACAAAGAAAAAATGAATAAAATGTTAGAAAAAAGTGAGGAAAAAGAAATATGATAAAACAGAATATAAAGTTTTATGCTGAAAAATTTTTTGAACTCTTAAAAAAAGAATTTGAAAATAATATTAGTTATAGATATAAATTATTATTTTTAAAAAATGAGGAGTATAATCAATATTCTGTTTGTCTTGCAATTGATACAAATAATGATGGTAGTAAAAATAAAATTGCTTATTATACATATAAAGACTTTATGAAATTAGAGAAGGAGAAACAATTAGAATTTGTAGGAAACTTTTATAATGCAGAAATTATAGGAAAAAAAGAAAACGAATTTGGAATTGAAGATGTAAATAAAGATTTTTTACATTTATGTAATTTTAACTATTTAAGAGATAATAAAGAAATAGAAGATAAGGAGGAAGATAGTTTATGAAAAAGAGTAATTACAGAAATGGCAATGAAACTATAATAAATTACTATAATAAAATAACTGCTAAATTAGATTCGTATGGATTAGAAAGTTTAAATATAATAAGAACAGAAACTTTATTATTTATTGATAAGGATATTGAGCATTTTACAATAGATGTAACTGTACCTAATAAGCTATCTGATATGGACGTAGAAAAATTTTATGAGATTATAGAACAACAAATATTACCAGAATATATGAAAGATTTCTATAACACAGTAGATTTTAAAGTTAGATTACTTGATGAGAGTGGTAAATCTCCAAAAATAGAGAGAATATTTAAAAATAAGCAAATGCAAGAAGATAAATTTTATAAATATGATGGAACTGATATTTTTCCAAAAAAAATAAAGTCATATGATGGATATATTTTTACCAAAGTAAATGATGGAATATATGAGAACGCTTTTTTACCAGTATATATGAATGAAAGAGGAGATTCGTGTGTAATTACAGATATTGAAAAATATGAAGTAGTAGAAAATAGTAGCGAAAATACAAAAATTCAAATGCAGGATTATAAATATATAATCAAATGTGATTTAGATAATCATAATCATATATATCAAAACCAATATTTATTAGTAGAAGACTATAAAATTCAATCTAATTTAGATGTAGACTTAATAGGCGACTGCTGTTTTAATTGTGATTTTGAAATATTAGATCCAAAATTAGTTGCAAAAGTACAATCATTAGATGATGTAAAAAAGTTTTGTGAATCAAATAAAATTGATATAACAAAAAATTTAGATAAAGAAGGTAATTTAATTGTAGGAGCTTCAAAAGATATGATTATTGCTAGTGATTTGAACAGATATGATAGAGAACAAGAAATAAAAAAAGAACTGTAAATGAAAGATAGGATAAGGTGGAATAGAAAATATGAAAAATGAATTTAGATTTTATATATATGATTTTTTAATAGGTTCTCATATTTTAACAATAGATACGGAGAAAAATAGAAGTAGGATAGACTGTCTAAATATTTATGGACAATGTTACTCGTTTGGAGAAAAATGGGATAAAATAACAAAAGCTACCATAAATAGAGCTTTAAATAGGACTGGTTATTGTTATGATGATTATATTAAAGAACATTTTACAGATCAAGGAAGAGATTTAGAAAAGAAGATTCTATTTAAGTCAAATGATTATAATGAATGTATAAAATTTATAGCTGATTTTGGAGTAAAAAATTCAAGCCTTGTAAGTCCAGATAAAAAAGAATCATACAAATTGTATCATAAAAGTTATTTAGATATTCCAGAAAATAAGATTGGCGAAATTTTAGAAGATGGAACAGTAAAAAAAGAATATTATCAAGAAGGGTATATTTATAAAAGTATTTGTAATTTTTATAGACAAGATGGAATCTGTTATATTTCAGAAGGACAAGCAGACAAAATAAACAAGAAAAGCAAACCAGGAGAAGACTATGAAACATATCAAACAATATATGAAAAAGTAAAAGAAGCTTATGAAAAGTCAGGCGTAGATGAAAAAAAATATAAGCTTAAAGATTTTGTAGCAACTATATTTAATGACTTAAATTGGCAATCTGTTGAAACATTGACAATGGATTCAATTGACGCATTAGACAATGAATATTTTTTAGATGAAGAAGAATCAGAAAGTATATAAAAAGGGAGGATATTATGGAAAAAGAAACTAATGAAAAAAATTTAAAAGAAAGAATACAAGACTGTTTATTTGTATTGGATTTTGATACGCAAAGAATGAGTACAGGTGGAAGTCAAGCTTATAGAGAATTAAGAAATATAGTTATTGACTTATATAACGATAATGTAAAAATGATTGAAAAAGTTAAAAACTATGAATTAGAAAAATCTCAAAATGAGGAGGATAAACAAATATGAGCTACGAAATAGTAAAAAGCATAGTAATAAAAAAAGATAGAGTTTTTTCACGAATGGATAGTAATAATGTATATCCAAAAGACTTTATAAGTATGGAAAATCCTGGACTAACAAGAATTTATAATGAAAAAGGACTAATGGGGTTATATGTTTCTTTAGTAGAAGGTGGCTTAAGTGGATATTTACATTTTCAAAAAGGTGGAAACAAATTAGTTAAACAGCTTGAACGTATTACTGATAGTCTATTTGAAGATAAACAATACAGAAATATGAAAAATGAAGCTGATAAATTAGAATATAAATTATGGGATTTTAAAGAAGAAAATGAAGAAAAAAAACAATGTAAGCAAGAATATGATAAATATAGTGAAAAATTACATAACTATGTTGATTTAAAAGTACGAGAGTTTTTTAATCCTAAATTAAAAGTACCTGATTCTATAAAAAGAGAACTAGATAATGTATTAGAAATGTATGAAGAAAACTTAGAAAATGATGAAGAAGATATTTTTTCAGGAACAGAAGAAAGTTATGCAAATGAAATGTTAAATCAAGATATTTTCAATGTTTTAAATAGAGATAATGTAGAAAAAATAATGGCATTAAATAATAATATGTTTACTTTATTAAATATAGATTTTAGAAACAAAAGTTATGAGCAAATAGTTGAGCAAATAACAGATAAATTATATGAAAAATTTGTAAATTGTATAAATATTCTTGATGAAATAATAGAAGTCAAAGAAAACGAAAAAGATGAAATTAGTGAAGCTTTGACAGTATAATGGAGGTAATTGAAAATTATCACGATACCTAATCAGAAAGGAGATTCACAAATGAATATTAAATTTTATAAGCAATTACTAGATGAATTATTAGAAGTAAACCAAATTACCGATATTACAGAGGAACAAAAAGAAAAATTTTTTGAAAAATATGATCTTTTAACAAAAGACGTTTTTCATTATTATGAATTGACTTTAAATTCTCAAAATCAATCAGGAATTATATTTCTAAAAGAAAAATATCCTAATAACTTTATTATCTCTGAATTATTGGATTCAAAGATAAAATATATTGATTTAAGAATGAAAGAATATGAAGATAGATATTGGGGATTATGTGGTGTATTTACAGCATTTTATGGAGTAGATAATAATGATATAAAACAAGAAATTGAAGCAATGACAGATAAGGAAAGAAGAAGTAAGTTTGTCGAAAAAAATTACAAACAAATAGAAGATTGTGAAGAAAAGTATTTAAAATTGGTTAATGAATATAGGCAAAAACTTTATGAGAAACAAGAAAGTGAAATATAGCAATAACTATTAGCGAGCATTTATGGCTAACAGATTATTAAAAAATTTGTCGAAAAATAATATACTGTTATTAAATATAAGAAAGGTTGATATTATGGAAGTAACAGTAAATTATGAGAAAGTAGGTAATAAAATACGAGAAAGAAGAAACTTTTTGAAAATAACGCAGGAAAATTTAGCGAATGATATTAATGTATCAGCTTCTTTTATATCAGACATAGAAAATGGCAGAAGAAAAATGAGTTTAGAAACAATAATAAAAATATCTATTGTTTTAAAGACAAGTTTAGATTATTTTGTATTAGACAATGTTAAAGATGTAAAGATAAAGAATGAAACTAAATTTGAAGAGTTAAAAAATATCTTAGGAACAGTTGATGAAAAAGGAGAAGCTGTATTTTTAGATTTTGCAATAAATTCAGCTAAGTTTTTATCAAATAAATATAAATAGACATAAAATTTTGCAAAAACATTGCAAAATTATGCAGTATACAATAAGTTTTTTAAGTGTTAATATTATATTATGAAGAAATTAGAGAAAGGGAAATAATCCTTTTCTCTTTTTTATTAATTTTAGGAGGTAAAAGTATGAGTATTCAAGTAAAGTCATTAGGGCTAGTAAAAAATGAAGAAATAGAAATAAAGGCAATTGCTTCATTAGAGGTTGAAGGAATGAGAATTGACGGAATAAGGGTTAATGAAAGTGAAAATGGTAATTTGTATTTGCAATTTCCAGAAAGAAAATTTAAGAAAAGGTCTACTGATGAATTAATTACAACTAGATTAATGTTTGCAGATAATGATGTATTTAAGAAAATTAGCGATACGCTAATTAACGCTTATAAAGAGAAAAAAGAAAAAGGCGAATTTGAAGTTGCTGATATAGAAGTAGATAATAAAAAAGGTGTAACTGTAACACAAGCAAATCCTTTAAATGATCAATCAAAAAAGACAAAAGCTATGGTGGGCTTAGAAACTAATGGAATCTATTTGAAAGATATTAGATTAAATGAAAGTAATGATGGAAAATTATATTTACAATTTCCTAATCGAAAAACAAAAGATGATGAATATAAAGATATGTTCTATCCTACAAATTCTGAATTAAGACAACAATTAACAGAGCAAGCTATAAATATGTATCAAGAAAAGTTAATTGCAAAAGAATTTGATGAATCTGCAAAAGAAACAGAAGAAAATGAATTATAGGATAAATAATAATTTGGAGGAAATTATTATATGAAAAATAAAGGATATTCAAAAGAATTAGAAGAGAGAATATATAATGATGAAGAAGAATTTGAGTATATATCGAAAGCTATGTTTGGTTTAAATAAATATGTGTATACATTTAAAACAAGAGAAGATTATGATAAAGCATATAAAATATTAGAATCACAAGGAAATATAATAGAAACCTTTGTAAATAATGCGTATGGATTTGAATTTTGGGAATATAAAGATTTTTCTATAAAAGATGAAGAAAATATAGAAAATGAAGAACATACCACTAATAGAAAAGTTTTATTTAATTTTTCAAAGGATAATATTCGAGAAATGTATACATATATTCATCAAGAAGGAAAAAATATTTATGATGGTTTAGCTTATTTATATTCTATATGCACAACTGATGAAGAATTGAACAAATATATAATGACTAAAATTAATTATGATACCAATAATAATGCTTTGAATAGTGAAAAATTATATGCAATGCAAATAATTGCTAGAAACAATTTTGAAAACAAATATAAAGAATTATTAGGCGAGTATACTATGTTTACAGTTGACAAGGCTTCTCTTGAACTAGAGGAAGAAACAATTCAAAAATATCCTCAATTAAATTATGATAAAGAAGCAAAAACATTTGAATTAGAAGTAGATGAGGATAAAATAGATAATTTTTTTATTACATACAGATGTTATCCAAAAAATGTTATAAAACAATTAGAAAATAAATTATTCAATGAATATGGAATACCAGTAACAATTGGAGATGAAAATATAGAACAGATTCAAAAGGAAATGGGAGAATTAGGAGTTTCTATATATCTAAAATATTATGATTGGTATATAGAAAATGGCTTATATGAACATACAGAATATATAGATTCATTTTGTTATGGGAAGATTGAAGAAATTAAAGATTATTTAGATGAAGTTATTAATTTTACAGAAAATAGTGATGAAATAAGTAAAGAAAATAAAATAGGAATAATAAACCAGGCAAAAGAATTTAAAAGTAAACTAGATGAGTATGAGAGAACAAAAGAGGAAGAAGTGGAAATAAATGAATAATGAAGAGAAAATATTAGAAGTAATTGAAGACAAAGAATTTATAAAAGAATTAAATATAAGTGAAGAAGATATTTTTAAAGCAATAAAAATGGCAATAGAAGAATGTGATGAGTTGCAGAAATTAATAAATGAAGAAAAAATAAAAGGTACTACGTTTAAAGACTTATATGAAAAATTAAGAGGACATAATGGAGAATTTGATAATCGTGGAGTTTATTCACACAATTATTTTGATTTAAACTATAAATCTTTATTAGTTACAATTACAGAAGATTCTCAAAATAATCAATATAAAATTGATAGAAGTGATGTATATATTTATCCTAATAATATAAGTGAAGTTTCAGCAGATGAATTATTTATATTGAATCTTAAAGAAACTATAAAAATAGACCAATTCATTCAATATATTAATGAAGATATTGGAAAAATATTATTAAAAGATTATTATAGTGAAGTTAAAGATGTAAATAATACTTATATGATTGTTTATGCTTTAGAAGCAGGGAATGATTTTGGACTTAAATATATAAGAAAAGGTAAATTGAATGAAGAAAATTTACAAAAGGTTTTGGCTGAAGGCAAAGATATGATTAATGATGGAACAGATTGTTCAAAATTTAAAATAGCCATATTTAATAGTGAAAATAGTCAATTTATATGTTCGTACTCTCTTGACTTAAATAATTTAGAAAAAAGTTACAATTTACAAACTGTATGTAAAGGAATAGAATTAATTAATTTGCTAGATTCATATAATTCAATACTAAGAAGAACGAATCTTGAAAAGTTATGTAATAATGAAATTTTAGGAATATGTGAAAGAAACGATTATAAAAGTATAGATTATATACCAAATATAGAACAATTTACTAAAATAAATTCTAATAAAAGGATTAATGAAAAAGAAATATTTTTTGAAGATGGTATTTTAATTGAAAATGGAGTTATAAATGCACTAACAACTTTAGACGCAGGTCAGATAGAAAAAAACTTTGGATTAAAAGAATTAAATTATGATGAAGACTATTATGACGCTTATTTGAATTATGATAGTAAAAATGATAGTTGCGAAATGACAATTGTAGCTGTTACTGATGATGATAGACAGTATTATATATATTTACCTAAATCAGAGGAAAAAGAAATGTTAAAGAAATCATTAGAAGAGTATGTAAAAACTATTGAAGGAAAAAGTATACAAGATTTATTAGCAAAAGAAGAGGAGTTGGAACAAGAATGACAGCAAAAGTAAAAAATAAAAAATTTAGTGGAATCAATATTCAAATATTAAAAGTATGTAATTATAATTTAGATGAAATAGATAGTTTTATAGAACAACTTAAAGATTTTAGAAATGAAATAAAACAAAAAGATGTATTGAGTAAATATGAAAAAATAACTGATACACAAACATTAATAGATGAACTAAATAAGCTTAATGAATATGATTTAGATACACTTGAAAATATTGCTTATAGAATTGAAATGGATAACAGATATTATAATTCTGATTTAAGAGATTGCTTATTGGAAGATATAGAAACAATAAAATTTAATAATCTTGAAAAAACATCAAGATTTAATGTGATTCTGGACGAACTAATTCAACAAGTCGAAGGTATTGCATTTGATTATGATATTAAACTAGAAGAAAAAGAAGAAATTGAACAATAGGGAGATACAAATGAATAAAGAAAATGATTTTAATAATTGGTTAGATGAATTTATAAAGAGAAAAGGTATTAAATTAAGTGAAACTTTTACAGTTGAAACTGATAAAGTAGGACATTTATTTGATTATGAAAGTGTAATAGATCAAATAAAAACTGCAACAGATAAAGAGAAAAATGGAATTAAAACAATGCTTATAAAACTTGATTATGAAAATAGAGATATAAAAGCATATTTAAGACATTTAGCTGTTCCACTAGCAAAACTTATAAATGCAAAGGTGTTAGGCATAGAAAGTGAAGATGTTAGAAATCAAATTGACAGAATGAAGGCAAAAGAAGATTTAATAGAGTTAGATTTAATATGCAAAAAAATATTAGATATTGATTTTAAAAATAAAAAAACTAAGGATATTAAAGACAGTATAATAAGTAGAGTAAATGATAAAGCTTTTGAATTGATTAAAGAATATCAAATATCAAGTGATGAATATTTGGAATTACTTGAACAAAATAAAGATTATAAAAGATTAGAAGAAAGAAAAGAGCAGATGGCACAAGACAGGTATACTATGATTTGGGAAAATTGTTCTCCAAAAGAAATTGTAGATATTTTAAGAAATGATTATTTCTATACAGACAAAGAAATAATAGATGATTTTGTAGATGAAGAAACTCAAGAAGAAGTAAGAAAATACTTGTCAGAATTAAGTGAAATAGAAGAAGATTGCAAAAATGTAGTTTTAGATAATGGATATATTTTTGTATTTGATAACGAGTTTTGCTTTTCTAAATTAAAAGAAATTTGTGAATATAGTCAGGATTTTGCAAGTATTCGAGAAGGATTAGAAATTGCAACGATAACTAATTCTGATGTTAGTAAAGAAGCTTTTTTAGTAAAATACGATAATAATATAGAAATTATATACAACTTTTACAATAAAACTTCAAAAGAAATGGAAACTTATGAATATGAAGTATTTGATATGAATGGAATTATGTCTAAAGAAGAGCTAATAGAAAAAATGAAAGAAAAACTTGAACATTTTGAAGAAAAATACAACAGATTAGAACAAGGCGAAGAAAATATAGAGGTTGAATAACTAGGAGGAGTAAATGGGATCTGATTATATAAAAAATCTAAGAATGGATAGAAAAAATAATATAATGACTGCAGATATTGCAGATATGAGAAGTTATCCTATTACTTTTGATAATGTAGAACTTTATAAGAAAAAGGAAAGCTTTGAAGAAAAATATAGTGCATTAATATTTGATATTGTTTCAGGTATGTTACATTTTACAAATAGCTCTCACAGACTTGCTAAATTAGGTTTTGGAGAAAAAACATCTGTTGAACTCCAAAATTACTATGATGATTATAGAGTGTTAGGCTCACTTGGTGTTTATAAAAAATACGAGAATAAAATAAATCAGATATTAAATAATGGAATTGATGGAAGGAAACTTGAAATTATTCCATCAGAATTAGAACTACATTATAAAATGGAAACTTTACCTAACAAGAATTTTAAAGATGTAAGCAAATTATTTTATTCACTTGAATCAATTACAGAGAATAATAGTCTATCAATTGAAGAAAAGAAACAACTGTATGAAGAAATGTTGAATAAAGAATTAAGTAAAGAAGATAGAGAAAGACCTTTATTTGTTCAATATAACAAAGATAATCCAGATATAATTGTTTCTGTATATCCAATAATTAAAAAGAATACATATAAAGAAGATGTTTTTTTGAGTTATTATTTTGATATTAAAAATATAAAAACTAATTTTGAAAAAATTTATGATGATATTGGAATGATGATAAGTTATATTTTAGATGATGAATTAAGAACACAACAAGTTTTACACGGAATGGAACAACAATTTATAAAAGATGAAAAATTAGAAATGAGCAAAAAACAAGAGGAGGAGCAAGAAATAGAATAGGAGAAATAAAATAAATGAATATAGATTTAAAATTAGGGGATTGCATAAAATTAATGAATGATATTGAAGATAATTCAATTGATTTAATTTTATGCGATTTGCCTTTTCAAAAGACAAAAAATGAATGGGATAAGATAATACCTTTTGAAGAACTTTGGAAACAATATAATCGAATTATAAAGGAAAATGGAGCTATTATTTTATTTAGTCAAGGTAGTTTTTATATTGATTTAGTAAATAGCAACAGAAGGCATTTTCGCTACGATTTAGTATGGGATAAACAACTAACAACAGGATTTTTAAATAGTAATAGACAACCTTTAAGAAAGCACGAACAAATAGCTGTATTTTATAAAAAACAACCTACATATAATCCAATATTTATACAAGGACAACCATTACACGGAAAAGGTAACAAATATAAAACAGCTAATATAAAAAATCAAAATTATGGAAAATTTAATAAGTTAGAAGATTATAGAAAGGGAAATACCAATAAATATCCTACATCTATTATTTCGATTCAAAAGGTACACCCTTCAAAAACAATACACCCTACAGAGAAACCAGTTGAGCTTATAAAATATTTGATAAAAACATATACCAATCCAGGAGAAACAGTTTTAGATAATTGTATGGGATCAGGAACAACAGCTATTGCTTGCTTAAATACTACAAGAAATTTTATAGGAATTGAAATAAATAAAAATTACTATAACTTAGCCAGTAAGAGAATATATAAAACAATTTTTATGGAGGAAAAAAATGATTGAAATTATAGAAAAAGAGCCTTTTAGGTTTGAAGATACAAATATCCGTCCTGTTGTAATGATAAAAGATGGGAAAGAAATCTATATAAGAAATAAAGTGTATATAGGAGAAAAGGAGTATGAAAGGACAATCAATGTGCTTAAAGTTAGTGATGGAAAATATACAATTTTTTACGGGGCATACGATAATCCGTTTGATATGCTTCAGGATATATCAGAAAAAAAGCAATTAATAAAAAAAGATTTAAAGGAAATATTTGATAATAGTGAATCAGAAGGAGATTTTACAGATTTTATAGGAACAACATCTCCATCTTATTCAATTTTTAATTATAGAATTTTTGATACTAAGTTATTACAAGATATAAAAGAAATAGTAGAATTGATAAATAGAAAAGAGTGGAATATGGCAAAAGTTAAAATTGAAGAGAAAAGGAAGGAATATAATGAAATAACTAAAAATATTAAAGATAAAACTTTAGGATTAGAATTTCATAAATTTTATCAGCTAATAGATAAACAATTGGAAACTGTAAAAGACAGGTCTAACTATAAAATTTTTAAAGATGATGTTGCAGTATTGAAAAATGTTAATACTGGAACAGGGTTAGCTTCTATTACAGCAAATAATTGGTTAAAACATATATGTAATTTAAGTGAAATTGAACTTAAAGAGTATGTAGATAGTTATAAACAAGGATTACTAAATCCTTATGAATATGAAAATTTAAAGCAAGAAGATGAAGAATTAGAAGTTTAAGAAATATCAAGATAAAAAGAGAGGTAATGTGGTGGAGGAAGAAGATAAAAGAAATCAAGAGTTATTAATAGTAGGCAAAGCATTTTTACATACAGGAATAACAAAAATTGAAGATTTAATACAAAATTATATAAATACTTCTGAACAATACCACGATTCTTATTCTGTAGTTTTGCTAAAAAAGATAAAAGAAGACATAGAGAAATATAGAGATATTGAAAATGAGAAAACAAATGAATTATTAAAAACAAAAGAGCCATCATTTTATATTTATACAGGTAAAATAATTAAAGTATTTGATAAAACAACACAATGTGGGTTTTGTGTTAAAAAGGATTATATAAATGATAAATTAGTAGAGATACAGGGGATACGTTTAGATTTTAACAATAGTCAAATTGTAGATATTGACGAAGAACAATGTAGACAAGTTGAAGAAATATATTGTGAATCTAATAATAAATTATATCAATTATCAATTAAAGAATTTAGCAATAGAGATTATGGAAAATTATTATATGAGAATATAAGGAATAGTTTTTCAGTATTAAAAAAAGATGAGGTATTAGAAAGATAATTTCAACCTTATCTTTTTTCATATTGGACTTAAACGAATTTTTATGATAAGATAAAGAAAATTATTGATAAGGAGAGATAATGTGTCTAATTTTGTAATAAATGAAGAAATAAAAAACAATATATTAGATTTGTATTTTACAGATAAAAATACAATGCAACAAATAAGTGAGAAAACAGGTATAAGTAGATATTCAATTAGTGAAATATTACATAAGGATAAAAGATTTGAAAATGAAAAAAAGAATCGTAGAGAAGAAAAATTACAACAACCACAAATAAACAAAGTTATATTTGATAAAAATGGCGATTCTTATAGTGCAAAAGTAAGTATACCTTATAAATATATTAAAAAAATAGGAATTAGTTTAGATGACAGATTAGTTGAAGTTTCTTTTGATGAAAATAAAGATGAAGTTGTTATAAAAAAATATACAAAAAAATAAAAGTGTGCTATAATCACTCTAGCAATAAAATATGATAAAGGTGGTAGAAAAAAATGAACTTTAATGATGAAGAACAAAAACTATTTAATGAAGCAGGTATAAATATAGATAATAGAACTTATTCAGTAGAAGAAACTAAGATGTTTGCAAATAAAATAGTTGAACATATAATGAGTTTTAGTAAACAGGAAATTCCTGTAGTAAAGAGTAAATTTGATAATTTGCTATATAAAATATCATAAGATAGATGAAATAGAATTAAAGGAAGTTTATATATGAAGTATAATAATATTAAAAAAAAATTTTAAAGCTACTATTTTAGGAATAGAAAACGATAAATACAAAGCAGAAATTGTTGATGAGAATGGAAATAGAATTGAGATAAGAATGATTACTGATGATGAAATTGAAAGTGTATTATTAAAAAAATAGTAAAATTTATGTTAGAAGAATTGCTTTTTATGTGATTCTTCTTTTTTGTACTAAATAATAAAAAATGATAAAATGAGAAAAAAAGAGAAACCGATTATAAAATTTTCTCAATATATAAGTGTAAGGTATCTTAAATAAAATAAGGGGTTTAGATCTAAATTGAATAAGAAGAAAATAGGAGAATATTTAAGAAATAATGAATTAAATTTAGAAATAGTAATAGATGAATATAGTGGATATGTGTATAAAATCATTGAAAATATGGCTATACAGTATTTATCAAAAGAAGATGTTGAAGAAATAATATCAGATACATTTGTTGTATTATGGAAAAATAGAAAAAAGCTTGATAAAACAAAAGAATTAAGTCCTTATATTGCAGGAATTACTAGAAATTTAGTAAGAGAAAAAAGTAGAGTAGTGAATATTCATAGTGATATTTCTGATTATGAGAATATCATTCAGGATTTCTTTAAATTAGATATGATTTGTGAGCAAAGGGAAAAGGTTTCTATTATTGATAAAACTGTAAAAAAGATGAAAGAAAGCGATATTGAAATATTTGAATTATACTATTATTCATCAATGAAATATAGTGAAATATCTGATATTTTAAATATTTCTCAATTTAGTATTAAGTCAAAATTATTTAAAATTAGAAAAAAAATTAGAAAAGAATTATTAAAAGGAGGGTATAGTGATGAAGAATAAGGAAACAGAAGAAATATTTAAAAATGTAAAACGAAAGATTTCTATATCCAACTTTGTAGAGGAGGAAAAGAATATGCCGAAGTTAAATAAAATATCAAAAGCAGTAGCAACAATATTACTTGTGTTTGGATTAGGTACAGGACTTGTATATGCTACCACTAATTTATATGAAAAAATATGGAAAGAACCAGAAAGCTATACATACAAGGAAATGATAAGTGAATTACCACCAGAAGAAGTAACAGAAGAAGAAAAGAAAGAATTAATAACCGAAGAAGAAGCAAAAGCAAAAGGAATTGAAATATTAGAAAAATTAGGATATAAAAATCAAACAATAAATAGAATTGAATTAAAAAGAGGTTATGATGAAGATGTTACAAGTTATTATATGGTAAAAACAAAATGGGGATATGAAGAAGGTTTAATGGTACAATTAAATGCTAATGGTGGAGATTTTATTGCATTTGATGATATGGACTTAAAATATAAGCATTTACAATCGCAAATATTAACAGATGAAGAAATCTCTAAAGTAGCAATTGAAGTATATAATAAATTAGATTTAGAAGAAGGAGAATATAAGCTTTCTAAAACAAATGTGCAAGATTATTATTTTGAAAATCAAGGTAGTAAATTACTAGGAGCTAATTTCTATAAATATTATGATAATATAGCAAACAAATATGAATCTTTTAATGTTTCTTTTATAGTAGTAGATGAACAAATACTTTTAAATACAATTTTATTAAATAAAGATAGTAGTTATCAAAAAAATCCATTAGTTATAACGGAAGAAGAAGCTATCAATATAGCAAAGAGCAAAGAAGTTGAATTTAGTCCTTTTGAAATTACTAACATAAAAAGCGATTTATCAATAGAGAAAATGAATGCTTTTATATATCAGATTGAAAATGATAAATATGATGTTACAAGTAATATGGAAAATGAAACATATTATAAAACAGAAAATATAGCAAGAAAAGTTTGGAAAATAAAAGTAGAACATAATGTAGATGTAAGAAATTATTCAGATGATCATAATAAATATATAAAAGAAGGAATGAATAAAATTTATTTTATAGACGCTACTACAGGAGAAATAATTGGAGGAAGCCCCTCTAATGTTCTTATGAATGATGACTAAAATATCATAATGTTAAAGGTTAGATGAAAGTCTAATCTTTTCTTTTTGAAAAAATATGTTATAATGAAAAACGATAATATATTAATAATAGGTGGAAATCGAAATGAAAGAAATTTTAAAAAAACATAAAGAAATAATCATAGCAATATTAATTGTTGTAGTAGTGGTAATATTGGTAGGAGCAAATTTTTATAGAATCTATCAAAAAGATTTTAAAATAAGTAATAGTAGAACAACTAATACAGTAGAAAGAAATGTAGATAAAAATTCATATTATATAGAAAATGGAAAGCTATATATAAGTTATGATGGAGAAAATGTAATAGAAGTTCCAGGAGATTTTTCAAATAAGAACAAATTTGATGATGAAACATATCAAATTTCAGAATATAAAACGATATTTTCTTATAATTCAAATAATAAAACATATTTAGTATATTCTGATGATAGTGGGAAGAATTGGAATACAATAGAGTTAATGAAAAATGGAACAATAAAATATTTAGAATTTTTTAATAAAGATGTAGGAATAATGTATGAAATTGAAGATGTAGCAATGACAGTAGCATTTGGAAGTATAAGTAGAACAAGTGATGGTGGTAATACTTGGGAAAATGTTAGTAATGGAATAGATGATATATTTAAAACGGATAGCGAAGTAAAGTTTTTTGATCAATATTTAGGATTTATAACAATGCCTAACAATGGAGGAGATTCTTGTGAATTATATAGCACACAAGATGGAGGGAAAACTTTCAGTAAAGTAGAAGTGAAATATATAGAATTAGAAGATACAGATTTGGAATGGAATAAAATATATGACTATTATTATATGCCAGTAAAAGAATATTCAACATACTATTTGAAAATCGGACAAGGAGCTGATGGAGATTATAAAGGTGGAAATAGTATAGAGTATATTTCATATACAGGTTCTGATTGGACTACAGAAGAATTACAAAAAAGCTCTCTGGAAAAAATGCACGAAGAATTTGATAAAAGAGTTGCCAATAGATCAGATGAAATATTTTTAAAAGATTTTGAACACTATAATCCAGGAAGTTCAGAAATAAAAATATCACAAAATAAAGCAGAGGAAATTGCAGACATAGGATTTGAAGAAGCTGGAGCTACTGGAGAAAGTGGAGAAAAAGAATCACAAATAATGACAATGGAAGAAGTAATTGCAAATAACTTTTTTACAATGAATCATAATTGTATAAATGAAATTTATACTAATGTAAAAAGAAAATGTTATGTTTTTACAAGAGAAGATGATATGGGAAACGGAAGTAAGATTTATATTGATGTAACAACAGGGCTTATAATCGGAGGGGAATGTTTTGGAGATTAACAAATATCGAAAAACAATAATAAAATATTGACAAATAATAATTAAAGTTATAAAATACTTTCATAATAAAAAAATTATGGAGGTATTTTTTTATGAGAATAACAGGGAAAAGTGGACTAGGAGATATATTAAAAAGATTTTTACAAGTATGTTTTTGGGGAGGAATTATAATTTTAATTGCTTTGCCATTTATATTACAAGGATTTGGATTGAACTTAAATGCGAGTAGTATAGTAATTTATCCTAATGGAATAATTTTATTGATAATAACACATAAGTTTATAGAGTTATTTGATAGTTTGAAAAAAAATAATCCATTTTGTGATAGCAATATAAAAATACTAAAATCTACAGGAGTAGTTGCATTAATAGGTTCGATATTTTGGTTATTTGATCTACTATATGAAATTGTTTTAGTAAAAGAAGTAGATATAGTAGTTACATTAACTCTTGCATTTTTATTTATATTATTTTTGGGAGTTTCAATTGCTTTATATATGTTATCGGAGCTATTAAAAGAAGCAACTGAATATAAAAGAGAAAATGAATTAACAATTTAAGAGGTGGAATTATGATAATAGTGAATTTAGATGTAATGATGGCTAAAAGGAAGATTTCATCTTCTGAATTAGCTGATGAAATAGGAATTACTCCTGCAAATCTATCTATATTGAAGACAAATAAGGGTAAAGCAATACGATTTTCAACATTAGATAAAATATGTAAAGTTTTAAATTGTATGCCAGGAGATATTTTGGAGTATAAAGAAGGAGAATATGAAAATGATTGATATATTTATAGGAGCAGTTATTTTTAGTATATGGTGTGTAACATTATTTTTTGGAAAAGGTATAGGCTTATCAATGTTTTTATTTATAGTACCTATAACATATTTTATAATACATCTGTTAGAAAAAAACAGAAAACAAATTAATTCTAAAGCTAAGATATTGATAATTCCAATAATACTTTTGGCTAGTACATATTTTATTTTTAATAATAGTTTCTTTAACACAATTAATATTTTTGCAATACCAGTATTAGTGATTTTTATGATTTTAGAATCATTTAAAGAGAACATTGAATTAAACTTAGGATTAATTAGTAAAATATTAGAAATGTTTTTTGTTCCACTAAGTTTTATTGGAGAAACGTTTGAAAAATTAAGACAAAGTTTAGAAGGAAAATTTAAAATAAATATAGATTCTAATAAAGATAGAAAAATAAAGAAAGTAATTAAAGCAATTTGTATTACTTTACCAATAGTTTTAGTCATAATCGTTTTATTATCATCTGCAGATGAAATTTTTGGAAGTATTTTTACTGAATTGTTAAAAAGCATATTAAATGGACTTAGCAAAATACAACTTTCAACTACTATTATTAGATTATTCCTTATAATATGTGCTTTTATATATTTTCTATGCTTCTTTGATTATATTTCTTCAAGATATGAAAAAGATGAAGAAAGTGAAATTACGAAATCGAAAGCAAAAGACAATTTTACAATAAAGATGATACTTGGAGCATTAAATATAGTTTATTTGCTATTTTGTATTATTCAAGTGAAATCATTATTTATGAGAAATGTAAATATAAATTATGCACATTATGCTAGACAAGGATTTTTTCAATTAATGTGGGTATCAGTAATAAATTTAGTTACTATATTAATTGCAAAGAAAAGTGAAAATAAAGATGAAGAAAACAGAAACAAATATATCAATAGTATGTGTTTAATAATGATTATATTTACATTTATAATATTACTATCATCAGCTTTAAGAATGTATTTTTACGAAAGTGTCTATGGTTACACTCTTTTAAGACTTCTGGTTTATTGTAGTTTATTTACAGAAGCTGTTCTATTAGTGCCAACCATTCTTTATATTATGGATAAAAAAATTAATCTTGCAAAATCATATTTTACTATAATATTAACAATATATATATGTATGAATTTTGCAAACTTTGATAATATAATCGCTAAAAGAAATGTAGATAGGTATATAGAAACAGGAAAGATAGATATAAATTATCTAAAAACAGAAACAGGAACAGACGCAATAAATCAAATAATGAGAATTTTAGAAACAAGTACAGACATAGAAAATGTAAAATTAGATACAGAAAAATATTTGAATACAGTATATGCTGAATTAAACGAACAAAATATGGATTTTAGAGATTTCAATATTTCAAAAATATTTGCAAAACATTTAATTGAAAAGAGGTTGCAATGAAAGATATAATAAAAAAATATAAAGAAATATTTATAGCAGTTAGTATAATTGCAATAGTCATTATTATACAAATTATAAATATGAGTATAAATAGTCAAAATCAAGTAACAGTTGATGAAAGTAAAGAAAAATATAATGATGATAGTAATATAATACAAAATGAAGAAAATGTGATTGAAACTGTAAATCAATATACAGTAGAAGAAATAGCATATAGTATGCAGAAAGGAGATGTATTTGCAAAACTTGGAAACATTGTAGTATATGTTAATGATTTTGATAATAGTATATATGTATTTAATATTAAAACTAAGGAATATAAAAAAATATGCACAATAGAAGATGGAATAAGTAAAATATATTTTGATGGAGAATATATCTATACAATGCCACATTATTACAGAGGAAAAGGTATATATAAAATAGATTTATCAGGGAATAGTCAAAAAATTTACGAAGGTGCTTCAATTCAGTTATGGATAACAGATGATAAAATATATTTCGTAGATCAAATAGGGTATGATCAAATTAATGGAACTCCACAAGGAAATTTATGTTTAATGGATAAAAATGGAGAAAATAAACAAATAGTTATAGAAAATGTAAAAAATTATTTTTACATAGTAGATGACAATATTATTTATTATATTGACCAAAATAGTAGAAGCATATATAAAGCTAATATTGATGGAACAGAAAAGGTTGAGATTGCAAAGGGAAGAAATTATATAACATCAGCAACAGATAAGTATTTAACATATATTGATTATAGTGATGGAGAGAAACAAAGAATAATATATTTTGATAATGAGCAAAATGATGAGGTAGGAAGATTTGGAAGTGTATATAATTCTATACACGGAACATATTTCTATACAAGAAAATTATTAGATTCAAATAATAATATTGAAAATAATTATACATTATTTTCAGTAGATTTACACAATAACGCAGAACTTGAATATTGGACTTCTGATGAAGTAAATCTGGATTGGTTAGCATACGTTTATAATGATTATTGTTATTTTAGAGGTGGTAGTAATTATTATAGGGTAAATGTAAACAATAAGAATAAAAGAGAAGAATTAGAATTTGGGCATAGTTTCTTTATAGATGGAATAGCGTATGGAGTTAAAAGTGTAAATGGAGAAATAACAGAATTTTATATTTATAATTTAGATGATATGAGTAAAGAAACAATTAAGTAAATTAAACATATAAGATTAGATGTAAAAGTCTAATCTTTATTTTTTTACAAAAGTTTGATAAAATTTTATAAAAAAGGTTACTTTTTTATAAAATTTATCAATATATAGATGTAAGGTATCTTAAAAAAGGAGTTTAGATCTAAATTGGAACAGAAAGTTGAAATAAAGAAATATATGAATAATGGAATACTCAACTTAGAAAAAATAGTTGATGAATATAGTGGTTATGTCTATAAAATTGCTCAAAATATGACAAATGGAAATCTTTGTTTAGAAGATATTGAAGAAATAATATCCGATACATTTTTTATATTATGGAAAAATACTAATAAGTTAGATGAACAAAAATTACTAAGTTCATATATAGCAGGAATTACTAAAAATTTAGTTAGAGAAAAAACTAGGATTATAAATATTAATTATGATATTTCTGATTATGAAAATAGTATAGAAGATTTAAAAAGTGTAGATATGTTATGTGAGGAGAGAGAAAGAAAAGATATTATCAAAAAATCACTTAAAAAAATGAAAGAGGAAGACATTGAAATATTTAATTTATATTATTATTCATCAATGAAAATTAAAGAGATAGCAAGGGTTTTGAATATTCCAGAATTTAAAGTTAAATCGAGATTACATAGAGTAAGGAAAAAGATAAAAAAGGAATTAGAAAAAGGAGGATATAGTTATGATGGATAAAGAAAAAATATTAAAAGACTTAAAATTAACGATTTCTATATCTAACTTTGAAAAGGAGGAAAAAATAGAAATGAATAAACCTAAAAATAGTATATTTAAAACAGGATTAGTGGCTTGTTGTATGGTGGTTTCTATAACAGGAGTTGTATTTGCAAAAGATATTGGGAATTTTATTAGTAATTTGTTTGGTGCTAATGCAAGTGATGGAATAAACACAGCAACAGAGCAAGGATATGTAGTAAATACTAATACTGAATATCAAGATTCAAATGGAATAGAAATTTCAGTAAAATCGTTTTTATTAGATGACAATAATTTTGATATGACTTTTGACATAAAGATAAGCGATAAATATAATATTGATGATATGCAAAAACTTGAATTAATGGATTTAAAAGTTGTTAATGAAAATGAAGAAAAAATTTTTGCAACGAGAGATATAGAAGCTGAAGAAATGCAAAAATTATATAAAACGGAAGAAGAAGCAAGAGAAAATTATGATTCATATAGAGGAGCTTATAGTGGTTATGCTGAAAAAATTGGAGAGAATGAGTTAAGATATTATTTAACAGCAACAGGGAATCCAGAGAACTTTCCAATAGCAGAAAAGCTAATAGTTACATTTAATAGAATAAGGATTAGGAATAATTTTGATAGTTTCATTTCTGATGAAAATAGTATTTATACTGGCGAATGGAAGTATGAATTAGATGTTCCAGAAGAAATGGCACAAAGGAATAGTATAAATTATAATGTTAAGAAAATTAACGATAATAATATAATAGTTGATAAAGCAATATTGTCTAATACAGCATTTAAAATATATTTAAGTAAAGCAAATGATATAGAAATTGATAATAACGAATATGTAGAAAATTCAAATGGTAAAAAATTTGAACCATCAATGAGATCTGATGGAGATGGAGCGTTGAGTGTTACAAGTGATGGTAAAGTTACATATTATAATACATTCAATTTAACAAAATTTGACGCCACAGATATAATAAAAGTTCATTTATTTAAGACAAATGGTAAAGAAGTAATTATAGAATTGGAAAAAGAAAAATAATTTGAGTAAGGATTAGATGTAAAAGTCTAATCTTTATTTTTTAGTAAAAAAATGATAAAATTTTTAAAAATTTGTAACAAATTAAAAAAAAAATTTCCCTTATTATGTAGAAGGAGGTAAATGAGTTATGCAGAATATTGAAGAAATATATAAAGAATATTCTACAGCTGTTTATAAATACTTATTCTGCTTAACGCAAAATAAGGAGATTTCAGAAGACTTGACACAAGAAACTTTTGCATTAGCTGTCAAAGATATAAAAAAATTTAGGGGAGATTGCAAGTTATCTGTTTGGTTGTGTCAAATAGCAAAACATTTATGGTATAAAGAGTTAAAGAAAAGGAACAAAAATGTTAATGTGTCTTTTGAAGAAATTAATGAAGATGTTCTATATGATGAAACACTAGAAGAGAGCATTTGTGCAAAAGAAGAAAAATTAAAATTATTTAAAGATATGCAAAAACTTGATGAAAAATCCAGAGAAGTAATGTATTTAAGAATGATAGGAAATTTAAACTATGAAGAAATTGGCGAAATACTAGGAAAAACTTCTAATTGGTCAAGGGTTACATTTTATAGAGCAAAACAAAAAATAAGGGAGGAAAATAAGAATGAAAAATAAAAAAGAATGTGAAATTGTGCAAGATTTATTAGTTAATTATGGTGATGGAATATTGAATCCAGAATCGAAAAAATTAGTTGAAGAACATTTAGCTGAATGTGAAGGTTGTCAAACTGAATTAAAACATATTAAAGAAGATATAAAAGGAAATGATAATAAAGAGCAAATAGAGTTAGATTATTTAAAAAAAATTAGAATAAAAACCAAAATTAGATCGGTAATAATATCAATAGGAATAATAGTATTAATAGCTTTTATTATATTTTTAAATAATTTCATCAAAATAAATAGTATTATTAGTAGAGCTGAAAACTCATTGCAGTCTAATAACTTTTATAAGGAAACAAGTGAAATATTATTTGATAATCATACTTCAATTAGAAAAGAATACTATAAAGATGGAAAATATAAATCTGTGTGGGAAGTTTATTCAGATAATGGAATAGAAACAAGCATAATTGAATATGCAAATATCAATTCAGATGAAAGAATATATATATATGAAACAGATAAAAAAGCAATAATTGAAAAAGGCGATATTTCAGAGATGAAGAATAATGCTAATAGCATTAAAAATGTTCCTTTTGTTATTAATAGAAATAGCTTGTTTCAAAAGATAGGAACAACTTTTGTATATTCAATAGATACAGATACTTATGATTATGGAAAAGAATATTATGTATTAAAGAATAGATCAGAAAATAATATATGGGAAATATGGATAGATAAAGAAACAGGATTACCAATAAAAGAGATTAATAGAGGTGGAGAAAAATCATTCTTTCCAGGTACAAATGTAGTAAAAGAAGTTAAAGATAATATACAAGAATATAAATATGAATTTAATAAAGTTACAGACGAAGATGTTAAAGTTCCTGACTTATCTAATTATACAGTAGAAAATAAAGTCGTGAATATGGAAGATATGGTAAAATAATAAGTAGTATAAAGATTAGAGGTAAAAAGTCTAATCTTTATTTTTTTTACAAAATATGTTATATATAAATCAAAGGAGTATGGAATGAATAAAATTGATGAAAAAGAATTGAAGAAATTATTTACAGAATTAAAAAGTAGTAATAATAGAATAGCTTTTGAAACACTATATACTAAATATAACAAATTAGTATATAGAATTGCTTTTACTATATTAAAAAACAAAGAAGATTCAGAAGATATAATGCAAGCTGTCTTTTCAAAAATCTATACTCTATCAAAAGATAAACTACCTATTGATAATATTCCGACCTGGATATATTCAGTAACCAAAAATGAATCTATCTCTTTATTTAGAAAAAAGAAAAATACAGTAGATATAGATAGTGTATATGAAATAGCCGATACAGATAATGAAATAAATAATATTATTGATCAAGACAATTATAATAGATTAATTAGTAGATTAAATAATAAAGAAAAAGAAATTGTTTCATTAAAAGTATTAACGAATTTATCTTTTGATGAAATAGCAAAATTATTAAACGAACCTGCAGGAACAGTTAAATGGAGATATTATAAATCTATACATACAATAAAATTGTTATTAGGAAACTTAAGTATGTTTATAATAACATTTATAATTGGATTAAAGACTTTATTTAGTAAAAAAAGAAGTAATATTGCGAATCAACAGATGGCAAAAGATGAGGTAATAGAAGAAAATGAGGAGATTACGCAAGATGAAGAAAAAAAGTCGCTAGGTACAGAATCACAAGAAAGTTTAAAAGATGAATTAAGTAATAAAACAGAAGAAAATACAAAACAAGAAACTGTTATTCAAGAACAACCACAAACAGATGTTATAAATTATTATGGTATAGGATTTTTAGGGATTTCAGTAATATTTTTTATATTAACTATAACTTTTACAATTTTTTTTACAAAATACCAACTAAAAAGGAAGAAAAAAACGTCTAAATAATAGAAGGGTTAAAAATGGTGGTATTATGAAAAAAAGTCTAAAAATAATAATAGGAATAGTTGTTACAATAGTAATTTTATGGGGAATTATATTTTTAATAGATTATAATAGATGTTCCAATTTTAAGATACCTATATTTGTTATTAAAGAAACTGTAACAGATTCATCAGTATTAACAGAAACATATTATGGTCTAGGATATAGAGTAAAAGTAGAAAAGAATTTATCTGCTGAATATGGAGAGCAATTAATAAGAGTAGAAATGTATATGGTTGATAGATTTATTACAGGAGCAATTGCTGATCTAAATAATAATGACGTTGATATACAGAATGAAGAAATGAATGGTAGTTCTAGTAAGAGCTATTCATTTAGAGCAATAGTTGCAAGTTCAACAGCAAAAGCGATAGTAGTAAAACCTATTGAAGAAAAAGATATAAAAATCTTATCAGATAAAGTAAGTATAGGTTTAGGCGAAAACAATGATATGATTTACTTTGAAGGAGCTGAATTATTGATTACATATACTGGTGGAGTAATGGAGAGTTACCCTACACAAATAAAAGTTACAAAAATACAAACAGAAATAGATTATAAAACAAAAATAGAAGAATTACCCGAAGATTATAGTTTTATAAATGCTATAAGAGAGAATTGTGTAGTAAATGTTCATAATCAAACTATATACAATAAAGATGAATTAGATAGATTTATAGATAATGTAAATAATAATACACCAGATTTTATAAGATGTATAAGCTTTACAACAGAAGGTGGTATGCTTATAACTGATGTTAATTTTGAAGGAAATGAAAGCTATAGAGTTTGCTGTGATTGGACTAGAGATAAATATTCAAGCGTAGAAGATAGAACATATCATTATGCAAGATTTAAAAAGATAGATATAGAAGAATCAGAAGAAGGAACGTCAATATATTTACGAGAAGCAGTTGAAGGAACATTAAATGAAGTTATTGTTACAGGTTATAGAAAAAATACAAAAGTTATAAATAATTATGAATTTAATTATTTGTTAGATATTATTGAAAGTGAAAATAAAGAAAAACAAAAAATTACAGTAGCAGATTTAGATAAGAAATATAATTATGATATATATTATTATGGAATAGAAAAAGCAAAAGTTGATATAAATAATGAAAAAATAGATTTAGTAGAAGCATTAAAAATAGATAGAATAACAATGGAGCAGATAATAGAGCAAGCTGAAAAGGATAGTAAAGAAGGTGGAATAGGAAGTGATATGTATAAAGAAGGTGGAACAATGATATATTTCTATGATACGTATACAATTATAAAAAGTCATTCATTAGATGGAAATAGAGATGTATATATTGGAGTACCAGAAATGAGATTAAATGATGTAAGATAGAAATGGAGGAAGTGTTTAAATATGAAGAAGAAGGTTATTTTAATAATTATTATAATAGCACTAATATTATTAATTCCAATCCCAATGAAATTAAGAGATGGGGGAAGTATAGAATTTAAATCTATATTATATACAATAACAAAATACCATAAATTAGCTCCAATAGAGGAAAATACAGAAACAGTATATATTGATGGTATAGGAATTAAAATACTAGGAATGGAAATATATAATAATACGAATCAAAGCAACATTAAAGGAAAAAAGACGTTTAATACAGGAGAAATTACAACTACTTTAACATTAGAAGATGAAATACAAGATAATACAATTTGGTGTGGTACATTTCAATTGATATGGAATGACCTAAAAAATGATTTAGCAAAACAAGATATTATATTTACACCACAACTAAAAGTTGTAGACAACTTAAACAAAGAAACATTTACAACAAATGACTTATCTGATAAGTATTTTTATAAGAAAGTAGGAACACCATCACTTAAATTAAAAGAAGAAATTGAAAAAGGAATTAAAGATAAATTCAATGAAACAAGTGATATTTTAGATGATTTTGAATGGGAAAATAGAGATCCAAAAGATTATTTTCTATATGCAATGTTAAAAAAAGAATTTCAATTTGAAAAGGCTTTTGAAGAATTAGAAAAAGGAAAATTTGGAAAGTATGATAATGTAAGTTATTTTGGAATCAAGAAAAGTAGTGAAAGTGATGAATTAAGAAATCAAGTAGAAGTTTTATATTATAATTCAAAAGATAATTTTGCTATAAAATTAATAACAAAACAAGAAGATGAAGTTATACTATGCAAAAATCCAGAAGGAAAATCATTTAATGAAATATATAATAATATTACAAGTAAATCTAATAAATATAAAGGGGGAAAGAATATACAAGAAGGAGAATTACTAAAAATTCCTAATGTAAAAATGAATGAGAAAACAGAATTTACTGAAATACAAAACAAATCATTTTTGTTTGCAAATGAAGATAGTTATAGAATAGAAAAAGCTATACAGACAATACAATTTGAGTTAGATAGAACAGGAGGAAAGATAAAAAGTGAAGCAGGAATGATGGTAAATAAAGAATCAGCTATTATGATTGATGAAATTAGAGAATTTGCAATAGATGATACATTTGCGATATTCTTAATAGAAGAAGGAAAAGAAGTACCATATTTTGCAGGAAAGATAAGTGATATAACAAAATTCCAATAGAATAATAGAGAAAGTTACTGATAATTTAGTGATTTTCTCTTTTTTATAAATTTTTATAAAAATTATTGACAAAACTTATACCTAGTATTACAATGTAAATATACCTAGTATAACAATGTATAAAGGAGTGATATTTTTGAAGATAAGTAGAGAATTATTAAAAGGTAGCACAAATATGTTGGTTTTAAGTTTACTGGAAAATGAAAATATGTATGGCTATCAGATGATTAAAAAATTAAGTGAAAGATCTCAAAATGTTTTTGAATTACAAGAAGGAACATTATATCCAATATTACATAGCTTAGAAGAAAAAAATTATATTACATCATATTGGGATAATACAGGAGCAAAGAAGAGAAAGTATTATTCTATAACAAAGGAAGGCAAAAAGCACTTAAGAGAGAAAAAAGATGAATGGAGAACTTTTAGTAATGGTATTAACCAAGTTGTAGGAGGTGTTTTATTTGGATATTAAGAAATTTTTAAATATTGTATGTCAAGAAATAAAATATGAACCTGCAAAAGATGGGATTGCTGAAGAACTAAAACTACATATTCAAGAGATAAAAGAAGATTATATGAATAATGGTATGCAAGAACAAGAAGCAGAGGAAAAAGCTGTTTCGCAAATGGGAGTAGCAAAAGATATAGGAAAAAGTTTAAATAAAATTCATAGACCAAAACTTGATTGGAAATTATTGATATTGATTGTTCTATTAATGGGATTTGGAATAGTTGTATCAATATTAAAACAACCCACTATGAATGATAATTATATAGGTAGTACAATTATTTATATGGCAATTGGAGTTTTATTAGGTATAAGTATATATTTTTTTGATTACAAAAAATTGAAAAAATATTCTAATGTAATATATTTAATAGCTTCATTTATAATGATTTTTCCAATGATAACTAATTATCGTTTAATAAATGGTTTATTATATATAAGAATTTTTAATATCACTATTTTCCCTCCTACTATTGCTGTACCTTTATATTTAATGGCATTTATAGGTTTTATAACTAATTATGATAGAAATAGAGGTGTTAAAATAGTAGTTGGCAATAAAGAAATTTCAATAAATAAAGATTTGGTAAAAATATTAGTATTCAGCATTGTTTCATTATTATTAATAGAATATATCCCTTCTATTACAAATGCAGTAATATTAGGAGTTTTGTATTTTGTTATTGCTACTATAAAAATTGTGCAAGATAAAGAAAATTGTGTAAAAAAACTAATTAAATTATATATAATTCCTTTAATATTAATAAGTTTTATGGTATTCATACTACTTATAGAAAGTCCTTTTAGATTTGAAAGAATAATATCATCTTTCATTCCAGAATCAGATCCAGAAGGTTCTGGCTATATTGGAATGTTACAAAAAGAGATATTAGAAAATTCAAGATTAATAGGAGAAGCTAATACAGAAGTTATTTCAAGTAATGAATATATTATAAGTATGGAAAGCAATTATACTTTTATATATCTTTTAGGAAAGACAGGAATATTAGTAGCAGGAATATTGGTTTTAATCATAATATTAACTTCAATAAAATTGATTGTAAATGCTAAAAAGGTTAAAGAACAATATGGAAGGTATCTAATAATAGGGTTAAGTGCATTATATATTTTACAGTCCTTTGCAACTATACTGATGAACATAAATATGGGCGTTCAAACAAATGTTAATTTACCTTTTGTAACATATGGTGGGGTATATTTTATAGTAAATATTTTAAATATTGCAATTATACTTTCAATATATAGAAGAAAAGATATAAATGAGTATGATGATAAAATTAAGAAAAGAAAAATTACTTTTTTTAAAATTAAAGAAAACAATGACATAAATGAATATTAAAATGAGAAAAGGTTAGAGAAATCTAATCTTTTTTGCTTTTTAATATTTTTATTGAATAAATTAGAAATATATAGTATAATACTTTAAGGAGTGGTAGCAATGCTAAATATATTAGATAAAGATATAGATATACTTAAGTTAAATGAAGATACAGTAAACATATTAAAGAAAAATAAAATAATTAAAGTAAAACAATTAGCAAATAAATCTAAAACAAAGTTAAAAGATATAGGTCTTTTAGGTGATCAAATAACAGAAATTGAAGTTAAACTTCAGCTAGAAGGATTAGATTTAAAAGGAAATTATTAATAAAATTAAGGTTGATTAAAAGATACAAATTGAAATGATTTGTGTTTTTTTTGATACATATATATTACTAATAGGAGTATAAGCATTATAATGAGCATAAAGCAATTTTGACGTAAAGTAAAAGAATAAAATATTAAGGAGAAAGTTTATGGGAATAAGATATTTTGCTAAGTACAGAGTAACAGACAAGCTATCAAAATATGAGAAATAAAAAATCAAAAGATTAAGAAAAATATCAACATTAGAAAAACTTCCATTTAGTCAATGGTCAAAATGGGAATTAGTTGATTTAATAGAAGAATACAATATGTTTTATCTTCTATGTTGTAAGCTATATAAAAATGAAGCACCTTTAAGTATACCAGAATTTGTTTATTCGGGTAGATATGAAGCTGTATCATTATTTGAAGAATTAAAAAGTAATGAATAGTAGCGATTGCTATTCATTTTTTATTGACATAATTTTTTGCAAAAATATTGCAAAATCCTGCAGTATACTTTTTAAATCTTATGTGTTAAAGTATGTTTAAACCAAAAAAACCGAAAAAACTTATTTAATTTTAATTACAGCTCTAGCTTGTTCTCCAATATGGAGGTCAAAGAGTTAATGAATGAAAAGATAATTTTTACAGTAAAAGAAGTATCTGAAATACTACATTCTAGTCCTAATTATATTTATTCGCTAATAGAAAAAGGATATTTACCTGCTATAAAATTAGGCAGTATGAAAATTTTAAAATCTACCCTTGAAAGATTTTTAATTGAAAATGAAGGCAATGACTTGTCTGATATTAATAACATAAAAAAAATAAATATTATTTTAAATAATGGAGAAATGAAATAATGGGACAAGTTAATGTAAAGAAAAGGGGAAAGGTTTATCAATATCAGTTTGAGATTGCAAAAGTAAATGACAAAAGAAAATATATAAACAAATCTGGATTCAAAACGAAAGCCGAAGCAATTGAAGCAGGGAATAAAGCTTATACAGAATATCTTAATGCAGGTGTTCCGTTTAAAGAGTGTTCGATTTCTTATAGTGATTATTTAGATTATTGGATTGAACATTATTGTAAAACTAATTTAAAGTATAATACCATTGAAGCTTATAAAACACTTATTAAAAAGTATATAAAACCAAGTTTAGGTAAGTATAGAATGTCAACTATAACAAGCTTAACTTTAAATAATTTTATTATAGAGTTATGTAACAAGTATGATTTTTCAAGATCATATTTTGGAAATATTTTAAAAGTTGTAAAAGGTTCGTTTAGAGAAGCTTGTAATGTATATGGATTCTTAAAATATAATCCTGCTTTGACTTTAAGATTACCTAAAATGGATAAAGTAGAAGAAGAAGTAAAACATCTATATACACAAGATGAAATAGACAAGATATTGAATAGATTTATAAAAAATGATACTTTTACTTGTGCTTTTTTAACTTCTTGTTTTACAGGAATGAGAACAGGAGAAGTATGTGCTTTAACTTGGAATGATATTGATTTAAAAAATGGAATTATCTATGTAAAGCATAATGTTTATGATAAACCAAAAGACGAAAAAGGCAGATGGTATATTGGTGGGACTAAAACACCTACAGGAACAAGAGAAATTTATATTTGTCAAACTTTATTAAATGCTTTAAAAAATTTCAAGAAAAAACAAGCACATTTGAAATATCTTTATGGAAATAAATATAAATACTATCACTTAGAAGATGTAAAAAATGAATATGGTAAAGTTGTAGAACAAAGGATTGTAAGAAACGAAAATAATGTTTTAACATTTGATACAGTCAATCTTGTTTTTACAAAAGAAGACGGAACATATGTAGGAACAGACCTAACCAAATATCCTTTTAAAATAATTCACGAAGAATTAGGAATAGAGAAATGTAGATTTTATGATTTAAGAGGTAGTTATGCTACAAGAATTTTAACAAATGGAGTTGAAATTAGAGATGTAGCTGATATTTTAGGTCATAGAAATATAGAAACAACAGAAAATTATTATATTTCAAGCACAGAAGATTCAAGAAAGAGAGCAAATAGTGTTTTTGAAGAAATTACACATTCAAATATCATTAATGAAATAATACAGTATAAAGTATAAAGGGATTTTTTTATAAATTCCTTTATTTTTATTGACCGTTTTTTTTAAATAATATATAATAGTATTGGTACATAAAAAATTAATACAAATGAGTGTATCTTAACCGTTTATTAGTAAGATGAAATATTGCGAACAATGTTCACAATTTGTTCGCAGGAGATAAATAACGATAATAAAATAAATACTATAAATACTATATATAGTAAAGGTTACTTGTCCGTGTATGCCTTGAAATAACAATAATACGATAAATACTATATATACGGATAATATTGAAGGGGACAGAACTTGTGGTAGTGGAAAGAAATATAAGAATTGTTGTGGAAGAAATCAGTAATATCAACGCTTTTAAAATAAGGATATTTGCCTATGCAAACAAAGTGGAAATAAAATATAGAAATGTTATCATTCGTGGTAGCATTTCTTTTTAGTTTACATTCGAAAAATGAAATGTCGAATGTAACATTTATTTTATGACAAAAATTTTCTAAAATCGTTGTTAAAAAAGACGATTTATGATATAAAATAAAGTAGCAATTTAATTATATAAGGAAGGAATTAAGATGAAAGTAATAAGTTTATTTAGTGGCTGTGGAGGTTTAGATTTAGGCTTTGAAAAAGCTGGATTTGAAATTCCAATTGCCAATGAATTTGATAAAAATATATGGAAAACATACGAAATTAATCATAAAGATACAAAACTAATAAAAGGTGATATTAGAAATATAAAAGAAGAAGATTTTCCAGATGATGTTGATGGAATAATAGGAGGACCACCATGTCAGTCTTGGTCAGAAGCAGGTTCATTAAGAGGTATTAACGATGATAGAGGAAAATTGTTTTATGATTATATCAGGATATTAAAACATGTAAAACCAAAGTTTTTTTTAGCAGAAAATGTTAATGGTATGTTAGCAGATAGACATTCAGAGGCTGTTAACAATATTATAAAGCTATTTGATGAGGCAGGATATGATGTTCAAATATATAAAGCTAATGCAAAAGATTATGGAGTAGCTCAAGAAAGAAAAAGGATATTTTTTATTGGTTTTAGAAAAGGTATTAATTATAAATTTGAATTTCCAAAAGGATCTACTTTAGATGATAAAAATAAGATTACTTTAAAAGATATAATTTGGGATTTACAAAATACAGCTGTACCTTCATTAGAAAAGAATAAGCACAATCCTAATGCAATAAATAATAATGAATATTTTATAGGTGCATATTCTCCTATGTTTATGAGTAGAAATAGAGTTAAATCTTGGAATGAACAAGCTTTTACTGTACAGGCTTCTGGAAGGCAATGCCAAATTCATCCACAAGCACCTAAAATGATAAAATTTGGAAAAAATGATTGCAGATTTGTTGAAGGAAAAGAAAACTTATATAGAAGAATGACAGTCAGAGAAGTAGCTAGAGTACAGGGATTTCCAGATACCTTTAAGTTTGATTATACAAATACAGATGTTGGTTATAAAATGATTGGAAATGCTGTACCAATTAATTTGGCTTATGAGGTAGCTACTGCTATAAAAAACACTTTGGAGAATGGAGGAAATTAAGTGAGTGATAAAAGCAATAATCAAGGAAGAGCTTTTGAATATATATGTTTAATTACTCTTGAAAGAGAGATTAAGAAATATAGAAATGTTGAAATAGTATCAAATAGTTCTTTTGAGGCAGCATTAACTGCTTGGAAGTCTATTGATGAGTCTTTACAAGCTAATTTAATTACAAGTGCAGAATCTATTGTAAAAACAATTTTTGATTTAGAACCAATGATTGTTGAAAATGATGATGATAAAGTCGAATTATTAATACAACCAGACGTAATGGGAGAAGTTGGTGATGTAAGAGATATAGTAGCAATTAGAAAAGAAAGAAAATGGGAAATTGGTTTTAGTGTTAAACATAATCATTTTGCAGTAAAACATAGTAGATTAGCTAAAACTCTTGATTTTGGAGAAAGATGGTATAATAAAAAATGTTCAGAGCAATATTGGAATGATGTAAAACCAATTTTTGATTATCTATCTAAAGAAAAGGATAAAAGAACAACTTGGAGAGATTTACCTGATAAGGATTTAGATATATATGTTCCATTATTAAATGCATTTGTTGATGAAATAAAAAGAACATATAAAGAGTATCCTGAATTACCTAAAAGAATGGTTGAATATTTATTAGGTGCATTTGATTTTTATAAAATAATAAGTATAGATAGTGATAAATTAACTCAAATACAAACTTTTAATATGAGAGGTACATTAAATCAAAATAGTAAAAAAGAGGAAGCAAAAGTTAAAATACCTTTAGTTAATTTACCTACTCGTTTAGTAGATATACAACTAAAACCAGGTAGCACTAATAAAGTTGAATTATATTTAGACAATGGATGGCAATTTAGTTTTAGAATACATAATGCTTCTACTATAGTTGAGCCAAGTTTAAAATTTGACATTCAAATTGAGGGTATGCCAACATCAATTATATCAATCAATTGCTATTGGATAGTTTAGCAAAAAATGGAGGAAAATTTTCCTCCATTTTTTGTTGTATAGAAAAAACTTACTAAAAAGCCAATTTTTTCTTGAATTTACATAAAAAGTATGATATTATATTGTACAATATATTAACGTAAAGTTAATCAAGATTAGAAAGGAGAAAATTATGATTATAACTTCTCAAGGATTTGGTCATTTTACAGACGGATTAAACAATCAAGACTTTGGAATTGAAACACCACGGATGTTACTCATTTTAGATGGGTGCAGTGATGCCAAATATTCTGAAGTCGGAACTAGATTGTTTGCACAGCTGTTTTCAAGAAGGGAGGAATTTGATAGCTTAGAAAAATTTGAAGAAAATGTCAAAAATACTTTTGATGAAATCATTTTAATGATAGAAAAATATTATCCAACACGAAAAGAATTAGAAATGGAATTCATAATGGAAAACCTTTTATTTACAATTATTGCTTGTTTTAAAACGGAAGACAAATATATTGTTAAGCTTTTTGGTGACGGATATATTGTTACTCAGAATAAATCAGGACTTGTAAGTTATATGAAATATTCATATGGCAAATGTCCACCATATTTTGCGTATAGATATTGTGAATGCTTTGAGAATGAAGATTTTAAGAATTATCAATTTAAAACATTTTATTTTGACAATAAAATATTCCCCAAAATTTGTATAGCAACAGATGGAATAATGCCTATTGCAAAAGGAGATGTGGAAGGCGTAGATAATTTTTTATTTGAAGGAAATGAAGAATATGTAAATGCAACTATAAATACAGAGAAACAGAGTTTCTTTGATGACATTACACTTGGAATATTCGGAGGTAAAGGATAATGAAAATTTTCGAAACCAAAAAAGTAACAAATAAGGGGAATAAAGGTACAAACAAAACGGCAGTTACTGATAAAAATAAAGAAAAAAAGAAAATAATTAGTAGTGTTTATCCAACAGATGTTAAGAATACTGAAAAGGAGAATATTTTTCCAATAGATATCGAAAAAGAGGAATTGCCAGAAAAAATTGAAACAAAACCTAAATTTGTCTATAAAAAACTTGTAGATAAAAAATTATATGTTATATTGGTTGAAAATACTTCAGAAATGGCTGAAGAAAAAGAAATGGTAATGAAAATTATCAAAAGTTTAGCACCTTCAGGATTAATAACTATAATTAACTATGGAAAAACAGTAAAAACAAGTGAAATTTTTGATGCTACAACTGTATATGATGGAGACTTTCTTGATTCAAAAGATATAGGAAATGAATCTTGTTTATATGATGCTTTAGATAGGTTAGAACTATTAGTTTCTGGTTCTTATATGAAAATCGAAGAAAAAGAAACAGAAAGAGTAAGAATTAACGAAATTCATATTATAGGAATTGGAAACTGCAAAGAAAATGGTTCTAAAATATCAAAGGAAGTGGCATTAAAATATTTTAAGCGAGTAGTTAATAAGAAAAATGTGACAACAAAATACTTTTGCCTTTCAGAAAATAGTTTTGTAAATGCTGCAGAAGTTGGATTTCATTCAATTGGAGCAATATATAGAAAATACTAATAAATATGGAGGAGTACCATATGAAAGTAACAGGAAAATTTAGAGATTTTTGGAATTCTATTTTCTCAAGTTCAAGAAATGAAGAATTTAATATTGAAAATGTTGATACTGATGAATTAGTTCAAGATGATAATATAGAAGAAATTGAAGAAGAAATAGAGCAAGAAAAAATTGATGCTTCAAATAGAACTATAAAAGCAAAACTTTATTTATTGGAACAAGAAATAGCAATACTTGAAAATAGTTATCAAAATGAGCATAAAATGTTCATGAAAAAGATTGAACAAATAAGAGAAAGATGTAAACTAAATGAAATCGAAAGTAATAAAGTATTGACTTTTACAATTACACCAGAGAATGATCTATTTATAAAAAGAGATATTAGCATGTTAAGAGATGAGATAAAATATTTTATTGAAACTCAGGTAAAGTTTGATATTTTTTCAAAGCAATTAGAACGGTTAATATTAAAATTAAATCTTTTATATAATGTGTCTATTTTCCATAGTAATGAAGAAGAAAAACAAAAAGCAATGTCTCAAGTAATACATGCTATAGAAGTAGAAAAAAAGCTGATAAATAAGTTAAAAGAGAATAAATTTGTTTTGCTTGACAAACAACTTAAAGACAGAATAGTAAGTCTTATATCTTATTTAGATTATGAAATCTTTAAGTTAAGCATACGAAATTCAGGACAATTTCCAAATGAATTGGCTGTAGTATCTGAATTTTACGGATTTGATTATGTTAGCGATTTTACAGCTTTCATAAAAGATGAAATAACAGATTTAGTAGAGTTGGTACCCTTAATTAAAGATAGTAGATATAATGAACTCTTTAAACAAAAGGTACTAAAACTTCTTGAAGAATTTGTAAATCCAGATAATGATAAAAATCAAATTATGAATATTACCTTTTGGAATAATTTTTTAAGCCTTGAGACAAATTTACTTAAGTTGCTTAAAACTAATGGAGTTGATAGTCCTAAAATAAAACTTATAGCCAGAATGGATATAAACACAGATGAAAGTGAAGTTTTGAAAGCTCCAAAAATATGCACATATTTATCAATGATAAGTCTTTTTTCTGAAACGCATGATAAAAAGTTTCTAATAGTGCTTAAGTTAATTGAAAATTTGTCTGATGAAATAACATATAGAGAGATTTATTTTTTGCTATTATTATTTGAAACAATTGAAAACATTAAAAGTATGTCAAATGAACTATTCAAAGATATAAAAAAATATGTAGAAAAGTACCCATATGATAATGAAAGTATTAGAAAAAAGAAAAAATATGTTATGGATTTGCTTAATAAGAATTATGTAATAGCTTTTTATTTAGATGAGTATAAAACTGACATTATTACAACACTTAAAAGCTTAAATATTGACTTTAAGGTTGTAAATGATTATGTATTTTTAAATTCTTTTTACTTTAAAGACCTAAAAAATGTATTTAGTAGCATGCAACTTAACACACAGAACACAACAATATAATACGGAGGTAGAAAGATGGCTAATTATTATGATTTTTCTTCAAGTAATGTAAATATTCTTATGGTTCTTATGGATAAATCAAACTCGATGGAACCAGATGAAGATAATGTAAGAAAATGTGCTAAAGGCTTTGTTAAAAGTTTTAGTAATTTTTCTGAAAAGGGTTCTATAGCGGCATCAATATGCCAGTTTAGTGATAGTTTCTATCCTGATGATTTTAAAAGAATAGATAATCTTAAAATCAATTATTCTATTGATGGAGGAACAGCAATATATTATTCCATTGTTAAAGGAGCAGAACATCTTAATAATTATGTTAAAGAGGTAATACGTAGAACAAAATGTAATCCTAAAGTAACATTCTTACTTTTGTCAGATGGAGAACCTTGCCATGATAAAATGAGTATAGGAGATGCTAAAGAAGCAATTAAGAAATTAAATATTGCAAAAGTGAACACTATATTTATCCCTTTTAGAGATGCAATTTCTTCAGAATTTGGAAAGAGATTAGGATTTAAAGTTACTCGTAAAGTTGATAACAGTGATGAACTGATAAACTTTTTCGAAGAAGATTTACCAGCATCAGTAAAACTTCAATCTAAAAGTTATAAACCGTTGGGAGCAAATTTTTTCAGTAAAGCTGTTGGTGCAAATAGCACATCTAAGGAATATTCTCATACAACAGAACAGGTGTTAGAGGATAATTCTTGGATTGAAGACCTTTAAAAGACTCTGTAACTGTTTCATGACGGAAGGGAACATTTTAAAGTTCCCTTCCACATAAATAAAAAAAGAGAGGTAAAAATGATGACACTTAATGGAAAACTTTTTTACAGTTTTGTTAAAAAGAATTATGAGAAAGTTTCTGAAATAGAAGGAAAAGAAGAAGTATATTGTGACAATAATAAACTAGTAGTTGTTGTAAATGATGCAGAAATAGGACGGCAAATTTATGACATTATAAAGTTCCTTAAAAATAATAAGGTAAGTATATCAACTTCAGAGATTTCTTTTGAAGTTAAGAAATACTTTGTTGATAAGGAAAATACAGTTCAGATATTTTCAACTCGTTTTTCAGGAGAAAAATGGGAAACACTTTCAAAAATAGAGAGACTTAAAAGACTAGTTGCTTTTGTAAGTGTAATGAAAATGAAAGGATATATTCTTGATAAAGCAAAATTTAGAAGTGATAAATGTAATAGCATATCAGCTTTTTTATCTTTCTTTACATTAGAAGATGGAGAAGTAGATGAGATAATTGCAAAAGGATGTCTTATTGAATATATTCATTATGTGCTTTCAGATGGTGGAGATTTAAAAGAATTTTATGAAAAAATGCATAAAGAAAATAAAGCACGCAACATATTAGAATTCCCATATAAATTTCCAATAATTAAGATGTGTTATTTCTATCATGTATATGATATTATGCCAGAAAGTGTTTATCAAGTATTAATATCAGAAGAATTTGAAGAAGCTTGCAGTAACGAAGTTTATTATGCTAATTCTTTGTTAATAAATGAAAGAGAATGTGGAATTAGTAGTCCAATACTTGAAGAAAGTGAAGAATATATAATATATGAAGGAAATATAAAGATTTATAAAAAGATTTCATCTAAGTTTGAAGAATTTATGAAAGATGATAATAATCTCAAAAAATATGAAGATGACATTTATGAGCAAGTTGAGAGAACAGTTATTGATATAAGAGGAAATATTATTGGATATAAGTTTTTAAAACAAGAATTAAAAGAAAATAATTCGATTTTAGAGATACAATTTGAAAATCAAGCGTCCATTTTAAATTTTGTTTCTTTTATGTATGACTATTTACAGGAAGTTACTTCAAAAAAATCGTATATTGTAGATAGAAACATAAACTGTTTTAGTGTTGAGAAATCTCTTATTTGTATAGATAGATATAATGAAAAATTTAAAATTACAGATATTAGAAGTATATATAAGCTTTTAAATAACAGTAATAATGGACAACTTTTAATTGTATTTTTCAAATTACTATTTCAATATTGTAAACAAAGATATGGAGAACTTAAAAATGAAAAGGAATTTTTAGAAAAAGATGAAGTCAGATATTTGCCACCAATCGTAGCAAAAGAGTTTGTAAAGTATGCTCTAGATAAAAGTACTGGATATGGTAATGAAGTAGTAAATATTTTCTTTAATTTTCTTTGTCATAATAAAAAGGATTTTGATTATCCATGTACTTGTTTTTACGATTCAACATTTTACAATCCATTAATAATACCTTTTGAATTTGATTATCAAATCAAAGATATATATGGAATAGATGTAGAAAAAGGAATAAACCAAGAAATCTCTCATGAAAGGAGAATAGTAACATTCAATAGAAGCAAAAATTTACCTTCTGAAATTGAAAAAAAGGAAAAAATAACAGCAGAAATTGAAAAGAAAATTTTTCGTTTTGAAGATGAACATGTAAGATTTGTTGAACTTTCTGAGATAATTTATTCCACAGAACTGAATTCAGATAATATGTATAAGTTTATTGGATATATAATCAATAACAATGGAAAATCTCTTACTGATGAATTGCTTGTAAGTCTTAATAACAAAGAACTTCTTAAAGTTATTGCATATCTATTCAAAAAGTTTGATAGATATTATATTCCTTTAGATACCATCTATATGAATGATAATTTTGAGTTCTATATTAATATTTGGGATGAAAAATTTAAAATTAAAAGATGTGAATACAATGGAACTGAAACAAATTTCACAGAAATGATTTATCAGCATTTGATTGGTATAGGATGCAATCCTAATATTCTTATTAGTATAGATTTTTCAGCTGGTAAGGATTGGATGCTTTCAACTGTTAATTGGTTAAATTCTTACTGTAAAGAACATGATATTTATTACAATAATAATCGTTCGTGTCCTATATGTCAACAAACTAAATTGCATATAGATTCAATAGACGAAGAGTCAGATGTACTTTTTGAGGATGAATATGCAAAATATCATATTTTGAAAAACACTTATAATCAAGATGCAATTTTAAAAATTTATAAAAAATCTCTTGTAGGTATTGCTAATATTGAAAAAAATATTGACGATATAATAACAAAAAGATTGTTACCAAAAGAACTAAACTTAGGACAAGATGGTTTTATTCCTGATAAAAAAGTAATACAGAATAATGAATTTATAGGGTGTACTTACACTTATGACTTTGATTTTGGTTCTGAATTTTTAGAAAAATTTAGAGATGTAAATATTGACCTTAGTGATAATCAAAGACTAAAAAATCGGGCAAGATTAAAATGCTTGATTAGACTTATGCTACAGGTTCAAAGTATTGTGAACAGTGGTTTGGCTTTTACAGCAAATCCTTTTGGAAATGTAATTTTAAATAAGCAATACAAAAAACAGGTACAAATTTTGAATATTGACTTTATAAGTAAAGAAGGAGACACAATTGAAACTTTAAAGTGGACTTGCGAATATGTATCTAAGGTGATTTCTTCGGACACTTCAATTGAAGTTGACATATCTGACTGTTCTGGTGATTTCTATAAACTTTTGGATAGACTTCAAAATTTGTCTGAAGAAATGACAAAATATTGTACTATTCATAATTTTTATTATAATAAGAGACATATTTTATGTCCTAAATGTGTAGAGGAATATCAATTTGCACAAATAGAAGAAATTGAAAATAATATGACAGAAATAGTCTCTAAATCAACAATCATTTCAAAAAAACATGAAAATAGTGGAGGAGAAGCACGAATATATCCATATAAAGAAGGAAGAGTTGCGAAAGTATTTAAAGAAGAGGCTGATGTTAATTATAGTTTAAAAACAGTTGTTATTGTTAAAATTATTGAGAAAAGAAAGATATTAGAGGAAATCAATAATAGAGGATATAAGTTTAAATACATTATCCCTCAAGAGTTTCTTGTTGATGATGAACAATATAATGTTTTTGGCTACATTATGGAAAAAGTAGCAGGAAAGCCAATTTCAGATTTAAGAGATAAAGAAGTTGTAGAAAGTTATGGATTTACATTAAAAGATATATTAGAAATTCTAATTACAGTAGGTCTAGGAATTGAAATCTTGCATACTGAGGCAAACATCTATATAGGCGATTTGAATGGAAGTAATATTCTTTTTGATGCCGATAAAAATATCTATTTCATTGATTTTGATGGAATGGGAGTAGATGATATTGCACCAGAGTGTTGTACTGATGGATATATTGACCCTGTATCAGAAAAAAGCCAGAATATCACAATGAAAGATGATTGGTATTCTTATGCAATCCAAGCTTTTCAATATCTTACATTAGTACATCCATTTGATGGAGTTTATTCTGTTATTGAAGATGATATGGAGATTTTTTTAGAAATTCCAGAAAAAATGGAGCAAAGGATATCTCTTTTAGGAAATCATGAGATTGAAGTTCCTTCTATTGCTCAATCTTGGAATTGGATGAACGAAGAATTAGTTAATGTATTTTTAGATATTTTTGAAGGAGAAAATAGGGAAAGTATAGTTCCATATCTTGAAAGACAATACAAATCCCTATACGAATCAGAACCTTATCAAGATTTGAATAAAGTTATTCGCATTAATTCAAAATTTATAGCAAAAGAAATTAAGCCTTTTGGTGAAAATGTAGAAAAAGTAATAAATGAGAAAGCTGTAATTTGTGTTGATGAAAATGAAAACAGTTATGTTGCTGTATTAACGCAAAATAAGCAATACAATATTCATTTACCTGAAACTATGGATATTATTAATATTCTTATTTCAAAAGATGAAAATTTTGTATTTGCTGTATATAGTAACAAGGTAATTGCTGTAAACTTACATGAAGATAGTATAATCTATGAAGGAGAAATACAGAATTATAAAAATGTAGTTGTAGATGGAAATTCCTTATACTTTATAGGAATATCTAATGGAAAAGAAATTATCTTTAAAAAAGAATTTGTAATTGAAGGTACAGCACAAGAAGAAAGAATAGAGTTTTTGGCAAATATAAAAACTAAATGTTTTCTAGTTAAGTTTAATTCAAAATTTGTTCTTGTTAAACAGGGTGCGAATGATGAAGATGATATTTATTGCAATAGTGAAAAGTTCTGTAGTATAAAAACTTCTTCTAGAAATTGTGAATATAATATTATTTATGATGAAACTACAAAAATGTGGCTTGTTGTAAATAGTGAAAGAAATGGAATTATTATTAAACCAAATGGAGATTTTGAAAAAATTAAGATTAAACAAAATGTTAATATTCAAAGAATTGTATTTTTTAAAGGTTGTATTTATAAACTCTCGAAAGGAGAATTAAGTATTACCAATGTAACTGATGACCAATGGGATAAAAAAAGTATGGTGTATGATAAAATTATGACACCTAATTCAATATTGTATGATATAAATACTAAAGGTTTTAGTATTATTACTGAAAATGTTCTTTACAAAATTTGTAGAGGATAAGATTTGTGGCGAGAAACGTTTCTTAAGTTTCTCGCCTTTTCCATATTATAGGAACTTGCTATAATATAAATACTTTTGTTCTATTGTTTTTCAAAACTATTTGTGCTATAATAATTTTATAAAACATATGGCTCAGTATATCAGGAGGATGTTAAAATGGCAAAAGTGTCAAAACTTAATAAGAAAGAATTAAAACAACTGAACACCATAAAAAAAGCATATTCTTATAATAATGGTTCAAATTCACAAATTGTATTGTACAAAAACAAAGGAGATTTGAAATATATATATCATATTATAAATAAGGATGCTTGGAGTATGGTGTATGTAACAGAAGCTATATATGAACTACTTCATAAGAAAGGAAAGAAACGGATTATAATTCAGGATGATCAGATTGGACAATTTAGCTTTTATCCTTCTGATGATAAGCGAGACATTTTTCGCAAGTTAAGTACAATAGTAGAGTATTACAAATTATAATTCTGAGCAATTGAAGGAGGCATTATGCCTCCGATTTTATATAAAGGAGTGATTAAATGTTAGAGCTAGAAGAAACTATAAAGTTACTTAATGAATTAAACGAAAAATTAAAGAATTTAGGTGAGTCCCTTTGACATACCAAATTTAGAGAAAAGATTAAAAGAATTAGAAGAAGAAACCACAAAAACTGAATTTTGGGAAGATACTGAAAACACAACAAAAGTATTATCAGAAATAAAGAAAATAAAAAATAAATATTCAAAATATAAAGAATTAGAAAAAGAGATACAAAATTTATCAGAACTATCAGAATTAGTACAATTAGAATATGATGAAGAAATTTCAAATGACATCATAAAAAATACTAAAAGAGAACAAAAAAATTTAGAAAAATTAGAATTAGAAACATTATTATCTGGAAAATATGATTCCAATAATGCAATAATAACAATACATCCAGGAGCAGGAGGAACTGAATCACAAGATTGGGCTGAAATGTTATATAGAATGTATACAAGATGGGGAACTAAAAATGAATATGAAGTTAAAGAACTAGACTTCTTAGAAGGTGACGAAGCGGGAATAAAAAGTGTAACTTTTGAGATTGTAGGTTCAAATGCCTATGGATACATGAAAAGCGAAAAAGGTGTACATAGATTAGTAAGAATTTCACCATTTGATAGTGGAGGAAGAAGACATACATCATTTGCATCAGTTGAAGTATTACCAGAAATAACAGAAGATATAGAAATAAATATAAACCCAGATGATTTAAGAATAGATACATATAGAGCCTCTGGAGCTGGTGGTCAACACATAAATAAAACATCATCTGCAATAAGAATAACACATATACCAACTAATATAGTAGTTGCCTGCCAATCAGAACGTTCTCAAATTCAAAATAGGGAAACTGCCATGAAAATGTTAAAATCTAAATTGTTTGACTTAAAGGAACAAGAGCATAAAGATAAAATTGAAGATTTAAAAGGTGAACAAAGAGATATTGCTTGGGGAAGTCAAATTCGTTCATATGTATTTTGCCCATATACAATGGTAAAAGACCATAGAACCAATTTTGAGGTTGGAAATGTGGTTCGGTGTTATGGATGGAGATTTAGATGGATTTATGGAAAGTTTTCTTAAATTTTCATTGACATAATTGTAAAAAGATGATAGACTTATTATGTAATTTTTGTAACATGTAACATTAAATAAAATAATTTGATGGAGGAAAAAAATATGGGAAGAAATCGGTCCTATGCAGACATTATGTCATTTCATGAAGGAGTTACTGGTTCACTAAATTTTGTAGTTGTAAAATTTCCAGATGGTAAAACAATGCGGTTTGGTGTAGACTGTGGATTGTTTCAAGAACGTGAATATGATGATTACAATTCTATGCTTCCTTTTAATGCGGAAGATATAGATTTTTGTTTAGTAACGCATGTTCATGTTGACCATATTGGAAGATTGCCTTTTATGGTACAAAAAGGCTTTTCTAAAAACATTTATGCATCTGAAACAACTTGCAAATTGTTGCCAATAGCTTTAGGAGATAGTTTTAAAGTACTTAGTTCTGTTTCAAAAAGAAAGCATGTTAAATGTCTCTACAGTGAAGATGATGTCGATAAAACATTATCATTGCTTAAGCCATGTAAATATGGTGAAACAATACAAGTTAATGAAAATACAAAAGTAACATTCCTTAATAATGGTCACTTAGTAGGTGCATCACTTATTCTTGTACAAATTAGTTATCCTGAATGCGAAGATATTAATTTGTTATTCACAGGTGATTATAATAACAAGAATATGTACTTTGATGTTAACCCTATACCTGAGTGGATTTTGGATTTGCCATTAACAATTATACAAGAATCAACATATGGAGACATGGATTCAAGTGAAATCCATGAATGTTTCAAATCTAATATTCATGAATGTTTGGATTCAGGAGGAACAGTTGTAACATTAGTGTTCTCTCTGGGACGTGCTCAAGAAATTTTGTATACTTTAAAAAATATGCAAGATTTAAAAGAATTGTCAACTCAAATTCCAATTTACTTTGATGGAAAATTAGGTATAAAATACACTAATTTGTATATTGAAGATGGATTGGATATAAAACCTGAAATGAGAGATTTCTTGCCTCAAAATTTAACTTTTGTTGATAAAACTATTAGAAATGAATTGTTGGAAGATTATAATAAAAAAATAATTGTTACAACATCTGGAATGGGGTCTTATGGACCTGCTCAAACGTATATCCCTAGATATATAACAAGAGACAATGCATTAATACATTTCACAGGTTATACAGCAGAAGGAACATTAGGAAATAGATTAAAAGAAACTGTAGTAGGTGAATCAGTTGAAATAGGTGGATTAGTTGCAAGAAAAAGAGCTAAAGTTGAATATACAACTGAATATTCAGCACATGCTAAAGCTGATGAAATGATTGAATTTTTACAGCAATTTAAAAATCTTAAGTTAGTTTTGGTAAACCATGGTGAACCAAATACAAAAAAGGTTTTTGCTGAAAGAATTTCAGATGAAGTTAAAACTAAGCAAGTTGGTATACTTGGAAGAAATTATTTCTTTAGAGTTGATACTTATGGTTTGGTAAAGACTCTGTCTACAAAATTCAAATAAATATTTTAGAGAAGGTGATATCTATTTAGATATTGCCTTCTTTAAATATTTAAATAGAATTTTCATTGACAAATTTATTAAAACAGGGTAAAATAATTATGTTACTTAAGTATAATATGATAATGGAGGAAAAATATGGGTAAATCACAACAAACAATAATACGGAATGATGCTTTATTAACACTTGGAATTGCTAATGAAATTAAAAACAAAATTAATATTACGCACATTTCAGAAGTAGTTCTATTTACAGCATTAGCAGTTACAGAAAGTAGCTTTTTTCATGAATATCTTTTGAGGCAAGGACTTACAGATGTAGAAATATCTAAAAAGGCAAATATTCTCTTAAGAGAGCTTACACCTACTGAAAATAAAACAGTAGAATGTATGCCAATTTCAATAAAATATCTTAACAAAAATAACAAAGAAAATTTTATAGAAAGCTTAATTGTATATGAATTTTGGAATATTTTGAATAAGGAATGCAAATCAAAAGCAAAAGCAGAACAAGATATTACAATAACAACAGAAGAAATCTTAAAAGTTTTTATTACTAGATATCCAAAAATATATGAAGAATATATGGATATGTTCTTTCCTGGAAAAAACACTATTGGTTCAAGTAGTATTTGTATACCAAAAGAAATACAAACATGTTTAACAGTACTAAATGACAAATATTCACAAGATGAAACAAAATGCCCGATTCTGGGACGGGATACAGAAACTAAAAAGCTGATTAGCATCCTTGCTAAAGCAAAAAAACGTAATGCCGTTTTAGTAGGAGAACCAGGAGTGGGGAAGACAGCATTAGTTGAAAAGTTAGCATGGTCAATTACTACAGGAGATTGTCATGAAAAGTTTAAAAACTACAAAATAGTATCATTAGATGTAACTTCAATTATTGCTGGAACAAAATATAGAGGAACAGCTGAAGAAAGATTTCAGAAATTAATAAGTTTTTTGGAAGAAAATCAAGATTGTGTACTGTTTATTGATGAAATTCATACAATTCTTGGAGCAGGTGCATGTTCTGATGGAGAACTTGATTTAGCAAACTCTTTAAAACCAATTTTAGCAAGAGGTAATTCTCAGGTTATTGGAGCTACAACAGCAGAAGAGTATGAAAAATATTTTTCTAAAGATGGAGCTTTAAAACGTAGATTTGAAAAAATCAATGTAAGAGAACCACGTTCTCATGAAGTATATCCGATGATAAAGAATCAGATTGAAAAACTTCAAGAAATACATGGAGTTACAATTTCTAAAGAAATGATAGATTTTGCAATATTAAATGCATCATGTTTTAATTATGAAACTAAAAATCCTGATAGAACTTTGGATTTAATTGACCGTTCAATGGCAGTTGCAGAATTAAATGGACATTCAAAAGTTGTAAAATCTGATATATTAGACAACTTTGATGTTCAAATGGATCAATTTAATAATTCTAATGATAGCCAGAAGCGTTGTGTTGCATATCATGAAGCAGGACATTATATTGTTCAAAGATATTCAAAAGAATTAGTAAATCGAAAAACCTTAGCAATTTCTATTATGCCTGCTGAAGGTTATCAAGGTGTAAATGTATTAGAAACTGATGAAAATGTCATAGTTTATGATGGATATGATTATTTTATCCAATTAATTGCAGGACTATTAGCTGGTAGAATTGCAGAAGAAATGTCTTCCTTCAAACTTTCTGCTGGGGCTAGAAGTGACTTGAAAAAAGCAAATAAAATTGCTGAAAATATGGTTACTACTTTTGGGCTTTCAAAAGAAGAATTCCCAGAAAGAGTTTATTCATTAGAAGAAAAAAGTTTTAATACCAGTGAAATAACAAATAACATTGATAACCAAGTTAAAAAAATACTTAAAGAAGCAAAAGATTATGCTTCAAAAACTTTATTGGAACATCGTAAAGAACTTCAAATTATTGTAGAAGCTCTTATGAAACATGGAATAATAAATCAAAATGAAATTGAAGAATTATTAAAAGATTACCCAGTCAAGGCCTAAGACATCTATATTGTTTATAAGCTTTCCTTAAAAGGATTCATGCATATTTGCTTGAGTCCTTTTTTATGGTTCTAGCCTAATACCTGACACTTTTTTATTGATGGTTGGATACCCCCCTCCTATAAAGCTATATTTTAGTATGTATCTTGTTCATTACGTTCAAAAAGAATTGTTAAAATAAGAAAATGAGCCGCTTTCACTCAGGCCAAAATAGATACTTATATTTCTTTTGAATGAAATATAAGTATCTATTTTTACGTGAACATTCCTCATTTTCTTATTTAAACATTTCTATTTTTCACTTCAATCAAGCGATACATACTAAAATATAGCTTTATAGGAGGGGGGTATCCAACCATCAATAAAAAAGTGTTAGGTATTAAGTGGTTCTAAAAGAGACAACCTGTGAATATATATAAAATAGTAATGAAATAAAACGAAAGGAGAAAATAAGATGACTATTGATGAAAGAAAAAGTATAAATACAGGAGTTATACAAAATTTAATATTAGAAAATAGGGGAAAGCTAAGCATTTCAGGAGTGAATGATGTATTAAGTTTTGATGATCAAATTGTTATGGTAGAAACAGAACTAGGGCTACTTACAGTAAAAGGTGAAGGCTTAAGAATTAACAAATTAAGTATAGATACATCAGAAGTAATTGTAGAAGGAGATATATCATATCTAGCATATAGTGACAAAGAAATGGAAAAAAATAAAGGAACTTTAATAAGCAAAATCTTCAAATAAAAATATGTCAAAAGGAGTGAAAAATTATGGTTACAAATCAAGCATACCTATTCATAATATTTACTATAAATGGCATCATTATAGGAATATTATTTGACATATTTAGAATATTACGACGAAGTTTTAAAACAACAGATATTATAACATATGTCCAAGACATCTTATTTTGGATTTTAACAGGTTTTATATTATTATATTCAATATTTACTTTTAGCAATGGTGAAATTCGATTTTACATGTTTTTAGGAGTATTCTTAGGCTGTTTAATATATATGCTAATGTTTAGCAAATACTTTATAAAAGTAAATGTTAAAATAGTAATTGCTATAAAAGAAATAATAATGAAATTAATATCAATATTATTATTGCCTATAAAGATAGTAATAAATTTACTTAAAAAAATATTTTTTAAACCAATAAAATTTATTACTATTAATATAAATAAAATAAGCTTAAAATCTAAAAAATCAAATACACAGTCTTAAATAATATAGACTGGCAATTACAAAAAATTACACTTTTTTTGAAAAATAAGAAGGATTTTTGAAAAAAAAGTAGAAAAATATATTATACGTTATTTTAGACTGGAGATAAACTTATGAAAAAGAAAAAAATATATAGAAAATTGTTAATAATTGCTATTTTAGCATATGCAATATTCACTATAATTAGTCAACAAAAAGTATTAGATCAATATACAAAAAATAGTAAAGAACTTGCAGTTAAAATTGAAGAAAAAAAAGCATATAAAGAAGAACTTATTGCAGAAAAAGAAAATGTAGATTCAAAAGAATTTATTGAAGAAATGGCAAGAGAAAAATTAGATATGTATTATCCAAATGAAAAAATTTATATTGATAAAGGCATGTAATAAATAAACATGTCTTTTTTTGAAAAAATACTTCCTTTTTTTGGAAAAATATGTTATAATATAAATGTATTTTATTTAGTTCGTAAAAAAAATCCCATAAAAAAACAAAATAGTAATAATATTAATCTAAAATAATGTACAAAATAATTTATAATTTAATTTTAGGAGGAATTATGATAGATTTAGAAGAAAAAACATTAAATGAATTAAAAGATTTAGCAAAGGAGAATAATATAAAAAATATTTCTAAGCTAAAAAAAGAAGAATTAGTAGAAGTATTATCTAGTGTACTATCTATTAATACTATTGATAATAAAACTAATTTAGAAATCGAAGCAAATATAACAGATGAAAATATAAATGCAACTTCAAATTCTGATGGACTAGCTGGATATAAACTTACAAATGAAGGAGACACCATTGTAGAAGGAATATTAGATATTCTACCTGATGGATATGGATTTTTAAGAGGAGAAAATTATTTATCAACTAATAAAGATGTATACATATCAGTAGTTCAAATTAGAAGATTCAAGTTAGATACTGGAGATATAATTAAAGGTATTTCAAGATTTAAAGAAGGGGAAAAATTCCCATCATTAATATTCGTTGGAGAAGTTAATGGAGAATCGCCTGAAAAAGCAGCTAGAAGAAAAAGATTTGATGAATTAACACCAATATATCCAGATGAGAGAATTAAGCTAGAAACTCAAAGTAATGAATATGCAATGAGAATAATTGACCTAATGTCACCAATAGGAAAAGGACAAAGAGGAATGATAGTAGCTCCACCAAAGGTTGGTAAAACTACTTTATTAAAGAAAATAGCAAATAGCATATCAAAAAATAACCCAGAAGAAAAACTAATAGTATTATTAATTGATGAAAGGCCAGAAGAAGTTACAGACATGAAACGTTCAATAGATGGTGAAGTAATATATTCAACATTTGATGAATTACCTGAACATCATGTAAAAGTTGCAGAGATGGTACTTGAAAGAGCTAAAAGATTAGTTGAACAAGGACAAGATGTAGTTATACTTTTAGATAGTATAACAAGGTTAGCAAGAGCATATAATTTAACAATACCATCATCAGGAAGAACATTATCAGGAGGTTTAGACCCTGCTGCATTACATAAGCCAAAAAAATTCTTTGGTGCAGCTAGAAATATTGAACATGGTGGAAGTTTAACAATTTTAGCAACAGCTTTAATAGACACAGGAAGTAGAATGGATGATGTAATATTTGAAGAATTTAAAGGTACTGGTAACATGGAAGTACACTTAGATAGAAAATTATCTGAAAAACGTATTTTCCCTGCTATTGATGTTAATAAATCTGGTACAAGAAGAGAAGATTTATTACTTACTCCAAAAGAAAAAGAGACTGTATTTGCTTTAAGAAAAGCTATGAACAGTATGCCAGTTGCAGATGTTACTGAACAAATTATTTCTTTAATGGTTAAAACTAAAAACAATAATGAATTCTTAGATGAAATTGATAATTTCATTAGAAGATTTAAATAAAAATATAATGGTAAAATGAGCAATATATTAAAAATATTGCTCATTTTTGTTGACATAAACATTATAGCATGATAAAATATTTTATGTAAAAAACCTATACAATAATAAAGGAGGGTTTAGTTATGAAAGGAAGAGATAAACGGTTAGTAAATGTTATTATCCCTGCAACTGAAAACACTGAACAAATGTCATTTTCTATTGAATTATCTAAATTAGAAACTGTTTTAAAAGAAGCTATAGAAAATAATAATGAAGTACTTGTTTTCAAAATAGGAAAAGAAACTGTTGAACTTTCAATAGCACAAGTAAAAGAGATAGTAAAAATGGCTAAATTGCAGATAAAAGCACAAGTTATAATTCCTAAGGCGTTACAGCCATATATAAATTCGCTGTCTGAATCAATGTTAAATTCTTTTGATGAAAAATTATCAGCACGTGAAGAAGAAATTGAAAAAGTATGGACATGTTTATATTCTAAGCAAAAAAGTAATGCTATTCTTGTAGGAGACCACGGAGTTGGTAAAACAGCAATAGCAATGGAAATTGCACGGCAAATCAGTCTTAGAAAATGTCCTAAACCATTTTTGAGATATAATATACTACAAATTAATACTTTGGAGTTAATGGAATTAGCTGATAAATCAAATTTTAGATACAGATATGTCCTTGAAACATTAAAGGATTTTCTACAACTTAACAAAGATAAAATTATTTTTTATATTGACAATCTTTTACATGTAAAATGTGATTATGAACTATTTAAAACTTTTATGTCATGTGCAAAGTCATACAATATAAAAATTATTGCTTCAATTTATAGTGAAGACTTTGAAAACTACTTTTTAGTAGATGATGATCTTATAAAGTATTTGAATCCAATTTTGGTAGAAGAACCTGAAATTGAAGAAATATATCCAATGCTTAAAACAAGGATTGATAAACTTCAAGAAGCATATGGGGTAAAGATTTCGGAAAAAATGATTAGATTTTCAATTTTTACAGGATTACATCTTTCAAGCTCTAATTCTTCAAATCCTGAAAGCACGCTTGATGTTATCAATTTTGCTTTAGCGGATGTGAAAAGAAAAGGGCAGAAAGAAGTTAATAAGTTGAATATTTTGTCTTATTACTACATTAACTTCAAATTAGCTAAAAAAACAAGTAAAAATGAAAAAATAATAACAGCTTGTCATGAAGTAGGGCATTATTTAGTTTCAGAATTATCAAAAAATATTAAAAGTAAGAAAAATTCCTTTGTTTCTATTCTTCCAATAGGAGGAGCATTGGGATTAACAGCATCTCATTTTGAATTAGGAGAGCAATTAACATTTTCTAAAAATTATTACATTGATGAAATTGCTTGTTGTTTGGCAGGTAGAGTAGGAGAAGCTCTTTATACTAATGAATTTAGTTCTGGTGCTCAGGCAGATTTAATGTCAGCAAATGCTATGGCTGAAAATTTACTTATGTCATATGGGTTGTCTGATATTGAAGGAGAAAAGAATAAGAGCTATACTTATGGCAATTATATTAAGGATTTTCTTCTTACTGATGAAATTAGAATGAAAATTCATAACGAAACTTCAAAAATTCTCGATGAAGCTTATAAGAGGGCTGAAAATATTATTAATGATAATAAGGATGTTTTTAAAGAAATTGTTGAACGGTTACTTGAAGATGGCATTCTTAGTGGAGACGAACTTGAAGAAATTTGCCAGAAATATAGAAAAAATTGAATTTCATAATTAAATCTCAAAAATTCTTTTGTAAAAGAGTTTGAAATATTTAATAGAGAAGAGGAGGATTTTTACTTCTTTTCTCTATATGGATAACATTGCACAAAATCAAAGTTGTGCTTTAAAATCAAAATTATACATTTATTTCCAATAATCTTTAAATTAATTTAATATCAATTCTTTTACAAATTTAGTAAACTAAACGTAAAATGCATTGTTGTAAATTAAGTGCTTTAAAAATCATTATTTTTTTGTCTTAAAATTTAAAAACTTAAAAAGATGTTATATATAACACCTTTTTAAGTTTTTTTATTTTTATTAAACATAATAATTGCAATATATTGCAAATTCGCCTGAGTTTACTTGTATTCTAAATTTAGTTTATATGATTTTGTTTCTTTTGGTATATATATATTAATTTTGTAATTTTCTGTATTATTAATATTATATTGTCCATTTGATTTGGTACCTAAGTTGTTTCCGTTTTTATCATAGCATATTGCTATTACTTTTACATATTCCAAATTTTTTGTTGTATTATTTTTAATTATAACATTTATACTATATGTATTTTTAGTATGGCTAATTATTTGAACTTCTTCATTTTTATTGATTATTATACTATTATTATTATTATTGTTATTGTTGTTTTTGTTTTTGCTATTTCCTATTAAAAATAATATTGCTAATATTATTATAGCTATTATACATATTTTTTTCATTTTGCTATTTCCTTTCATTTTATTCTAGGGTATGGTTTTATTTCATTTGTTCTACCTACAATATAATCAATACTTGTATTGTAATAATCAGCTAATATGTCTAATAATGCTATTGACATTTCTGTTGTTCCATTTTCATATCTTTGATATTGTTGTTGTTTCATATTCAATTTTTCAGCTATTTCTTTTTGTAGTTTTCCCTCTTTTTCTCTTAGAGTTCTAAGTCTTTCCATATACATTTTTAATCACCAATAAAAAATTATCATACAATTAATTAATTGTCTTGACAATACAATAAATTAGTTGTATAATCTTATTAAATACAACTAATAAGTTGTATTTTCAATAACATTAGATGTGTTCAAAGCTCTTTTATGTTGTTGATATTACTTATTAACCATAACAGGACAGTCCCCGTCTAATGTTATGGTGGGGGGACATGTACTAAAGATAATTAATTAAATATAAAAATAAATTGTTGGAGGTACAAAAAATGAACAAAGAAGATTTATGTTATGAATTTACAAGAGAAGAATTTGAAATTTTAAAAATTATTATGCTTGAACGTTCTACATTTTATACTAAAAAAATTGTAGAAGATAAAAAATTAGTTTTAAAAACACAGGATTTAGATATTGTAAAAAATATTGAATTTAATATTGATTATAATTTAAAATTGAAAAATGTTTTTGATAAGTTCTATAACATATTAAATATAGAAATGGGGGAAAACAAAAATGAAATGTCAAGGAAATTTCGTGTTCAAGTCATTTGCTCATAAAGACGGTGGAGTATTTAAAAATGAAAAAGGAGAAGAAATAAAGTATCCAGCTAGTTATACTCTAAAAGTCGATGAACTTATGGATAATGGCGATATAAATGAAAGAAAATTTAAAGTTTCTGAAAAACAAGTTGTTTTAATTAATGATTTAAAAAGTTTAGAAGCTTATCAAAAAATAATTTTGAATTTTAACGTAACTATATATGCTACAAAAATTTCAATTGAAGTTGATAGTGTTGACGTTAATGTAGAAGATTAGTATATAAATTAAAATTTATATAAATTACTAAAGAAGAAGGGAGTAGGTAATATGAGTGAAATTGAATTATTAGAATTAATTCATACAGATTTGTCTTGTATTGCTTGCTTTTTAATTTTCTTTGTCTTGGTTATTGTATTGAAATATATTTATAAATTTTTCGATATGATATTCCATTTTTAACTAATGAAAAAGGAGGGGGTTTGCCTTATGTTAAAAGATATTGTAACAAGTTCTATGCTATCAGGTGTTTTAGATGAGGTTGTTGGTGTATTACCAGTTTGTATACCAGTTTTAATTACATTTATAGCTTTAAGAAAAGGTATTGCATTTGTGCAATCAATATTACATAGTGCTTAATCTATGTAAAATAAACTAAAGATAAAGGAGGAAAAAAACTATGGAAAATACAACAGTTGCAGCAGGTGCTGTATTATCTAAAGTTGTAACAAATACAATGTTACAAGGTGTATTAGATGAAATTCTAGGTGTATTACCTGTTTGTATTCCAGTTATGATTACATTCATAGCTTTAAGAAAAGGAATTGCATTTATACAAAGTATACTACATTCAGCTTAGTTTACTAAAGAAAAATTAAAATTGAGGATAGTTTTGTTATGATGCTATCCTCTTATTTTATAGGAAGGATAAAAAATATGAAAAATGAATTTTTTATAAATAAAATTTTACCAGTTTTAAGTGTATTTATTTTAGTTATATTTTGTTTTACAAGCAATGTATTTGCTTATGATACAGTTTCTACTGACAATATAACTTATAATTTTCCTGATAAAATTACTGATTATTTAAAAAATACAGAATATTTCAATGAAAATTATACTTGTTTTGGTTTTTATTGGAATAATCAAAAATATTATGTTTTTTTCTTTGAAAAAACAGAAAAGTTAAAAATACATTTTTATAAACAAAATGGCTATTGGAGTTTCTTTTTAGATTCGTATTCTAATGGATGTCATATGATTTTTGATAACTCAGGTAATTTTGAACAAAAAGTTGCAGGTGGCGGACATGTTACTGATGGCTATATATGCTATGAATGGTTTGGCAATGCTATTACTTCTGATACAATTTTAATGGCTAATGGAGATTTATATAAAGAAGATGATTCGCTTTTTTTTCAGCTACCTCCACAAACAATCCTGAGGAAGGTGATGGAAGTGGAGGCGGAGAAGAAGGAGATAACGACAACTCTAGTTGGTTTAGCAAGGTTATTGATACCATTCTTAATTTGCCTAATAGGATTTTGGAAGGCTTGGCGTCTACTTTTGAGAATATTACAAAAGGCTTAGCTAGTATTGGAGAATTTTTAGGTAATATATTAAGTTTTCTTAATCCATTTGATGAGAATTTTATACTTACTCCTATTTTTGAAGTTTTAGGGGAATTGTTAAGCTATATAAATCCATTTTCTGAAAATTTCTTTGTTTACAAATTAATTGATTTATTAGGAGATTTGCTTGAATTACTTTTTGTACCTTCAGAAGAAAGATTACAAGCTATTCCTAATACTATTAAAAGTAAATTTGCATTTATAGATAGTATAATAACATCTATAAATTCTTTAAAAGATATTATTAATAACTTGGGAAATGCTCCAGCAATAACCTTAAATTTAGGTGCAACAAAATATACTAGTGCAATGAATATTAAAGTTATAGATATGAGTTTTTATGCACCATTTAAAAATTATGGCGATTTAATTATTACAGGATTTTTCTATGTATTTTACTTATGGAGATTATTTGTAAATATTTCTAATATTTTGAATGGAGTACCTAATTTGTATGATGTATCAGCACAATTTACAGATATACAAGCTTATAGTAAATTTGGTTTTGGAAGGAGGAGAAAATAATGATAGTAGATGCAATTTTATTATTATTTCAAGGTATATTAAATGTTTTATTAGCTCCTCTTTCTGTATTAAATATAGCAATTGATTTTGTTTCAAGTATTCCAGTTATTACAAGTTTTTTACAAGTTGTAGCTTATGTAATTCCATGGAGTAATATATTGCCTTTAATTATATTGAGTATTGCAATAATAAGTTTTAGAACGGTTTTTACACTTATAAGAACTGTTTGGAATTTTATACCATTTGTTTAGTAAAGGGGGGACAATTTATGAATATATTATATTTTATTTCTTACATTTTTTTGATATATGTTTTTATTTGTGAACTAACATATTTCATAATGAAATATATAAAAAAAGATGCAAGATTTGAAAAAGTAAGTTTTTTTAGGTTTTTAGAAAGCCCTATAAAAACATTAAAGGGGGACAAATAATGAATATTTTTTTAATTATTCTATTTATTATTGAATGTTTTGGTTTTTGTTATTTATTTTATAAAATCCTTGAAATAAGTAAAGATATTGATACATTATATGATAATTATTCAAATTTTATTGAAAAAGATATAAAAACTAATGTTGTAAAAAGGAGTGTGCTTTTAAAATGATGTGGTCCGTTTTATTTAATATGCTTAAAATGATAGTAACTATGTTAAAATATCCTTTTTATATAATATTAATTCTAATTGCCATATTTAGTTTTTTAGTATCTGTAAATGTAATTATTGGCTTATCTAAAGGAAAGAGATTTAAAAAAGGAGAACATTATACTGTAAAAAAAGAAAGTTTCTTAAAAAGGATTTTCATTCGTTTTCCAGCACAATTTGTTGATGATTTATTTGAAAAAGACCCCGAATTTTTTAAATACCAAGGTATGATTATTTTTGAAGGTCGTCAAGGTATGGGTAAAACTATTAGTTTGGTTGAATTTATGAAACGTATGCAAGCAGAATATCCTAAAGCTGTTTGTACTACTAATTTAGATTATACTTATGAAGATAAGGCGTTAAAAGATTGGCGTATGCTTATGAGTTACAAAAATGGTATTCAAGGTGTTATTGTTAGTATTGATGAATTGCAAAATTGGTTTTCAAGTAATGATAGCAAAAATTTCCCTCCAGAAATGTTGGAAGTAATAACACAGAATAGAAAAAATAGACGTATTATTCTAGGTACTTCTCAAAATTTTTATTTGCTAGCTAAAGCTATTCGTTCTCAAGCTACGGAAGTGCGTAGGTGCTCTACGCTCTTCCGGCTGTTTAACTATTGTTAGGCGTTTTGAACCATTTTTGGATAGTGAAGGTAATGTAGTTGAATTTAAAAAAAGAGGTATGTATTTTTTTGTTCATGATAAAGAACTTAGAAATTGTTATGATACATATAAAGTAATAGAAAGATTTAGAAGTGTAGGATTTCAAGAAAGATCACAAGAAATTACTAATAGTAATACTACTGTTTTAATTGCTGGAAAGGATAAAAGGAAAAAATGAGTGATGAAAAAATTATAGATTTGTATTATAAGGGTTATAGTATAGATTATATAGCAAGGTGTTATTATAGATATAAAAATAAAGATAAAAAGCCTATTGTTTTAAATGGAGTAAAGTTGTTTCCAGCAAAGATATATAATCTATCAGATTGTAAATTATATATTTATAAATTAATTTATATTTATATAATTAATGATGGTATTCCTAAAATTCAAACTGCATCTTCTCTAGGTCGCGGTGCTATTTAGAGTTTTTAGTAATATATATTCGTTTACTAACCGCCCCCGCAGAGCCTTTCTCTGATATGCGGGGGGGTACGATTAGTGAGCATTAGAGAATGTTTTACATTCTCTTTGCGAACGTGAGTAGGAGGCGGGGATAGTCCCCCCTAAACAAATAGCAAATGCACGTAGTGCGTTTGCGTTTACTAAAGATAAAATTCTAAAGCAATAAATACCGCCCTATCTAACAAGCGGTATTTATTGTCATATATGACAATGGAAAAAAACAAAAAAAGTCTAAAATTGATTTATATTTCAATGGTTTGAGGTCTACAAAAGAATGTTTGTAATAAAATTTATTTAAGACTTTCTCTGACCTTTAAAAAAACTTAAATAAATATTGAAATATAAACAAATAATAGAATATGTTTCACATTTTTTTGTGAAACAATTAATATTTAAAATAAGTAAAAGAGGTATAAGATGTATATAAATGAATTAATTCATAATAATATTACTTATTCTGTTGATATGATACGCTTAAAAACTTCTTTGACTTATGCTGTATTTACTGAAATAGAATTTAGATTTAAAAGTTGTTGGAAAGAATATGTAAAAAAATATTATACAACACCACAATTAAAACAATTTTTTTACAATTATATAATTGAAGTAGGGGATAATCAATCATTTTGGTTTGGTTTTTGTCATAATACTGAAAGACGTTCATTTTATGAAGGGGCAGAATATAATTTTACGATTGAATTTAACCCCAACAAATTAAAAGACAATAAAATAATAGAATATTTATTAAGTTTAAGTGGTAAATGGTATATAAAGAGTTTTGATTTAGCAATGGATTTGAAAGTTAATATATTAGATATAATAACAGACATAAGAGGAAGAGGAAACAGTAAAATTTTTAGTAATGGATTTGATGATAAAACAATTTGTGTTGGAAAAGGCGATGGTCGTATAAAAATATATAACAAGAAAAAGGAAAGTAATTTAAACATATTAGGAAATTTAACAAGGGTAGAGGTTTCAAGGGAACTTGATGATTTTGATATATCAGAAATAAAAACATTTGAATATAAAAATATATTTCCAGTTTTATATTTGAATAATTACTTATATTCGTTTAATGACTATCAAGATAAAACGTTATTTGCTATTTTATATGCTGTTCAAAATGGATTTCCAATACAAGATTTAACAAGAAGTTATAAAGAAAAAATAAGAAATTTATTAGAAGGTGGTCATAAAATATTATTCAATAATCAAATAGCTACTCAAGTTGTAAGAAGAACTATTTTTTATTATTTTATGAACAACCAAAAAGTGAGGTGGAAGTAATTGAGTAAAACTACAACGAAAATAAATAGAATAAAGAAAAAACTTGATAAAATATCAGGATTAGAAGATAAAACAATATTAATGTATATTAATAAAATAGATATATTTGTTGATATTGTAACAACTGAAATAAATTTATATTTAAAAGAAAATCCATTTAATGGAAGTATATTGTAAAGGAATAAAATTATATGGAAAATTTAATAATTAAGCAATTATTAGAAAATTATAGAAAAAAAATTCAATTAGAAAATTATAACAATCTTGATAGAATTAGAGAATTAGAAGATATAATTGGATTGTCTATGGAGGAATATAAAGAATTGTATGATTTATATGACACATTTTTTGATAATCTAGCAAAAATAAATCTTCTTAATGAAATTTTAGAAGTAATAGAGTAGAGGGACTATAATATAGTCTCTTATATTTTTAGTCTAAATACATTGCACAAAATCAAAGTTTTGTGCAAAAAGAGATAGGAGTAAAATATAAAACCATGAATACCTGGTCTTTCTTTTAAAACTCCTATGTTTAGCCTTATATAGCTGTTTCCTTAAATAACAAACTATATTACTTTTTTAATTAAACCTCTTAAAATCCATTCTAACGCTTTAGTTTTTTATATCTATATTAGTTTATTATAATCTTAATATAATTCCTATATAATTTTATATATATTTATATAAATTTTTTGTAAAATCTTGTTTTTGTTGATATTTCAATATTTTGCTCAATTTGTAGACAACAAGTTATATTACTTTTTTATAAAAACGGCTTAAAATCGATTCTCGTGCGTCACTTTTTTAGCCATTTTTCAGTACTTTTAATAAATGCCTAAAAATAACCATTCTAACTAAATTCATATTATAAAGGTGACATTTTATTAATTATATTCTAATTCAAAATATAATATGTTGGATATATTATTAAAATGTCTTAAAATTGATTTTGAAGCTTTATAAAAAGTTATAATAAAAATTTTTATTTACAAACAGTTATAACAAATGTTCGCTTTTTGAAATTAAACTTTGCACAAAATGAAAATTCAAAATTTGAAATATATCAATTTTTATAATTTTAAAAATTTTCATTTACAATTATAATTTTGTTTTATACTTTTAAATATTATTTATAAAATCTTTTTAATTTATCCTAGAAATTGTTATTTAGGTTATTTAACAACTATAATAATTGAAAATAGCCTATTCCCTATTCCCTACTCATCTTGTAAAACCTTTTTAGCTATTGCATTTAAATATCTAGTTCTTTATAATATTGACAAATAGAACAAGTTATGTTAATATTGTTGTTGTAACAAATATAGATATAAGCCTTATATTCTAATTAGAAAGAGAGGAAAAATATTATGTTTGAAGGAAAAGAAAATGCAATTACCATGCAACATTTACTAAATGGAGAAAAATGTAAAGTAACAGGATATGGCCAATCTATGACTCCTAGATTAAAATCGGGCCAGTCTGTTATAGTAGTTCCAATAACAGAAGATGTAATATTGAAGAAAAATGATATTGTATTTTGTAAAGTAAAAGGGCATTTCTATCTTCATAAAATTTCGGCAATTCGGAATAATTCGTATCAGATATCGAACAATCACAAGCATGTGAATGGATGGATTTCTAAAAGTAATATTTATGGAAAGGTTGTTGAAATTTTGTAAAACATTTAAAAAGAGTAAAATTTTTTCAAATAGAAAATATTTACTCTTTTTTTGATAAGCAATTTTCCACTATTTGACATTGTCTAAATTCATTGTGTACAAAGAAAGGATGGTTATGTCTTATGAAAAACTCTAAAACATCAACTACTTTATCGAATAAATCGTAAAAACGTCTTAAAATTGATTTTAAAGCTTTATAGTATGATATTATATATGTATTATATAAAAAATTGGTATTCCACTAGAATAAGGAGCAATATCATATTGTTGAAAATATATTACAATTCCATTTGGTATTATATAGTAATTTTCTAATCGAAATGTCTCTAGAACTAATTCACAGTAGTTTTCAAAATACTTATTTTTATCTAGATTCATCTGTCTTTTTATTTGATAATTTATTTCTTTTAAAATATCTATTATATAATAAGGATTATTAGGATAAAAACATGATAAAGAAAGTTGTTTTCCTATATATAAGTCCCAATTTTGAGAAGATCTAATTGTATTCCCATGAGCTCCTCCTGTAAACTCATATTGGTCATAATATAAACTAATAAAATTATCTTCTTGATAAGTAATATAATAATTTAAGATTACTTCAAATACCATTAATGGATATCCATTTGCAACATTATAATCATATATTTTCTTTGCATCTTCATATAATTCATTTTTTATATATTCTTCTAGACGTAATGCTTTTATCCTATTATATTCATTAAATCTATTTATTCCATGTTCTAGTTTTGGATTTACTATTTCTGGATATTGAATATTATAAGTTAAAATAATAACATCTTTGTATTTTAGTTCTTCTGTTATTTCTACATTTTTTATTTTAATCATTGATTATCCTCCTATTTATAATTTTACCTATGTAAATATCTCTATTAATAAAAACAAAAAACATAGGCTTATATTAAAATCTATGTTTTCTTTGTTTATATTATATCTTTAATTTTAAATACTTATCATTTTCTTGCATATATTTTCAATGAATATCAATAAAACTTTATAAATTGACATAAACTTAAAAATAGTATATAATAATATAGATTTATTTTAATTAATATTGGAAGTAAAATAATTATTATCCAAAAATAATAAAAATAATAGGAGGTAATATTTATGCTATTCAATCAAAATATCAGCACTTCAAAAGAACTATTATCTTTAGGTTATCAAACGGATTATGACCATCATATTCATACAAAATACTCAGATGGTTCTTTTACTTTAAAAGAAGTTATTGAATTAGCAAAAACAGTACGGCTAAAGCGAATTGTTATTACAGACCACAATAAAATATTAGATTGTTCAAATGAACTAAAAACAATTGAAAAAGAAGACTTGGGAGATTTAAAGGTTTTTGTTGGTTCTGAAATTGCTTGTAAGATTTTAGATCAATCAACAGGTGTATATATTCCAATTGAGTTAATCTATTATGGACCACATCCAGAAAATGTACAAGCTTTTATTAATCAATATGATTATGGGATGACTCCACAAGACGAACAACTTCAATTTTTAATCAGGCAATGTGATAAAAAGCATTTAAGGCATTCAGAAAATTTGCAAGTACCAAATGGAATGTTTGCTACTGAATATTTATGCAAGGATTTATTAAAATATCCTGAAAATAAAACTTTTTTTGATTCAACACATCCAATTGTATATGATGCACCCAAATTGTTTTTTAAAAAGTTTTGTATTAATCCTAGTAGTCCTTTTTATATTGATACTACTAAGAATTTGCCAACGGCAACTAGTGTGGCAAATATGGCACTTGAAAATGGTGGAGTTACAATTGTTGCACATCCTTGTTTATATATTTATGAAAGTAAAGAAGAAGTTTTATCAGTTTTAAATTATGTTTTACAAACTACTAAAACATTTGGTATAGAAGTATTTCATTCTTCACATACATTTGAACAAAGAGATTATTTATACAAATTTGCAAAACAGCATAATCTTTTAATAGGTGGTGGTAGTGATTTCCATTCTGGACCACAAACAGTTATTGGGTTTGGAAAAAGAAATCAACTCCTTTCTTTATCTGGTCATGATTTCGACTGGATTGAAGATATATTTAAGGCAGAGCATATATAATGCTCTGCCCTTCTTAATACATTGTTATCTATTTTTTCATTATTGCATTTTAATATTTTTTATTACTTCGTCTACTTTTATATATGAATATGAAGACTATAGCAATTAATATTGATAATGCAATTACTAATATTAATACATTTTTACTATCTTTTCCTGTTTGTGGCAATTTACCTGTCGCAACATTGTCTTTATTAGTATTATTTGTATCTCCTGTAGTTTGATTTGTATTTGGTTTTTCTTCTTCATCTGGTGCTGGTTCTATATCAGGTTTTTGATCTTCACCTGGATTTGGGTTTGGATCTGGTTTTTGACCATCATCAGGATTAGGAGGATTAGGGTTTGGATTAGGGTCTGGTTTTTGACCTTCATCAGGATTTGGATTAGGCTTTTCACCTTCATCAGGATTTGGGTTTGTTTCTTCTTTTATTGTTACATTTGTAAGTGCATTTGATATTGTAGCTGGTGCTGTTCCATCAGCTACAATAATATTTTTTAATGATACTGTTGTATTTTTCTTGTTTGTATCATTAACTACAAAAGTAATTTTTAGTATTGTTTCATCATTTTTGGCTAGTCCTTTTTTATCAATTACAAGTTTTCCATTTGATTCATTGTAAGATAAATCCTTAATTGGTGTGTCCCATCCATTTTGCCCTTCCATTTTTGATAGTGTCAAACAATCTTTTTCATATTCTAATGTTGCTTCTATTGCTATAATTCCTCTTTCAGATTGTATGTTAGACAAATTTACATCAATTGTAAATTCTTTTCCTTTACTAACTTCTGTCTGATTAGTTGCCATATTTATAGTACAATTAGGTTTGGCATATACATTTACAGTTAAATAAACCATCATTAACAACATTATTATACTTAATTTTGCTATTCTTTTCATATATTTTCTCCTCGTTTTATTTTATTTCAAATAAACCAATTAGCACTAATTTTATTTGAGCTACATCATTAATTGTTATTTGAGTATCTCCATCGATATTTGCAGCCTTTAATTTAATTCCAGTTAATAATTCTTGTTCAATTAAATGTAGTTTTATTTGAGCAAGATCATTGACTGTTATTTGAGCATCTCCATCAATATCACCTGTTACAATAATTGTATATTCTAAAGTCTTTCCAACTTTTACTTTCATACCTGTTCCAAGAATATTTTCATCATTTAATACATTTCCTTCTGTATCTGTAAATACTAAAGTTTGTTTTGTTGATACATTTTCTTTGAATTGTGCTATTGTTGTATTTGGTGTTATTTTTGAAATGTGTTTTTCTTCTTCATTTATATCATATTTTTCAGATTTAATTTCTTCTTTTTCTTCTACTTCTTCTTTTATTTGTACTCCGACTTCTATTTCTGAATCATTTGATATGATTACTCCATATCCGCCACTTGCTGTAACTCCTTTTATTTTTACAATTGTTTTTGTATTTTCCTTTATTGTGTCTTTTACTTTGAATTTAACTTTGAACATTGCTCCTGCTTCTGTTACATAGTCACCATTGTCTATTATAAATTTAAAATTTTCTTCATTAAATGAATTTTTGTCTGATTCCCAACCATTTTGTCCTGTAATACTAATTTTTTCTAAAATATCAGAATCATATTCTAATTGACCTGCTAAAGAAATTAATCCTTGCCCTATATTTTTGAACATATCTATATTAAAGTTTAATTCAAATTCTTGACCTGGTTCTACTTTTTGTATATCTACTGTTTCATCTGTAGATGTTATAGATGTTACAAATCCTCTAACAGTTACAACACAAGCATTACTACTTGTTTCTTTACTTGCTGTACCTAATGTTGTAGTAACTTTTAATACATATTCTCCTGCATCTGTTTCTTTTACATTTTCTATTGTTAGAACTTTATTAGTTTTTCCTTCTAATTTTGTTCCATCTTTATACCATTGATATGTAACTATTCCTTCTGTTTCTTCTACATTACTATTGATTGTTAGTGTATTATTTAAGCTTGCCATTTTTTCATTTGGTATTGTAGCTGTTGCTGGTGTTACTTCTGGCTCTACTACTATTTCTCCTTTGCTTTCTTCTACTTGAAGTACTGTTTTAGCAACGAATTTAACATCAATAATACAATTTCCATCTTTAACATCTCCATAGTTTACATTAATTGATGTTTCTTCTTTGTTTTCAACTTGAGCCATATCTTTTACTTCACCACAAACTGTTATTGATTCTATTTCATAACCTTCATCTGCTTTTATATTAAGTGTTTTAGATTCATTTTCTTTAAGTGTAATAATATTTCCTTCTTCTCTATTAGCCCCTGTAATTATTCCACCTTCTGTATCTGATACTATTACTGTTCTATCTTGTGGTACTTGTGTTCCATCATTTTCAACTACCGCAATAGCAAATGGACTAAAAGAATCACATGTAACAACTAAACCATATTGTGTAACAACACATGGAATTTCTTCAACACCTGTTACTTCTCCTTTATCATTTCTTATAAAGTGATATGCTTTAAATGTTACTCCTGCATCTTCTGGACCATATCCTGCTGGGAATCCAAGTGATAATCTTAATCTATGTCCTGTTTTTACAACATATTTTTTACATACATTTAATGAAATATTATAAGTCTCACTTGTAACTACTTCTTGATTTGGAAACTCATCTTTTATTAAATCATTCATAGTTTCTTTTTCTGTTTGAGTTGTTCTTGTTGCTACTAGTGCTATTCTACTTTTTAGTTTATCTGATACTGCTTCTCCATCACTTGTTTTCCAACCATTCAATGAAAGGTCTTCATTTTCAAGAAGAGTTGGTCTAGCAAATACTTCCCAATTTTTTGCTTTATTCATACTAAATGAACAAGCTATAATATTATATGATCCAAATGTTATTTCTAATGGTGCTTTTCCACTATTTTTTCCTACTAACCCTGTAACATAAATTCTATAATTTGCTCCATCATCAGCATACATTTCACTAAATTTTAAATCAAATGTTATTCTATTCTTTCCATCAAATTTAAAATTTGTTATTTCTGATTTTTCTGCTCCAGTTGTACCTGATGATTCCATTCTATATCCTGCTTCTGTTACTCCGTTTTCAAAAACTAAGTCGTCAGTATAAGTAACATCTACATGATAAGTTGGACCTACTGAAAGTGATTCTGTTGGTTTTGGTGTTTGAGTTTTTATATATGGTTTTGATTTGTATATTCCACTTGGGTTATATAGTTTTCCAGATTGTGCTACAAAGTCAGATCCATCACCTTGATAAGTATATTGTTTTAAAGAATCAGTTGAAGGTGCTAATGTTGTTACTGCAAATTCTACATATTCTGAGTTTGGAACTGATATATAAATATGATTTCCATTATCTTTAAATGCTCCTGGTGCATATAAGTTAGGATTCATATATCCCCAATTACCTTCTATCCATTTGTCATCACCTGGTTTATATTCATGATATTTCATTAATATATATTTATTGTCTTTTGTATTTTCTGCATATCCTTTCTCATTATAACTAATATAAAAGTCACCAGCTTTATATTCTTCTGTTTCTGTTCCATCTTGTTTATATTTTACTAGTAGTCCATTTATGTTTGTTACATTATCAATACCATAATCTTCTACATTTAATTCTGGATATCTAAATACATAATTTCCTGCAGCTTCTACTGTTTCTATTACAATGTGTTCTTGATTCATAGTTTCTGTTCCAACTAGACAATATCTTGTATTTTCAAATCCTTCTTGTATATCATCTCCAGGTCCAAACTCTGGAAGTGTAGTATCTACAGTAGTATCACGTAAAAAAGGATCATCTAATGTAGCATCTATAGCATACCAAACTTTTTCTATTGCCCTTTCATTTGTTTGTTTTTCTATTTGAACATAATTCCACATATGAGGAACTGCAGCAGCTCCATCTGATTGATGTGTTCCTTGTACTAATATATTATTAATTCCTATTTTATCTAAAATTATTTTTAATGCTCTTGCATATCCTTCACAGACTGCTTGTTTTTTTACAAGTGCTCCATAAGGTGTTCCTAAAAAACCTTCATTTCCCTCTGTACAGTCGCTTTCCAATCTGTAAGATGTATTGTTTATGATTTTGTTATGTATGTATTTTATTTGTTCTGTTACTAATTCTTTGCCTTCTTCTACCTTAACATTTTTTGCTTCTTCTGCGATTTTATTTACTATATCATTAAATGCTATTAGTTCTTCTTCAACTTGTTCTTTACTTGTAAATCCTTCTACATAATAATTTTTTAAGCTTCCTGAACCTATATTTGCATGATATCTATTTTGTGCATCTTTTGTTACCCTTAGGTTCAATTTTTGAATTTGAATATAAAATACCTCTGGATAATCTGCATAAAATGCATATCTTGCTGCATTCATTGCTACTTTTAATTCATTATTTCCTTTCATGTAATCTTCAAGTTGTTCTTGAGTTACATATTTGTTATCTTTAGCAAGGTCAAAACTTTCTGTTCCTGTTTTTAAAATTCCTTGCTCATACATTTCATATATTCCATCATATATTTTCTTTGCTGTATCATTTAATTGTTGATAATGGAATTTTGTATTGTTTACATTTTCTGTGTCTTGTGCATATACAAAATTGGTAAATGGAATGATATTAATTTGTGTAATAAAAATTGCAATTAATAACATTCCTGTAATTAGTTTTTTTACTTTCATAAATTAATTTCCCCTCTTTTCTTTTTATAAACAATAATACATAAATAACATTAAAATTATATCATGTTTTTTAAATTACGTCAATGATTTTTTCTTTAAGTTTCGTTATTTTTGTTTTAATTATATGACTTTTTTCTATATAAGAACAAAAACTGACATTAATAAATTATTATATAGAAAAATGTCAATTTTTCTTATGCTAAGAAAAAAATACTGTTAACAAAATATTTTGTTAACAGTATAAAAATTATTAAATTATTACTAACTATTTCTTAATCCAAATGTGATAAATCTAACAACTTTATTATCTACATTTTGACTATCTAGGTTTGTTATATCTACTTCTTGTATATTATCTAAATTCCAAATATTTTCATCTAAATGTAATACATCTGTATAAAAATTCTTTGTTAGTAATTCAGAATTTGTTACAGTTTGAATACCTTCTTTATCACTATTTGCTATACCAAATGAATCAGCATTCTCATAACAATTTTCAAATGTAACATTTGCTCCTTCATTAATTGTTGCAACAACTTTATTAATTGGATTATTGGTTTGTTTTTGTTTTGTAATTACTGCTGAATTTTTAACCATTAAATTTCCATTTTCTACTTTATAAACAAGTCCTGCCCAAGTTTTTGCATTATTAGCACTTGAACTACATGCCATATAAACATTAGATATTACGTTTTCGATTATAACGTCTCCTTTACTTAATGATATAATACCTCCATTTTGTGATCCTGTTGCATATATTTCTGCTTGTACATAACAATTTTTTATACTTCCACCTGTTTTTATAGCAGCTATTGTAGCAATTTGACTTCCACTTGTTCTTCCATTTATATAAGCATTCTTAATATTAATATTTTCATATGTACTGTTTTCATCTTCAGAAACCACTATAGCATATGTATATTTTCCTAACATAGTAATATTATTGAAATTCATATTTGTAAATGTTGCATTGATTGCTTTTTTAGCAAAAGCTGCCATTTGAAATCTAAGAGGATTACTTACACTCCAATCAATAAATCCATTCTTCCATTTTGCCCCATAATTGTAATTTTCTATATTTAAACCATCTACTTTACCTTCAAACTGTTCAAATAACATTGCATTTGTTAGATTTCTTATAGTATGGTTATTACCTTTAATTTCTCCCGCAAATGCTCCTGATATTACTGTACTTCCAATCTTAAAAGTCTTTCCTGAAAAATCTATATCATTTTCAATTGTAAAGATTGCATCTCTATGTGTTGAAATTAATTGTATAAATTCATCTGCTGAACTAATTGAATAGCTTTCTACTGTATGAATTGATATTTTATCATTTGGGTCAGCATTTTTCAATTTTGGTATATTCTCTTCCTCTATATTGCTAAAGTCCCAAATATCTGCATTCCAGCCTAATGTGTTAGTATAGAAGTCTTCATCAGTTACATTTTCTTTGTTTGCTATACTTATTTTTCCTGTAAAATCAATATTTTCTCTTGTTAAATTAGAAATTCCGCTGTTTTCTTCATATTCATAGTTGTTTTCATATCCATCAAACTGGTCTTGAGCAGTTCTTCCATCAAATTTGTAATGTTTAAGTTGATTTCCAAGAGCAATATTATTTTTAACAATAGAATTATTTGCTGATTGTCCTATAAATCCAGATATTCCTGCATTTCCATATGCCTTTACTACACTAAAGCAATTAATTATTGCAGATTCTCTTAATATTCCTATTAATCCACCTATATCTTGATTTCCGCTAGCATTTCCCACTGAATAACAATTTTCAATAATTGTTTTATTAATTGCTTCTCCAATAAGACCTCCTATAGCATTTCCAGTGGCTATTGCTTCTCCATTACTACTACATCCCTTGATTGTCGAATTACCTATATATCCTGCTAAAACTCCAACTCTACTTGTACCTGAGATATTTGCTTTTATGATGTGTACATTTTCTAAATTAGAATTAGTCATAATTCCAATTAAACCACCAACATCTTGTTTTTTATTTGATACAATAATATTTTTTGCTACTATATTGGTTAATCTGACATCATCAGCTATTTTTGAAAGTGCTCCTACATCTATTTCATTTTTGTTTATATTACTATCTTCTAATTTTATATTAGACATTGTCATATGACATGCTTTATTAAAGATTGGAACAGCATTTCCTCTTATTGTATAACCTTTTCCTTCTATTTCTCCATAAAATGTTTCTTCAATAATTGTAGTTGTTTTATTTAGTGTAGATAAATCAATGTCATTTTCAATTGTAAAGTTATCTTCTGGATATTGATTTAGCAATGTTTCAAATTCTTCTGCTGTATGAATAGCATGTGCTGGTATTCCTATTCCAATTACTTCATTTGGGTCAGAATTTTTCAATTTTGGTATATTTTCTTCTGCTATATTGCTAAAGTCCCAAATATCTTTATTCCATCCTAATGTATTAGTATAGAAATATTCGCTTGTTATATTTTCCTTTTTGGCTACACTAATTTTTCCTGTAAAGTCAATATCATCTCTAGTTAGAGTAGATATTCCTTTATTTCTTTCATATTCATAGTTATTTTCATATCCTGCTAATTGTTCTTCAATTGTTCTACCATCAAATTTGTATTTTTGTTTTACTTGATTTCCAAGAGCAATATTGTTTTTTACAATAGAACTATTTGCAGACTGTCCTATAAATCCTGCTGTTGCCTCATCTCCATCAACTTTTGCTGTACTTAAACAATTAATAACTGTAGATTTATTTAGACTTCCTATAAATCCTCCAACATTTTGTACTCCAGATACTTCTCCTATTGAATAACAATTTTCAATTGTTGTTCCATTAATTACTTCTCCCATAAATCCTCCAGCAGCATTTCCACTAGCTATAACGTTTGCATTACTACTACTTTCTTTTATGTTTGAATAGCCAATATATCCTACTAAAGCCCCTACTCTATTTGTACCTGAAATATTTGAACCTATAATATGTACATTTTCTAAGTTTGTATAAGTCATAATACCAACTAATCCACCAGTATCTTGGTTTCTATTTGATACATTAATATTTTTTGCTATTATATTATTTAGTTCTACATAGTTAGAAGATATTTTTGCAAGTGCTCCTATATCTGATTCATTTTTAGATATATTACTATCTTCTAATTTTAAATTAGATATTTTTGCATAGTGAATTGTATGGAATATTGGAACAGTATTTCCTCTTAATGTATGATTATTTCCCTCTATTCTTCCCATAAATACACCATCAATAATTGTAGTTGTACTTTCTAAAGTAGATAAATCAATATCTTGTTCGATTACAAATGTTGCCTCTCTATGTTCTTTTAATAGTCTTTCAAACTCTTCAGCATTTGTAATACTATATATTTCTAATGTATTTGTTATATTATTTGGGTCATCATTTTTTAATTTTGGTAATCCTCCATTCGCAATTCTACTAAAGTCCCAAATATTATTATTCCAAGTTAAAGTTTCTGTATAGAATTTTTCTTTTTTAACATCTTCACCATCAGCTAAACTTATTTTTCCTGTAAAATCAATACCTGTTCTTGTTAGTGTTGATCTTCCTAGATTTACTTTATTTTCATAATTTCCACTGAAATTTATAAATTTATTATTTGCAGTTCTACCATCAAATTTATATCCAGCTGTTTGGTCTACTAAAGTAATATTATTTTTTATAATAGAATTTCCTGTTGTTTGTCCTGTAAAACTTGCTGTTCCTGCATTTCCTATTGTTTTCACATTACTAAAACAGTTAATTATGTATGAAGTATTTACATATCCAATAAATCCACCAATATCTTGATTTCCTTTTACTTCTCCTACTGAATAACAATTTCTAACTGTTGTCTTATTATAAATTTCTCCTAATAGTCCTCCACATGCATTTCCTGTTGATACTACTTTTCCATTGCTTGAGCATTCTTCTATTTGGCTTTGTCCAACATATCCAGAAATCATACCAACTCTTGCTGTTCCTGATACTTGCATTTCTGTTATATGTACATTTTTTACAAAGCTGTTTGCTATACTACCAACTAATCCACCAACTTGTTTATTAGTAGTTTGTATATTAATATTATTTCCTAATACATTTTCCATTTCACTATATTGTAATGTTTTAGCAAGCGCTCCTACATCTGCTAAATTGCTTGTAATATTACTATTTTCTATTTTTAAATTAGAAATATGCGCAAATTTAATATTATTAAAGATTGGAACTGTATTTCCAGTTAATTTATGTCCTTGACCATCTAATTTACCCATAAAGCATCCATCAATAATAGAATTTCCTTCACTTACGCCAGATAAATCTATATCATTATCTAATACATAATAAGCATAAGGATTTTCTGTTAATTTTTGTTTAAATTGTTCTGCACTAGTAATATGAATTTTTTCAATATCTCCATCTAATACTTCTTCTCTGAAGTCATTTGTTACACGTTTTAGATAATGGTAGTTCATTCTTCTAACATTTGTACTATTTGTAATATTTCTATCACTATTTGCAGCATCTAATTTTAATGCCTCTACATATTTATCTACTAAGTCGTCTGCATTTAAGTATGGAATTGTATTCCAACTATCTTCCATTAATTCATAACGACCTGTTTTAAATTTCTTCCATGTCATTGTTGGGTCTTTTGTTACTTTTTGGATAGCATCTAAATCATTTTTACTCTTTCCACTAAAGTAAGTAATATATCCTCCTTCATATCCACCAATTCCTAGCATTTGCCAAGATGTATATGTAAATCCATAACTATGAGTTCTTCCTTTTTCATTATATGGTTGATACCAACGTCTTATATACATATTTTCAGAACCATATAATCCTTGTTCTCCAGTTTGGGTAACTGGCGCAGTTACTCCTGGTTTAATTGTAATTTGGTTATCATAAATGTCCTCTATCGTTTTTAAGTTCATTTCTTCAAATTCTTCTTTTGAAATTGGTTTCCATCCTACATTTGCATAATTTCCTGGTGCATTTGGATAGTAAATTTGTACTGCAACTTTAGACTGTTCTTCTGGTGTTAGTCTTAAAAATGCTTTTGCTTCTGCATAATCTAAAAAGTCTATTGCTTCAAACATTCCTTTATAATAACTTTCTATCTTTTCTGTTGTATTAATTCTCTCTGTTGTTAAATTAGTTGTTATTAATTGGTCACTATTAAAGTTATAACTTAAATTAAAGTTTACTCCCCCATCACCAAATCCTTGAGTTGTATTTCCATCTGTGTAATCTTCTGTTCCTGAACCATCATTATTATTACATCCACCTACTGGTCTAAATCCATTTCTTTTAAAGAATAGGAAATTGCATTGGTTATGTCCAGTTTCATGTGACCATGTACGCCCATAACTTGTTAATGCATTATCAACAACATAATAAATTCTATTTGAACCTGAATAAGCTGCAACTCCTCTTATTGTAAACCATTCATATAATAATTCATTAAAGTTTTTGCAGAATGGGTCAGTTGCTTTATCTTTTTTTTGTTCTCCCAATACTGGCAAAACAGTAGTGTCAATTGCTATATCACATATTTGATTGAAGATATGTGGTTCTATAAAACCTGATGCTGTACTATAAAATACACCAATCTGATTAGCAAAATTCTTAACTAATGTTCGTAAATTTTGAACTTGTGCTTCATTTTCGGGATCTCTTACATAAACTCTTTGAGAACCTATTATAAATGTAGTTGGTGCTGATATCATATAACCTGAATCTTTTGGTAATGTTAATACTGGTAAAATGAATTTTTCTTGTTTCTTAAGTTGAGTCCATGCTCTATAATCAATACTGTCTTCCTTTCCTGCAATTGGTACTTCTTCCAAAATACCATTAAAGTTCTCTGTAAACCAATCATTTGGGTCTTGGTTATTACTGAACATTCTAATATTTTTTTCTATGAATTCTTGTACTGTATTACTATTAACACATGGTCCTAATGTTTCTTTAAAGAACATCTGGGTAACATGAGAAGCTTTCCATTTGCTTTTTAAGAACTCTTTTATTAAGTTTTTAGTATTTGCATTTTTTTGATATAACTCCCCTTTAAAGAATAGCATATCAGCAATATTAATACCATTAACTTCTATACCATAAAAACGTGAATAATAGTTATAAGCATATATTGCTTCTTTTAGCTTTTCACCATAACCTGTTAAATCAGCTTTTATATATTGATTTAAAATATCATTATCAAATGTTATACTATATCCTCTAACATTTGCAAAATAATTTAAAATAAATTGGGTCGCATTTTCTTCACTTCTTGTTATTTCATTAAAGAAATCTGCATAAATACGCTCACCTAAAGCGATACTACCTAATCTTTTTAAGTCCCTGTTATATTCTAAATTTTTAATATAATTAACAAGTTCTTTCACAATTTGTGCATCTTGTCTTACAATATAATTATTAAAATTGTATTCAATTCCTAGTCCTTCTACTTTATATGAAGCTACATGTCCTTTCATGTTTTTAAATCTTACTTTATATGTCTCACTAGAATTATCTGTAAATACAATATTGATATGGTCTATTGTATTATAGTTTTCTTCTGTAAGAGCTAGTATACATTTATTATCTTTATTGTATGGTAAAACAGTTTTAATTGCTTTTTTATTTAAAACATGGTCTTCACTAATTTTAGCTCCATCTACTACTAGATATCTTGAATCAAAGAATGGCATTAAGTAATAAAGGTTAGCATATAATGTTTCTTTATTTTCATTATAAATATCCATTTTTTGGATTCTTTCTAAATCTGGAATATAACTTCCATCAACAGTTACTTCTTTCTTGTTATTTGGATCTGCATTATTAAGTGATGGTAGCACATTATAATTTTTGTCATTTAGATTCCAAGTTGTATCACTAAATCCTGCTTGTTCTTTGCAGAATTCTCCACTAAACTCATCTTTAGATATTTCCTTAATTAATCCATTAGAATTTGGGGCATTAGCACTTAATTTAGACTCTGTCATTTCATAGTTAAATGTATCTGGATCAAGTGAAATTGAATTCCCATGTACTTTAAATCCTTTATTTCCATCTGATAAACTAATATTTTGTACTAGCTTTATTCTTCCACTACCATTTGGATTTCCTGCAATTCCTCCTACACCACTTGTACCAGTAATATTTACTTTTGTAATACAATGTTTTATAGTATTTGGTTGGTATAATCCATCTATCATACCACCAACGATTCCTCCTACTTCTGAAGAACCTGAAATATTTCCTGTTACATAACAGTCTTCTATTGTTGAATTATAGCCTATTTGTCCTACAATTCCTCCTACTCTTCCTGCCTCATCTCCTTTTGTTGCTATTATATTAAGGTTAGTACTACTACATTTTTCAATTCTAGTATTGCTACTGATTCTTCCTGCGATAGAACCATATCCAAAATATGATCCATTATTTCCATATGCAGCAATCGTTGCATTTTTGATATGTACATTACTGATAACACTTGAGCTTTCTGCTGAATTAGCAATAACTCCTTTTGCGGCACTTCCTGTTATACTTGATAAATAAGCATTTTCTATGACAAGGTTTCTAACACTTGCTCTTTGCATTTCGTTGAATAATGGTTTTTGTAAATTGTATATTGTATGTCCATTTCCATTAATTGTTCCTCTAAATACAATATCATCACCCAAATATGTTGTTGTATCTACTTTGTATTCAGAAGCATCATAGTCTTTTGTTAAGGTAATGTTTGCATCTGGATATTCTTTTATTCTTCTGATTAGTGATTCAAAGTTTTCATTATTTACATATGAACCTGCTGTTCCCATTTTACCAAAAGGTACTTCTACTTTAGCTTGTTTTTCATCACCTTTGTAGATAACAGTATTTTCTACATTTAGCTCTAATAAAACTACTCTATTTTCTATTCTACAAGATTTTATAGTAGCATACATATCTGGCATATTTTTCATTTTTACTTTTGCTACATAATTTTCTGGATTTTGGATTATTTTATTACTATCTATATTAGTTGCATCCATTGCAAATCCATAGTATATATGATACAAGTTTACATCCATAATGTCTTTTAGTTGAATTTCACGCTCTGTAAAATCAATTTCATCATTTAATAATATATCGTTTTGATATTCATTTTTACCACTTTCTAATGTATTTGTATCTAGGTCATAGCTTGCTGTAACTTTTATTGGATGATTTTTACCATTTATCTTTTTAAAACTGATTGTATTCATTCCTTCTTTTAATTCTTGTGTTTTAATTGGGTTATTTTGCTCATCTGAAATTACTATATTTCCATTTTTAATTGTTTGTTCTGCATCATTTAATTGGAATACAGCAGTTATGATGTCATCTTCACCTTCACTATAACCAAAGCCTGTAATTGTTGGTTTATCTTTTAATATTTCAATTTGTATCTGATTATTTTCTGTCAAAACAAATTCTTTTCCATTATCTAAAATAACTCTTTCAATAGTAATGTTTTTTACTCCTGATTCTTCATGACCATTTAATTTTGTTTGATATGTTGTTTCATTTTTTGTAAGTTCATATTCTTGTCCATCTATTATTGCTTTTTTTGGTACAAATTTACTAGCATTTGTACTATCAAATTTTACTATAATATTTTCTTGTTTTTCAAAATATTTTGTTTGGTTTTCATTATTATATGTCACAAAATTGTTAAATGTAAATTCATAATCAGCTAATATTTGTATTTCTTTTGTAATTAAAATTTCATCTATAAACAAATTATCTTCTTCTGGTTTTTCTTCTAATTCGTTACTATCCCTATCATAATTTACTTTGATTTCAAATGTATATATTTTTCCATTTTCTACATTAAATTCGATATTATTTTGACCTATTTGGATATCTTTTTCTTGTTTTGTATTATCTTCTTTACTAGTGAATATTGCTTTTCCAGTCTTAAAAGAATTATCATCATCTTTAATATTAAAGCTTAATGTTGTTTTATTTTCTTCTATATTATCTTGTTCTATTAAATTTTCAAAGATAGGTTGGTCTTTTAAAACATCTATTTTTATTGTATTATTTACATTTGCTACTGTCTCATCACTAAAAATAATTTTTGTTGCTATTAATTCACAAATACCACTATTGTTACTAGCTTCTACTTCGATTTGGTATTGTCCATCAGCAACTACTAAAGGTATATAATCTGTGTTATTAACACGAATTTTACTAATAGTTTCTGTCTTATCTGTTTCTATATAATATGTAATAGAAAGTTTTTCACCTTTTTCTACATATTCTTTGTCATTTTCTGATTGTGTAATAGTTGCTTTTGCAGTAGCTTCTATTTCTTTTTCAGCTAATATACTATTTACTACTTCATTTTCGTCATTTTCTGTTTGATTATATGTTGCAACTACTTTTATTTTATACTGACTTAGAGGTATTGTAGAAAATGTTTTTTCTATTTTTCCACCATTTTGTAAATCTTCTGTAGAAAGTTCTTGTTTTGCTATTTCCTTTCCATCTACATCTGTTAAAACAATATTAGCATTTTTAATTGTTTTGTCTTCATCATTTAATAAAAAGCTTACTTTTATATTATTTTGTTCTGCATCTTCTTCCATTATTAAATCTGTTACAGTTGGTTTCTTTTTAATAATGTTTATTATTACTTTATTGTTATTTTGTAGTGAGAATATTTTGCCATTTGATAATGCAATTTCTTCAATTACAATTTCATGTGTTCCAAATTCTGTTACTCCATCTATAGTTACTATGTATATATTATCTTGTTTTGTTACTTCATATTCTTTTCCCATTACTTTAATTGTATCTGGTTCAAATTTAGTTGCATTATTGCTTTCAAATGAAATCTGAATTGGTTCAGATTTTTCAAATTCAGTTGATTGTGTACCATTTTTATTTGTAGTGATATTACTTATGCTAAATTGATAGTCAGCTGTTAATTGTAATACTTTTGAAAACTGTATCATTCCTTCGTAATTACCTTCTACTGTTAATTCTTTACTAGATAAATTATAATCTATGATAAATGTAGCATTATATTTTTTGTTTTCTTCAACTGGTACTTCTATTTGGTTTTCTCCACTTGTTAAAGTAACTTCTTTTATAACTTCATTTGCTTCATTTACAATTTCTACATTTCCTGTTGTAACACTATTTTCTCTATCTACTACATCAAAAGATATTTTTAGTTTTGATTCATTTAAATCTTCTTCTACTTTGTAATTTTCAATTACTGGTATTTCTTTTAAAACATCTATTTTTAATGTATAATCTATTTTTGCTCTTCTTTCATTTTCTAAGATTACTTCTGTAAAATTATATTCTTTAATTCCTGCTATATCTCCTACATTAATTTTTAATTCATATTGTTGATTAGCTAATTGTCTTAATTCATATTCTTTTTTATTTATAATTACTTTTTTTATATTAGCATCATAACTTACTATTGCATTAATATTTAATGTAATTTCTTCATTTTTGTTTGGATAATAATTTTCTAATTCTATATTAAATGATTCTACTTCATAGTCTAATGTCTTTTCTATTTTTTGTATTAGAAGTGTTAAATCTGTTACTGTTATTTTTCCATCACCATTCATATCTGCATTTTTTAATTTTTCTTCTGGTAATGTTTTTTTATGAATTAAATGCATTTCTAATAAATATACATCTTCATAATCGATTTCTCCATCATCATTTAATTCACCTTTATTAATATTAGTTGCATATATTACTCCTAAAAATATTAACAAAAATATTGGTATACAAATACTTATTCTTAATAAAAATTTATTTTTAGCTATCTTATTTCTTACAGTTCTTTTCATTATATTTGATTCATCTCCTTTTCTATTTTTACTGTTTTTAATTTAACTTAAATAAATCTATTAATATTAATTTCATTTGTGCTATGTCATTAATTGTTACATCTCCATCTCCATCTACATCTGCAGCTTTTAATTCTATTCCTGTTAATGTTTTATAATCAATTAGATGTAATTTTTCTTGTGCTAAGTCATTAATTGTGATTTGTGTATCTCTATCTATATCTCCTATTACTACTAGTGTGTAATTTAGAGTATTTCCTACTTTTATCTTTATACCTGTTGATATAAAATCACTTTCATTTAGAGTATTTCCTATTTCATCTATGAATACTATTTCTTGGTTTGTTGTTACATTTTGTTTAAATTCTGCAACTGTTGTTTTTGGTAATATTCTTTCAATATATCCATTCTCTATTTTATATTTTTTTGATGTAATTTTATCTGGTTCTTCTGGTAATGTTGTTTGTTCTTTAATAATATCTACATGTATCGTTGCAGGTTCCATAAATAAATCTTCTTTTCCTTCTGATGTTACAATTTCAATAATTTCTATATCTGTTTTTTTAGGTTCTACTTCATTTTTTACTTTTAATTTAAGTTGTAAAATATCTTCTTCTTTTTTACTTCCTGCTTTTTTGATTGCTACTAGTTCCTTTGTTTCTGCATTATATTTTAGCTCTTCCCAATCATTTTGGGTTGTAAAGTTGGATTGTGCAACTTTTTCAAATATTTCTTCATCATATTGTAATGTTGCTTTAAAAGCATTAATACCCTTAATAATTTCATTATATTTATCAAATTTAAGGGTAACTACAACTTCTTCTCCAGCTTCCAGTTCTTCTTTTGATGCTATTAATTTTGCTTCTATTTTGTCTGTTGTTGCTATTGCTAATACTGTAGTTGCTATTGAACAAAAAATAATTAATCCAATTAAATACATATACTTTTTTGTATTTTTCATTTTTTCCTCCTTAATAAATATAAAAATTTCATTTTTAGACTTTTTTACTTATAATTCGCTAAATATTATAACATTTTTTTTAAGTTTTTTCAAGTTTTTAATTATTTCAGCTAGAGAAATACAAAATTTTAAAAAACTATTTTATTTAAAATATAATTATTATATAATTAATATAAAATGTGATAATATATGGAGTGTGATATTATGATAAATCATGAAAATAACCCAGATTTCGTTAATTCTTTTTTAGATTATTCTATTACAATATTAAATAAGTCTACTAACTCTGTTAAAGAATATAACTATGATCTTTCCATGTTTCTTAAATATATGAAAATTCATTTTAAAATGACAAGTGAAACAGATTTTAATAAAATTAATATTAAGGATTTTGATAGAAATTATTTAAAAAAGATTACTTTAAATGATATACATTCCTTTATTTCTTATTTGGCAACAAATAATCATAGTAGACCTGCTACACGTGCAAGGAAAATATCTACTATTCGTATATTTTTTAAATATTTGTCACAGAAGACTGACCTTATTGATGTAAATCCTGCACAAAATTTAGAAACTCCAAAACAAGAAAAAAGAATGCCTAAATATCTATCTTTAGATGATAGCAAAAAATTATTAGATGTTGCTGGCAGTGAGGATAATAGAAACAAAGAACGTGATTTTGCTATAATTACTTTATTCTTAAATTGTGGAATGCGTTTGTCTGAGCTTGTAGGTATTAATATTAAAGATATAATTTTTAGTGAATGTAAAATGACAGTTATTGGTAAAGGAAATAAAGAACGTACTATTTATTTAAATAATGCTTGTATGAATGCGATTAAAGATTATTTAGATGTTCGCCCTAAAGAAGGTATTAAATATGATTCAAAAGATGCTTTGTTCTTAAGTGAAAGACGTGAACGAATTAGTAATAGAACAGTTCAATATATAGTAAAACAAGAACTCTTGAAAGCTGGATTAGATATTAATAAATATTCTGTTCATAAATTAAGGCATACTGCTGCAACTCTTATGTATCAATACGGACAAGTTGATATTAGGGCTTTACAAGAATTGTTAGGTCATGCTAGTATTTCTACTACTGAAATATATACTCATGTTAATAATGAACAAGTTAGAAATGCTGTTGAAAGTAATCCATTGGCCGATATATAAAATTATTGCAATTTTATGCAAAATGTGTTATAATAGTTACATCAAATTTAAGGAGGTACATTATTTATGTATGGAAACAGAAAACTTAGACGGTCATCTCTAAATTGTTACTTTTTTATAAGTCTCCCTGTTTTAAATTTTGAATTTAAAAAAGAAAGACATACTGTTCAGAATGAGAAAATCCGAAACATTTCTGTAAACCCTAAATGTTTAAAACGGCGTAATGCTGACAGAGGACATTAAAGTAATTGAATACCTCACCCCCTTGCTGATTTTTTATAGGGGTTTGAAAAATCCAATATCAATTAAGATATTGGATTTTTCAATTCATACATAGTTATTGCAAATAATAGGTATTCTGCTAATTGTTCAGTTGTTACATTTGGAGTTGTGCATATATATCTAAAATCGTTTGCATCTTTCTCATTTTCAAAATACAACAATGAAAAAGTTATTTTGCTATATTCTTTTCTTTCTGACATATTTGATGGTAGTCTATTTTCAATTTTAGAAAAGATAGCTTTTAAAATCGTATAGATTTCGTAATCTGAAATTCGATCACTTGCTAAAAGCTCTACAATATACTGCTTATTTTTCTTACATAAATAAACTGACAATTCATATTTCAAGTAAAATTGTGCTTTGTTCCGATTTTTATGATTTGGATTATATGAAATAACTTTTTTATCTTTTGATTGACTTTTTTTATGAGTTGTGCTAAAAGTAATAATTTTATTGTCTTCTACCATATTCACCCCTCCATATACATAACAGTTAGTTTTTGTAAAAATAATTATACTATAATTTTACATAAATTTCAACATTTCTCTTGAAATTTCTTGATAATGTTGTTCATTATAATTATTTATAACTAGGAATTTTTATTTTTTCTCCTTCTATTAAATCTCTATTATTTAAATTATTAATTGTTTCAAGTTCATCTATTACTTCCCTTATATCCTTGTTTTTAAAATATGTATTGTTCTTCATTTCAATTTTTGCAATACTCCATAGAGTATCTCCTGAATATATATAGTCTTCTTTATAGACTATTTCTCCTTTAGAATAAGTATTTTTTGCAAATAATATCAATGAACTTATAAGTATTATTAATATGCTCATTGTTCTTATAAATTTCTTTTTATTAACTATTTTCATTATAATTACCTCCGTATATTTGTTCGTTTTTTACAAGATAATTATAAACGAACACTTATTCTTTGTCAATACTTCTTTCAAAAAAAATGTTCGTTTTTTTTTTAATTATTACAATTCACAATTGTTTGTTTTCTGAAGGACTGATGATTTGCTAAGACCTATACCCCAAAAAACAAACATTTATGAATTATAACATTTAATTAATAATTTTCTTTAATTCTTCAATTCTTTCTTCATAAAATTTAATCGTATACTTATATGTATTTTTATTTTCTAAGTCTACATCAACCATCTTCAACAAATCAATAGATTTTTGGCTACATCCTTGTTTTAACATATCAATATATTTTTCAACAAACCCAGGTTCTTTATTTAATATTTTTGTAGCTATTGCTATTGCAGCTGATACACCAGTAGCATATTTATATACATAGAAATCACTATAAAAATGAGGTATCCTTGCCCATTCATATTTTATTTCTTCATCTATACTAACCGCTTCTCCAAAATATTTCTTATTTAAACCATAATAAATTTTATTCAAATCTTCTGAAGAAAGCATTTCCCCACTTTCAATTTTTTCATGAACTAATTTTTCGAACTCAGCAAACATAGCTTGTCTAAAAAATGTAGCTCTAATCATTTCTAATAATTCATATAATAACTCTGCTTTTTTCTTATTATCTTTTTCGTTTTTAATTTGATAATCACTTAATAAAATTTCATTTACAGTGGAAGCAACTTCTGCCACCATTATAGTATAATTACTATCTATTACATTTTGATTTGTATTAGAATAATATGAATGCATACTATGCCCTAATTCATGTGCAATAGTACTTACATCTCTTTTACTATTTACAAAATTAGTTAATACAAATGGGTGTATTCCATACACTCCCATACTATATGCACCACTTCTTTTATTATCTTTTGCAAAGACATCAATCCAATTATTATCAAAAGCTTCATTTAATTTATCTATATATTCTTTGCCTAATATTTCTAAAGCATTTAAAACTTCATCTTTTGCCTCTTCAAAAGAAATTTCATCTTTACCTTGTTCACATGGATTAAAATACAAATCATACATATGCATTTCTGATAAATTTAACATTTTCTTTTTTAGTTCTAAAAATTTATAATTAGAAGAAATGTTTTCATCAATAGATTCTATTAAGCTATTATAAACTTTGATACTTGCATCATCATGGTCTACTGCTTGTTCTAAGCTTGAATTATATTTTCTTAATTTCGCTATAGTAGTTTTTGCTTTAACATTTGCAATATACATTTCTGTAATTGTATTAACAAATTCACTATATTTCTTATACATTAAATTAAAAGCTTGTTTTCTAACCTCTTGACTTTGACTTTTTAAGTATAATGTATAATTACTATCTGTTAGTTCTACCTCTTCCCCATTCTCATCTTTTAACTTTCCAAATTTAAATTCTACATTAGTTAACATATCAAATGTATTCTCTGGTGCTGAAATAGTTTCAGATAAGTTTGCTAGTATATTTTCTTCTTCTTTTGACAGTACATGTTTTTTCTTTTCTAAGATATCTTTTATATCTCTTGAATATGGTAATAATCTTTTATCATTTTTTAAGTAATCTTGAATTCTTACTTCATCTGCATATGTTATTTCGGGTGTTATAAATGATGTTGCAACACTGAAATCTGTTCCTAGAATTTCTACTTCTTTAAATAGTTTAATTCCCTCTTGATTTGACATATCTAAATGATATTTTAACATTCCATATGAATATACTCTTTCATATTTTTCTAATGCTTGTTCATATAAACTATAACAGTTATATAAATTATCTGCTATATTACATAGATTTCCTTGATATGTTTTTATTTTTTCTAATATTTCTTTTATTTCATTTTTTTCTTTATTAAATTCTTCTTCATTTTTAAATAAGTCTTGTAAGTTCCAGCTATATTTTGAATCTTTTGTTTCTTGCATTTTTATCCCTCCTAAAATTTTATATTATCTATTTTTTAGATAATCATAATATATATCAGAAAATTACTTTTGTCAATTTTTGGAAAAGCCAGTATAACTTTCCTAATATATAAATAATAGGAGAAGCTTAAAACAAATTTATGTTTCAAACTTCTCCTAAAAAACTTATAATCCTTTTTTGTCAACGATATGATTAATACTTCCAGAATAATCTTTTAAATTTATTCCTTTTTTTCTGTCCTTTTTCATTTTCCTAATTCGAATCATGTCTTTAATGCCTTCACTAATAAAACTGAATGCAAATACTAATGTTGCATATGCTACTATTGGTATTAAAACTATAGCAATAATGCTTGAAAAGCAATCATTAGATTTATAATTAGTAGTGATTTCTGTATCACTAAAATCAAAGGTTAAACATCCCTTTTTGCTAGATTCTACAATAATTACATTTTTTTGTAATGCATAAAATGAAATTGTTACAGTTTCAGTACCTTGGCTATAATCAGTAATTAACTGATTATGTTTGTCTATTTTTTCTGATATAGAACTTAGTCCATCATACCATGCTTTTGAAGCAATTTCTTTATAGTATTTTTCTTCCTCTTCCGAAAATTTCTGAGGCCAAGTTTCGTTATATACCCATTTTCCTATTATTACAATAAATATTATACTTGTAATAGAAATTAAAACTGTAAAAACTCTACTCCATTTTTCTTTATTCATTTAGTCTCCTTTTAAAATGAAAATAAATGTTTTCAGTTATAAACTATACAACTAAGTGGTAAATATATATACATATAATTTTTGGAAGAACTAGAACAATAAGAAGGTTCTGTTACAAACACTACCAATATTTCATTAATATCAAAATCACATTCCTCAATAGTCTCTTCAGAATCAAGTGTCATATTGTAGATATCTATATATTTGAATTTCTTGAGTATCCTTGTGAAATTACAGTCACCATAAATAATTTTTATAGTTTTTCGAGTATCATATGAACGTTCTGCCTTCCAATGTGCCTTTGTCGGAGGCTCTTCATACTTAGCATCATATAGTTTCAATTTTTCTGCCATTTCATGTGGATTAGTAATAATAGAAACCATTTCGTTTTCTGACAAATACTCAAGCTCTGAATCTGAAAGTTTTGATACAATCTTTACAGCTTGTTCAATAGAAATTTTACCAAATGTTTTTTTGACAATTTCAAAAATCATTTTAAGTCCTTTATTAGTGCCTAAATCAACCCAACAATGTCCTCTTTCATTTTTCAATACTTCTGCTAATTCCCGATATCTCATATCGTTCTCCTTTCATTAATCGATTTACTCAAATAAAATGAGTAAAAATTCTACTATTGAAGCAAAAATATTTTATCACAATTATTATTTTATGTCAAATCAATTTTAAATTTCGTATAATATACAAATGCAATTTATAAAAAACGAAAGGAGGTATTATGGAGATTAAAAATAAAAAAATAGGATTTGTTTTAACAGGTGCTTTTGGTGCCTATAGTAAAACAATCCCTAAAATAAAAGAACTAGTAAAAAAAGGTTCTGAAGTAATTCCTATTATGTCTTTTAATAGTTATAATTTAGATACTAAATTTGGGAAAGCTTCAGATTTTATAGATGAAATTCAAAAGATTACTGGAAAAGAAATTATCCATACTATTCAAGATGCGGAAAACATTGGACTTAAAAGATTAACTGACATTATGATTGTAGCACCTTGTACTGGAAATACTATGTCAAAACTGGCTTATGATATTATTGATACATCAAGTACTATGGCGGTAAAATCACATTTAAGAAATGATTTACCTGTTGTTATTGCACCAATTACTAATAATGGATTAAGTCGGAAATGCTTTGAGTATAGCCACATTACTTAATAGGAAAAATTATTATTTTGTTCCTTTTAGACAAGATAATCCTATAACAAAACCACGTTCTATTTCTTTTGACCCAGAGTACATTGTAAAAACTATAGAATATGCTTTGGATGGTGAACAGATTCAGCCTATTTTGTTATAATGTCCCATTGGGGACGTTTCTTTTTGGGACATTTTGTCCAACTAGGGACACATCTTAGTTCGAATTTAAATATTGCAAAAAGCACACTGCTCTAATACAGTGTGCTTTTTCACCAAACATCTTAACTATTTAAAAACATCTTGATTCAAAACCACAGTACTATACAAAAATAGTACATCCTGATTTTCAAAATCTATATAATTACTCAAAATCTTACTATTTATATATCTAATATCAATTAAAGTAATCTTTTTATAATTTTCCACCAGCAATGGAGCTACACTACTTCCAAAAGAATCTCTAAACAAAAGCAATTCCTTATCTGATGTAGAATTTGGATTTTCTATTGAAATCAATGGTGTTGCACCAGATAAAAACACATCATATTTGTCAATTGATTTTTTATATTTCTCTAAATCATATATTTTTCCATGTTGTTTTGTTTCATAATTATATGTTGTACAATTCTCAAAGATATCATTTGTTAAATAGTTAATTTTATCTGCATTTATATTTGCTGATGTTTGTCCATAATATGTTCCATAAAAGTTCCCTAGTTCTATTTTTTTATACATTAAGTTTGAATTATTTTGAATGCCCATTTCTGAACTAATTTTTTTTGCAATTTTTTCTATATTTTCTTGTTTCCAATGTAAATCTGTTCTATAGTAATCTTCTAATGATAGTTCTGGAAATAAATCAATATAATGATAATCATTTAAGCTATTTTTCAGTATTGATGTTAATTTACTATAATCTATTTTTAAGTGTTCGTCATCTAAATAATAATTTTTATCTGGAATAATTGAATAATAAATATTATTATTATTCAAATATTGTTTAATTATATTTTCTATTTTCTGTACTGATTTTTTTATCGCATTTTCATTTAATGGGTATTCTATTTTATAAATTGAATTATCTTTAATAAATAATTTATTTGTGTCTTTTTGTTGCAAGATATTTGTATTAAAGTAATATTTAATTTTTCTAAAAGTATCTCTTCCTACAAATTGATCCATTGCAAATTTTTCTAATTTATCTGATAAATTACCATCTAATATTTCTTTTTCTGTTATTTTAGGAAATTGGGCTAATTTTCTTCTTTCAGTTTTCGATATTGTTTCATCAGGTTTTATAATATTCAAAATTAGAATTGTTATTATAACTATTATGAAACCAAATGTAGTTATTATATTTTTTGTTTTATCTTTCATATTCTACCTCCTAGAATCTAAAATATAAAAATGGATTAAATGAGCCATCAATTATATAACTTGTTGATATAATAAATATTGCCATTAATACAAGTGGTTCTAATACATTTATAAATTTTCTAATTTTTTCTTTATTTAATTTTTCTTTAAATATTGGTGTTGAACCTAATATTCCAATAAGTATAACTACAAAATAACTTTTTAAATAATAAATACTTTCTGTTGAAGTAAATGGTATATTCCCTATTCCAAATAATCCTTTTACATTTTCTAAAATTTGATTTATCCCATTTCCATTGAAAATTATAAAACTTATCATAACTATAAAGTTCGTATATAAAATTCTTATTATATTTGGAAGTTTTTCAATATATTTTAATAAAAACTTTTTTTCTATAATTAACAAAATTCCAAAATATAAGCCCCATATTATAAAATTCCATGCTGCCCCATGCCATAATCCTGTTAATAGCCATACAATTAAAATATTCCTAATGTTCTTTATACTACTTACTCTATTTCCACCTAATGGTATATAAATATAATCTCTAAACCATGAGCTTAAAGATATATGCCATCTTCTCCAAAAATCTGTAATGCTTTTTGCTATATATGGATAATTAAAGTTTTCAGGAAACTTAAATCCTAACATACTTCCTAACCCAATTGCCATATCTGAGTATCCAGAAAAATCAAAATAAATTTGTAACATTCCTGAAATAGCATATAACCAATAAAATATAACACTTTTATCAGTGCTTATAGCAAATATATTTATTAATTCTCCCAATAAATTTGCTATTAATACCTTTTTTCCAAGTCCTATTACAAAACGCCTTATTCCTATTGCAAATTTTTCTATTGTATAATTACGGTTTTCTAATTGTTCTTGTATATCTTTATATCTTACTATTGGTCCAGCTATTAATTGAGGAAATAATGATATATATAATGCTAAATTGAAAAAGTTCTTTTGAACATCTACTTCATTTTTATATACATCAATTAAGTAACTAATTGTTTGGAATGTATAAAAAGAAATTCCAATTGGTAGTAAAACATTTAATAAATCAATATTGCTCGATAACCATAAATTAATGTTTTGTATTATAAAATCAAAATATTTAAAATATATTAATAATCCTAAATTAATAAATATTGAACTAAATAGAATCATTTTTGCATATTTTGTATTTCTATATTTATTTATTAAAAGTCCAAATATATATGTTGCTGTAATTGAAAAAATCATTAAAAATACATATTTAGGTTCTCCATATGCATAAAATATAAGTGATGAAATTAATAATACAATATTTTTCATTTTCTTTGGTACTATATAGTATATAGCCATTACTATTGGTAAAAAATAAAATAAAAATATAATACTTGAAAATATCATTTTTTTCTCCTTATAAAAAGAGGTTTGAAGTTAGTATTTTCTTAACTTCCAACCTCTTGAATAAATTTTATAGTTTAATTTATTGCATCATATCTGGGCTATATAATTCATCTGGCAATTCACCAATTTCATCTGTTTTTTCATATTCTTTTCCAACTGAACCTGCTAAATTTTTAAATGTTTCATATACAGGTTTTGCCCATTCTTCTGAAGACATTACTAAACATACTATATCTCCTGAATTTGTTGCATATAATTTTTCAGCTGTAACACAAATCCATTTTCTTTGGTCTACATTTTCAGACATTGTTTTTGCAACTTCATTTGCATTTGTTCCATTTTTAACTTTTGCTAGAACAAGTGAATATGCTTGTGAACTTATCATTGGTTCTGAAACAACTAAATATTCTAAGTTGTTTCCATTTTCAAGCCCTGTAAATGATTTTACCATATTGCTATCTGTTACATCAATTGTATTTGTATCAACACCAGGTAGTAGTTCTTGTTTTCCTTCATATATTTTTTCTACTAAGTTTACTAAGTCTTCCGAACTGTTTATTTCTCCTAATTTTGAATTATTTTCTTTTTTGTCTTTTAGCATTATTACAGCTATTATTGCTATAATTACAATTGCTACTACTACTAATGTTGTAACAATTTTTGTTTGGTTTTTCATATGTTTTCCTCCTTTTTTTCTTAAATATATCATAAGTCTTACACGATTGCAATAGTTTTATTTAAGATGTGTCCCCAATGGGACAAAATGTCCCAAACAGAAACGTCCCTAATAGGACATTATTGTCTTCATCTCTTCATTTCTCTTAACTTTCTTGGTTGTTGTTTTTATTAATTCTTTATCTGTTAAAATCATATTAGTAATATGTTTATATCTAGGAACAGTAGTATTAACTTCATTTTTAATTCTATCCCAAATTATAGCTTTAATTTCTTCTTCAGATATATCTCCATGCTTTTCTTTTACTTCTTCTTTATTGTAGACAACTTTAACAGAAAGTTTAACATCATTTTTGTCACTTTCATCTGGTAACCCAAAAACAAAACATTCTTCAACTAAATCAATTCTATTTACTAATGTTTCTATTTCTTCTGGAAAGATTTTTTTACCATTTTTAAGCACTATCATATTTTTTTCTCTTCCTGTTATATAAATACATCCATCATTATCTATATATCCTAAGTCTCCTGTATAGAACCATCCATCTTTTAGAACTTTGTTTGTTTCCTCTTCATTTTCATAATATCCAAGCATTACATTTGGTCCTTTTACACGTATTTCCCCTATTCCTTTTTCGTCTTTGTTTACTATTTCTAAAGTTACATTTTCCATAGGAACTCCTATTGATCCTATTTTTGTTACAAAGTCATTTTCTGCTGCTATAACTGGTGCTGTTTCTGTTAGTCCATATCCTTGTACCATTCTTATTCCAAAGTCTATAAATCCTTTTTCTATTTTAGGGTCTAATGGTGCTCCTCCTGATATTACAAACCTCATTTTTCCGCCTAAATTGTCTATTATTTGTTTGAATAATTTTCTTCTTATATCAATGTGCAATTTTAATAGAGTGTTACTTATTTTTGTAGCTGTTGATATTAATTTTGTTTTTCCTTGTTTTTCTATTTCTTTCATAACTTTGTTGTATATTGCTTCTACAAGAAGCGGAACTCCTACAAATACAGATACTTCATATTCTTTTAAGTTTTGTGCTACATATCTTAATCCATCTGGGAATGCTGTTCTTACTCCACATGCAAGCATCATTATCATACATGTTGATCCAAATATATGGTGAAATGGTAGAAATGCTAAATTAGAGTCTGTTTCATATATTCCTTCAACTTTTTGCATTGCATATACATTTGATGCTATGTTTTTTTGTGATAGCATTACTGCTTTTGATTGAGATGTTGTTCCTGATGTGAATAGTAATATATTCATTTCATTTTCTTTTATTTCTGCTGATATATATTCTTGATTTCCTTCATCTAATAGTTTTTTACCTTCTTCTTTTAATGTATGTATATCATTATATCCTTCTAATTTTGACATACATATATATTCTTTTAAAATTGTATTATTTCTTTTTTTTATTTCTTCTATTTTATCTATATATTTTTCATCAAAGAAAATGCTATCGGCTTTACTTCTTATTAAAGAGCTTTCTAGTTCATCTACTTGTAAATCTTTATCTAATGGAACTGATACCATTCCTCCTAATAAATTTGTTAGATGACCTAGTGCCCATTCATATCTATTTCGTCCTATAACGGCTATTCTTTTACCTTTTAATCCCATAGCATATAATTTAGTACCTAATTGATTAATGTGTTCTAAAAGTGTTTTATATGTTATATTTTCATATGTTTTATTTTTTCCTTCTTGATGTTTTATTATAAATGCTATATTTTCAGCATATTTTTTTGATGAATTATAAATTATTTCTTTGATGTTTTGAAATTCTTGAACATTTCTTTCTTTTTTCATATTTTTTCCTTCCTCTTAATATCTATTAGTTCTACTCCTGCTAGATAATTAAGTTCTTTACTAAATTAAAATAGATGCATATCTTATATAATATACACCTATTCCATAATACACTATTTAATAAAATTTGTCTATTAACCTATACGGTCAGTTTTAAAGTTTTCTTTCCAAAAATGCTAGCCACATATCAGGAAATTCTATTATTTTTATTATTTTCCATTCTGACCATCCTAGACAATGACATTTGCTTCTAAGAAAATTTGATACACATATGTTTACATCTTCATGTTTTTGTTTTGAAAACTGCTTTACTACTGTTTTTGTTTTGCTATTTTTTGTATCAGAAAATTTTAATACTAATTCATTATTTTCTAATTCTACATTTTCAAGTTTTCTTCCTTTTTGCAGTTTTAATATTTTTGATATCGATGCTTCTTTTTTCCATACTTCAAATATCCGTATTCTTTCTACAAAAGCCATTTTTTCCTCCTTCAATTGTAGTTGAAAATTTATATTAATTTATTTCATTTCTTTGATATTATACTACAAATATTATGTGAATGTCAATTGAAATATCCTAAAATTTGTAAATTTAACATTTTATTTTATTATTTGCAGCCATAATAAAATTTATTAATGCCGAGTAAACTATATACATTTGGAAATATTTTTCATTTTAAAACTGTGTATTGTAACCATTTTATCATTACATTTTAGCATATAATTGATAATTTAATAATATTTTTAAATGGTGAATATTTTGAGAAAGAAAAGTAAATTATTTTTTATAAATGGTACCATTTTAACACTTACAGCATTATTAATGAGATTTGCTACACTTATTTTTAATATATATATATCAAATCAAATCGGTTCAGAAGCGGTTGGAATATTTAGTTTAGTAATGGCAGTATATTTCTTTTTTATAACAGTTGCTACATCTGGACTAAATATTGCTGTAACTGTAATTGTTTCAGAAAAATTCGCAATAAATAAAGAAAAAGCAGGTATAAAAGCAATAAGAACATGTATATTTTTTAGTCTTTTACTTGGAATATTAGCTGGTGGATTAATTTTATTATTTTCAGATTTTATAACTAATAAATACTTACATAATATAGTTTCTTCAAAGCCTTTATTCTTTATAGCTATTGGATTACCTTTTATAGCAATGTCATCTTGTATAACAAGTTATTTTGCTTCTGTTAGAAAAGCATACAAAAATGCAATCACTCAAATTTTTGAATTTGTTATAAAAATTATTGCAACAATAATTCTATTAAAAATAAATATTACAAAAGGTGTAGAATATATTTGTATTTCTTTAATTTTAGCTGATGTAATTTCAGAAATATGTTCTTTTACTTTAATTTTTATTTTATATATAATTGATATAAAAATTAAAAAACTTAATGATGTACGTTCTTTTGGACAAAGGATTAATATTGTAAAAATTGCTTTTCCAGTTGCTTTGACATCATATATTCGTTCTGGACTTTCAACTTTAAAACAATTAATTATTCCAACACAACTTGAAAAATCTGGACTTTCTTGCAAATCTTCTCTATCTAAGTATGGTATTATTAATGGTATGGTTATGCCAATAATAAATTTCCCAACTGTTTTAATAAATTCATATAGTATGCTTTTAATACCAGAATTTTCAACATATTTAGCTCAAAAAAATTATAAAGCTATTAATTATATTAGTAATAAAATCTTTAAATTCACATGTGCTTTTTCTGTTTGTATTTGTAGTATTTTTATGATTTTTTCTAATGAATTAGGATTAGCGATTTACAATAATATTGAAACTGGATATTATTTCAAAATACTATCTCCTTTAATATTTTTTATGTATATGGATAATATTATTGATTCAATTTTAAAAGGAATGAACAAACAATTTAGTGTTATGTGTTGCAATATTTTAGATTTAACTGTTACCATTATCTTTATTTACTTTTTTCTTCCTATTTATGGGATAAAAGGTTATATAATATCTATTTTTATTAGTGAATTATTAAATTTTAGTATTAGCCTTTTTCAAATGATAAAATATGCTAAACTAAAAATTAATTTTATTGATTGGATAGTTATTCCTATAATTTGCAGTATTATATCACATTTTATTATTACAGTTTTTAATTTCAATTTTGTTAGCTTAATTAATAACTTAATTATGAATATAGTTTTATTCATATTATGTTATATTTTATTATTAATGGTTATTCAACTATGTTTTTATCGCAAGTTGTTACAAGAAAACGTCATTTTTTGTCGAAAAAATTGACAAGAAAAGTCTTTTTTAGTATACTATAATTAAGAAAGGCACAACAATGTAACCATATTTTAATTAAAGGAGGTTGCAATATGAAAGAGCGGAAAACATTCATATCATCATTAATTGTAGCATTACCAGAAGCTCTTGGGTATTTAGATGTCTATGCACATATAATAGTTAATGGAAAAACCTTTGACATACAAGCAAAACATTTTTCTAGATGGATATCCTGCAACACTCAATCATGGCCCACTTTATATCTTTGTAATTCTAATAGGCCTGTTGTAGTTGAAAATGACCTTAGTACTAGCGGTTTTAAGGTTGAGATGGAATTCTATAAAAAAATGGAAGGCGAATACTATTTTACTGTTATAACATGGAAAGACTCTACCCCAACATATTATTATACCGAAAAGAGGTACTTTCAAATCGGTTACTATTACTAAAAAAAAGCACTCAGACGAGTGCTTTAAATATGAACTATTTCAACCATTCTGGATTTGCTAAATACCAGTCAATAGTTTTTACAATTCCATCCTCAAATTTTGTTTTTGGATACCATCCAAGTTCATTTTTTATTTTTGTTGGATCTATTGCATATCTATAATCATGTCCTTTTCTATCTTCAACATGTTGTATTAAATCTTCTGATTTTCCTAATCTTTCTAATATTAATTTAACTATCTGAATATTTCTTCTTTCATTGTGTCCACCAATATTATATCTTTCTCCTGCAATACCTTTATGAAATACTAAATCAATTGCTTCACAATGATCTTCTACAAATAACCAGTCTCTAATATTTGTGCCTTCTCCATATACTGGCAATTTTTCGTTATTTAAAGCTAATTTAATCATATGTGGTATTAATTTTTCATTATGTTGGTATGGTCCATAGTTGTTTGAACAGTTTGTTACATTTACATTCATCTTAAATGTTTCTTTATATGCTAAAGCAACTAAATCTGAACTTGCTTTTGATGAAGAATATGGGCTGCTTGGTTTGATTGGTGAAGTTTCAGTAAAATACCCTTCTTCTCCTAAAGAACCATAAACTTCATCTGTTGATATATGTACAAATTTGTTTGGACTACCTTCTCCCCACACTTGTTTAGCAGCTTCTAATAAAGTATGTGTTCCAATTACATTTGTTTGTGTAAATACAAATGGATTTTTTATGCTATTATCAACATGTGATTCTGCTGCAAAGTGAATTACACCATTTATATCATATTTTTTAAATAAATCTAATACAAACTCAAAATCACAAATATCTCCCTGTACAAATGTTATTTTATCTATTACTTTTTTTAAATTATCCATGTTTCCTGCATATGTTAATTTATCTAACACTATTACATTATAATCTGGATGTTTATTTACAAAATATTCAGCAAAATTTGCTCCTATAAATCCTGCTGCTCCTGTTACTAATACATTATTACTCATTTTTTCCTCTTTCTATCCCGCTTTAGGGACACATTTTTTTACTAAAATTACTATTATTATTTTAAAAATTTAAATAAATCTGTTTCTTTTAATTCTCTTAATGATGGCCATTTTGCGTCTTTTTCAGATGTTAATAAATCTGTTATTTTTAAATCACCCATAGGCCATTCAATTCCAACATCTGGGTCATTCCAAGCTAATCCACCTTCTGCAGCATGGTTATATATATCATCACATTTATAAGCAAACTCTGCTTCTTCTGATAATACTAAAAATCCATGTGCAAATCCTCTAGGTATCATAAACATTTTTTTATTTTCTTCTGTAAGAATTACACCTTCCCATTTTCCATAAGTTTTGCTGCCAGGTCTTAAATCAACTGCAACATCGAAAACTTCTCCTTTAATACATCTAACAAGTTTTGCTTGTGTATTTTCTTTTTGAAAGTGTAATCCTCTTAAAACACCTTTTTTAGATTTTGATTGATTATCTTGTACAAAATTATAGTCTAATCCAATCTCTTCAAAGTCAGGTTTACTATATGTTTCCATAAAATAACCTCTGTTATCTCCAAAAACAGTTGGTTCAATTATACATACACCATCTATTGATGTATCTATTCTTTTAAATTTTCCCATTGTTTATAATCTCCTTTATTTATTATATTTCTTAATAGAATTGTAAAACAAATTTGTATTGTCTACTATTATTATTTTATTAATTCTTTTAAATATTTTCCATAGTCTGTTTTTATATATTTATCAGCTAATATTGATAGTTGTTCTGCTGTTATCCAACCTTTTTGATAAGCAATTTCTTCTGGACAACATACTTGCAATCCTTGACGTTTCTCTATTGTTTGTACAAAACTTGCTGTTTCTAATAGCGCATCATGTGTTCCTGTATCAAACCATGTCATTCCCCTTCCAAATGTTTCTACATATAGTTTACTTTTTTTCATGTATTCTTCATTAACAGATGTTATTTCTAATTCTCCTCTTGCTGATGGCTTTACATTTTTTGCTATTTCTACTACATCATTTGGATAAAAATATAGTCCTGGAACTGCATAATTTGATTTTGGTTTTTCTGGTTTTTCTTCTATTGATATTGCTTTTCCTGTTTTATCTATTTCTACAACTCCATATGCTCTTGGGTCTTTTACTTGATATCCAAATATTGTTGCTTCATTTTCTCTTTCATTAGCATTTGCAAGCATTTCTGGTAAATGTGATCCATAAAACATGTTGTCTCCTAAAATCATTGCAACATTATCTTCTCCAATAAACTCTTCACCAATTATAAATGCTTCTGCTAGTCCATTTGGTTTTTCTTGAATCTTATATTCAAATTTCATCCCCCATTGTGATCCATCTCCTAAAAGAGCTTTAAATGTTTCTGCATCTCTTGGTGTTGATATTATTAATACTTCTTTTATTCCTGCTTCCATTAATACTGATAATGGATAATATATCATTGGTTTGTCATATACTGGCATTATTTGTTTTGATATAGCAAGTGTTAATGGATATAGTCTTGTTCCACTGCCTCCTGCTAAGATTATTCCTTTTCTATTTTTCATTTTTCCTCCTTATGTCAATATTCGTTTGTGTCAAAAAAGGACGTCCCTATTGACACACTTCTTCTAAATATCTTCTTAATCCATCTTTCCATTCTGGTACTTCTATTCCTTGTTCAAATAATTTATTTTTTGATAACTGTGAATTAAATGGTCTTTTGGCTTGTGTTATTTTCATCATTTCTATATATTGTTCTGTTGTTACTGGATTCACTTTGCATTCTATTCCTTGTTGTTCTAATATTTCTTTTGTAAAATCATACCAGGTTGTATATCCTTCATTTGTTGCATGATATATTCCATATGGTATCTTTTTTTCTATTGCTTGATATATTATTTCTGTTAAATCTTTTGCATATGTTGGACTTCCATGTTGGTCTGCCACTACATTTAGTTCATCTTTATCTGTACCTAATTTTGTCATTGTTTTTACAAAGTTATTTCCTCCAATTCCATATAACCAGGCTGTTCTGAAAATATAGTATTCTTCCATATTTTGTTGTATTCCTTCTTCTCCATGTAGCTTTGTTTTTCCATATACTGTTACTGGGGCTTTTGCATCCCCTTCTTTATAGTCTTTTGATAATTCTAAATCTCCTCCAAACACATAATCTGTTGATATATGCACTAATTTACTTCCCACTAATTTCGCTGCTTTTGCTAAATTTGTTGGTCCATCCCCATTTATTTTGTCTGCTAATTCATAACATTCTTCTGCTTTGTCTACTGCTGTAAATGCTGCACAGTTAATTATATAATCTGGTTTTAATTCATCTACAAAATCATATACTGCTTTTTCATTTGTTATATCTAACTCTGTAACATCTGTAAGTGTTAGTTCATTTCCTTCAGCAAATTTTTCTTTAACCTCTTTTGCTAGCATTCCATTTGCTCCTGTTATTAATATTTTCATCACTTTGCCTTCTTTCCTTTTTTCTTTTTTCTTTTAAATTTCTTCAATATAATATCATTAAATAAAAAAAAGTACAAGTATTTCTTGCACTTTTTTATATTATAGGAAATTTCTCCAAACTTCCTATAGTATAAATACTTTGCCATAATATTCTATATTCACTTTACTCAAATTTGAACCATCTAACCGAAGTCAGAGTCCCATCTGTTTGTACTTTCCACTTACATCCCTTTGGAACATACACAAATGCATATACATCACTAGTAATACTTGAAGTGTATCCTCCTTGACGATATAATAAGTTATCAGCTTCATCATATACTTCTATCCTACCAAGATGTGGGCTTCCTCCAGAATTTAAATATGCATATCCATCTGTTTCTGCTGTATATATTATATTTGCTTGTTTAGTTTCATAATTAATGTTTAATTCTTTTGTAGATGGTATTGTTTCTTTTAATTTATTAACTTCTTCCTGTAAATTATTAAATTTATTTAATAGTTCATTATATTTTTCTTCTGTTATTTCTCTACTCCCTTCAATTTGCTCATTTATGCTTTTTTCGTACTCATTTAAAATCTGTTCTTCTTTAACTTTTTCACTATCTGTTTTTTCTTTTGCTATTATTGATTTATCTATTATCCCATTTTTCCATAATGAAATAATTGTTATTCCGTGCCAATATTAGTAATAATATTATAGTAATAATTAGTGATATTAATGTTATTCCTTTCGCTTTCTTTAAATCTTTCATTCTTTTTTCTCCTTCTTTTGTTTATCTTTTCCAAGTCTTTACATTTGTGTCATACTGTTATAATTTTACACTCTTTAAATTTAATGGCAATATTTTTCAAACCTATTTTAATTATATCTCACATATTTTCAAAAACAACAAAAACTACATATTTTACTATGTGCTTTTTTACATAATATCTTAATGTTTGACACTTTTTTTGATGGTTGGATCCCCCCTACTATAGAGCTATATTTTAGTATGTATCTTGTTCATTATGTTCAAAAAGAATTGTTAAAATAAGAAAATGAGCCGCTTTCACTCAGGCCAAAATAAATATAAGTATCTATTTTTCCGTGAACATTCCTCATTTTCTTATTTAAACATTTCTATTTTTCACTTCAATCAAGCGATACATACTAAAATATATCTCTATAGTA
>JAAWDR010000027.1 GCA_022793875.1 Clostridia bacterium
AAAGAAAGGAGGAAAAGATATGGAAGAAATAACTAAAAAAGACATAAAAATATTGAATAATATTATTAAAGAATATGCTGAGAAACAATTTATACTATTAGGCTTAAAAGAAGCTTTTCCAGAAGTGATACAAGATATACAACAAAAACAAAATACATTATTAAAAATAGAAATGATAATAAAATTGCAGTCTAACACACAAAAAGAAAGGAAGTGATTATATGTGGATTGTGAAAAAATTAATAGAGTAATGATGGAAATACTTGAAAGAAAGTATGAAGTCAAGATAGAAAAGAAAATAATTTTAAAGGAGGTAAACCAATGAAAAGAAAACTAAAGAAATTAATAGGACAAGCAATAGTATATAGCAGTTTATATGTATCAAGCATATTTTTTTGCTATTGGGCATTTTTACAAGGAATGACTTATTAAGGAGGGGAAACATGCAAATAGTTAAGGAAGCGTTTCAAGTAAAAATTATCGGCAAATGTTTAAATAAAGAAGATATTTTACAATTATTTAGCTTTGGATTTTCTAAAGAAAATGTAGTTAAAAAATATAAAAGAGATAATAAATTAAAAATAGAAGAAGCTAGAAGAATTGTAGAAAATACTTTATTAGAAAATATACAAGAAAGGAGTAAATAGAATGAGATTAAAGGAAGAAAACTATGAAGCAAAAATAAACAACAGAGAAGATATAGTAGAAGATTTATTAAACAAAAATAGTGAATTAACACAAGAAAATCTAGTAGTACATGGAGAAAACAAATATTTAAGATTTGAAAATGAAGAACAAAAAGATTTAATTAATAACATTATAAAAGAATTATATTCAAATGTAAAAACAGATGAACAAAAAATATCAAAATTAAAAGAACTAATTTCAGACCGCAAATCAGAAAATTAGTTCAGATGAATTACATATATAAATCCATATTACTATAATTATACAGCAATATGGTAGAAAGGTCAAGATATGAGTAATTTATATCAATTAACAAGTAACTATGAAACCGTACTAAATATGATCTACGATGAAGAAGTAGATGAACAAATGATACTGGATACATTAGAAGCGATTGAAGGAGAATTTGAAAATAAAGCAGATGGATATGCAAAAATTATAAGCGAATTAAGAGGAGATGCTGAAAAAATAAAAGCAGAGAAACAAAGACTTGAAAAAAGGCAAAAGAGCATTGAAAGTAAGGCAAATCTCTTAAAAGAAAATTTATACAATTCAATGAAACAAATAGGAAAGCCAAATTTTAAAACGGAATTATTTAGCTTCAATATTCAAAAAAGTGGAGGCAAACAAGCACTTACTATTGATGGTGATGTACCTGAAAAATATACAAAAACTATTATAGAAAATGACACAGATAAAATAAGACAAGCACTAGAAAACGGAGAAAAATTACCTTTTGCTCATCTTGAGCCAAGAGGAGAAAGTTTGAGAATTAAGTAATGGAAGGGACAATTATTTTAAAATATAGTAGTTGTTGTGAAGATTTTATCAATATTCTTTTACAGAATGGATATAGCTTATCAATGAATTTAATAGATAATAATCAAAATATAAAGATTTTATATTGTAAGTAGGAGGTAATAACTAATGGAAGAAAACAAAGTTATATTGTCATTAGATAAATATATAGAAATGTATGATAAGACCAAAAAAATAGAAAATCAATTAAGCCAATTAGGTAGTTTAATTTTAAATTATACAGAATTAAATGACAAAAAAGAAGATTTAAAAATAGATGGCTATGATATGAAATATGGAAGAACTTTAGATTTAATTAAAGAAATTTTTCCTAAAGAATATGAAATAAGGCTTAAAACTTTAAAGGAGGATGAAGAATAATGGGAATACCAGTATTAGTAATAGGAAAAAGTGGAAGCGGAAAAAGTACAAGTTTAAGAAATTTTGATGAAAAAGAATTAGCATTAGTAAATGTATTGAGAAAACCATTACCATTTAGGAGAAAATTTGAAAGTACGATATGTACAGACGATTATCAAACAATATTAAAAGCAATATTTAATACGGAAAAGAAATCAATAGTAATAGATGATGCAGGATATTTAATAACAAATCATTTTATGAATAAACATAGCACAACAGGTGGAGGAAATGGAGTATTCAATTTATATAATGAAATTGGAGACCATTTTTGGGGACTTATAGAATTTGTAAAAAATAAATTGCAAGATGATAAAATCGTGTATTTCATAATGCATGAAGATAAAAATGATTTTGGAGATATAAGGCCAAAAACAATTGGAAAATTACTAGATGAAAAAGTATGTATAGAGGGAATGTTTACAATAGCCCTAAGATGTATGACTGATAATAATAGACATTATTTCAAAACGCAAAGTGATGGAAGTGATATTTGTAAAACACCATTAGAAATGTTTGAAGAAAAAGAAATAGAAAATGATTTAAAGATAGTAGATACAACTATAAGAGAATATTATGAATTAAATAAGGAGGAAAAATAAAATGATTAATTATGATGAAAAAGAATATGAAGAAGCAACAGCTTTTACAGGAGAATATACAAAATTATTAAAAGGCGGATATGTATGTAAAATATTAGACTCAAAAGTAGAAAAAAGTAGAAATGGAAATGAAATGTTAGTTTTACATATAGATATAGATGAAGGAGAATTTAAAGACTATTTTAGTAAGCAATATGAAAGCAGAGTAAAAACTTCAAGTGCTGATAAAATAGCAAAATATCCTAATAGTGCAATATTAAGAACTGTTTTATCAGGAGATAATTGGATTAACAGATTTAAAGGAATAATAACATCAATTGAAAAATCAAATCAAGGTTTCAATTGGACAGAATGCAGAAAAGATGAAAGTAAATTGATTGGACTAAAAGTAGGAGCAATATTTAGTGAAGAGGAATATGAAAACATGGATGGAACTATAGGAGTTTCAGTAAAATTATATCAATTAAGAAGTACAGAAGCAATAAAAAATCAAGATTATAGAATACCAGAGAGAAAAAAATTACCAGCAAAAGGAGATGCATTTGAAGACTTTGTAAATTCAGTAACTTCTGAAGATAAAGATGATCTTCCTTTTTAGGAGGTAAGTCATGAACAAAATACAAGAAGTAAAACAAAGAGCAGACATAGTAAAAGTAGCAGAATATTTTGGAATTAAAAAGAAACAATGTTGTCCATTCCATAATGAAAAAACAGCTTCTTTCTCTATTTCACAATCAAAGCAAATATTTCATTGCTTTGGTTGTGGAGTAGGAGGAGATTGCATAACATTAGTATCTAAATTATTAAATATTAACGCTTATGAAAGTGCAAAACAAATAAATAATATATTTTCATTAGGAATAAATTTTAATGGCTATACGCCTAAATATGAAGTAAATAGATATAAACAAATACAAGAAGCAAAAGAAAAGTTTAAAATATGGCATAACGAAACATTGCAATTACTGTGCAAGTATTTGCACAGTTTGCAAGGAATAAAAAAATTACAAGAACAGGAAGTAATTGAATATTATATAGACTTATTAATTTTTGGAACAGAAGAAGATTGGATATGGTTTAAGAAAACAGAAGAAAGGTGGTGTAAAGAAATTGAACGAAGAATTAAATCAAGAGTTACTTGAAGAATTTTTGCCTTGTGAGATAGAAGATTTAAATAAAGAAAGTATTTTAGAAGATAAAATATTTGATTATTTAATTGCATTACCTAATACTTCTAACAAAACAAGAATAATAGAAAAATTAAGAACGAAAGCAAAAGATTTAAAAGTTATTAGAGCATTTAATAGTATATTTAAACAAAAAAATCAAGAATATATACAAGAGTTAAAAAGTAAAGGTGGAAATATTGTAAAATTTACAGATTGTCCACTTCAAGGATTAAAATGTGGACAATGGAATGCAGATGATACAGGTGTATATAAAATGGATTATACATCGACAATACAACCAATAAAGATAAAAGCTTGTCCACATCCTATACTACCAATTGAAATAATAAACAATATAGATACAAATACAGAAAAAGTAAAATTAGCTTTTTATAAAAGGAAGCAATGGCAATATGCAATAGTAGAAAGAAAACTGATTGCAAGTAATACAGCAATAATTCAATTAGCAAATAGAGGAGTAGAAGTAAATTCAGAAAATGCAAAAAATTTAGTTTTGTATTTAGCGGATATTATTGAATTAAATAATTTAGAAACAACAGAAGGAATAACACATTTAGGTTGGATTAATAAAGATTTTATACCTTATACATCAAAATATAAATATGATGGAGATATTGCTTATAAAAATATATATGAAGCAGTAATTGAAAAAGGAAATTATGAAAAATGGAAAAAAGAAATAATAAAACTAAGAGCTAAAAGTAGAACATTAAGATTCATAATGGCATCTAGTTTTGCAAGTATATTAGTAAAAATATTTCAAATAAATCCTTTTTTAGTACATTTATGGGGAAAATCAAGTAATGGAAAAACAGTAGCACAAATGGTTTGTGCGAGTATTTGGGGAAATCCAGCAAAAGGAAAACTGTTATCAAGTTTAGATAGTACAAAAGTAGCTTCTGAGAGATTGTGTAACTTTCTAAGGAATATGCCTTTGATATTAGATGAATTACAAATTACAAAAACCAAATATAAAACATATGACACCTTAATTTATGAACTTACAGAAGGAAAAGGAAGAGATAGAGGAACTGTAGACGGTGGACTAACTGAAACCACAGAGTGGGATAATATAATTATTGTTTCAGGAGAAGAGCCTATTACAAGCTCATCATCTAAAGAAGGAGTAAAAAACAGAGTAATTGAAATAGAAGAAAATGAAAAAATAGTTGAAAACGGAAATGAAGTAGTAAATTTAATACTTAATAATTATGGATTTGCAGGGAAAGAATTTGTTGAAATTATACAAAATAAAGAAGATTTATTTGAAGAATACAATAATATAGTTGAAAACTTAAAGAAAGACCAAAATTCACCAAAACAAATAAATGCTATAGCAACTATATTGTTAGCAGACAAAATAGTCTCAGAAACGATTTTTAAAGATAATTCGATAACATTAGAAGAGGCAAAAGAATATTTTGCAAAAGACATTGATGAAGCTGATAGATATATCGATTTAATAATAGATATTGCAAATGCTAATATAAATAATTTTTATGATAGTAATAATAATTTTCCGCCATCAGGACAAATTTGGGGAAATATAGAAAAAACGACAGATGGATTAGGAGCAATAATATATTATGATTTTATACCAACAAAACTTTATCAAATATTAGAAGACAATAATATAAACTGGAATGGAATTAAAAAGAAAATGGCTGATAAAGGGTATGTAATAACAGATTGCAATAACAAATATCAAGTTCCAGTAAGAATGCCAAGTGGAGTTCAAAGAATGATTAGAATAAAAAATATATATTTATAACACCTTGTAACATATGATAACACCTAAATAACACCTATAGGTGTAACAATGGAAAGCTTACAGCTATAACTATTATATATAAATAATAAATATATGTAACACATAAATAATAAATAATACACATATGGAAAATAAAGTTTGATAAAATTAATTTTTTATTTATATATATAGCATTAAAAACAAAAAATAGGTGTTATTGTGTTACAAAACGATGTAATCTTAGAAACATAATAGTTTCATTGTTACACCTAAGATGTTACAGAAGGTGTTATATAACACCTAGAGGAGGAAAAATGGAAAATGATTTAGAGTTAATAAAAACAATGATAACTGATTTTATAGAAGAATATCAGTTAAAAACCTTAAAAATTAATACAAAGATAGAATATCATACAAGATTAAATACTGAAAACCCAAAAAAATGGACTACAGAAAATTATTCTACAGTAAATAATATTGATATTAATTTAACTAAGTAGGAGGTACAAATGAAAAAATTAATAGAGAAAGCTTTTGAATTAGCCTTTGGAGAAGATGAAAAATTAAAAGTAACATATAATAAAATACTTCAAAGATACTATAATGGTTGTAATTACATAGAAGAGCATTTAGAAGAAGCAAAAAAGTATCTACCAAAAGTTTTAGAATTATTAGATAAACTAAATAAAATATTAGAGAAAATACCAAATGCAACAGAGGAGGAAATACTATATGGATTTAAAACTTAGAGATTATCAAGAAGAAGTTCTGAAAATAATAGATAATTTGAAGCCACGGAAGTTACTTAATTCAAATGGCAACAGGACTTCGGAAAAACAGCAACATTTACAAATATAAAAAGAAAAGGTCGTGTATTAGTCCTAGCACATAGAGAAGAACTAGTTACACAACCAATCAAATATTACAACTGTCCAGTTGGAATTGAAATGGCGAATCACAAATCCAACAAAGAAGAAGTTGTAATAGCTTCAATAATGAGTTTAACACATAGATTAGAAAAATTCAAGTCAGATGAATTTGACATGATAATAATAGATGAATGTCATCATGCTGCTGCAGCATCTTATAAGAAAATAATAAATTATTTTAAACCTAGATTGTTATTAGGCTTTACAGCTACTCCTAATAGGGGAGATAATGTAAGATTAGATGATGTATTTGAAAAAATAATATTTCAAAGAGACTTGAAATGGGCTATACAGAATAAATACTTAACAGATATTGAATGTTTAAGAGTAAATATTGGATATGATATTTCAAAAGTAGCAATAAGAATGGGAGATTTTGCTACAGGAGAATTAGATAAAGCAATGAATACAGACATATTAAATGGAGCAATAGCAGAAGCGTATAAAAAATACGCAAAGGGACAAACATTAATATTTGCAACATCTGTAGAACATGCACAAAATATAGCAAAAGAAATAGATGGAGCAGTAGCAGTAACTGCAGAAACTAAAAACAGAGCAGAATTAATACAAAAATTTACAAATAGAGAAATACCGGTTTTAGTAAATTGCATGATTTTTACAGAAGGAACAGATATGCCACTAGTTGAAACAGTAATGATTGCAAGACCAACAAGTAATAGTAGTTTATATACACAAATGGTAGGAAGAGGTTTAAGACTCTATCCAGGGAAAGAAAAGCTAACATTAATAGATTTAGTAGGGACAACAGGAAGAGCAAATCTTTGTACAGCACCAACATTGTTAGGAATAGATATGGAAAATGTACCAAAATACAAACAAGATGAAATACAAGGAGATTTATTTGATTTACCAGATTTAATACAAAAAATAGCAGATGTACCAGAAAGTTGGATAAAAAATATAGAGTATGTAAATTTATGGGCAAAAGGACAGACATATAATACACATAATGTAAATTGGTTCAAAATGCCAAATGGAGATTTAGTACTAACATTAAAAAACAAAAGATTAGTAATACCAGCACAAGATGAGTTGGGAGAAACAATAATAGGAAATAAAAAAGTAAAAATGCAAGAAGCATTAGATTTAGCTTTTAAATATGTATGTGAAGAATATGCAGACCAAAAATATATATGGGATATAAAACAGATAAAGAAATGGGGAAAATCAGAAGCGAGTGAAAAACAAAAAAATATAATAAAAAGAATGTGCAAAGAATTAGATGTAAGCGAATTGACTAAAAGCGAAGCAAGTCAAATATTAAATAGAATTTTATACAAAGGAGCATAGGTATGCAAAAAGGACGAAGTTTTGAAAAACAAATAGAAAAAGTAATAGAGTACATAGAAAAGTTAGGATTTCATGGACATAAAAATTATGCAAAAAGAACATCAGAAGGATTATATTTAGAAGGAGAATGTTTTGATTATGAGATATTTTTACCTAATAGACATGACTGCTTTGATGCAAAAGAAAGTAAAACAGATACATGGCATATAGTTAAAAAAGACATAAGGCAAGTAAATGAATTAAAAAAATGTAAAAATGCAGGATGCAATGCTTATTTTCTTATATGCTTTGAAAATAAAGATGTAAGAATGGTAGATGTAGATATAGTTATTGAATATTTAAAGCAAAATAAAAAGAACATAAAAAAACAAGGATTACCTAAATGGGATTTAATTGAATATATAAATAATGCCAGGACATTCAAAATGGCATAAACAAGGAGGTAAAAAATGGAAATAAATATAAACAAAGAAGATGATGAAGAATTAACACTAGCAGAAGTAATATTGATGTTAGGAACAGAATTAATATTTTTTAGTTTTGTTGGATTTGTATTGTTTTTAATAGTTAATTTATTTAGATAAGTAAAGTTAAAATGCAGAATATAGAATACCAGAAGAAAAATAAAAAATGTTCTGGTATTAGATAAAAAATAAAGGAGAAAGAGTAAATGGAAGAAAATCAAGAATACATAAGTATACTATTTGACTTAAAACCGCCTAAAAATACAAAACACAGTATTATAAATACAATAGTTTTATTTCTAAAAAACATAGCAGATATGGAAGATTACCAAAATTGGGATGATATAGATACAATAATATTTAATGATAATATAGAAAAAATGAAAAAGGAACTTGATAATTTAAAAATAATAGAATTAGAGGAGAAATAACAATGTTTGATAGAGATATAATAAAAGCAAAAAATTTATTTATAAAATTAGGATATTCTAAAATTTGGTGTGAAGAAGGATTTTATTATTATAATTCAATTAACAATAAAGTAGTTTTGTTCAATCTAAAAGAAAAAAAGTGGTCAGTTTATGATTATGATACACTAGAAATAAGAGGATATGGAGATGAACTATTAAAAGCAATATTATTACAAGAATTTGAACTGAATTGGCTAACTTGGAAAGAATATAAAGGAGAATTAGAACAATGTTAAGTAAAGAAGAGATAGAAAATAATAGAATACCAAGACAGCTAGCAAAAGCGTTAGAAATAGAAAAAGAAGATACAGACAGTTTAATAGCATTTAAAGAAAGTTTATATAAACAAATGGCAAAAGAAAATGTAAAACTTAAGAAACAAGTTGCACAACTAGAATCAAATAAACAAAAGCTAATAAAGAAATTAGAGAAAGATATAAAGAAGAATAATGAATTTGAATTTATGCCATTGCAAATAGAAAAAGCTTATAACAATTATTACAAACTAGGAAAAATAGATGAAGCACAAGAAAATTTGAAAATATTGAAAGGGGAAAATAATGAGAGTAAAAATATTTAATAGAATGTTTACTGATGAATTAGAAAAAGATATAAATACATTTTTAATAGAAAATACTAATAAAAAAATTATAGATATTAAATATACAGCTAATAACACAGCATTAATTATTTATGATGAGGAGGACAAGCAATGAAAGCTGATGAGATAGAAGATAAAGAAATTAAAGACTTTTTAAAATTTTTAGAAGTTGCAAATGATATAGTAAAAGAAAAGGGAAAAGAATATCAATTTAAATGCCCATTATGCAAAGGTAACGCAAAAGCATATAAAAGTACATATAATGGACATTTATGGGCAAAGTGTGAAAAGTGTGATATGAATATAATTGAGTAAAAAGAGGTGGTTAGATGAGTAAAGAATATACAGAGAAGAGGCAATAGAAACAGTCTTAAAACACATAAAAAATTCAATACCTAAAGAAAGAATAGAAAAGATAGTAGAAGAATTACGAAAAGAATATGAATTATTATTAGAGCATCAAAGTGGACAAGAAAGCAATAGAACAAAATATTTAAGAGGAAAAATACACATGTGTCAAGAATTTTTGAAGAAAAAATAGTATGTGTGAATATTGTAAAAAAAGAGCTGATAATAAAAAGCAAATAAGAATAATAAGAGCAGAAGTAGTGAATAGACGCAAAGGAAGATTCATTACAAACTATGAAGCTTTAGAAAAGATAGAAAAAGTGATTTATGAATATTTGAAAAGGAAGTGAAAAGATGTTAAAAATAAAAGATGATGTAGATTTAAATATATTTATTAAAGAATATGATTTTAAACCTGAATATGATAAAAATACAGGAGAATTGATAGAATTATATAGAATAAACGGTTATTATTTAGGAGAAAGAGAAAGAAGAAGAAAATCAGCAACAATAAGCAAAGAAGAAAATTGGAATTATAATAAATTACATAGAGACTTTAAAGAATATTGGTTTATAAAACCATTTTCAAGAATTTTACAAGCTTATAAAAGTAATGCAAATTGTATGGTTTTAGGATTAGATATAGATGATTATGAAATATTATACGATTTAATTCAAGCAGAACTAGTAGAAAAAATATAAAAGAAAGAGAGGAAAAGAAAGATGAAAGAAATATTATTCATAATAAGTATATTAGTTATTATAATAGTAACTTCAATATTATTAGTAGCAGGAATAGAAATTATATTAACAGCAATTAATATAAATAGAGGACCATATAAATGCATTGATTTAGATAATAATGAAATAATTTGTGAACAGACATGGAGAACTCATGGAACTTTATATGGAATAACAGAAGAAGGAAAACATATAAACTTAAAAAGTTTTGAAACTTTAGATAAAAAATAGGAGTGATACAAATGA
>JAAWDR010000028.1 GCA_022793875.1 Clostridia bacterium
ATTGTGGCTTGTTCTCCACCTACTACTTCTTCCATTTGTCTTTCCATATATGATATTCTCGCTGCTTCTTCTATTTCTTTTATTTCTGATATTCTTGTTGATTCTTGTGCCTTGCCTAATAATCCACTATTTGTTAATGAGTTTATTGTTATTCCAGCTAATATCAATAGAATTATTATTGTTATTACTAATGCTACTAATGTTATTCCTGTATTCTTCTTTTGTATTTTTTCCATGTTTTTTCTCCTTTAAAATATTTTTAATGACATTAAAAGTCATCTTATATAAATTTTATCATACTGACATTAAAAGTCAATATATTTTTTATAAAAATTATGATAAAAAGATAACAATAACTTATTGTTCAAATGAACGTTATAAGTTAATTTTGTACTAAGGTGGTTTTATGATAAAAGAAAAAAGAAATTCAATGCGCTACACACAAGAACAAATGGCTGAAAAATTAGGTATCAGCCTAAGACAATATGTAAGAATAGATAATGAACAAGCTTTTCCTAGAAGAGATATTCTTAAAAAGTTAATCATTGAATTAGAATTAACTAACGAAGAGATTGGTACATACATCAAAAAACTTACAGAATATATTGCTTAAAAGTCACTATTTTTCACATCTATTCTTTTCTATTTCAACCTATCTATTATCTCTAATAAATTTACTTATTTGAAATATGTATATTTTCAGTTTTTGCATTCATTTCTCTTTCAATTATATTTTGTATCTGAGCTACTTTTTCTGCATCTAAATTCTCATCATCAACAATTATACTAATACTTTCATGATTTACAAAAACAATTACATTCTCAAATCCCTTAGTATGAATTAGATTTTCAGAAATCATTATACAATTTTTAATATTATTAATTTTCGTTATTTCCTCTTGAGCTGCTTGTTTTTGAGTTTCTAAAGAATTACTACTATTTAAAATATTTTCATAAGATTCTATCATCTGAGAATACATTGTATCTCTTTCTAATTTTGATTTAGAAAAATAATCTGATTTATTTTTTGAATTGTTGCTACTTGTTACAACAGTATTATCTTTATTCAACTCATTTTTATTATTTTCATTACTTACATTATTTGTTTCATTTACATTAATATTTGAATACGTTTTGTTTTCTTCATAAGTACTATTTTCATCTATGCCATTATCATTTGAAATAACATTATCTTCATTATATACATTACTACTAACTAATTGGGCATCACCAATATTAGCCATTTTCATTAATTCTTCCTCTGAACTACTAGCTTGAATTGCTGAATTCATATCATCATTAGTTGTAAAACTAAAATATCCTGCAACTACTAGCATTAAGGCTGTAACATAAATTATAACTTGATTTTTCTTTATAAATTTCATAATTAACTTTCCTTTCATATTTCAATATCTATTAATAATAAAGTACCCAATGATGTGTCCCCAATAGGACATTTTGTCCCAAAAAACTGTGCCTAATGTGACATTTCAAAAACCTGAATTTTATGTGTAGCAAGACCAGTAACCGCTTCTACTGCCTGAATTATACTTGTTTTTACATTAATATTTGAAGCACCTTTAGCAGTAATAATAGCACCTTCTATTTTAGGTTTAACAGTTTTTTGAATAATTGGAACTTTATTTCCAGCATCATCTTGATAAACAATCTCTTTTTGTGAATCTGTAGTCTCAACTTTTCTTACACCACCAGAAGTATCGGTTTCCTCTGTAACACTAGTTTTTGAATCTTCATTATACATAGCAACAGTTTCACTAGTTTCTGAATATTTTATAAAAACTTTTACATCTCCAACACCATTTACAGATTTAAGTATATTCTCTAATTTCTGTTCAAAACTATTTTCACTTGAAATATTTTCAAATTGGTCTTTTGAACTTTGAAAATCTTGTATTTTTGCTAATTGCTTACCAGTAGAATTTGTAATTGCTTTATTTGAATTTTTATCACCATTCCATACATAATTAATAACCACAATAGTAATTATTAAAACAATTACTAGAAATACTAAATTTTCTATTTTCTTTTTGTTATTCCCCCCAGTTTCATCGCTACTTTTTTTTATAAAAGCTTTTAACTTATCCTTAAACATTTTTCACTCACCCCATATTCCTCAATTAAAAATTTTTTTATCAAACTTATATCTGATTTAGTTATTTTTGAGCTTTCTTTTTTCTGTTTTGCATCGTCATTCTCCACACTATTTTGTTCTTTATCATCTTTAGAGACTTTAACATTTACTTTTTGAATTTTTTCAATTTCAGTAACAATTTTATTTTCGAATGTATCTTTCTCTTCTTCATTATTTTCATTCAACTTATTATCTAAATCTTCTATTGGTATTTTTTCTTTTATTTTTATAGTAATTCTTTCTATTCCACTATCATTTTCAGATATGTTTGTCTTTACTTTGCAATTCTCAAGTTCATACCCTTTTTCTTTTAGTTTACTTGTAATATTCTTTTCTAATTGTTCTTTATAAATCTGATTTATTCTAACATCCATTGAAGTTTGATTTACTTCTATACTAGATGTTGTTTCAGTTTGTTTCTCATAAAAATTCATATTTATACTTTCTAAATTAAATTTACTACTATCTATAAAAGGTGATATTATACTAAATAATATATACAACCCCATAACCATTTTTATATACTTTTTAGTTTTACTATTAGGCAAAATCATTTCTAGAATAGAAACAACAATCAAAGCCAAACTCAAATTCTTAACCCAACTACTTAAGAAATTAATCATCTAAACATCATCCCCGTATTTGACATTTTTACTAATAAGGTTGTCCCAATAATAACCATAAAAGAAACCGAAACCAGAATTGCAAGTAAAATCTTAAAAATGCCAGAAATCTGTTCCAATAATTTTACAATCTTACCGTCTGCAATAACTTCACTTACACTAGAAACTAACTTATATGAAATTATTAAAACTGATAATTTTAAAATTGGCAAAATACATATACCTACAATAATTATTACTCCTAAAAATCCAACCGCATTTTTCAAAATAACTCCACAACCTAAAACACTATCTATAACATCACCTAAAATTTTCCCTACAATAGGCACAGCTGAACTTACAATTGTTTTTGCAGTCTTTGTAGTTATTCCATCAATTGAACTAGCAAGTGTTCCTTCCAAAGAAACAACACCAACAAATATAGTTAAAACTAATCCTAAAAACCAAATTGTACTTGATTTTAAAAACTTAGAAATCTTTTCTACTTGAATATTATCAGATATTTTAGATATTATACTTATTGATGCAATTATTAAAGTCATTGGTATTAAAATATCTTGCACTAAATTACCTATAAAATTTATCATAAATAATATTATTGGTTCTAGCACACTTGTAGTAGTTATACTTCCTGTATATAACATTAAAGAAACTAAAACTGGTATTAATGTATTCATAAAACCAACAAGATTAATTGTTGTTTCCTTAACTAAGTTTACAACATCTGAAAAATTACTCATTATTATTGTCACTATTGCTATATATTGAACATAATAAATCAATTTTGATATATTATCATTTTCTAAACTTTCACTTACAGACTTCAAAATACTATGTATTATTATAATAACTAAAATGCTTATTAAAGTTTTTATTCCTGATTGTACTTCTTTTCCTAACAAATTTAATATTTTCTTGTATATGGTAGAATTATCAATTTCACCTTTTATAGAAGAATTCAAAATATCATTTATATCAATATCTTCAAAAAATTCCCCTGTATATTGCTTAGATTTCTCTATAAAAGAACTTACTCCAAATGTTTCTTGTTGCTCTTCTAAAGTATTTTCAGTAGAAATATCAGTAGCATAAGAAAATGTTATTTTCGATACGATTATAATAATTAATGTAAAAATCAATATTTTTTTCTTTTGTTTATTCACATTTGCTTTACCTCCATTTATTTAAATTTATTACAGTTTCATAGTATTATTATGGCAAAATTTTCAATATAACCTCTAATAAACTAGAAATTATAGGAATTGACATAGATATAATAATTATTTTACTACCCAACTCTATTTTACTTGCAATAGCAGCCTCGCCAGAATCTTTACAAATACTAACCGCAAATTCAGATAAAAAAGCTATTCCTGTAATTTTTATTAGTAATGTTATAAATTGTACATTAACAGAAGACTTATCCTGAATAGACTGAATCAAGTTTACTATTCCAGTTAGCCTGTCCATCACTAAAAAGAGAATTAATACCCCTGTTAAAATACTTATAAATATTGCATATTCAGGTCTATATTGTTTCAACATTATTATAATAATTAAAGCAATTAAACCTATTCCAATTATTCTTATAATTTCCATTATATCAACTCCTAAAAAGGGATTTAGGGGACGGGTCTTAAAATCCCTCTTTATAAATTGAATAAAGTTCTAACTGTATCAAATAGACCACTAATTTCTTTTATTACCATTGTTAAAACAATTACTAAACCTGCAAGTGTAGTCATCATTGCTTGATCTTCTCTTCCTGCTCTTACTAATACTTGGTATAATACAGCTACTAATATTCCTATAGCTGCTATTTTAAATAATAAATCTATACTCATATAAAATCACTCCATTCATTTGATAAGATGTGTCCCCAATGGGACAAAATGTCCCAAACAGAAACATCCCCGATGGGACATCACACCAAAACAATTACAATTGCCAAACCTATTACAACACCTAATTTGCTATATAACTTCTCATTTTTATTCTTATCTTCTTGTGCTTGTCTTATCTGTTCATTTAAAAAAGTTCCTGTTATCTCAATTTGACTTAATTGACCTTCTACATCTGTTGTTCCGTAATAATTTTGAAAGCGTTTTTACTTTCTGCTTGTCCTCTTCTTTTAAATTACATTGGACTTCATCAACTGCTTGTTCCCAAGAAACAGATGCAACATTATTTTTCATTTTTTCTTTTGCTAATAAAAATAACTTAGATATATTTTTATTTGCATTTTTAGATATTTCTTCAAATATTATTGGTATTGGATCATATGTAAATTTAATTTTCGACTTAAATATATTTAATGCATTTTTTATTTCTTCTAATTCTTCTAACCTATAAATATACTGTTTTGATATGCACTTTCCTATTAACACAGATGATATAAACACAAAAAAAAGCATACAATATTTAATACTCTGCATTTCATTTTCTCCTTGCATTTTTTTAATATTATATGCTCCTATTTTAATTTTAGAACTAAATTTTTTTGTTTTAATATTATATTAAATTATCAATATGAAATTGCTGATATATAAATATTTTGTAGTTAAAGACCCCAGATATGTTTTTAACAAAAAATATTTATATATCAGCAATTTCACTTTTATATACAATAATATTATTATATTACATCCACTTAAAAGAATTTACTAATTTATCAGCTGCTTTTTCCATTTCTTCTTGATCAGCTAAACTAAAAGTATGAGCTGTAATACATGCTAAATTATCACCATCTAGAATATAATAATAATACCATAATTCTTCTGGATAAGTTTTGTAAAGTACTTTTACCTTTAATAAATCATAATTTCCAGATGTTTTTGAAATATCAAAATTTGTTTCATCTGCTTTATCTTCTGAGCTTTCAATACTATTTTGTACATTTGTTTTGATATCTTCTATACTACTTATATTTTCATCAATTACATCATAATATACACCAATTGCTGCTGGATATGAAGAATAATCTTGTTGACTTGTTGAGCTTTGAGCTGGGAATGTATTTATATATTTATAAAATCCCCATTCTCTTTCTTCATTTTCTTCTGATGCTGTCCAATCTTCAGCCATTTTAAAGCTTACTTTTTCGTCATTATAATCAATATCTGATTTAACCCAATTATCTAATATTGTTGCAACTACTACTAATACTAATATTATTGCTCCTATAATACCTACTACTTTTTTCCATGTAGAGTTTTTCTTAGGATTTATTTGTTTATTTTCATTTTCTTCTGAATAATAATATTTTCCTTTATATTTTTTTACAATTCCTGATTGTTGTAAATAACTAAATACTTGTTTTGCATTTTGATTTTCTATTTCTATTTCTGCTAAAACTTCTTCTTTCATCATTGCTTTTTCTTTAGATGTTGCTTCATATTTTACAAAAATTGGTTTTACTAATTCTATAGCTTCTTTTTTCATTTTTAAATTTTCTTCTGTATTATTTAAATCTAATTTTATTTCTTTTCCTTCTTCTGCATTTGCTAATTGTTTTTTTATATTTGATGTTATTATGCTTGCTCCTAAAATTGTAAATACTACTGATATTACAAAGTCTTTCATTATTGCTGTTGCAAATTCTTCATTTGAATATAATTTTTTAATGTTCGCAACACTAGGATTAAGTCCTTCTTTTTGTATTAATAATCCTGGTATTACAACCAATGTTGCTACTGTTACTATTACAAGTGCTAATACCATTAATATTGCTGGTAATCCTTTGCTCATTTTTCCTTTTAATAGTTTGTATCCATAAAACTCTCCTGCTGCGATTAATGCTGCTAATATTGATAGCATCATTCCTCCATAAACATACATTAATACCCATGGAATTGTTGCAATTGTTCCTCCTATTATTGCTCCAATTATTCCTGTTAGGTAACTTCCTTGTGCTTTTTTAATTACGTTTTCTTCTTCCATTTTTTATAATCAATCCTCCTTTTTATTTTCCATTTTAGTATATCACATCTTTTTTTCATTTTCAATATATTTTTTTGTAAAATCCATTGCAATATTTGTTCTCTATGATATACTTTATGAAAATAGAAAGGAACTTTAAATATGTTTAAACTACATTCGGATTATAAACCAACAGGCGACCAGCCAAAAGCAATTGAATATTTAAGTAAAGGAATACAAAAAGGCGAGAAATTTCAAACACTTCTAGGAGTTACAGGCTCAGGAAAAACCTTCACAATGGCAAATATAATTGAAAAAGTACAAAAGCCAACACTAGTTTTAGCACACAATAAAACACTAGCAGGACAACTATATTCAGAATTCAAGGAATTCTTCCCTGAAAATGCAGTAGAATACTTTGTAAGCTATTATGATTACTATCAGCCTGAAAGCTATATTCCGTCTTCTGATACATATATAGAAAAAGATGCCTCTATAAATGACGAAATAGATAAACTACGTCATTCTGCAACAGCATCACTTTTTGAAACAAAAGATGTAATAATTGTAGCTTCTGTTTCATGTATATATGGTTTAGGAGATCCTATTGATTATGAACACATGATAGTTTCATTAAGACCTGGTATGCAAAAATCACGTGATGAAATTATGAAAAAATTAATTAATATGCAATACTCTAGAAATGAAATTGATTTTAAAAGAGGAACATTTAGAGCTAAAGGTGATATTTTAGAAATTTATCCATCAGACCAAAGTGAATCTGCTATTCGTGTAGAATTCTGGGGTGATGAAATTGAAAAAGTACAAGAAATAAACCCATTAACTGGAAAACCTATAGCTGAAAGAAAGCATGTAATGGTCTTCCCTAACTCTCATTATGTAACAACATCTGATAAAATGGAAAATGCATTAGTCACTATTCAAGAAGAACTACAGGAACGTATTCAATATTTTAAAGATACTAACAAATTAATTGAAGCCCAAAGAATTGATGAAAGAACAAATTTTGATATGGAAATGATGAAGGAAACTGGATTTTGTCAAGGAATAGAAAACTATTCAAGACATATAAGTGGTAGACAACCTGGTTCACCACCTTTTACCCTATTTGACTATTTGCCAGATGATTTCTTATTATTAATAGATGAGTCTCATGCTACAATTCCACAAGTTAGAGCAATGTATAATGGTGACAGAGCAAGAAAAGATTCTTTAGTTAACTATGGTTTCAGATTACCTTCTGCTTATGATAACAGGCCTTTAAAATTTGATGAATTTGAGAAAAAGATTAATCAAGTAATTTTTGTTAGTGCAACACCTGCTGACTATGAAAAAGAACATGCAAAAGAAAATGTTGTTGAACAAATTATTAGACCTACTGGACTTTTAGATCCTAAAATTGAAGTTAAACCTGTAACTAATCAAATTGATGACTTAATTGAACAAATTAGAATAAGAGTTGAAAAAAATGAAAGAATTTTAGTTACTACTTTAACAAAAAAAATGGCTGAAGATTTAACTGATTATTTAAAAAGTTTAGATATAAAAGTAAATTACATGCATTCAGATACTAAAGCTTTAGAAAGAATGGAAATAATAAGAAACTTACGACTTGGCGAATTTGATGTTTTAGTTGGTATAAATCTTTTAAGAGAAGGTCTAGACATTCCTGAAGTTTCATTAGTTGCTATTCTTGACGCTGATAAAGAAGGATTTTTACGTTCAGAACGTTCACTAATTCAAACAATTGGACGTGCTGCTAGAAATACAGATGGTACTGTTATTATGTATGCTGATGAATTAACTGATTCTATGGAAAAAGCTATTTCAGAAACCAATAGAAGAAGAAAGATTCAAGAAGAGTATAATTTAACCAATGGAATAACTCCTAAGACTATTAAAAAATCTGTTAGAGATACTATCAGTATTATAAAACAAGAAGATATTGGTATTGAATTTAAAATGGAAAATTCAGATGATATTAAGACTACTATTACTAAATTGACTGATGAAATGTTAAAATTTGCTGCTTCTATGGAGTTTGAGAAAGCTGCTGAAATTAGAGACAAAATTAAAGAACTTGAAAAATTGCTATAAAAGAAACCCAATTACTTTAAATTTATAGTAATTGGGTAGGAGCTTTTCATTTGATTTCATTCTTATAATTGCTTCCACTTTTATGTTTTTCTTTATTTCTATTTTTTCTCTTATTAGCATTCTTTTCATTATGTTGAATTTTAACTTCATGATTATTCTTATTACTATATCTACTTTTATTTTTATTAACAACATTTTCAATAGCTTTTGATGTCTTTTCATCATATAAAAATAAAGATATTTCCAAACCATCATAGTAATCTTCAAACATTTTCTTAATTTTAAACATAACAGCTGAAACTGTAGTATAACAATAGCCATCTAAAGATGAATGTAAAATTATTAATGGTTCTTCATTACTTTCGAATAATTTCGAATTATTTTTATTACTTTGAATAATAAATCCATTTTCACTTTCTTCTAATATAAAATGTTCTCCACTTCCCCGAGATTTTTCAAAACCAAATTTATTCATATTTGTTTTCTCCTTTTCTTATGCAATTTACTATTTAGTTACTTCAAACATTATAAGCTTTTTTACTATAAATGTCAAATAATTAATCACCCAAATTGATTCCAACACTTCTTGCAGTTTTTATTAAATCATCATCCATTGTAACTTTTCTTTGATTACTTTCCTTAGTATTTCCAGAAACAGCTCCAATTTCTTTATTTTGTCCTACAACATCTTCTAAAGATGCATAATCCAATTTACCATTTTTAATAACAACCAAATTACCAAATTTTTCTTCAAGTGCAAGCCTCATAGCAGCAGTACCATATTTTGTAGATAAAACTCTATCAAAAGCTGTTGGAGTTCCACCTCTTTGCATATATCCAAGTGTTGTATTTCTTGCTTCTAGTCCTGTTAATTTTTCTAGTTGTTTTGCTACAACTGGACCAACTCCTCCAAGTTTTGTATTGTCTACTCCCTTTCCATTTTGTCTCATTCCTTCAACAACAATATCTCCACCTTTTGCTTTTGCACCTTCTGCTACAACTACTACACTAAAATTTTTACCTCTTTTTCTTCTATTATTTATTTTTTCAGCAACTCTATTTATATCATATGGGATTTCTGGAATTAAAGCAACATCAGCTCCTCCTGCAATTGCTGCTTCTAAAGCTATCCATCCTGCATACCTTCCCATAACTTCCAAAACCATTATTCTATGGTGTGTCTCACCTGTTGTATGAAGTCTATCTAAAGCTTCCATAGCAACAGATACAGCTGTATTATATCCAAATGTTATTTCAGTACATGCAACATCATTATCAATTGTTTTTGGAACACCTATTACATTTACACCTTTAGTTGAAAAATCTCTTGCTGATTTCTGCGTTCCATCTCCACCTAATGTGAATAAACAATCAAATCCATCTTTTTTAATATTTTCTACACATTTATCAGATAAATCTTTATACTCAACATTACCATTTTCATCTATAACTTTATAGTTAAATACATTAGCATTTGTTGACGAACCAATTATCGAACCACCTTTTGGTAATATCCCTTCTGCATTTCCACACTCTGCTGTACTTAATTTTACATATTCATTTTTTAGTAGTCCATTATATCCATCTATAAAGCCATAACATTCTATTCCACTATTTTCAGCAGTTTTTACAATACCTCTAATTACTGCATTAAATCCTGCAACATCTCCTCCATTTGCTAATATAGCTACTTTTCTTAACATTTAAAATTTCCTCCTCTACATTTAATTTGTCACAAATGCACCTTTTTCTGCATCCCACTTATTTTTTAATTCTTTACTTAAAAACTGTAAAGCTCTTTTATCTTGTTTTATCGCAATTTCCGCAATTTCTTTATTATTTCTTAATCTTAAACTTGCAAATTTTATAATAAGACCTTTATTCTGAACAGCAGCCTTAACGACCTCTTCATCATCTCTTAAATTTTCACTTGCAAAATATAAAGTTTGTCCATATTCTTTAACACTAGCCATTATAATTTCTTTATCATCTTTTAATCTTTCAGACACATAACATGCAGTCCAAGGTGCATTTTTTATGGCTAATAGTGATATTTCTTTATTATCTTTTAATCTATTTGAAACAAATTCCATAGCTTCTCCATCTTGTTCTAAAGCTACTCTTACCACTTCTTCATCATCTTGAAGTTCTGGAATTGCAAATTCTAATAATTTGCCTTTTCTTTTTACTGCTTGCAATACATATTCTTTACTATCTTTATTTGCTTTTAACTTTGTTACTTCTGGATCTTCCATTCTTCTCCTTTCGAAAATCTTTGTTTTTCTCATCATCTTCCAAAAAATTCTTCGAATTTACTATTTCATTTTTGCAATTAGTGCCTTTATTTTTATTCCTTGTTCTGAAAACATTTTTTCATGTTCTGTTTCTATATTATTCTCAAATATTGGTTCTTTATGCAAATCATATGTTTTCGCTTCTATTTCAAATCCACATTCTTCAAAATATGTTAAACTAGAATTAAATAAATCATCATCATCTGTTTTGAAGTAAATTTCTCCATCATCATCTAAAAATTGTTTATATTTTTCAAGTTGTTTTGTATGTGTTAATCTTTTCTTTCTATGTTTTCCTTTTGGCCATGGATTACAAAAATTTATATATATTCTTTTTATTTTATCTTCCTTTTCCAAAATTAATAATATTCTTTCTATATCAAATCTTGTCAAAACTATATTATTAATCTCAATATTTTTCTCTTCATATACTTGTTCTACATTTCTTTTTGCTAATCCAAGCATTGCATCAACTAAATCTATTGCCATATAATTTATATTCAAGTTAGAAGATGCTAAATTTGCTATAAATTGACCTTTTCCACATCCTAATTCTAAATATATTGGATTTTCTGGATTTCCAAAAAATTCTTTCCATTTTCCTTTCCATTCTTCTGGATTGTCTATATAAAATTTGCTTTCTTCTAGTTCTGGTCTTGCCCATTTTTTATATCTTATTCTCATTAACTTTACCTTTCATTTCAAATCTCTAAAAATTATATACATATTTTCAAAAAAAGTAAAGACAAAATTCACGTTTTTTGATAAAATTACACAGAAGGAGTTTATATGAAAATAGAATATAAAATAGAAAACAATAAAATAACTATAAATCAAATATTACAAAATGAACTAAAAATATCTTCAAGATTATTATTTAAACTTATAAAAAACAATAAAATTTCATTAAATGAGAATATATGTGATACTAGAAATATACCTGATATAGGAGATATCATATCAATAGATTTTAATTATGAAGAAGATAATTCAAATATTATACCTACTAAAATGGAACTAAATATTATTTATGAAGATGATTGGCTTCTAGTTGTTAACAAACCTGCTGGAATAGCAATTCACCCTTCTATTTTGCACTATTCTGATTCATTATGTAATGGTATAAGATTTTACTTTGATACTATTGGATTAAAAAAGAAAATTAGGCCTGTTAATAGACTTGATTTAAACACCTCTGGATTAGTAGTTTTTGCTAAATGTGAATATATTCAAGAATGTTTAATTTCTCAAATGAAAAATAATGAATTCAAAAAAGAATATCTTGCTATATGTAAAGGGTATTTTGAAAAAAAGTTAGGTACTATTAATTTACCTATTGATAGAAAAGAAAATAGTATTATTGAAAGATGTATTTCTGAAAATGGTCAACCGTCTATTACTCATTATGAAGTTTTAAAAGAATTTAATAATTATAGTTTAATTAAATGTATTTTAGAAACTGGTAGAACTCATCAAATTAGAGTTCATATGTCCGCTATTGGACATCCTTTGCTTGGTGATTCTTTATATGGTTCTATTTCTGATTTTATTGATAGACAGGCCTTACATTGCTACAAATTGCATTTTGTACATCCTGTTAATAAAAATTTAATGGATTTGTATAGTGAATTACCACACGATTTTAAAAAATTAAGAGTAAATCTGTAAGCCGGGTTCTGTCATCAAAAATAGTCATTTATCTAGAATATATATCACTATATATTTCAAGCCACGCAATTTAAGAAGGTGCCGAGCAGGCTTAATCTTCTTATTTAGGTGTTGCTCCAGATGGGGTTTACACAGCCCTCTATGTCACCATAAAGGCGGTGAGCTCTTACCTCGCCTTTTCACCCTTACCACATCAAGCTAATGTGGCGGTTATTTTCTGTTGCACTTTCCTTAAGGTCACCCTTACTAGACGTTATCTAGCATCATTGCTCTATGGAGCCCGGACTTTCCTCTCGTAATTCCTTTCGAAATTTACCAGCGACTATTCAATTTACTCTAATTGAAATTATATCATATATTTTGTAATTCTTCCAGTAGATTTTTATATTTTATTAAAAAAACTTCTTTATCTTTTAATGCTACTGCATTTTGTAGTTCATTTATAATAATATATGCCTTATTTATATTATATTGATTGTCTTTTTGCTCAGAAGTTATACTAGTTACAAGCTTTGTAATCTCTTGTATTCCATTATTAACATTTTCTGAAATTGCATTCCAATCTTCACTGTCTAAAATACTATATGCTTTAAATATATAATTTTTAGTTCTTATAAGTATTTTTTCTTTTTGTTCCTCTGTACAGTTATCTACAAATTTGGGATAATAACCATATAATATAGATAGTTCTTTTAGTGTTTCTTCTTTATTTTCTTCTTTTACTGCCTTTGTTAACTTATCAAACTCTTTATTAAAATTTACTATATCATCTTGATTAGTTCTTGTTTGATATAAATCTAATGTCATTGGATATAAAAATGTATATATATCTTCAACCTCATTTTTTATATAATTCCAGTCTACTTCTGAATCCTTAGTCAAAATTCCAACTTCTTCTAATTTGTATTGCTTATTTTGTTCTTTTGAAGAATTTGAATTTTCACTAGAGCTACTTCCTGACCCCTGTGAACTTCCAGAATTGTCATTATTTTCCCCATCACTTTGTCCATTATTTGAACTTTTTGATGAATTTGAACCTTGTTCTTTTGTTTCTTTTTGTGGTACTTCTATAGAAGAGATTTTATAATTCTCAAAACTTATATTATTCATTTGGTTAAATAATCCTAAAAACTTTCCTTCTAAAAATTTTATCTCTGCTAAAGATTTAGATTTTATATCTTCACTTGTATCATTTTTTCCTAATACTTTATAAATAAAAAATCCAGATAACAAAACTAATATTATTAAAGCTATATATGCTATTTTTCTATATTTTTTCAATATTTTTCCTCCTTATATTTTATTTAAATATATATTAAAATTATTATTTGCAATTTTAATTAAACTATTCTAATTTAATTCTTTAATTATATTTTTTAGGTATATTTTTAAAATTGTATAATATAATAAATATAATAAGGAGAAAATTTATGGTTTCTGTTAATTTATATAGTGAAAATTCGAAAGAATTAGAAAAGTTTTTATGCTCTTTTTATAATTCTTCAATTGATATAAATAATAATCTAAATTGGGAACACAAATATGAAAATCCAATTGAAATAACTGAAATAATAGGTACATTTGCTGATAATTTTGAAGATTTTAAAATTATGATGTGGGTTTCTTTAGATAAAGGATTATATATTAATGTTACTGAAGAAAATGCTGATAATTTAATAAGGTATCTATATGAGAGATATCCATATTAAAAATATCATAAAGGTATTATATAAAAAACTGATTAACAATTCAAAATTTATTAATCAGTTTTCAATATATTTTAACAAATCGGTAAGACATTTTCGGACTGTTCCACTTGTCTCATTTCAATTGATATTTGCTCATCCAATATCCAGATAATTGTTCTCCTGCATCTTGTGTTCCATTACTATTATTATCCCACCAAAATGCCTCTGGTATCTTATATCCTGCTGTTGCTTTTGTTATATCTTTTGATATAAAATTAATATCTATTCTTCTATTTGCTGTATTTATACCTCCTCTATCTCCTAATATCTTATATTCAAATCTTGGTATCCATACAAAATATGATGTTGTTTCATTTCCTGTTGTTACTATATTTGCCCATTGTTGTTTTGTATAATCATACCAATCTTCTGGAGGTTCTTCTGTTATTGGTATTCTTTTCTCACTTCCATCTGCATTATATACTACATAATATGTACATGATGTACTAAATCCTGTTAAATCCGGTGTATTTGCCCCATTTGTTTTTATTTTCTTTGTTACTGCTCCTATATATGCATTATTTGTCTTATTTCTCGCTATTATATTTATTGTATATGTCTTATTCGCTTCTAATCCTGTAAATGCATAATGTTCTGTACTACTATCCCCTTTTGCATCTGTTTTTCTTTCTCCATTTATATAATATTCGAATTTTGCATTTGCTCCTTCTGATGTTATTAATGTTCCTGTTATATCATTCACTCTTATTATACTACTTCCCGCTGTCATCTCTGCATTTATCCTTGGTGTACTTTCTTCTGCTGTTAATTGATATTTACTCATCCAATATCCTTTTAATTCTTCGTCATCTGTCCTTTTTCCATCATTATTATTATCCCACCAAAATGCTTCTGGTATTTTATATCCTGAAGTTGGTGTTTTTCCTGTTCCTTTTATAAATCTTATTATTGATTTTTGTGGATTTGATGTTCCATCTAATTGATATTCATATCTTGGTATCCATACATAATAACTTTCTAATCCATCATTTCTTGTTACTATATTCGCCCACCACGCTGTTGTATAATCATACCATGCATCTGGCGCCTTTTCTCTTATTGGTATTTCACTATGTTCATTTCCATCTTCATCCCAATATACATAAAATGTTGTATCTTTGTCAAATCCTGTTAAATCTGGCTCATTTACATCTGCTACTGCATATATTCTTGTCATACTTCCTATTATTTCTCCATTTGGGTCTAATGCTGTTACATTTAATGATTTATCTCCTTTTGCTAATCCTTTTATTAAAGTATCTGGCGCTTTTTTCTGTTCTGCTGTTTGTCCTGCTTTTGCATTTGGGCAATCATATTTTGCTACTTCATTTCCATTTACTGAAAATACATATTTTGCTACTATTTTATCTGTATCTATTCTTATATTTTGTACATTTATTGTTGTTACTGCTGCCGCTGTATCATAATCTAATACATATCCTGCTAAATCTGATAATTGGTATTTACTCATCCAATATCCTGGTAGTTGTTCATTCTCATCTTGATTTTCATTACTATTATTATCCCACCAAAATGCTTCTGGTAATTGATATCCTTGTTTTTGCAGTTCTTCCCATTTTGTTTCTTCTTCTGTTTCTGCATCTTTATAATTATTATTTATATTTACAAATTTTACATCCATTCTTTCATTTGCTGCTTTTTTGTATACATATCTTGGTATCCATACATAGTAGCTTTCTATTCCATTACTTTCTATATATAAATTTGCCCATGTTGATTCTTTTACTATTTTTCCATTTTCATCTTTCTCTCCATCATAATCATACCAATCTTCGTCTGGTTTTCTATTTATCCAATTTCCTGGTACTAGATTTCCATCTCTTACATATGCATATCTTGTATGGTCTTTTGAAAATCCTGATGTTAATTGTGGTGTACACATATATACTCCATTTACATTTTCATAACTTCCATTTACTATTCCAATTTTTGATGGTGGTACATAGTCCCATATTTTTATTCCTATTTCTTTACACCATTTTACTTGATCTTTATTGTTTTTTACTGTACTTTGTGATACATAATATAATTCTCCTTCATGTATCATTACATATTTTTCTTCTTCTTTTTCTACTTGATTTAATACTTCAGTTATATTTATAACTTTATCTTCTTCTATCTCTAATCCTTCATCTCTTATTATTTTCTTTAATACTTCTCCTGCATATATTTCATCTGGATTCTCACCATTCATTTTCATATTCATTTTATATAAGTCCCATTCTTCTGCTATTCCTGACATTTTCGATTTAAAGGCTGCTTCTTGTGCTCTTTTGAATAATCCATTTCCTGTTAATTCTCCTATTGTTAGTCCTGCTAATATTAATAAAATTATGATTGTTATTACTAGGGCGATTAAAGTAATACCACTATTTTTATATTTCGTTGCTTTTTCTTCTTTATTACACATTTTCTCCTCCCTCTTATATTTTTATTAAAATATCTAATTCGCTTACAATTGCATAATATCGACTTTTTCATCATATATCCAATTACATCTTTTTATTACGTCTTTAATTAAATTATATGTATCTGCATTTTTGGCATGTCCTATCCAAGAATTTAAAGACATCATTGCATCTTTTTCATTAAAATTCTTTTTCTCATACCATTTATTGTATTTTCTTATTACTTTATATATTTTTTTCTTATTTGTATTTTTTAATTTTATACAATTAGGAAATACTTTATATCCAAGAAAATTAACTCCTTCACTTATTTTAGAATAATTTGTTTTTTTATTGAGTTTTAAATTTAATTTATTTGCTAAAAAGTCTTCTATTTCTTTTTTCATTTTTTTACATATTTCTTTATTTTCTAATATCAAAACAAAATCATCTACATATCTAATATAATATTTAACTTTACATTCTTCTTTTATAAAGTGGTCTAATTTATCCATATATATATTCGCAAAATATTGTGATGTATAGTTTCCTATTGGAATTCCTATATTCTCATTAGTGTCATATATAAATTGTTTAGTAAGCTGCAAAAATCTTTTATCTTTAACTTTCTTTTTTATAATATTATAAAGTATTCGTTTGTCAATTGAATAAAAGAATTTTGAAATATCACATTTTAAAATATAGGCATCTTTATTTTTCATATATGTATTGTACATATATCTATTTAATTTTTTTACAGCTTTATGAACCCCTCTTCCTGGTATACACGCATATGTATCTACTATAAATTTAGGTATAAAAATTGGCTTTATAAATTGTTCCACATACCATTGCTGTACTATTCTATCATGAAATGGTAATGCTTTAATTGTTCTCTGCTTGGGAATTGTAACAATAAATTCATTATATTTTCCAACTTTATATGTTCCATCATATAGTCTTTTCAATGTTTGGGTAATATTATTTGCTAAATCTAATTCATAAAGTATTACTTCCTTATTTTTATGCTTATTTTCTGCTGAACGTGCATATGCTTCATACATATATTTGAATTTCAGATTTGGTATAAAAATATCTTCTAATTTTTTTGACACGTTTTTATCCATCCACCTATTAATTTTCCTAATTCAGATACATTCTCATTCCAAACCATAAAATTTTTTTGTGTTATATATTGGCTTTTATATGCTATTAAAATTAAGCTTTTTAAAAATACTAAATCAATATCTACTATTCTCAAAGCCTTTAATTTATCTTCATCCTTATATTCTTTCCAAGCAAATACGATATTTTTTAAACATTCATATAATGTATTTTTTATATCTGAACACAAATCAAATCTTTCACTTTTTGGAAATTTTACTAATAAATTTCTTGAATAATATATCAAATTATTCATTTTTTCATATGTTATTAATCTATTATCTTTTTTAGGCATTTTATCTACTTTCTAATTCTATAATTTATTAATGTATATATTTTTTATAAATATACTATATCGCTTTCATATTTTACTTACACTATAGTATTTCTTTCATTTTTTACCAATGCGCGCTTATTGGAAGGAATTATACTTCTTTTATATATAATACATTCGAAAATATCCTTAAATATTTTCCCTCTAGCACTTTTATTGAATTTCTTCAATAAAATTTTATATAAAAGTCCGCTACCCACTACAATGACGGCTCGGCTAGAATACACCAATGTGTAGTTAGCTCCAGTCCCCTGTGTGTTATTGTTGTTACCATAATACGAGAACAAACTACCCGCATATGAACGAAGCAATCCACTGTTGTTGTTGTTAGTCAGCCACTGAGACGCCCCACTTAGCATAATCCCTATTTTCTACTTTTTCTATTTTAATATATCGCTCTAAATTATATCTCACTCTTTTCAAAATTTGCGCCAACCTCAAAGAGCAAAGGACAGAACACATATTAAAGTCCGCTACCCACTACAATGACGGCTCGGCTAGAATACACCAATGTGTAGGAAGCTCCAGTCCCCTGTGCGTTAAGGTTGGAACCATAATACGAGAACAAACTACCCACATAAGAACGAAGCAATCCACTGTAGGAGTTGTAAGTCAGCCACTGAGACGCCCCACTTCCGTGCCATCCATTTGTTTCAGTTATTGCATCCCCTACTTTTGCTGCATAACTTATTGTATATATGTTTTTATATTTTCCTACCGCATTTTTAAAATTAGCCACATTATTTCCTAATTCATTACATCCTGCTGCTACCCATTCTTTATTTAACTTGATATATATTCCAGATTTATTTCCTGTTGTTGTTTGTCCATCAGCTATCTTTTTTTGATTTCCGTATGCTGATGCTGACAATATTGCCATTGCTCCATATTCTGTATTTTTTTGCATATGTATATCTAAATTGTTTACTGCTGATGATGTTAAATTCGCATTTACTCCTCCTGTTAATCCTAATGTTCCTCCCGTTGCTTCCATCTTTCTTATATTTATTAGCCAATTATTTATTGTATCTGCTTTTCCAGGATTACCATTTGCCTGCAATGCTGCCTTTGATTTTACTGGATTTATTATTAATAAAACTGTTGATATTCCAATTAATGATACTAATATTTTTTCTTTTACTCTCATATTTAATCTTCCTCTCTATTATTTCTTAATTCTTAATACGACAAATAGATAGCAATACTACCCTGTATCTATGTACAGATATAATATCCCTATCTTCTTATTATATATATTTACTATTGTTTTTTTTATTTTATTTAGAAGTACTTGTGTGTGTGTGTGTGTGTGTGTGTGTGTGTGTGTGTACAGTCGCAAGGCTTTCATCGTTTTTTATTTTTCTTATGTTTTTCATATGTTTCCTCCACTTTTTTCCATAAATCAAATTTATAATACATTATCCTACAAAAAATATCAATTTATAAAATGCATACATTTTTTTTATGCATTTTGCTTTATAAAACTTTTAATGTTTTTTATAAAATTTTATTAATGTTTTGTAAAATTATTTTATATTTTTATTTTTTTTAATATTTTATAATCATAGAAGTTGTACTAACTTTTACTATAATATTACTAAGGAGAAAATTATGAGTAAATTATATTCATTATATGAAACTTTGAAAAAAGAAAATCAAAAAACCATTTATCTATTTAAAAGTGGTATATTTTATATCGCTTTGTCTAATGATGCAATTTATTTGTCTAACAAGTTTAATTTCAAACTAACAAACTTTAACAATTCTATTGTTAAATGTGGCTTTCCCATTTCAAGTAGTGAAAAATATATTAAGATATTCAAAAATAACAATATTAATTTTAAAATAATAGACTCTTCTGTAAATACAATATATTCTCCAAAAGAATTTGAATTAAATAATAATATATTAAATCTAATAGACTCTATATCTTCTACAGATCCAGATAAATTATCTGTTTATGAGGCATACGAATTTATAAGCTTTTTGAAAGAAAAATGTTTAGAATTAAAAAAATTGTATAATATATAGATAAAATTATTTGCACTATATTTTTTAATAAAGTAAAAAAGGTAACTAATCATAAAATAGTTACCTTTTTTATTATGCAAGACCATATTTCTTTTTGAATTTATCTGCTCTACCACCAACTGTTTCTTGTCTTAAGTTACCTGTCCAATATGGATGGCATTTTGAACAAACATCAACTTTTATATCTTTTTTTGTTGAACCAACTTCTAAAACGTTTCCACATGCACATGTGATTGTTGTTTCATTATATGTTGGATGTAATCCTTCTTTCATTTAAATTCACCTCTTTTTCGTATTTTATAACATGACTGTTTTTTATAATAACATATTATCTAAAATTTTTCAAGTACTATTTCTTTGTATTTTCATTTTTTTGCTCTACTGAAATATACTGTGCTGATTGTAACATCTCACTTTTTAAAGAATTTTTATGTATTAACTTACCCATTACATTAAAAACACAAGCTACTATTAATATAATCATTCCAATTTTTTTCCAGTATTTTTTAAGCATAATTATTCTCCTTTTCAAAATAATACATATATATTATACTGTTATTTTGAGAAAAAGTCAATGAAAACCTTACAAAAATATTACTTTTTGTATTTCTTTATTTTCTATTAATTCATAAATCGACTTATTATTCTTTATATCTTCTACATTTTTGCCATGCATTGTAAATATTCCTTTCACTCCTGAATAAATTGCATAATGTATTGCCTCAATATCTTCTTTACTTCCAATTTCATCACAAGCAATAACTTCTGGTGCCATTGTTCTAATCAACATATGTATACCTTGATTTTTACTTACATTTTCTATAACATCAGTTCTAATCCCTAAATCATTTTGTGGAATTCCTTTATACATAGCAGCAATTTCTCCTCTTTCATCAACTACTCCACAAGTTTTACCTTTAAAATTTATTTCACTTATTCCATTACTTAATCTTCTAATAGCATCTCTTAAAACTGTCGTTTTTCCTTTTCCAGGAGGAGCAACAATTATTGTATTATATATATCTTTATTTTCAACATCTATTATCTCTCTTAAAACTTTTGTACTACAATTCAATACTTGCCTTGCTATTCTAAAATTCAAACTAGATATATATTTTACATTTATAATCTTTCCATTTTCTATAACACATGAGCCTGTTAAACCAATACGATGTCCACCTTTTATAGTTATAAATCCCTCACATATTTGATTTTTATATGCATATATAGAATTTTCACAAAGTCTTTCTAATATTTGCAATACCTCTGATTGTGTAATATTATATTGCAAAATAATATCTTCATTTCTTAATTTCAATAATATTGGTCTGTCTGTTCTTATTCTTATTTCCTGTAAATCATTTATTATCCTACTATTTTCTTTAAATATTTTTGAAAACAGTTGATATATACTGTTTGGAAAATATCTTAAAATTTCATCCATATTTTTTCTCCATGTCCCATTGGGGACGTTTCTGTTTGGGACATTTTGTCCCATTCGGGACACATCTGTTAACTTTAATATCTAACATTTGTCCATTTAGAAATATCCCTTTTGGACATATTATATTCAAACAAAATGTATTTTATGACATTTTATGGTTATAATAATTATGGTGATTAATTTGAAGAATAAATTATGGATTTTTTTAATTTTATTAATTATTATTGGAGTTTGTGCTGGATTTTATTTATTTTTTAGAAATAATAATTCAAATAATAATAATTATACTGCTTCTAAAAGCTCTACTAATGAGCAAAATACAAATATTAATAATTCATCTAATGGAATAGAAGAAAACAACATTAATTCTAATAAAAATATAATAAATATTACTGAAAATTCTACTGGTGATGAAATTAAATCTGAAGAAGAAATCTCTTCCTTTGCAACTAAAATATATGATACTGACCCTAACAGACAAAATAATATTTCTATAACTTGTAAAAGTTTAAATGATACTATTGTTACAAAAGGCTCTACTTTTTCTTTTTGTGATACAGTAGGTCAAGCTACATCTGCTAAAGGATATAAAGAGGCCAAAATATTTGATAATAATGGGAAAGTTAAACAAGGTTTAGGTGGTGGTAACTGCCAAATTAGTTCTACACTATATAATGCTGTTATGGCTATTCCTAGCTTAGTTGTTACTGAAAGACATCCTCATAGTAATAAGGTTCCTTATATTCAGTCCGGAAAAGATGCTGCTGTTGCTTATGGTAGTTATGATTTTAAATTTAGAAATGATTTTGATTATGATATAAAAATCAAAGCTGTGAATACTCCTGAAAATATTACTATTACTTTATACAAACTTGTATAAAAGGGAGAAACGTTCAAGGCTGCTTAAAAAATAGGGATTAAGGGGACAGGTCTTCAAATCCCTCTAAAAATGAATTGGTTTTATAGTTATATATATTAAAATAAAGTGATGCGCAGTTTGGGAGGGTATAATTCACACAGATAAGATAGATTAATATTTCTTATTATGAAATACTAATAACTTATTTATATGATTAACCCGACCAGCAAAGAACGATATTTTAATATATATAACTATAAAAAAATAATATATTATAAAAGGGATTTGAAGACCTGTCCCCTTAATCCCTATTTCTTATTCTTCTACTATAAAAGCATTTGGCAAATATCTTTGCCCCATTGGAGTTGATGTCTTATTTACAACTTTATCCTTGTAATACATAGTTGAAGATGAACCTCCATCTAAATTAGCTGCATTATATGCATCATATCTATTAAATATATTTTGTAATTCTAATAAATTAGTCCCTAAACTATAACCTGGTTGTCTTCCATCTATTACAACAAATATAAAAGTTCCATCTTTTCTTTGTCCTATTGCTGTTCTTGGATGAATTCCTCCTGAATTAGCATTTGTGACTTGATTTTTTCCATTTACTATTAAATATGGTCCAAATTCTACTGCTGATTCTATGCCCATATTAATCGCTTCTTGATATATATATTTTCCTAACAGTAATTTTTTATCTGCTGTTAATCCTATTAAACTATATTTTACATTTTTATATCCATACAATAATTTTTTATCTATTATTGTGGCTTTGCAAAGTTGATGACCTCTTCCAACTCCTCCATCATCTGTAAATCCCCCTGCATTTATTCCTGCAATTGCATTATTATTTTCTACTATTTCACTTAATTGTGTTCCTCTGTTCTTCTTTCTGCTGTCAACTAATTTTACTTTTGATGCATCAGGTATTATCATTACATATCCTACATAATTTTTTCCTGTTATTTTTTCTACAGTTATTTCTTTCTTTTCTTCTTCTATTGGTACTTGTATTATTATTTCTTCTGATTTTGAATCTTCATTATTTTCTACTTTTAATCTATCTAGAATCTCCTTAATTTCTTCATCACTTAAAAACCATGTTGCTAGATACTTATGATTCATTGTGGACATTGCTGTTTCTACCCATATTTCTTTGTATTTTTGGAATAATGATGTTTTGAAAAATAAAACTATTCCTATTATTCCTAATAATATTAATCCTATAATAATTTTTAAAATTAAAAATATCTTTTGTTTTACTGTTTTTTTCTTTTTATGTTTATTTCTTTTTTCCTTATGTGTTCTTTCTTTTATTATATATTCTTTTTCTGTATTTTCTTCTGCTTTTTCTTCTTCATGCAATTTATATTCATTATTTAATATCACATTTGTTACTGTATCTATATCTGATTTTTTCATTTCTATTCCTTCTTTTATTAATAATACATTTTTATAATATTCTTCTCTTAATAAAATATTATAGCACTTATATTATATGATGTCAAAATTCTTGATACCCAACACTTTTTTATTAATGGTTGGATATCCTCCTATAGAGTATATTTTAGTATGTATCTTGTTCATTATGTTCAAAAAGAATTATTAAAATAAGAAAATAAGCCACTTTCACTCAGGCCAAAATAGATACTTATATTTATTTTACATAAATATTTTATAAATTTATGTAGAGTCATATTGATTTATGTTAAGTATTATGTTATAATTCTTGTATAAATAATTTAATAGTATTTTATTTCCTTTATCCACTAAATTGTGGAGGAAATCTACCTCTTACTTTTTAGTTTCACATATATAACAAAAACATCAAAAAAAGAAAATGGAGGACAACAGTATGATTAAAAAATTCGTATGGTGGTTTATTGTTTTTGCTTTGAGCTTTTTTGCTCAGAACGCAGGTATGGCAGCCCAAGGAATAGCATTCTTTTATATTCACTTTGGTGCCCAAGCCATTCTTCTTGCTATATTTACTCTTTTACTTTTTATTGCAGAAGATGACTTTGTCACAAAAATTGAAGTTTCTTCTGGCTTTATCATCATTAGTGCTATTGCTTTAGCACTTGTACTTTTCTTGCCATGGGTAATCTCAAAACTTTTTAATGTAGATTTCTTCTTGGCATATCAAATTGTATCATTTATTTCCTGTGTATTTAATAATGGAAATAAGAAATAACAAAAATAATTTAATATATTCTTATTCCCTATTTCTACTAAATTGTGAAGGGAAATTACCTCTTGCTTTTTAGTTTCACATATATAACAAAAACATCAAAAAAAGAAAATGGAGGACAACAGTATGAGTAGAACAAAAAAATTTGTATGGTGGTTTATTGCCTTTACTTTGAGTTTTTTAGCTCAGAGCTTTGGCTTAGCAAGTCAAGGAATTGCATTCTTTTACATTCACTTAATTCCCACTATCCTTATCATTTTATATCTTACATTAAAAGTAGGCTACTTTACAAAAATTAGTGTTTCACTTTATGTTATCATATGTTTTACTTTTATTTTAGCATTTTTACTTTTATTGCCGTTGGGAATCTCATTGATTTTTAATGTAGATTTTTACTTGGTATATCAATTCGTATCTTTTATTTACTGTATTTTTAATGTTTCTTTAAAAGTAAATATTCAATTTTAAAAAACAATTCAAAAAGCTTAATATTAGAAAAGAAATAATGAGCTCACTTTCAACTGAAAGAGGGCTCTTCTTCTTTTTAATTAATTACTTCTTAAAATAAATTGTTTTATTAAGTTCCGCTCCTAACAAAATTATATAAAAACAAGCATATGTCCACATCATAATAAGCATTAATGTAGTTAAACTTCCATAAGTTATTGAAAAACCTCTGAAAACATCTAAATATATAGAAAATATAAAAGATATAACATTAAGACTAATCGCGCCAAATATAGCTCCTATCATTTGGCTTTTAAATGTAACTTTATGTTTTGGCATAAATTTATATAAAAACAAGAAAATTATAAAAGTTAAAAAAATAAAACTAATCTTTGCTAATATTTCATAAACATATTTAAAATCTCTTAATTCATCAAAATATCTTTGTATTATTGATAACAAACTACTTCCAAATACTAGTAAAACTATACCTGTAATAATTAGAGCAATAAATACTATTGTTTGTATAATAGACTTTATTTTTATATATATTAACGAATTACTTTTTTTGTCATCGATACCATATACAGAATGTAATCCTTTAGTCAATGCAAATAATCCACGAGCAGCTGACCAAATTGTAAATATAATAGATATTGATATTGTACCTACTGACTTTGAATATACTTCTTTTACTATTCCTAATACAAATTCATTCATACTAGATGGTATTATTTGAGAAATGAAATTAAACAGAGTTTCTTGTTCTATATTTGTATATTGTATAGAAGTTATCAATAATATTAAAAAAGGTATAAATGACAATATTGTGTAATATGAACATTGTGCTGAGCATGCACTAATATTATCTTCTTTAATATTAGTGCATATCTTTTCTATTATTTTATATTTATCTTTATATTTATCTTTATATTTATTAATGGAATTAAAAATTCTCATAAAACACTCCTAATATGTGTGTCAAAATCCCCCGCCCCTTTTGACTCATTTTTCCTTTAAGCTTTTCTTTTTTTATTTTTATATTTTCTTTTATTTCATCTTTTTGATTTTTAACTTGTTTTTTTATTTTTTCATGTTTCTCTTTAATTCTTACTTTTATTGATTGAATTGTTGGATAAGCTTTTAATAATCTTCTATGATATTTAGACTTTCCTATTAATATCTCTTTAACTTTGCTAGTTATCTCTTCTGTATTATCTAAATCTTTTCCTATTTCTTTTGTAGTTTTTCCAACATATCTAATAACATTTGTTGATACTATATAATCTATTACATATAGCATCAATAATATTCCTGCTAATATGTTTAAATACACTTCAGGTAATGCTTCTAATTTTGATATTAGAAATGGATTTGAAACATACATTATAAACATTCCAAGTAATCCAAAGGGTATGATTGTGTTTAAACATACTCTACCATTTATATTAAATCTTCTTCGGCTATAATCCCACCATCTTGCATGAAAAAACTTCTCCATAAAGTAACTTGTAAAATATTCTAATATTCCACAAACAAGAATTGCCATTATAAATAATGTTATTGGATCATCTACATATTTTTTTAATAAAAATGTAATTAGTATTGCTCCTGTACCATAAATAGGGCAATATGGTCCAATTAAAAAACCTCTATTTATAAATTTTTTCATTGTTATTAATTTTCCTATTACTTCAATTAACCATCCAAAAAATGAATATGCTAAAAATAATAGAAAATATATTCTTATATCTATTCCAAAAATAATCATTTTTCCTCCCATGTGCGAAAGTGTGTCAAAAAAGGGCGTCCCCTTTGGCACAAACTTATATTTCAATTCTATCTGTAAATTTGTTTTTTACTAGTTCTTTTAAAAGTTTATTTTCTTCGTTTTCTAATTTTTTATCTTTGTCAACTATCTTTATAGTAGCTTCTTGAGCTAATTTCAAAATATCTACATCTGTAAATAAATTTGCTATTTTAAAATCTGGTATTCCATGTTGCATTGTTCCAAAGAAATCTCCTGAACCTCTTAATTCTAAATCTTTTTGTGAAATTACAAATCCATCATTTGTTTCACACATTACTTTCATTCTCTCTTTTGTATTTTGCCCATTTCCATTATATTTTAGTACACAATATGATTTATATTCTCCTCTTCCAACTCTTCCTCTTAATTGATGTAACTGTGCCAATCCAAATCTCTGTGCATCTTCTATTACCATTATACTTGCATTTGGCACATCCACTCCTACTTCAATTACTGTTGTTGATATTAATATGTCTATTTCTCCTTTTTTAAATCTTTCCATTATTTCATCTTTTTCTTTTGGTTTCATTTTTCCATGTATATAATCTACTCTATAATCAGGAAATATTTCTTTTTGACATGTTTCATATAGTGTTATTACTGATTTTAAATCTGTGTCTTCTTCTTCACTATCTTCTACTAATGGACATACTATATATGCTTGTCTTCCTTCATCTACTTGTTTTTTTATGAAGTTGTTTATTCTTTCTTCCATTCTTTTTGTTACTGCAAATGTTTCTATTGTTTTTCTATTTGGTGGTAGTTCATCTATTATTGATATATCCAAATCTCCATATAATATTAATGCTAATGTTCTTGGTATAGGAGTTGCTGACATTACTAATACATCTGGATTATGTCCTTTTTCTGCTATTTTTGTTCTTTGTTTTACTCCAAATCTGTGTTGTTCATCTGTTACTACTAATCCTAAGTTCTTGAATACTACATTTTCTTCTAATAGTGCATGTGTTCCTATTATTATATCTATTTCTCCACTTTGCAATCTTTGTAGTATTTCTTCTTTTTTCTTTTTTGTTATTCCAGAAATTAATAATTCACATCTTATTTCAAATTTATCTAATATTTTTTTGAAATTGTTTAAATGTTGTGTTGCAAGTATTGCTGTTGGTGCAAGTATTGCGGATTGATATCCTGATTTTACTGCTTTATATGCCGAAATCATTGCTACTATTGTTTTTCCTGAGCCTACATCTCCTTGTAATAATCTATTCATTGATTTTTCTGATTCCATATTTTCATCTATTTCTTGCAATACTCTTAATTGTGCTTTTGTTAAATTAAATGGAAGTGTATTTATTACATCTGACATTTTTGCATTTTTATCAAATACTATTCCTTTTTTATCTGTCAAATTATTATTTTTTAATTGTAATAATGCTAATTGTGTTGAAAGCAATTCTTCAAATACTAATCTTTTTCTTGCCTTTTTGAAATCATCAAACTCTTTAGGAAAATGTATATTATTATTCGCTTTATTTATTTCTTCTAATTTATATTCTTTTAATATATATTCTGGCAGTGTTTCCTTTAATCCACCTTCTTCTTTTACCTTCTCTAATCCATTTTCTATTATTTTTCTTAGTGTATTTTGTGTTAAACTAAATGTTAATGGATATATTGGTATAATTTTTCCTGTATTATTTGTGTTTTCTATTTCGTCAAATACTGGTGAATTCATACTAACTCTACCATATTGAAATTCTACTTTTCCATAAAATCTATATTTTTTTCCGTACTTGAAATTTCGATTTTAAATATGGTTGATTAAACCATGTTATTGTTGCTTGTCCTGTTTCATCTCCTATGTTTATCTTTTGCATTGTTCTGCCTTTACTTATTCTTGTATCTATAAATCTTGAAGTTGCTACTGCTTCTATTAATGCTACTTCTCCATTTACACATTCACATATGTTCTTAGGCTTGCTTCTATCTTCATATCCCCTCGGATAATATGTTATTAGGTCTTTTAGTGTAAATATTCCTATTTTATTTAAAATCTGTACTCTATTGGGCCCTACTCCTTTTATATATTTTACATCTTCATCTAATTTCATTATTTTTCCTCTCTTATGTTTATCTTCATTTTTATTTAGTTTACTATATTTTCACTTAATTGTCTAGAACAAAATTAACAAACCAGCTAAAGGAATTCACCTTTAACTGGTTGTTTGTTGTTTTTACTCTTCTATCTCAAAAATCTCTCAATGTGTTCACTCTCTTTGTATTCCAGAGCCAAATGTTCCATTTCCACATAGTCCTGATAGTCAAGCATATCTGACAGCTTAGCTCTGGAATTTGAAGTGAAAGTTTCAAAGCTTTCTATTGCATTGCTTTCATTCATATTATCCAAAACGGTTTTCAATTCGCTTACATTCTTCCTATTCAGAACAGTATAATAGAACTCCATATTAACATCTGCATCTTCGAGGCAGACATGACGTTCATCATCTACACTATTCTCAATAAGTACTGTAAGCTTCTCGCTCAGACTTTTAGATTTGAGCAAAAACTCTTTGAGGATCTCATTCCGATACTCCTGTACTGCCTTAGCTGCCTTTCCTTTGGAAACTCTAATTGCTTCATTCATTTTGTTTTCTCCTCTTTTATTTTATATTGTTACATTGATATTATAGCATTTTTTTGTATTAAAGTCAAACTTTATGTAATCTTTTTTAATTCAAAATTTAATCCATCACTACTTACCAATTTTAATTCTATACCATTAATACTTCCTTCAATTGCATCGTGAATTGAACTTGAATGCAAATGTCCATAAAAACATCTTTTTATATTATATTTTTTCATTAATTTTATATAATCTGTATTCATATACTTTTGTGTAACAGGAGGATAATGTAAAAATGCAATTATCTCCTTATGTTCTCCATATTTTGATATTCCATCTTTTATAGACAATTCAAATCTATCTATTTCTCTTTTAGTAAGCCTTATATCTTCTTGTTCATCTGACAAAGTCCATCCTCTTGTTCCAACTATTATTTTATTTTCAAATTCATAACTGTTATTATATAAGAAATCTATATTTTCAAAATCTTTTTCTTTTATATATCTTCTCATACTTGTAATAGTTGTCCACCAATAATCATGATTACCCTTTAACAATATTTTTTTTCCTGGCAAATCATTTATGAATTTAAAGTCTTTCTCTGTTTCTTCTAAATACATTGCCCATGAAAAATCTCCTGGCAATATTACTACATCTTCTGGTTTTACATTCAACATCCAGTCTTTTCTTATTTTTTCTTCATAATTTTGCCAATTTTCTCCAAATATGTTCATTGGTTTATCTGCATTAAATGATAAGTGTAAGTCACCTATTGTATATATTGCCATTTTTCTCTCCTTTTCTACATAATTTATAATTTTAAGTTTGGCACTGCATTTAAATTCAAATCACTCTTTTCACCATTTATAAAATTATAATATCCAGCAGAACCTATCATAGCTGCATTATCAGTACACAACTTCATATCTGGCATATAAACTTTTATACCTTTATCTTGTAATTTCATAAATTCATTTCTTATATAACTATTTGCTGAAACACCACCTGCTAATACCACTGTTTTAGTATCTATTTGTTTTATAGCTTTCATTGTATTTTCAATTAAAATCTCTGATACTGTTTTTTCAAAACTAGCACATAAATCAGCTTTATTAATATCAGGCATTTTGTGATGTAAATTTATTACTGCTGTCTTTATTCCACTAAAACTAAAATCTAGATTTTCAAAATGTGTTTTAGGCAGTTCAATTGCATTAGGATTTCCCTCTTTTGCAAGTTTATCAATCTTAGGTCCTCCTGGATACCCCAAACCAACAACTCTTGCAACTTTATCAAATGCTTCCCCTATTGCATCATCTCTAGTTTTACCCAAAACTTCAAATTTTGTATAATCTTTTACATATACAAGTTGTGTATTTCCACCTGACATCATCACACATAAAAATGGTGGTTCAAGCTCTTTATATGTTATATAATTTGCAGCTATATGTCCTTGTATATGATTAACTCCAATTAATGGTTTATCTATTGCAAAACTTAAGGCTTTTGCATAAGAAAGGCCTACTAATAAAGCTCCTACTAAACCTGGTCCATATGTTGGTGTTATTGAATCTATATCCTCAAAAGTAATATTTGCTTCTTCCAATGCTTTTTTTGTTACTCTTGAAATTGCTTCAATATGATTTCTTGATGCAATTTCTGGCACTACTCCTCCATATTTTTCATGTATTGGTATTTGTGTATCTATTATATTTGATAATATTTCTCTTCCATTTTTTATTACTGCAACTGATGTTTCATCACAACTTGATTCTATTCCGAATAGTTATTATATCTTTTTTCATTTCTTCTCTTGGGAAAAGGGGACGTTCCTAAAATCCCTCAAAAACGGGAATATGGGACACTCCTTAAAACTATAAATAATAAAAATATAAAGGAGTGTCCCATATTCCCGTTTTTGAGGGATTTTAGGAACGTCCCCTTTTCCCTTTCCTTTCTATAATCCAAAAATTAAAGTTCCTAAACTTAAAATTCCTTTGCTTATTCCACTAATAGCTGGTGTAATAATTGTTCCTGCAACTCCTGTTATCCAAATTAATATAAATATAATATAAAATATTTGCTCATTATTTACAAAAAATTCTTTTGCTTTATATGGTAAAAATGGCATTATTATTTTTGAACCATCTAATGGTGGTAATGGTATTAAATTAAATACTCCAAGCCCTATATTTATCGATATTGTACTTGATACCAATAACAATATTACCCAACCAACTGTTGATGTTAAAAATGTTGCACTTGCAAATTTATAAATTGCACAATATATTAATGTAAATATTATTGCTAATACAAAATTCATCAATGGTCCTGCTGCAGATACTATTGCTTCTCCTTTTTCCATAGACATTTTTCTTGTATAGTTTCTAGGATTTACTTCTACTGGTTTTCCCCATCCAAATCCTGCTACTAATAACAATAAAGTTCCTATTGGGTCTAAATGTGCAAATGGATTTAAACTTAGTCTTCCTTGGCTTTTTGCTGTGTTATCGCCTAATTTGTATGCTGCATATCCATGTGCAAATTCGTGAAATGTTATTGCTATTAACACTCCTGGTGCACTTAATAATAGTCCTATTAATCCTCCTGGATTTGTTGCATATTGCAATACTGCAATTCCTGCCATTACTGCTACTATTATGTACATTGTTCTTTTATCAAATGAAAAATTAAACATATTTTTCTCCCTTCATTTGTTTTCAAATTCTATTATGAGACATTTTTGACCTGTCCCAAATGTCTCATTTTATAATTCATCTGTCTTAAATGACAAATAACCTTCATATAGATAACTATTATCTATTCCCTTCATATATACTTCTCTATCATCAACTTTATCAGTTAAGCCTTTTTTTAGTAATTCTTTAATTTCTGTGTCTTTAATAGGACTACGTTCCATTGCAAGTAAATAATCTGTTTTATCAATTTTACTCCAATCAATTACTAGATTTAGTTGTTTTTTTAAAATTAAGTCAAGCCATATTCTTGTACTTCTTCCATTTCCTTCTCTAAATGGATGTGCAACATTCATTTCTACATATTTTTCAATGATTTCTTCATAGGTTGATTGTGGCATTTTCTCAATGTTTTTAACTGCTTCTTCTAGATATGCAATAGGTGTAAATATAAAGTTCCCTTTTGCTATATTTACTTTTCTTAAATCTCCTGCAAATTCATGTATTTTTTCAAATAAATATTTATGGATTTTTTTTAATGTTTCAAATGTTCCTGGTTCTAATGTATTTAGATATCCCTTTTCAAACATTTCTTTTGCAGATGTTTTACTAATTCTTTCTTCTCTTACTAGTTCTGCTGGGGCAGTAATATTTAATTTGTTTTCTAAAATCATTCTTACCACCTTTCTTTATTTTTTCTTTTGTAATTATATATATTTCTCATAAACATTTATCTTTCTTCATCATCCTCTAATGATTTTATTGCTTTTATATCTAAGCTTACACTTCCTGTTGATTTTCCTTTTTTTAATTGTTCTTTTGCTTGTTTTAGTATTGTTTGATTATCTGGTATATTGGGTTCATACTCTTTAGCTATTATATATCTTACATCTTCTCTCAATCCCATACTTTATCCTTTCATTATATCATTAATTTTATTAATTACTTCATCTACACTTTCATAAGCTAAGAAATTAATTTTTTCATCGCCTCTAAGAAATCCAGATACATTAGCCCCTTTTTCATAAATAGCATAAATGTCTTTTCCTAAGTTTTCTGCATAAGATATTTCATATCCTACTCCTAAAGATGGTAATGTTATATCTGCAAAAACTATATCGCATTCTTTTAGCCATTTAATATCCCTTTCATATATTTCTTTAAAAGACATGTTTTCACCTTTAACAGAAAGATTTGGGTCAGCAACATGTTTTGTTAAAACCTCTGCTCCACATTTTTCAAATTGTTGTACCATTTTCTGATAATCGTAAACCTTTTCTCTCCCTCCTCTGATTGCTCCTGCAAAATAAATTTTCATGTTTTTTCTCCTTTTCTTTTTTTATTTCATAATATAAATTAAGGATTATTAATTGGCTTCATTGTTGGAAATAATAAAACATCTCTAATTGATGCAGCATCTGTTAGTAACATTACCAATCTATCAACACCAATTCCAAGACCACCAGTTGGTGGTAAACCAATTTCTAAAGCGTTAATATAATCTTCATCCATCATTGCAGCTTCTTCATCTCCAGCTTCTTTTGCCTCAACTTGTTTTTTAAACCTTTCATATTGGTCAATTGGATCATTTAATTCTGAAAATGCATTTCCATATTCTCTTCCAGCAATAAATACTTCAAATCTTTCAGTCATTTTCTTATTATTTGGACATTTTTTAGCAAGTGGTGAGATTTCTACTGGATATTCATATATAAATGTTGGTTGTATCAAAGTTTTTTCTACATATTCATCAAAGAATAAACTAATTACATCTCCTCTTGTTTCCTTTGTTTTATCTGGTATTTCTATTCCTCTTTCTTTTGCCAGTGCAACTGCTTCTTCATCAGAAGTAATTTGATTGAAATCAACTCCACAAGCTTCTTTTATTGAGTCAATCATTGTAATTCTTTTCCAGCCTGGTGTTAAATCAATTTCTTGACCTTGATATGTAATTTTTGTTGTTCCTAATATTTCTTGTGCTGTTCTTGAGAATATCTCTTCCGTTATGTCCATCATATCATTATAATCTTCATAAGCTGCATATAATTCAAGTTCTGTAAATTCTGGATTATGTCTTATATCCATTCCTTCATTTCTAAATACTCTTCCTATTTCATATACTTTATCTATTCCACCAACTATTAATCTTTTTAAGTTTAGTTCTAGTGCAATTCTTAAATACATGTCTAAATCTAATGTATTATGATGTGTTATAAATGGTCTTGCAGAAGCTCCACCTGATATTGTATTTAATATTGGTGTTTCAACTTCTAAGTATCCTTTTTCATCTAATATTTTTCTTATATTACTAATTATTTTACTTCTAATTACAAAACTTTCTTTTACTTCTGGATTTACAATTAAATCTGTATATCTTTGTCTATAACGTAAGTCAGGATCTTTTAATCCATGGAATTTTTCTGGTAATGGTCTTAAAGATTTTGAAAGTAATGTTACTTCTTTTGCATGTACTGATATTTCTTCAGTTCTTGTTTTAAAAACAAATCCTGTAATTCCAATTATATCTCCAATATCAAAAGTTTTAAATGCTTTATAACTTTCTTCTCCTAAATCATTTATACTTACATAACTTTGAATTTTCTCATCACAGTCTTGTATTGTACAAAATGATGCTTTCCCCATTATTCTTTTCGCTATAATTCTTCCAGCAATAGTAACATCTTTTTCTGCAAATTGTTCATAATTTGCTTTTATTTGACCTGCTGTATTTGTTCTATTAAATTTTGTAATTTCAAAAGGATCTTTCCCTTGTTCTTGTAATTCCTTTAATTTGTCTCTTCTTATTTGCATTAGATGATTTATATCTAATTCTTCAATTTGCTCATTATTATTATTTTGATTTTCATTCATTTTCTAATTTCTCCTCTTCTGAGGGATTAAGGGGACAGGTCTTAAAATCCCTCTTTAATTATATTTACTTAACAATATTAATTATATTTCTATTTCAAGAGGGATTTTAAGACCTGTCCCCTTAATCCCTCATATTTTTTTATTATTCGTACCATTCAAGTTCCCAATCAGAAATCTTAACAGTATCTCCTTCACAAACGCCTAATTCTTTTAGTTTATTTTCTATACCCATATTTTTTAAACATTTTTGAAGATAATACATAGATTCATTATCTTCAATATTAACTCTACCCATTAATCTATCAACAGCTCTACCTTTTACATAGAATACTCCATCTTGCTCATAAGCTTCCCACTCTTGTTCTTTATCTTTAATCGTATAAACAACTCTATCTTCAATCTCTACTAAATCCTCTTTAGGTAAAGTTTTTAAAATCTCTGTAACATGGTCTATCAATTTCTCAACACCTTCACCTGTTACTGATGATATTTTAAATAATTCCAGATTTTCTTTTTTAGCTAGTTCTTCTAATTCTTTATAATTATAATCATCTTGCATACTATCAATTTTAGTTGCAACTAGTATCTGTTTTCGTTTTGTTAATTTTTCGCTATATTTAGCTAATTCTTTATTTATTGTATAATAATCTTCTACTGGATTTCTTCCTTCCTGACCTGAAATATCTATACAATGTAAAAGAAGTCTTGTCCTTTCAACATGTCTTAAAAATTCAATCCCAAGTCCTACTCCTTCACTTGCTCCTTCTATAATTCCTGGTATGTCTGCAATTACAAATCCATCACCATTTTTAGTTTTTACAACTCCTAAATTTGGATTTATTGTTGTAAAATGATAATTTGCAATTTTAGGTCTTGCATCTGTTACTGTTGATAAGAATGTTGATTTACCTACATTTGGGAATCCTAAAAGTCCTACATCTGCTAACAATTTAAGTTCTAGTATTAATTCTTTTTCTTCTCCTTTTTCTCCATCTTCTGAAAATCTAGGAGCTTGTCTTGTTGGAGTTGCAAAGTGTGAGTTTCCTCTTCCTCCTCTTCCTCCTTTTAATACTAATTCTGTTTGATTTTCTTCTGATAGGTCTGCAACTACTTTTCCTGTTTCTGCATCTTTTATTACTGTACCTATTGGAACTTTTATATATAAATCTTCTCCATATCTTCCATTACAATGGCTTCCACTTCCATTTTCTCCATCTCTTGCTTTAAATTTTTTATTATATCTAAAATCAATTAATGTGTTTTTATCTTTATCTACTTGGAAATAGATATTTCCTCCATTTCCTCCATCTCCGTCCGATCTGGTCCGCCTGCTGCTACATATTTTTCTCTTCTAAATGTTGCTGCTCCATTTCCTCCATTTCCTGACTTTATTATTATTTTTGTATAATCTGTAAACATTTTCTCTCCTTTTTAATATAAATCATTATTTTCACTATCTAAGAATTCACATATAAAGATGTGTCCCCAATGGGACAAAATGTCCCAAACAGAAACGTCCCCAATGGGACATTATTCAAAATAATTCAACATCATTGCATCTTTAACTTTTTTCATAGTTTCTCTTGCAACTTTTCTTGCTCTCTCTGTGCCTTCAATTAAAATTTTGTCCACTTCTTCTGGATGAGCTTCATAATATGCTCTTTTTTCTCTTATTGGTCTTAGCTCTTCAATAATATTTTTTGCTAGTTGTTTTTTACAAGCAACACATCCACGTTTTCCTGCTTTACATTCTTCACATACTGCTTTTACATCTTCTTTTGATGTAAATAAGTTGTGATAATATGCAACCATGCATACATCAGGATTTCCTAAATCATCTTTCTTTATACGGTTAGGGTCTGTTACTGCACTCATTACTTTTTTTGTTATTTCTTCTTCACTGTCTGATAAGTATATTGCATTTCCTAGTGATTTTCCCATTTTTTCGTTTCCATCAAGTCCTTTTATTCTTTTTGCACTTGATAAAACTGCTTGTGGCTCTTTTAGTACTCCTTCTCCATATATACTATTGAATTTTCTTACTATTTCTCTACATTGTTCAATTAGTGGTAATTGATCTTCTCCTACTGGTACTAATTCTCCTTCAAATGTTGTTATATCTGCTGCTTGGCTTACTGGATATCCTAAAAATCCATATGTTACACTTTCTCCAAATAAGTCTTTCTTTTGAGCTATTTCTGTTTTTACTGTTGGATTTCTTTGTAATCTTGCTATTGTTACTAAATTTGAATAATATATTGTTAGTTCTGCTGTTTCTGGTATCATTGATTGTATATATATTGTTGTTTTATTTGGGTCTATTCCAACTGATAAATAGTCTATTGCTACTTCTCTTACATTTTTTCTTACTTTTTCTGGATTGTTAAAATTGTCTGTTAATGCTTGAACGTCTGCTATTAATATAAATGGGTCATATTCTGGATTTTCTTGTAATTCTAATCTCTTTTTTAATGAACCAAAATAATGTCCTATATGTAATCTTCCTGTTGGTCTATCTCCTGTTAATATTCTTTTTCTTTTCATATCGTATTACCTTTCTTTTATTTATTATTTATGCATTGATAATTTTGATATATCTCCTTGAAATACGCTTAATTATTATATCATATGAAACCTAAAAAGTCCACAAAACAAATAAAATTTTCTTCAATTTTATCTACAAAAAGGTTACAAAAAGCCCTAGTGATTTCTCACTAGAGCTTTTGTCTTTAAAACTTTGTAAAATTTTATTTAATCTCTTCAAATGCTATTTGCCAAAATACATAACATCCTTGTTTTTTCGCTTTCGAAGATTCTTCTCCTATAATTTTTTCAAATTCCTTATATTCAGAAGACTCTCTATCAAATTCAACCATTTTGAATAATTTTTCAATTTTTCCTTTATTCATTTTATATAAAATATTACGATGTGTATTTGTCTCTTGCCTTTCATATCTCCTATTATAAACAAATATTTTGTATGTTCTGCCAGGATATTCTACATAACATGACATATTATCAAACATTGTTTTATTAATCTTTTGAAGTTCTTCTACTCCAATTTCTGGTTGTATAGCCTTTACATAAATTCCATTATTTTTATATCTAATCTTCTTGCTGGTTGGAAAATCCTTACAATTATTATGTTCCATTTTTAAAAAAGCATAGAAATTTCTCAAATAGAAATCACAAACTACAGGTATATCCTTTTCTTCTAAAAATATTGTTGCATTTAAACCTATATCTTGCACTTTATTAATCCTAATACATGGTTCTACACAACTCAAAGGTAACATCATAAAATTGTAAATTCTATTTACTAAAAAATCAGTGTCTTTAGGAACAACTTCATGAATTATTTCTTCCAATTCCCTTTCTATAAGAGAATATGTTACTTCTTCTACATCCAAATTATCTGTAACTGCATATATTTTTTGAATGTCGGAATAAGTTTTGGTTATAAGCATTATAGGATTGCTTTGTAAAAGTGAACTTTCATATATTTTCACTATTTTATTGCATACTTGCTCACTTATTTTTGGTTTTAATGATACTTCTAATATTCTGCCAAATGCATATTCAGCATTATTCAATGTTTCTGATAAACTTTCAATATCAGGAATATATTTAATCGATGTTTTTAAATATATATTAGCTATTGAATCAGTTTGTCTTATACTATCATTTTGTTCATCCTTCCAACTTCTATAATCTTTCATAAGATTTTTAAACTCAGGATAGCATTTTTTAAAACACTCTATTAAAACTGGATGAGAAACTTCATCTATTTCAAAAAATTCCTCTGGTACTACTTTAAAATTCAAATCTGAATTCACACTATAAAGTATGGAATCTTTTTCAACAAATACTGCTTGTTTTGGAATTTTTATTGATATTTTCTCCCACATTTCTTTAATCCGCCACTTCATAGCATCTTCCTGATATAATTCATTAAAATATTCTTTAAACATATCATTTATGACATCTTCTGCAAATCCTTCTTTGTGAACATACCATTTTCTTTCATTAATATTTAATAAAATCATATCATTCTCCTTTTCCTTTATTAGTTTTAAATTGCATCTCCTCCTGCTGTTACATAGTTTCCTGAATAAAAGAATTTTTCCATACAGTCACAATCCCTTCCTAAAGAATTTCTCAATGTTGTTCTGGCCAAATCATAATCATACAATGAAAATACGACTATGACTAAATCAGAAGAGTTTAACTTTGAAAGATATTTTAATGTCTTATAATCCAATTCTTTTAGTTCTAGAATCACTAAAAATTTCGAATCATAATTTCTTGAAAAAGATGAAAAATTTATAATCTGTTTGATGCGATTAATAACACTCAACAGATTTCTATCTCTTTCATTTCTTTCATTTATTCTTTTTAATGTTACAAGTGTTGTTTGATATTCATCATATTCTTGATGATTGTCATAAACCTTTTCTAATCCAATCATTACATCCTTTAAATAAAACTCAATATCATACTGTCTAGTAAAATTATCTCTTAAATACTTATAAAATATTGCTGCAATGTTATTATAAACATCTGATAATGCAGAAGAGCAATCTGCTTGTCCTGCAAAAATAAGATTTTCACTTACTTCTCGTAAATTATGACACAAATTATTAACAATAACATCAGAATTGATTCCAAAAACTCCAATCATGTTAGTTGATGCTCTTCCTGATACAACTCTTTTAACACATCTTATTAATTCATTAGATGCATTATATTGTATTTCTTGAATATCTTCTTCGGAATCCTCGCTATGTTCTTGCAAATTTTCTTCTACTAAGATATCATTATTAGAACTGATATCTTTTTTCGGTCTTTCAAGAATTTCCTGATTTTCAGGATTTTCCTGTTTCTTTTTTTCTTCTACAAAGTCACATTGAAACCGAATAACCCTCTTAATTTTCATCTTTTTGCTCCTTTCATAAATTAAATCTAGGAACCATTACATAATAATAATTTTTTTGCTTTTTGTTTTATTCCCTTCTTAAAGTTTCCATTTTCAAAAATACTATAAAACATACTCCTAACTTCTAAAGTGTATTTTTCTCTCAAATATTTTTGATTTCTCTGAAAGTCGAATTCACTTCTTGAAGCACTAATATATTCTGAAACTTCTTGTAAAACTTCTTCCAATTTAAGTTTAATATTAGTATCCACTCCAGCAATACAATTGTATTTTTGTCTGTTATTTAAAATATTTTTTGGCAAAGTTTTAAAAAAACTATATGATTTTAAATATTCTTCAATAACTGACATTTCAAAATTATTGCTTGTAGGATATGCACAAGCACCAAATCTATCCTTAATGAAATTCAGCCTTTTTTGCCTTATTTCTAAAGGAATTTGATTTTCCATAATAGATGCAGGTGTTTCTAAAACTTGCTCATAACTTGCAACTCCTATGTCACTAAAATAGCCTTTTTCCAGATATTTTACCAAATTTTGAAATTCCAGTTGGGTTTCACCAGGAAACCCAACTATGACTTCTGTTGAAATAATTAAATCTGGTCTTAATTCTTTTAATTTCTGAATCCTTTTATCTGTAAATTCAAATGATGGTCGGTTCATTTTTTTAAGAATTGTGTCAGAAACATGCTGAATATGCAACATTATTTCTACAATATTCTTATTTTGAGATATAACAGAAATCATTTCATCTGTTAATCCTACTGGATGAAACCATCCAATAACATAATTACAATCTGGAAACTGTGTACAAATTTTCTGTAACAACTTAGGAAAGCTCGGCTTTCCATACAAATCAATTCCATAATCTGAAGTCTCCTGTGCTCCAGTAATATATATTGTTGTTTCTGTATCGTATAAATCTTCAACTTCTAGCAAAACATCTTCTATTGGCTTACTTTTATAATTTCCAACAATCAATGGGTACACACAGTATGAACATTTTTTCAAACATCCTTCTGAAACAATTACCCTATTTTGAGGAACTATCTTTTCAAAGTGACAAATCTTGGACTTTTTGAAAAAGTTAATTAGTTCTTTAAAACTTTTAACTTCTATTCCAGGAATAGCTTCTAATTCCTCTTTATTGATTGAAAGTAAACAACCTGTTACAATTACTTTTGCATCTGAACGGCTATTGGCTCTAACATCTGCAATAACCTGTACACTATACTTCTTTTTTTCTCCAAAAGCACATGTTTGAATAATAACAATATTTGCTATTGTATAATCACAAACAATTTCATAACTACCATTTTGCATAATGTAATTTAATAGAACATTAGACCGTTCTATATCCATATGCATATCATTACACATTATAATAGCAATCTTTTTCTTCATATTTTTAGCTCCATTCCTTAAGATGTACTTCAGAAACATTATTCTGATAATATTCTGGTTTCTTTTTTGTACTATCAATATGTCCTAATGCTTTTTCGATAATTCCAAAGTTCATACATGATTTTCCTTTAAAACCAGATGTTTCAACATTAATCTTACCATCAGAATCGAAACTGATTATAGCTTTTCCTCCAGATTTTTTGTCCATCAGTTTGAGTTTACCTTCTTCAGCTGGATAAACTTTATATCCGTTTTTCTTAGCTTCAATCTTCAATTTTTCAATTGAATACTGTCTTAAAAGTTCACTTCCCTGATGTCCAATGAATCTTTCAACATGACCTTCATAAAAGTCAGCATCTATATCATAAGTTCCACCTGTTTTAGCTTCAATTGCCACATCATATTTTCCTGGAAGCTTAATCACATGTTCTCTGGTTTGAGCACCATAATAGTACCGACAAGTTGTATTAGATTCTAAACTTAAGTTCATATTAGTAGCAGCCTGTTTCAATGCTTCTAAATCTTTAATTTCTGCTGTTATTCTTGTAAAATGGCTCATTTTTGCTCCTCCTTTTCAAATCGCATTACTCTTGAACCTTTTGTTTCAATTGGATTAGTTTCTATTTGAACCTTAGGGGCAACATTAGCATTTCTTATTCCATGAGTTATACTCCAATTTCTTAGAGAACTTACTGTATCACTCATAATCCCTTTTGCCATCGGATTAATCTTTGACATAGCAATTACCAAGTCATCTGTGGTATATGGCCTTTTTCCATCATTCCATGCATAAAACATTGAAGAAATAACACATTCCTCAATTTCTGCTCCAGTATATCCATCAGATACACTTGCAAGCTTTTCAATATCAAAGTCTTCTGCTTTCCTTTTCTTTTTCTCAATCTGAATCTTAAAGATTTCTTTTCTTTCTTCTTCACTTGGTAAATCAACGAAAAAGATTTCATCAAATCTACCTTTCCGCAAAAATTCTGGTGGCAAAGAAGAAATGTTGTTAGCAGTAGCAATTACATATACAGGTACTTCTTTTTCCTGTAACCATGTAAGAATAGTCCCAAACATTCTTGAAGTCACACCTGAATCTGTTTTTCCACTACTTCCAACTCCAGATAAACCTTTTTCAATCTCATCAATCCATAAAATAGCAGGTGCCATAGCTTCTGCTATTTCTAAAGCCTTTCTTGTTTTTGCCTCAGTATCACCTACCAAAGAGCCAAATAGTTTGCCTAAGTCTAACTTAAGTAATGGCTTTTTCCACATATTTGAAAGTGCTTTAGCAGCCAAACTTTTACCACATCCAGGAATTCCTACAAGCAATACACCTTTAGGATATGGCAATCCATAATTCTGTGCTTCTTCTGAATATGCCGAAAACCTTTCTTCTGCATAACTTATGAACTCTTTCATCCCTCCAACTGTTTCCAATGTTTCTTTTGATTGCATATATTCAAGCAAACCGTCTTTACAAATAATTTGCCTTTTAACATTATTTATAATATCAACATCAAAAGTTCTTGTTTTTGAAAATGATGTTGCAAATGCATTTTCAGCTTCAAACATTGTAAGTCCAAGAGCTGCATCAATAGCATCATCAATATTCTCAGGAATATTAACATTGTATCCCTTGCAAATTCCTATTGCAATTTCTCTTAAATCGTCTTTTTTAGGCAAATCTAAATTTGTTATAATTACCTCATGTTCAAGTTCAGGTGGTGTATCAAATTTACTGCTTATAAAAAGATAGATTATTCCTTGTGTTTTAGCACTACTGAATACATCTTTTGCTGTCCGCCAAACAGAAGGAGATTTAATATATGGATGAAAATCTAACATACAATAAATTGTGTTCTCTCCATAATTTAAGCCTTGTGTTAATGCTTCTTCATCAGGTGAAATATTAATATCCATATCTTTTTGAGATATGTCTTTGCCATTTTTATCAAAAAGATATTGGATAACACCTTTTGTTTCTGACCATACATAAAACTGCATTTTTACACTTTGAGCTATTCTACAACATTCTTCAATGCCCCGTTCTTCTTCAGAAGTGTTCAAAACAATGGCTGGATATCCTGCATATATATAGTCCTTTAATTGTAGAGAAGTTTGTGCACTCATTTTTTTAAGTCTCCTTTCAAAATTTTATTATTAGTCTTATTGCAATAATTATTGCAACTGCTACAAAATATTTTTATAGATTATATCATAGTGTACATAAAAAATCAACAATTTTAAATTTATTAAAATTGTTGACACTAAAAGTTCATTAAATATCAAATTCTATATCTTCTTTTTTATACTCACCTGGCTTTAACCCAGTTCTAGTTTTCATATAACTTATCAAGGCAACTGTTACAATACCAAAAATAATACCTGATAATATTAAACTATGTGCTGTATTAGTAATTGTTAAAATATATGAACCTAAAAATCCTATTATCATTCTAAAAAGGTTTCTACTTATTCCGTTAATAGAATATATTTTTGGAAGAATTGATGGGTTTGTAAAATTACTTAAATACCTTGTCATTAAAATTCCAAAACTTCCTTTATTTGAATTTATTACACAATAGAATATCATTATCCATATCATTATAATATTAGGTGCCATATTACTAATTCCAAATATTCCTGATAACAAAATCATTATAGCTGTTGTAACAGCTAATGCTGACAACGTTTTATTTCTAAACATTTTATGAAGTGCTAATTGATATTTAGAACCAACACCTGATGCAATTCCAACTATTGCTGCTATAATTGCATTCCAAGTTGCTGATATCCCTATATCCTCTAACAAACTTGTTCTATATGTGCTAACTAAGCAAAATGTTCCCCACATAATTCCTGAATATATTATTAAACTTCTTAATCTATTTGATTTTAAAATAAATTTGAAAGAGTCTTTTAAATCTACTATATATTCACTTATTTTAAATTCATTTTTTATTTTACTTGTATTATCTATTTCTTGGAATCCTACTGATAATATGGTTGCAATTAATGCTATTATTGTTGCTCCTATAATTGGTATATACGGATTTAGTGTATATAAAAATCCTGAACATACAGCTGTGATTGCATTTATATAATAATATTTCTCATTTCCTCTTCCTTCTATTTTCGAAAAGATTTCTCCTTTAATTTTTACTTCTGGAATTGACATATTTAAAAGTGTTGTATCTGACACATCTTTTATTGAAAAACATAGTGCACTAAAAAATTCTGCTACTATTAAGTTTTGTAGATTTGTGGCTGTCATAATTAGTACTAAATATATTACATTAAATACATTTCCTAATATTGTACTTCTTCTGGTTCCTATTTTATCAATTAATATATTTGCTGGTATTTGTAATATTACCATAAACATAGCATAAAATGATGATTTTAGTACTACGTCTGATGCTGATATATTCTTTACTTGTGTTAAAAATAAAAATTCTATTGCATAGTAAAATAGTATATCCATTGATATTGCTCTATACATTGAATATAACTTCATGTTTTGCTTTCTTTTTTGTGTATTTACATCTGTTTTCATTTGTATCCTCCATTTTTACATATGTTATTATATAAAAATATCTTATTTCAATTTTTATTTCTTATTTTTTCATTTTATATTTTTCTAATATATTTTATCTTAAAAATAAAGAAATAGCAAGTTTTTTTGCATTTAAATTTTTTGCATTAATTGTTAGGTGGTTTATTGACTTTATGTCTACAATATTGTATAATATAATCTAACCAAAAAAACTATTTGTTTTTAAGAGGAGGAAACAATATGATGACAACATTATTCTTAGGTCAAAACGGAGTTTTATCAACTCAATGTGTAGAATACTACAACTCTATCAAAGATTATGCTAATCGGTACAGTTTAACCAATACCATTATAGCATTAAATTTGGCAGCAGAACTTCACAATGGACAATTTAGAGATACTGGATTACCTTATGTAATACATCCTTTAGAAATAACTCATTACTTGATTCTGTTAAAAGTTCGGCATGCTATTTTTGATATGAATTTGAATATTTTGCATGATGAAAATTTAGCAGAAACTCAAACTAATTTAGATCTTGACATTTTGCTTGCTTCGAGTCTATTGCATGATACAATTGAAGATTGCAAATCTAAATTGCCTAATAAAGGTAAAGAATTTATTGATGTTTATCATCTCCATCAAGACATTTTCAAATATGTAACTATCTTAACAAAAGACAAAACTGCTCCTGGTTATACTTTAGATGGTTACTTTGAATCTATTTGTCAATATTGGCAAACACTAATTGTAAAACTTGTTGATAGAGCAAATAACTGCTCAACAATAAATGCTTTTTCAAATACTCGGATGGAAAAATATGTGAAAGAAACAAAAAAATATTTCTACTCAATGGCATCAACCTTAAAAAATTCTTTCCCCACGTTTTCTAGACAGACAACCATTCTGAAATATTTATTTGTATCAATCTGTGAAACAGTTGCATCAGCTTTAGACATTAAAGACATTATCAGTGAAGAATCATATGATAAAACTTACTATTTTGTAAAAGGCTTAGCAATTGGTAAAGGTTCTATGCAAAATACGCTCAAAGCACTTCCACTCTCTAAAGAATACTATAAAGATTTAACTCGAAAGAGTGGTGACCCTTTTATCATTCATCCTTTAAGAGTATGTTCATATCTCATATCTTTAAAGATTGATGATGATATTGTCTGCTCAGCTGCATTATTGCATGAAATTATCAAAAAATGTCATTTAGAGTATAATGGTATTGAGATTGTTACTAAGTATCATTTGGACTTCTCAGTATTAGAATTAGTGAGATTGGTATCAAACAACGAGCATTATCCGCTGGATTTGTATTATGAAGCATTAAAACATAACCCTAAAGCTATGCTTTTAAAACTTTCTAATAGGGCTCATACCTGTACTACTCTAATTGATTCATCATCTGATGAAATTCGTTCTTATGTTGAAGAATGTGAAAATTTCATTTATCCTCTTTGTGATTATGGAATTGCTCACTATCCTGAATATGCTTACAGCATTCAGGTAATGTATTATCACATTTCTTCTGTCTGTAATATTGTTAAAAGTTTGCGGTCTTAAATTTTTCTAACTCTTCTTAAAAAACGGCTGAATTTATTTCAGCCGTTTTTGTGCCAAAGGGGACGTGCCTTTTTGGCACACTATTTCATTTTTTCTTTAATTCTAACTAAAGTATTTAAAGCATCAATTGGTGTTAACTCATTTAAATTAATCTTGTCAACTTCATGAGCAATTTCAGCTAATTTATAATTAAACATATCAAATTGACCTTCAACAACCTTTTTAGTTTCTTGTTTTTTACCAGTTAAAATATTCTTTCTTTCTAAACTTTTCAATATTTCATCTGCTTTTTGAGTAACAGTCTTTGGAACACCTGCTAAACGTGCTACATGTATACCATAGCTTTCATCTGTTCCTCCTCTTAATATTTTTCTTAAAAAGATTATATCTTCGCCCTTTTCTTTAACTGCTATATTATAATTTTTTACACCTTCAAGTTTTTCTTCAAGTTCTGTAAGTTCATGATAGTGTGTTGCAAATAATGTTTTTGCTCCACATTTTTCTTTATCTGCAATGTATTCTGCAACTGCCCAAGCAATTGAAAGTCCATCATATGTTGATGTTCCTCTTCCTATTTCGTCTAATATTACTAAACTATTAGATGTTGCTTCTTTTAGAATTGTTGCTACTTCCATCATTTCAACCATAAATGTACTTTGTCCCATACTTAAGTCATCAGATGCTCCAACTCTTGTGAAAATTTTATCTACAACACCAATTCTTGCTGAAACAGCTGGTACAAAGCTTCCTACTTGTGCCATTAATGTGATTATTGCTACTTGTCTCATATATGTTGATTTACCTGCCATATTAGGTCCTGTTATTATTGATAATCTGTTTTCTTCTTTATCTAAATATGTATCATTTTCAACAAAACTTCCTGTTCCTAACATTTTTTCTATTACAGGATGTCTTCCACCTTTAATATCTATTACTCCTGTATTATCTACTGTTGGCATACAGTAATTCATATCTTCTGCAACTGTTGCAAATGATGTTAATACATCTAATGTTGATACTACATTACTTGATTTTTGTAACCTTTTTACATTTCTTGCTATTTCTTCTCTTATTTCTGTAAATGCATTATATTCTAAATTTACAACTTTTTCTTCTGCTCCTAGAATTTGATTTTCTAAATTTTTCAAGTCTTCTGTTATAAACCTTTCTGCATTTGTTAGAGTTTGTTTTCTTATAAATCTATCAGGAACTTGATTTAATCCTGATTTTGTAACTTCAATATAGTATCCAAATACTTTATTAAATCCAACTTTTAGGTTTTTAATTCCTGTTTTTTCTCTTTCTTCTGCCTCTAGTTTTATAATCCAATTTTTTCCTTCTGTTGTTGCTGTTTTTAATTTATCAATTTCTTCATCATATCCTAATTTTATAATTCCACCATCTTTAATTGTCATTGGTGGGTCTTCTACTATTGATTTTTCTATCAATTCATAAATATCTTGCAATTCATCTAAATTTTCATATAAATCTTTTAACATATCTGTTTTACATTCAGAAAGAACCTTTTTTAATTCTGGTAATTTAGAAAGAGAATTCTTTAGTGTTATCATATCTCTTGCATTTGCATTACCATAAGCCATTTTACCTGCTAAACGTTCAATATCATATACTTTTTTTAGATTTTCTACTATATCCCCTCTTAAAATAACTTCATCTTTTAATTCTTGTACTGAATTTAATCTTCTATTAATTTCTAAAGTATCAATAAGTGGGTCATTTAGCCATCTTCTTAAAGCTCTTCCTCCCATTGATGTTGATGTTTTATCTAATACCCATAAAAGTGTTCCTTTTTTAGACTTATCTCTCATCTTCTCTGTGATTTCAAGGTTTCTTCTTGCATTTATATCAAGTGACATATATTTTGAAATATTGTATACTACAATTTTGTTAATATGGTCTAGTGTAGTCATTTGAGTTTGTTCAATATATTCAATTAAAGCATTTATTGATGATATTGCTAAATTTTTATTCTCAATATTTTCTATTTCTTTTTGATTATTATCAACAAAACTAAATCTATATTTTATTTTCTCTACATCATCTGCAAAAAATTTATCATTAAATCTTGTTATATATGCTTCAAATCTTTCTCTTATTTTAGCCATTTCTTCTGTGCAATCTGCCATCATACTATTTATTACTAACTCTGATGGCATATATCTTGCAATTTCATCTAAAACTAATGGAAAGTTTTGATTATCCTTTATTTCAGCTGAATAAAATTCTCCTGTTGAAATGTCACATACACTTATTCCAAAATATATTCCAGATTTAAAAATTGACATTATAAAATTATTTTTTCTTTCTTCTAGCATATTACTTTCAACTAGAGTCCCTGGTGTTACCACTCTTATAACACCTCTTTTTACTATTCCTTTAGTTTCTTTTGGGTCTTCTAATTGTTCACATATTGCCACTTTATATCCTTTTGCAATCAATCTTGAAACATACATTTCTGCTGCATGATGTGGTATTCCACACATTGGAGCTCTTTCTGCTTGTCCGCAGTCTTTTCCTGTTAATGTAAGTTCTAGCTCTCTTGATGCTGTTATTGCATCATCAAAGAACATTTCATAAAAGTCGCCTAATCTATAAAATAGTATGCAATCTTTATATTGTTCTTTTGTTTCAAGATATTTTTGCATCATTGGTGAAAATTCTGCCATTCTTTACCTCCTTAAAATTGTGACAAAAGGGGCGTCCCTTTTTGTCACATTTTTTAATTTATCTTTCTTCTTTATCATTCAACATTACTGGAGTACACCCTGCTTTTCTAATTTCCCTAATACTCTGTCTAATCTTTCTATTCTTTCTTCTATATGTTCTGGATGATGTGCATAAGCATCACAATATTGAATATATAATAATTTTTTTGTTAATTCCAAATTATTTTCATTCACTTTATTTATATCTATTAATGTATTATGATTATTTATTAAATAACACAAGTCCTCTACTTCTTTATCAGAATATCCTAATCTTTGTAAAATTTGTTTTGATATTTCTGCTGATTTCTGAGGATGCCCTCTAAAATGTCTTATATCTCCATCTTCTTGATATGAATATGGTTTTCCTATATCATGTAATAATAGTGCTATTCGTATTTGCAAATCTGGCTTACTTCTTTTTAATGCTTCCATAGTATGATCCCATACATTAAAACAATGATGTGGATGTTTTTGGTCAAACCCATCTTCTGCTTTTAATTCTGGAATTATTTTAAATACTTTTTCTTTATTAGCATCTATTTTAAAATATTTTGAAAGTAATAAATTTTCTAAAATTTCTCTCTCCACTTTTTTGTTTACCTCATTGTGACAAAAAAGAACGCCTCTCTTGTCACATCTTTCCTTTCAAATACCACATATGTTCAGATACTATTTTTAAGTCTACCATATTTCCAATCAAACTTTTATCGCCTTCAAAAATAACAACTTTATTGCTATCTGTTCTACCTGTAAGCATCTGTTCATTATTTTTGCTAGTTCCTTCTACTAATACTTTCTCTATTATTCCAATATATTTTTGATTATTTTCTTCAATTTGACTTTCTACTAATGCCTTTAATTTGTCAAATCTTTTATGTTTTATTTCTTCTGGAACTTGATTTTCCATTCTATCCCCTGGTGTTCCTACTCTTCTTGAATATATAAACATATATACTTGTTCAAATTTTACTTTTTCTACAACATCTAAAGTGTCTTCAAATTCTTCATCAGTTTCTCCTGGAAATCCTACTATTATATCTGTTGATAATGTTAAATTTGGTATTTTAGTTTTCATTTTTTTTACTAATTCTAAGTATTGTTCTTTTGTATATTTTCTGTTCATTTCTTTTAGGATTTTTGTGTTTCCTGATTGTAATGGTAAATGTACTAATTTACACACTTTATCACATTCTGCTATTGCTTCTATTACATCATCTGTAAAATCTTTTGGATGTGGTGATACAAATCTTATTCTTTCTATTCCTTCTATTTTGTTTATTTCTTTTAATAATGTTGCAAATGAATCCACTCCTTCATATTGTTCAAATTCTATGCCTTTTTCACGTTCTACTCTTAAATATGAATTTACATTTTGACCGAAGTAATGTAACTTCTTTATATCCTTGTTTTGCTATTTCTTGTACTTCTTCTATTATTGCTCTTGGTTCTCTGCTTCTTTCTCTTCCTCTAACATATGGAACTATGCAATAACTACAAAAATTATTGCATCCATTCATTATTGTTACTGATGCTTTTATATTACTATCTCTTTTTATTGGTAAGTCTTCATATATTTTTCCATCTATATCTAATATATCTTCTTGTCTTTTTCTCTCTTTTATCGCTTTATATAAATCTTCTGGAAGTTTGTGTAATGTATGTGTTCCAAATATTATATCTGTATATGGATAACTCATTTTTATTTTATCTGTGATATGTTTTTCTTGCATCATACATCCACCGATTGCAATTATTGTTCCTTTTTGTTCTTTTAATTTTTTTAGTTCTCCTAATTTTCCAAACAATTTATCTTCTGCATTTTCTCTTACACAACATGTATTAAAAATTGCTAAATCTATTTCATTTTGATTTTCTGTTTTTGTGTACCCCATTTCTTCTAACATTCCACATATTTTTTCTGAATCATTTTCATTTAATTGGCATCCCATTGTTAGTATACTATACTTTTGTTTTTTGTTTTGATTTATTTCTTTTACTTTATTTATGTATTCTTTTTGCTCTTCTATTTCTTTTTTTGTTTCCAATTTATTTTCCTCCAATATGCGTATATTCTATAATATTTTGACATATTTTGCAAGATTTTTAAAAATTTTTTAAAAATTTTTAAATTTTATGTTGACATTACATAAAATACATGCTATAATAGCATTATGTTCACACAAAGAAATACTAAGAATCGAACAAATAACACAAGGAGGTATCTGACGTATGATTCGTGGTAGGCCTGTAGTAACATTTTATAGTACATTCATAAAAATCATCTGATCCGGCGGCAGTAGCCAGGAGGTAGCCCCTATGAGGAGACGGTTTCCATCAGGTTTCGTTTAGATACGAAATCTAATTTTAGTAACTGTTAACATGCACAGGTATATCCTTGGCATAAGTCAGGCGCAGATTGCGCTAGGAGGTATCCCATGAGGGAACGGTATTTTTCAGGTTTCGTTTAAGTACGAAATCTATCAATGATTGCGAGGCTGGCCAGGATGACCGCCTCTCCCACATTTAGCTGAAATACAGCCCCGCACCCCTATATCTTTGTATGGGCTCGGCGGAGTTTGTAACAGCACCTCTATATATTTACCTATTTTGTTTGGCGGCACACAGTCAACCAGCACTACGGGTTTAGCTCGCATAAGCGACACCCCGTATGTATCGCGAGAAAAGCTTAGCGCCATTACCATGTAATGTAAATCTGGATGGAGCTCGCTTAAGTCGCAGGGAGAATCAAAAATGAACCGGTACAAGTATGTTTATTATTCAGGTTTTACCTAGTGTTGAATTTTAATTCAGCCTAAAGTATTTAAGCCGACCCCCAAGATTGGGAGCCGGCTTTTTCTATTTTATTTTATTAATTTTCTTTTGTATAATCATTTATTTTTTTAATAAATATTATTCTATCAATAATATCTAATATACCATAAACTATTATTATAGCTCCAACTGCTGTAATTACTATATTTTGTTTTACTAAAATTATAATACCAGCTAATACCATTAACATAGTCAATACCAATGAAACAGTCCAATATGGTGATTTAACTTGCTTCCATGCTAATACAGTTTGCAAATCCATAACTGCTGTTATAATAATCCACATTCCTAATATTACTCTAAATAATGATAATATTACATTAGATGCAAATAATATTATAACACCAAATATTACCATAATCAGTGCCATTGTTAATAAGTAATCTTCTTTAGTTTCTGAAGTATAATATTCTACTAATTTTAAAACACCCATAGCAATAAATACCACACCTAATACTATTGAAATTGCTCCTACTGTTTCATTTGGTTTTATTACAAATAATGCTCCAAATAGTACAAATATTATTGAAATAACTATGTCTGTCCAGCTTGATCTTCTTAAGAATTTTTCAAACATGATACTCCCTCTCTTTCTTTTGTATTTTTGTTTATAATATCACAACATTTTAAAAATGTACACATATTTTTAAAATTTTTCTATATTTTTGTCATATAATGAAAAAAAATAGCAGTTATTTTGTGCTATTTTCTTTAATTTACTTATTATGCATTTTCAGTTTCTTTTTTTGCAACTACTTGTTTTCCATCATAATATCCACAATTTGCGCAAACTCTATGTGGCATTATAGGTTCATGACAATTTGGGCATGAAGCAAAATTTGGTTGCTCTTTTTTCCATGTAGATCTTTTTGAATGTGTTCTTGCTTTTGACCATCTTCTTTTTGGTTGTGCCATTTCTATTCCCCCTTTGCTTAAAGATATATGTTTATATCTATTTGAATTTCTTCATTTTTTCATACTATAAAATTATACAAGTATTTTTCATTTTTGTCAACTGTTTCTCTACTTTTATTAAAATTTCTTGTTAATTATTCAATAATTTTTATCATCCAACATTTTATATTTAATAATTTCATATATATTTTTCATTGTAGTTTCAATAGTTTCTCCTATTTATCGGGATATTTCATTAATAGGTACTCTTCCCTCAACTCCAATCATAAAGTGTATAAATCTTATCAATTTCTTTTATATTCTTTTCTATATCTTATAAACACAACAACAATTATAGAAATAAAAATCATTAAACTGAAACCTAGAATTAACCACTTATAATTATATCCTTCCTTTTCTTCATTTTTCTCAACATTAGAACTAGTCTCTTGTGGCTTATATATATCTTCTGCTTTTTCAATCTCAGACTTTTGTTGTTCTAAAAAAACACTTTCTTCTTCCAAATCTCTTTTATATACCTCAATCAAATAATTTTTCTTTGAAATACCATTAGCAGAAGTAACAGTCACTGTTATCAAATTACTTCCAACTTTTAAATTATCATTTCCTACAATATCAACTTTTGCATTTTCATTCTCAGGTACTGCAAGTATTCTAAGTTGTTCAATTGCATTTGAAATCTCAATATTATAATTAGTTTGATTTGTATCAAATGGAGGATTTAATAAATAATTTTCAACTGCTAATATCTCTAAATTTGTATTTGCCATTTCAAAATCATCTGTTTTAGTAACTTGAATACTATAAACCTTTTTTTGATTCTGATTTTCTGATGTAACATTCACATTAATAATATTAATTCCTCTTTGCAAATTAGTGTTTCCTGTTACTTCTACTTTAGCATTTGGATTTTCACTAATAGCCAATACTTCTATTTCATTTATATCATTAGGAACTGTTAAATAATATTGATAAACATCTTTGTTAAAAGTAGGTACAATTCCTTCTGTATCCAATCTTAAAACTTGTAAATATGCATTTTCACTTTGAGAATTTGTTCCTTTTTCTTCTTTTTGCTCTTCTGATATCCCATTTTTCTCTTTTATCTGAACTTGTTTTTCTTTAAAGTCTACTTGTATTAATTGTCCTGTTTCACTATAAAACTCACCTTCTATACTAAAATTAGCAATTCCTTCTTCTTTTGCTTTAAATCTAAATTTAGCAATTTCTCCATCCTTAGGTGTCTTTCCTCCATTTATATCATACCAAACATAAATAATTCTGTTCTCCTGTACACTTACATTTTCCGCTTCTGATATAAATTCAAATTTAGTATTATCAAAATAAAGAGAAAAATTAAATGCTGCTGTTTTTGCATCTTTCAAATTTATAGACACTTCTATTTCATCATTTTTTTCTAAATTTTCTTTATTGCATTCTATATAAACTAATCCTGTTTGTGTAGCATAACTTATATTACAAATACAAAAACTACAAACCAATATTATAAAAACAAATATATTAATTATTTTACTTTTCAATCCCTTACCCTCTTTCTAAATTTATAAAACTATATTTAATTAATTATTATATATTTATAATGTTTGTATATTAATACTTTATATTCTAAACGAATGTTAAGTGGGGACCAATAGAAACTGTTAAATGTATTAGCATTGTTACAGTTTCTTTTGGGAAACATGAGTTTAAATATAAAGTATTAATATACAAACAATTGATTATAATTAATTATTGTTTTATAAATTGCAACTCAAGTATATGCCTCTGTATCAGTAGCAAATCAACAGAATTAGGCTCCTTACCATTCTTATTAATATTACTAGCCTTTTTATACACGCCACTCAAACGCTCAATTTCCAAAATATGCCTTTGTATAACCAACAAATCCACACTATTAATTTTTCCATCTCCATTACTATCTCCATATATAATAATTTGATATTCTCTTAAAATCTCTCCATCTTCTTTTACTCTTATTTTAGTTCCTGTACCAACAATATCTGTATCTTTTAAAACTTCATTTCTATTATTTACAATTTCTATCTCATAATCTGTTATAATTTTATTTCTTATATCTTGTACAGTATTTTCTTTATAATCTATTCCAGTTATTTCTAGACCATTTACTGTTAAAGAACTATCAAAATGGATTTCAGAATCATCCATTGGTCTTACCACATTCACTTCACATTCTGTTTTTATATTTGAATTTTCATTAGAAGTAGCAATTATTTTCGTTTTTCCCTCTTTTGTAGCTGTAATTATTCCATATTCTTGAATAGTTGCAATTGAAGCATTTGTACTTTGATATAAAATCAACTTATCATTAGCATCATCTGGTTCTACACTACCACTTATTTTAAAAGTATCTCCTACTTCCATATAAATTTCTTCTTGATCTAATTTAATTCCTGTTACAGAAGTATAAACTTCTATTTCAATTTCACTTTGTACATCATTTTCTTCAGCTTTTACTTTAATTGTAGTCTTCCCTGACCTAATTGCATGTATATTTCCTTTATCATCAACTGTTGCTATTTTAGGATTATTTGATATATATTGCACTTTGTGGTTACTTGCTTCTTCCGGAGAAATCTTTATTTGCAATTGTTTTGTTTCTCCTTTTTTCAAAATATTTGTATCAATACTAATATCAATTTTTTCAATTTGAACAGGTGGAATTTCTGTTACATAAGTTTGATAAATATATCCTATAATTCCATTTTCTAATATTACCATATCCCATCTTTCACCTGATTGATTTCCTTTAGCTATCCTAGTCATTTTATAATTTTGATTTATCGTAGTTATTATCTCATATGATGTAGATGGTCCTGTTCTTATATTTACATTTGTTCCATTGCAATAAACTTTTGTATTATCTTTTATAAATTCATTTTGATTTATACTTGGGCTTTGTGTTGGAATATTTGGCATGTTATTATATACTGGAATAATAAAAGTCATTGGCATATCTATTAGTCCAGTCTTTTTATATCCATTATAAATTGACTTTGACTCACTATATGGAGCTAATACATTTGTCATATACTGATGCCAAAACAAGTTATCTCCTCTATCATCATTTACATCAAACTTTTGTAAATAAATTGTATTTTGTCCTACATTAATATAACTAGAACCTATAAAAATTCCCCCTCCTGTTATTGCTTTTTCTTTAGTATTCCATGGAATTAAATATTTGTCTTTTGTTGCTTGACTTGCACCATTTCCATCTTTTGCATATTGTAAACCTTTTTTTATAGCTCCCATTGGTTCAGCCGAACTCGTTGCACCTATATTATAAAAATTATATAAACCTTTAAATCCATCGACATTCCCACTAATTGAAGCATGTGATAAAAATGGTCCTACTTCTTGTTTTATACGAGATGCTAAATGATATGGACTAACTAAGGATGTTTGTCCTCCTCTCAAAATCAAATCTGAATATTTTTCATTCATATTAATTGTATTTCCATTACTCTCTAAATAGGAAACCTTATTTTGATAAAATTCTGTTCCATATAGTATTTTTTCAATCCCATCTAAATTATTTGTATATGATTCATATGATAAAGCTTCAAATTGAAAAATACGAACTTCATTCAAAAAATTTCGTGAATCCATACAATATTCAACCGCTTGTCTTGAACTATCTACCCATCCACTATCTATTTCTACATCATATTGTCCTGGTGTAGTATTCTTCCAACTATCTGAATAATTTTTGGGTACTAAATTCTTTCCAAATATATTTTCTTGATTTATGACATAATTCCAATCTAAATTTGTATATAAAGCTCTAAATTTCCAATTAGGATATTTTTTAGATAATTCTTCTAAATATGGCTGATAACTGATTGGAAAATTTTCTATTCCATCTAATTTATTAGATGCTTGAACTTTAAAATGTATTACTATACTTATTAATATTAAAATAAATAAAATAGCTATAAATATATATTTTCTATTTTTTTTCATAGTTTAATAATTCTCCTTTTCTCTAGCTTTTACAATAATTCTTTGTTTAGAATCATTTGTACAAGTAATTAAAGTAATTTCTCGCTTTCCACCTGTTTCTTCATTTAAACAATTTACATCATTTGGTAAAACTTTATATATATCATATATTTCATATTCAATTTTTCCTACATTGTTATCTGAAAGAAAAAGTTTATCTCCTACTTTCAATTTTTTTAATTTATAAAACATATTTCTATTTGGAAAATTATGTCCTGCTACACAGAAGTTTCCTATTTGGTTTGGTTCTACTCCCCAAAATTTTGTTACGGCTACATTCAATGCTTGCATTGAATAATTCTTTAATATATATGTTTGTAATAATATTTCTGGTATCTCTAATTTTGCACACACATCATATCCCTGGTATTGTTCTTCTATTTTTTCTTTAGGATATTGTTTAATCTCTTTTTCCTCTTCTTTTACATTGTCCATTACTATTTCTTGTTTTTCTGCTGTATAATTATTGTTTGTTTGTTGTTTATCTTCTTCTATTTTTTTATCTTTATTTTCTTCTATTCCTAACCATATTATGACTATTACAATAGTGCATACAAGAAAAATATTAATTATAATTTTTTTCTTTTTCATATTAAAAGTCCTTTCTCTTTAGATATGTAAAAAGGAGAATTAATTCTCCTTCAATTATTTTCTTTTATTATAATATATATAATAACTTAATAGAGAAACTAATACTAATACTATAGGAATATAAATATTAACACCTGTTTTAGGTAAAGTTGTAGGTTTTTGTTCTGGTTTAGTAGTCTCTGGAGTTGTTTGCTCTGGCTTTGATTCTTCTGGTTTTTCAGGTTCTGTAGCTGGTGGTTCAACTGGTGTTGCAGTTTCAGCTACTGCTATTTGAAATGTTTTTTCTGCAATAATAGCATCTGAATTATCTCTATCTATTAATTTTAAAGTTACAGAATAATTTCCTGCTTTACTAAAAATTCCTCTTGTTTGTAATACTTGAGAAACATTTTTTCCTCCTATTTTATATCCTTGTGCATCTCCCCATCCACTTTCAATAATATCATGTTCTAATCCTGCATTATCAGTTGCTAATAATTGAATATCTGCACCTTCAGGTGTAGTTGCTGTGGCTACTAATCTAGCATGTTCATAATAGTGTCCCATTGGTGATGAATAAGAAACTGTTATTGCTTTTTCTTCTTCTTTTACAATTTTACCTTCATATTGTAAGTTTAATGTGTAATCAACATATTCTGGTTCAACTGTTACATTTTTTACAATTGGTGTTCCAATATCATCAAATGTTACTGATGCATCTGCATTTGCTAATCCTTCTGCTGTAATTGTAAATTCTGTTGGATTTGATGTTGTAATATCTGCTTTTGCTTTAAATGTTACACTCATATTTGTTCTTGGATTTGTTCCTCCTGTTGTGTCATGATAAGTTACTATTATTTTATCTGTTGTGTCATTTGCTGTTCCCCCTTCTGATGATACATAATCAAAAATGTTATTATCATAAGATACTTTAAATGTATAAGCTCCTAAACTTTGTCCAAATTCCATTCTTACTGTTATTTCTTCTCCTGGTCTTACTGTTGTTTTACTTGTTGTTATATCTAATGTGTCTAGTTCAGCAGCATAAGTATTTCCTGTGAATATAACTAATGTTAATAATGTTATTATGGTAAAAATACTAATTATTTTTTTCATTGTTTTTTTCCTCCTTTTTTGTTTTTATATTTTTATTATGCTTTTTTTTGTTTTTTATATTCAATTCTAAGTTTTACATTTTTTTCTTATTTTTGTTTTTCCTTAAACTACAACAAAAAAACATAATGGTACTTTTTCCCATTATGCTTTTTATAATAACTATTTCTTTCTCAAAAATTTATTACAAAGTCTGAATTGTCATAAAAATTTGCATTAAAAATCAAATTAAATTGTAGCCTTCTTTTTCTTTCCTTCATTGCTTCGATTGCATTCTTATAAGCATTTCTTCTTCGTTCTGAATCAAACATTTCATTTTCTGCTTTTACAACAATACTCTGCATTACTATCCCTCCTAAATATTTATTTAAGATTTTTAGTACAATTTACGTAATTAATATATTATCATATTTATTCTTAACATTCAAGTATTTCATCAAAAATTTTTTTAATATCATCATTATAATAAATAGAAGCACAAGGCTTAATATCATCACCAACTTTAACCTGAACATTCATATTATTCTTATCACCAGAAAAATACTTAATAGCACTTCTCAACTTATCTTTTTGCATTTCTGACAAATCAGTAATATCAAATGTAATAAGATTTGGCTGTTCTTCACCCAAATTTTTAATTTCATTTGCAATAATTGTAGCATCAGCATCATCTCTAATACTTAAACGACCATCAACTATAACAATATTTTCTTCTATCAAACTTTTTCCAGCACTTATTACTGTATTTTCAAATGCAATTATTTCAGCAACTCCATACAAATCTTCAATAGTTATAAAAGCCATAATTTTATTATTTTTTGTGTATTTTTTCTTTATTGATGTTATTATTCCTGCATATTTTACTTTTTGCCCATCTACAAATTTGATTTTTGCTCCTAAATTTTGTGTTTGTATTTTGTCCAAGTCTGAATTTATATTTTCTTCATCATTTTGCTCACTTAAACTTACTAAATCTACACTACTTATATTTGTTGAATGTAATATTTGCTCTTTCAACTTTTCTAATGGATGTCCTGATATATATATTCCAAGCATTTCTTTTTCCATTGATAACAATTCTTTTTCTGGTAATTCTTCATATTCTTCAAATTGATATTTATGTTTTTCTCTTTCTTCCTTTTCTTCTTGTGTTCCTAAGTCAAACATTGATACTTGTCCATCAAATCCTTTTTTCTTTCCACTTTGTATTGTATCAACAATTGCTTCAAAAGATGCTAAAAGAGTTGCTCTTGTTTGCTCAAATTCATCAAACACTCCTGCTTTTATTAAACTTTCTATACATTTTTTATTTACTTGTGCTTCTGCTATTCTTTCACAAAAGTCTGTAAAACTTTTATAGTTTCCATTTTCTTTTCTTTCTTTTACTATATTTTCTACTGGGACAGTTCCTACATTTTTTATACTTCCAAGTCCAAAACGTATTTTTCCCCTTCTAACATTATTACCTTTTTCTGTTAGATTATTAATATTTTCTTCCTTGTTAATTTCAACTGTAAATCTTTCAAAACTTTTATTAATATCTGGTTTTAATATTTCTATTCCTAATCTTTTACATTCATCTATATATTGAGGAACTCTGTCTAGATTTCCTAAATAACTATTTAATGTTGCAGCCATAAATTCTGCTGGATAATATGCTTTTAAATATGCTGTTCTATATGATACTACTGCATAACATGCTGCATGTGATTTGTTAAATGCATATTTTGCGAATTCTGCCATTTCATCAAATATTTTATCTGCTGATTTTTCATCTATTCCATTTCTTACGCATCCTGGAACAACAATATTTCCATTTTCATCTACTTGACCATGTATAAAGACTTCTCTTTCTTTTGCCATTACATCAAGTTTTTTCTTTCCCATTGCTCTACGTACTAAATCTGCTCTTCCTAGAGAATATCCTGCTAAATCTCTTACTATTTGCATAACTTGCTCTTGGTAAACCATACATCCATATGTTACATTTAGTATTGGTTCTAAGCTTGGATGTGTATATTCATTATGACCTGGATTTTGTTTTCCTCTAATGTATCTAGGTATTTGGTCCATTGGTCCTGGTCTATATAATGAAACTCCAGCTATTAAATCTTCTAAACAGTCTGGTTTTAACTCTTTCATGAAATTTGTCATACCTTGTGATTCGAATTGAAATATTCCAGATGTGTTTCCATCTTGCCATAGTTTATATACTTTTGGTTCTGACATATCTTCATCAAATTCTACATCTATACCATAGTTTTGCTTAACCATATCTATTGTATTTTGAATTACTGACAAGTTTCGTAATCCTAAAAAGTCCATTTTTAAAAGTCCTAGTTCTTCAAGTGTTGTCATTATATATTGAGTGTTTATTTGTCCATCTCTTACATAAAGTGGCACATATGTATCTACAGGGTCTTTTGTTATAACAACTCCGGCAAGCATGTGTTGATGCCTGTCTTGGCATTCCTTCTAATCCCATTGCTATATCTAATATTTTTCTTGTTTCTTCATCTGTTTCGTATCTATCTCTTAATTCTCTATTTTCTTCTAAAGCTTTTTTTATTGTTATATGTATTTCATTAGGTATCATTTTCGCTAAAGCGTCTGCCTCTGCATATGGATAATCTAAAACCCTTGCTACATCACGAATTACCATTTTTGCTGCCATTGTTCCAAATGTAATTATTTGTGATACATGGTCATGTCCATATTTTTCTGAAACATAATCAATTACTTCTTGTCTTCTTTCATCTGAAAAATCAACGTCAAAGTCAGGCATGCTTATTCTTTCTGGATTTAGAAATCTTTCAAATAGCAAACCATATTTAATTGGGTCTATATCTGTAATTTCAATTGCATATGCTAAAATTGAACCTGCACCAGAACCTCTTCCTGGTCCTACTGGTATCCCATGTGTTTTAGCATAATTTATAAAATCCCATACTATTAGATAGTAATCTACATACCCCATTTTTTTGATTACACCTAATTCGTATTCTGCTCTTTGTTGTATTTCCTCTGATAGATTTTTTCCATATCTTTTTTCTAATCCTTTGTCACACAATTCTTTTAAGAAATCATAATGTGTCTCATATTCAGGTGGTACATCATAATTAGGCAATTTAGTATTTCCAAATTCAAATTCAACATTACATTTTTCAGCTATTTTTACTGTATTTTCAATAGCATCTGGAAATGCCGCAAAATATTCTGACATTTCTTCTGGTGATTTTACATATAACTCTTCAGTATCAAATTTCATTCTGTCTTCATCACTCATTCTTTTTCCTGTCTGAATACATAACAAAACTTCATGATTATATGCATCTTCTCTTTTTAAGTAATGTGCATCATTTGTTGCAACTAATGGAATATCCAACTTTCTCGCAAGTTGTACTAGTTTTTGATTAGCTAATACTTGCTCTTGTATTCCATTGTTTTGTATTTCTATATAATAATCTTCTCCAAAAACTTTTTTATGCCATAATGCAACTTGTTCAGCTTTTTCCATTTGTCCATTTAATAATGCTTGATTAACTTCTCCTGCTAAACATGCACTTAAACAAACTAAGCCTTCACTATATTGTTCTAATATATTATGGTCAATACGTGGTTTATAATAATATCCATCAACAAAACCTAATGATACTAATTTACTTAAATTTCTATATCCTTCATTATTTTTTGCAAGCAAAATCAAATGGTAATAATGATTATCAATGCCTGGCTCTTTATCAAATCTAGTACGTGGTGCAACATATACTTCACAACCAATTACTGGTTTTACACCTTCTTTTTTGCATGCTTTATAAAAGTCAATAGCTCCATACATTACTCCATGGTCTGTTATTGCTATTGAGTTCATTCCTAATTCTTTTGCTCTTACTGGCAAGTCTTTTATTCTATTTGCTCCATCTAATAAACTATATTCACTGTGTATATGTAAGTGTACAAATTTTGGCATTTATTTTTCTCCCTTCAGAAAGTTGTATTAAAAACCACCATTCCTACAAATACATGTAAGAATGGCGATCTCTTATTATAATTTGCAATATTCATTTAAAATTGTCCAAACAATTTTATGATGATTTTTTATCTTTAGCATATGAACTTCTCCACCATCCATATAATATACTATAAATGGTACATCTTGAGTTGCATTATAATCTTTATTTATAAAAATTTCTTCAACTTCTGGAATAATTAAAATTAATTTTTTAGAAATTTCATTATTATCACAACTAGCATAACCTTTTACCAAACCTTCAAATACTGCATAAACTTCATCTCTTTTTAACTCCTTATGATATCTTATTCCTTTCTCAAGCCACCGAAAATTAATTGTAGTTTTTTTCATTTGCTGTCCCTCCATTTTAGTAATTTTTGTTATTATAGTTGCACTAAGATCAAATTATGTTATTCACAAATTTTATTAAAAAACGATAATTCTCATCATTTAATTCCAACTTTTTTTCATTTTCTTCAAAATTAGTAATCCAAATTCTCCTAGCCTTTTCTCTTTCATTCCTATCAAAACTTACATAAATACTTTTAATGTTCTTTAAATCAATTTCTGGATTTTCACTAAGAATTTTTTTAATTACATCATTTTCAATTTGCTTGGAATCGATTACATTATACCGTATCCATTCAACTCTAATCATATTCATTCTCCTTTTCATTACTAAAAAGATATTCATCTTTCAAATTATTAGTTACATTTTTAATGTTTACATTATATACTATTTTCTGTAATTTGCCAAGTATTTTTAGTAACTATTTACAAAATCTATGTTTACCAATAGTAACAGTCATAGGTCTTGACCAAATCCATTTATTCGTAGCAGTTGCAGGATTAAAATAATAAATTGCACCATAAGTTGGATCCCAACCATTTAAAGCATCTTGAGCAGCCTTTTTTGCTGTTGAATTTGGAGTCAAATTTATTTGACCATCACTCACTACATCAAATGCCCCTGATTGATATATAACACCTGAAATTGTATTTGGGAATTTACTACTTTTTACTCTATTCATAACAACAGCTCCAACAGCAACTTGACCTGTATACGATTCTCCTCTTGCCTCTCCATAAATCAATCTTGATAACAAATTTAAGTTACTATTATAACTTGACGATGAACTTCCTGAAGAAGATGATGATGACATTATTCCCATAGCTTTTAAAGTTGCTGGACCTGCTATTCCATCAACCGCCAATCCATTTTTTCTTTGAAAATATTTTACAGCATTAACAGTTTGAGTGCCATATATTCCATCTATATTTCCATTATAATATCCCCATCTTTTTAATTTTGTTTGTATCTGTGTTACTTCATTTCCTCTTGAACCATATTTTGATAATGCTTCTACTGAATTATATTTCTTATATACAAAATATCCTCCTGCTATTAAAATTATTAATACTAAAAAAATAAAACTTATTATAAATTTTCTATTTTTGAACATATTTACCACCTATTTAAAAATTTATAATTAGTTTTATCTTATTTTCAATATTTTATTCATTTTTTAATCAATTATATATCTATGAGCAATACCTACATAAAATAGTTTCTAATCCGACTTGCAAATCTATTTTTCCATTTTTAAAATTATAATCCAAATCGCACAACTCTTGTAAAATCATTCTTAAATCATTTTCATTAAAATACTTAGACTGGACCTTATATTTTGTTGTCAAAAAAGCCTGATTAGGTTTCAAATTTAAACTAGAAGTCAAATCCTTATTATTATTTAAAGCAACTTTAGTTATATACAATTTCTTAAAATGATTATATAAAGTTACTAAAATTTTAGCTAAAGGCTCTTTTGCATAAATTAAATTTTTCAAAACTTGTAATGCATTTGTTATATCTTTTTTACCCAAATCATCAGTTAAATCAAATATTACACTTTCCAACTTTTTAATTGATAATTTATCTATATCTTCTTTTTTTATTGTACCATTTTCTCCTGCATATTCAATTAATTTTCTAATTTCATTAATCAAATCTTGCATATTAGTTCCACAACATTCAATAAAATACCTTATAGTTTGTGAATCAATTTGAACCTTATATCCATTGCAAATTGCTTTAATTCTTTGTTCTATCTGCAAAGGCTTTTGAAAATCAAATTTGCAAACAATTCCATTTTTATCAATAACTTTGTATAATTCTGATTTTTCATCTGCATCCTCTTCAACAAATACTAATACAACAGATTCATTCAAAATATTCATATTTTCACTAATATATTGTGTTAACTTATCTTTTATTTTAGAAATATCTCCTGTTTTCTTCTTCGATTCTTTTTTGAACAATCCTGTATTTCTTGCAATAATTAATTTCTTTTCATAACCAAAACTTGGCGTTTCTATATCTGAAACAATATCTTGTACATTTTGCTCATCTATTAATATATAATTTATTCCTTTTACACATTCTCCAAAAATAACCTTTATTTTTTTCAAGTTACTTTCTAATAAAAACAGTTCTTCTCCATATAAAAGATATAGGCTATCCAATTTATTTTCTTTCAGTTCTTTTTCTAAATTTTCTATTGTCATACTTAACTTAATCCCCCTTAAAGATATGTCCCCAATGGGACAAAATGTCCCAAAAAGAAACGTCCCTAATGGGACATTATTCTCAAAATTTCAGCTACACTCCATGCTTGAGCAATTGTTCCCTTTGGCTCATATGGTTTCTTTGAATCATATATCTCAGCAATACTTCCTATACAACCTCTTTGGTTAATTTCTTTTTCAAATGTTTTAAAAGTTTTCTCTATAAATGCATTTAACTTTTCTTCCAATCTAGCTTTATATGTCTTTCTATTTTCTGCTTTTATCATATTATTTAATGTATTATAATATAAACCTAAAAGCCACACCCAAGTTATTCCTTGATGATAGCTCATGTCTCTTCTAAAACTATCTCCTTCATATACTTCTACATAATTAGATTCACCTTTTGCTAAAGTTTTTAATCCATAATCATTTAATAATTTCTTTTCTACTACATTCAAAATATTATAAGCTTCTTCTGAATTTGGTTCTATTACAGGATATGTTAAACTTAATGCAAATAATTGATTTGGTCTTACTTTATTGTCTCCGTATTACATCATATAAACATTTTCTCTTTGGATTATAAAATTTTTCATTAAATGATTTTTTGCATTTTTTTGCTAAGTCTTTATATATCTTAATATGTGATTTGTTATTTCCAATTTTTTCTGTCAAATCTTTCATTATCATTAAAGCATTATACCATAAGCTATTTATTTCAACAGCTTTTCCATTTCTAGGTGTTACTGCTAAATCACCATATTTTGCATCCATCCATGTGTTTTGTGTATATTCTGTTCCTGATGATATTAAGTAATCTTCATCTAAGTAAATATTATTATCATCTATATCTATCCCATTTATATAATTTTCTATTATTCTTTCTAATTTTTCATAAACATTTTCTTTTATGAATTCATAATCTCCTGTATATTCTATGTATTTTTGTATTTGTTCAAATAAAAGTAGTGATGCGTCTACACTATTGTATAGTGGTCTATTGTCAAATCCTGAGTATCCATTTGGTACTAAACCATATTTTATATCTCTTATCATTGTTAATATTACTTCTTTTGCTATATCATATCTTTTTGTTTTTAATAATAATCCTTCAAACGCTATTAAAGTATCTCTTCCCCAGTCTAAAAACCATGGATATCCTGCTATAATAGTATGTAATTTAAATGATGGTCTATATACAACAAATTGATCTGCTGCTTTTATTAGTTCTTTTATTATTTTTTCTTTTTTCTCTTCGCTAATTTCTGTTTTTGTATTTTTTTCAGTTTCTGCATTATTTCTTTTTTTCTTATTTTTTGATACTAATCCTGTTTTGTTTATTATTTCATCTATTCTTTCTGCTTCTCTTGCAATCACATCTTTAATGTTTATTTCTTCTATATTTTCTTCTAATCCACATATAAATGAAATTTCTTTTTCTTCATTTGGATTTAATTCTACTTTATATACTCCTGTAACACTATGGTTTTCTTTTGGATAAAATCCTCTTTTTTCTTCCTCTATATAAAACATATCTCTAAATGTATTATTTTGATGTTCTATATATTTTCCTTCTGACAAATTTAAATATACTGGAAAATCAGATTTTCCATCTATTATTAACTTGACTTTTGTTCCATTTATAATTTGTCTAACACTAAAATCATGATTAGTATTCATTGTGTGGAAATCTCTAAAATTTACTATTGGTGCTATTGTTAATTTTGATGATTTATTTGAATTTTTTATTTTATAATATACACCTACAACTTCTCTTCCTTGTTCCATACATATTGTTTTTGTTAATTCGACATCTTCTATTTTATATGTATATGTTGGAAAATAGTTTTTCTCAAATGTTTCTTGGTATTTATATCCTTGTGAGATATAGTTTTCTCCAACATTTGTATATAAATCGTATTTATTCTCTCCAATTTGTATACTCTCATCTACTTTAGATAAAATCAAATATCTTCTAGCTGGAGGCGTTAATGGAGCTATCAATAAACCATGATATTTTCTAGTATTTGCTCCAATAATAGTAGAACTTGCAAATCCTCCTATTCCATTTGTTATCAACCATTCCTTCTTTAGTCCTTCTTCTAAATTCAAATCTTCTTTAGTAAATTTCATTTTTAATGCTTCCTCCAAATCTTTTACTTCTCAAATTATAAACATTTTAACATCTATTCTTTAATTTCTTATTTAGTCTTCTTACTTCTTTGTCTAACTCTTTTTTTCATATTTTTTACTAGATTTTCTATTATTTTTTCTATCTTCTTTCTTCATTTTTTTGTTCTTTTAATTTTATCATTTCATCAGACTGCTTTATTGACTCAATTCTTTCACTATATTTACTACTAAATTTACTACTTCTTTTATTAGATTCTTTTTTATCATCATTTCTACTTTTTATTCTATCTTTTTCCATTTGTCTTTTTATTTTATTTATTCTTTTATCTTCTTTTAGCTTATTATTTAGCATTAAATATTGTGGATCATTTTGTTTATCTTGATATTTTAAATCATCACATATAAGACCTATAATTGATTCTGCAACTAATTCTGGATCATGTCTAATACATTCATTAGAAATCATTGATAAATCTCTTTGTAAAAATGTTATTCCCTTTGCTTTATCAATATCTGGTATTACTAAGTCTTGTCCTTCAAGATTATATCTTTTTATAAATTCTGGTACTATTTCACCTGTATCATAAATGCAATAATCTACAATACCTTTTCCACAATGTTCTATAATAGCATTTAAATGGTCTGATACACTATATTCATCGGTTTGACCTGGTTCTGTCATTATATTACTTATATAAACTTTTAAACCTGTATTTTCTTTTATAGCTTTTGCTACTCCATTTACTAAAAGATTTGGTATAACATTTGTATATAAACTACCTGGTCCTATTATTATACAATCCGCTTCTTTTATTGCTTCAATTACACCTGGAGCTGGTCTACAATTTGTAGGGTTTAAATATATTCTATTAATTTTTGTTACTTTTTCATATACCATTTCTGGAATTTTAGATTTCTCTGTTACTACATATCCATTATCAAGTTCAGCTGTTATATTCATATCATCTAATGTAACTGGTATTACTTTTCCAACTATATTTAGAACTTCATTACTTTTTATTATTGATTTTGAAAAATCATTATTTATATTTTTCATAGCACTAAAGTATATATCTGAAAATGTTAAATTTCTTAATCTTCCTTCTGAAAATTTATAGTTAAACAGTCTATTTAATTGTTCATCCTTATTTGAAAGTGCTATCATACTATCTCTTACATCATTTAATGGCTTTGTTTGCAATTCTTTTCTTGATTCACTTATAGCTTCTCCATAATCAGATATTGTAACAATTGCTGTTAAATTATCAGTATATTTTTTTAAACCTGAAAGAACAGTATTTAGACCTGTTCCTCCACCTATTACTACAATATTAGGTCCTTGGTCATATACTTTTTTATTAAAAATCAAAGATTTTAAATTTACATTTTTTTTATCATTCATTCTATCATCTGTTGATTCTATTAATATCTCTAATGTTCTTTTATTTATAAATACTAGTCCTAATACAATTGCTACTACTCCAATTACAAATGTTACTATTATTTTTGCCAATTCATTAAATGACATTTCTTTTAATACTATTATTTCTGCTGTTCCATAACACATTAGTGATACTCCTATTAATATTAATAACATCCATCTTTTTAATTTACTACTTCCTGCAAACCATTGCATAAATCCATTCATTTCTTATTACCTCCATGTCCCATTGGGGACGTTTCTGTTTGGGACATTTTGTCCCATCTGGGACAGATCTATATTCTAAAATATGTCCCAAAAAGAACCCTTACTAATTAGACAAAATCTTTATCTCTAATTCTATCTTCTTTTCAAATTTTTCAAAAACCTTGTCTTGTGCATATTTTGCTAAGTCTAAAACATCTTTTGCTGTTGCATTTCCTTTATTTATTATAAATCCTGCATGCTTTTCTGATATTTGTGCATTTCCTATTGAATATCCTTTTAGTCCTGCTTCATCAATTAATTTTGCTGTTATAAAATCTGTACCTCTTTTAAATGTACTTCCTGCACTTGGATATTCTATAGGTTGTTTTTCTTTTCTATATTTAGCATGTTCATCCATTTTTTCTTTAATCTGTACTTTATTTCCTTTTTCTAATAGTAATTTCACTTGCAAAATTATAAATTGCCCATCTGAAAATTTACTATGCCTATATGTAAATTGTGCTTCTTCGTTTGAAAATTTATGTATGTTTCCTTCATAATCCATTGCTGTTACTTCTGTTAATATATCTTTAATCTCTTTTCCATGTGCACCCGCATTCATAACTGTTGCTCCACCAATCGTTCCTGGTATTCCTGATAATTCTTCAAATCCTGCTATTTCTTCTCTAAGTAACTTTTGCGCTAAAAATCCTAATAGTACTCCTGAATCTACTTTGATTTCAATTTTTTCTTTTAATTGATTTATTTCTATTTCTTTTAGTTCTAGTTTTGCAACTATTCCTTTTATTCCTTCATCTGCTACTAGCAAATTACTTCCATTTCCAATTATCATAAATGGAATTTGTTGTTTTTTTACTAATTCTAATATTTTTTTTAGTTCTTCTATTGTACTTATTTTTACCAAAAATTCCGCTTCTCCACCAATTTTAATTGATGTATGATTTTTCATTGGTTCATTTTGTTTTATTCTATCTTCTGAAATAATCTCTTTTATTTTTGAAAATAATTCTTTATTATCCAATTTTCACACTCGCTTTCTTTTTATATTCAGTTTTCAGTTTTAGAATATACATATAATGCTCGTTTTGATTTTGTTACTTTTACTGTTTCATTAATTACTTCACCTGTTTTGTAATTAACTATATATGTATCTTCTGCACCTGTTATTCCTAATTTTTTCAAATCTTCTTTATTCAATCTTCTATATTCTGTTCCTTTTAATGTTATACTTCCTGATGAATTTGAATTTATTTCACTTATTATTGTTTCAACTTCTGTTTTACTTACTGTTGTTCCTGGTAGTTCTTCTTTTGTTAATTGTGATTTTGTGTATCTTTCTAAAATTGCATGTTGTATCATATTGATTTCTGAAATTTGTTTGTTTTCAGTTGTTTCTTTTATACTTAATACTGTTCCTGTTATTGATATTCCTGATATTATTAATAATAGTATTATTGTTATTGTTAATGATACTAGTGTTATTCCTTTATTTTCTCTTATGTTCATATTTCTTTCCTCTTTTCTTATTTTTAAATCATTCTAATTTTATAATAAAATATATTATTTTTCAAGTATTCTTAGGATTTTTTGTTCTAAATGCTTTATTTTTCCATTAAAATATAGTATAATTAATTACAAGATGTTTAAAAATTTGAAAATAGAATGGAGATGAATTTTATGTGGCAAATTTGGTTAATCATAGCAGGATTATTTTTTGTAGCTGAAATGATAACAGTTGGATTTTTAGTATTTTGGCTTGGAGTTGGAGCTCTATTTGCAATGGTTGTAAGTTTCTTTACTTCAAATTTAATTGCACAAACTACTGTATTTGTTATATCATCTGCACTTTTAATCCTTATAACAAAACCTTTTGTAAAAAAATTTGTTGATGTAAAGCCAACTAAAACAAATGCTTTTTCTATAATTGGAAAAAAAGCTTTAGTTATTAAAGAAATTAATCCTATCAAATCAACTGGTCAAATAAAGGTAAATGGTGAAGTTTGGACAGCTGAAACTGAAAATGATGAGATTATTGCAGAAGGTTCAGAAGTTGAGATTTTACAAATTAAAGGTGTTAAAGTTGTTGTAAAAGAATTAGCAGTAGCTATACAAAAATAAACTTCTTTTATAGAATATTAAAAATTCTATAAATTTAATTTTGTTATTATTATTACTTATTTATAAGTATTTATATTTTATTATTTAAAGGAGGTATTTATATGTGGTTTTTATTAGTTTTATTAGTTATAATATTAGTTATAGCATTTAAATCAATTAAAATCGTTAAACAAGCTGAGGTTTATGTAATTGAAAGATTAGGAAAATTTTATAAGGTTGCAGATGCAGGTCTTACTATTATAATTCCATTTTTCGACCATGTACGTTCAGTTGTTAGCTTAAAACAACAAACAATGGACGTTCCACCTCAAGGAGTTATTACAAAAGATAATGTTACAATAAAAATTGATACTGTTGTTTTCTATCAAATAACAGATCCTGCAAAAGCAGTTTATGAAATTCAAAGTTTAAAGAAAGGTATTGAATACTTAGCAATCACAACAATCCGTGATATTATTGGTAAAATGACTTTAGATGAAACATTTAGTTCTAGAGATAGTATTAATGATAGATTAAGAGTTGTTTTAGATGAAGCTACTGATAGATGGGGATGTAAAATTGACAGAGTTGAAATAAAGGATATTACACCACCAGCTGATATCAGAGATGCAATGGAAAAAGAAATGAATGCTGAAAGAAATAAAAGAGCTTTAATTCTTGAATCTGAAGCTCAAAAACAATCTGCTGTAATGATTGCTGAAGGTAAAAAACAAGCTGCTATATTAGAAGCTGAAGCAGACAAAGAGGCTGCTATTCTAAAGGCAGAAGCTGACAAAGAAGCCAAAATTACTAGAGCTACTGGTGAGGCTCAAGCTATTAAAGCTGTTGCTGATGCTAAGGCTAGAGAAATTGAAATGGTTTATAGTGCTATTAAGAATTCAAATCCTGATGATAGACTAGTTCAATTAAAATCTTTAGAAGCTCTTGAAAAAGTTGCTAATGGTGAGGCTAATAAAGTGTTTATTCCTTTTGATGCTACTAGTGCTTTATCAAGCTTAGGTGCTATTAAAGAAGTTATGAAAGATAAATAAAAGAGGGAGAAAGGGACGTTCCTAAAATCCCCCAAAAAAGGGAAAAAGGGACACTGCTTAGTTCTAAAAACTAAGCAGTGTCCCTTTTTCCCTTTTTTGGGGGATTTTAGGAACGTCCCTTTCTCCCTCTTTTACATTTTCTCTGGCATTTCTATTCCTAATAAACTTGCACCTTGTTTTAAAACTTTTTGAACAGCAAATGTCAAATACACTCTAGCATCTTGAATATTTTTATTTTCAACAATAATCTTATTTTCATTATAAAAGCTACTATAAGCCTTTGCTAAATCAATTAAATATTTTGCAAGTATAGAAGGTTCATTTTTCTCTGTTACTTGAACTAAAACATCTTCAAAATTATAAACCAATTTTAATATTTCTAAAGAATATTCATCTAATAAATTTTCCATTTTTATATCTTCAAGTTTTGGTATTATTCCACCTGCTTTTTCTATTACACTTTTTGTTCTAACATAAGTATATTGAATATATGGTCCTGTTTCACCTTGGAAATTTAGTGCTGTATTCCAGTCAAATATTTGATCTTTTATATTTACTGTTGATAATGTATTAAATATAATTGCTCCTATTCCTACTTTTTTAGCAACCTCTTCTTTATTTTTTAATTCTGAATTTTTCTCATTAACTATTTCTTGTGCTTTTTCAATTGTTCCATTTATTAAATCTTCTATTTTAACTACATTTCCAAGCCTTGTTGACATTTTTCCAGAAGGTAAGCTTACCATACCAAATGATATATGTTCCAATCCATTTGCATATTTTTCATCTACTAAATATTTTGCTACTTCAAATATTTGTTTAAAATGTAAATTTTGTTCATATGCAACTACATATAAACATTTATCAAAGTCATATGTTTTTGCTCTATACATAATTGCTGCTAAATCTCTTGTTGCATATATTGATGACCCATTTGATTTTTGTATTATACATGGTGTATTTATCCCTGCATATTCTAAGTCTACTATTTTTGCTCCTTCTGATTCTGTTATTTTTCCTTTTTCTTCTAATGTTTTTATTACATTTGCTGTTTTATCTGAATAAAATGCTTCTCCATTATATGAATCAAATTTTACATTTAATATATCATATATTTTGTTAAATTCTATCATACTTAAATCTTTGAATTTATTCCATAATTCAACGCAATATTTATCTCCTTCTTCCAATAATCTGAAGTTTTCTCTACATCTTTCTAATACTTCTTCATCTTCTTTGCACAAAGCATTTATTCTTACATATATATCCATCATTTTATTAATTGGGTCATCATTTAAATCATATTCACTTCCCCACATTTTGTATCCTTCAATCATCTTTCCAAATTGTGTTCCATAATCTCCTAAATGATTTATTCCTATTGTATTATATCCTAGATATTTATATGTTTTATATAATGCATTTCCTATTAATGTTGTTCTTAAATGTCCTATGTGGAATGGTTTTGCAATATTGGGTGCTGAATATTCTACTATTATGTTTTTTCCTTTTCCTATTTCTGATTTTCCATATTCTTCGCTATTTTCTATTTCTTGTAAGACTTCTTTTGCTAAAATTTCTTTGTTTATAAAGAAATTTAAATACCCTCCTGCAACATCTATTTTTTCTATATTTTCTTCTTGTTCAACTTCTTTTCCTAGTTTTTCTTTTATTTCATTTGCTATAATTGGTGGTGCTTTTTTTAGTTCTTTTGCTAGCCTGAAACATGGAAATGAGTAGTCTCCATTTGTTTTGTCTTTTGGTGTTTCTATATATGTTTCTAATTCTTTTTCTTCTATTTGCGTTGCTTTTGCTATTTTGTTTGCTATTATTTTCTTAAAATTTATCATAGTTTTCTCCCCTTTTATATTAAACTTAATAATTCATTTATAAAATATAAAGGAATATTTTTAATCCATTCTTGTTCTCTATAATCAGACATTGATGTTCGTATACAATTTTTATTATTATATTTTTCGTAAAAAGCTTTTAAGCTTTTGGCTTGTAAGTTTTCTTCTGCTTTTACTTCTATTGGAATAATTTTATTTTCATTTTGTATAATAAAATCTATTTCTGCTTTTGATTTTTCTGCTGACCAATAAAATATAGATATATCTTTCATACTTTTTAATTGTTGTAATACAAATTGTTCTGTAAGTGCTCCTTTAAATTCTGTAAATATATTATCCCCTTCTAATAAAGTTTTTTCATCTAATCCTGCCATTGTTCCTAATAGCCCTGTATCTACTATAAATAATTTGAATGAGTTAAAATCTTGATATGCTGCAAGTGGTAAATCTGGTTTCGAAATTCTTGAAATACTATAAACTAAACCACAATCTATTAGCCACATCATTGCTAGTTCAAATTCCCTTGCTCTTGCTCCTTCTCTAACTAATCCATAAATAAACTTTTTATTTTCTTTTGCTAATTGAGATGGTATATTATTCCATATCATTCTTAATTTAGGAACTACATCATTTGGTGCATGTTTTGAAAAATCTTGTTCATATGAATATAGTATTTTGTTTTGTATTTCTCTTACTTGCTTATAATCTCTGTTCTCTATAAAATTATATACTACTTCTGGCATTCCTCCTATAAAATAATATTGCTTTAAAGTTTCTATATATTTGGTTTTGAAAACTTTAATTAATTCTAAATCTTTTTCTTGTAACAATCTCAATAATTCTTTTTCTCCTAAAGCCATTAAAAATTCTTTATAATTTAAAGGATACAAATCTAAAAATTGTACTTTTCCTACTGGAAATGAAGTTCCTTTATGTAATGCTACTCCGCAACAAAGAACCTGCTGCTATAATATCATATTCTGGTGCTTCTTCTTGAAAATATTTTAGTGCTGTTAATGCTCTTGGAACTTCTTGTATTTCATCAAATATTATTAGTGTTTCCTTTGGTTCTATCTTTTCTCCTGTCTCTATTTGGAGTCCTTCTATTATTTTTGCTGGAATTAAGTCTCCTTTAAAAAGTTCTTCCATTCTGGAATTGTTGTCAAAATGGATATATGCTACATTTTTATAGTTTGTTTTTCCAAATTCTTTCATTAGCCATGTTTTTCCAACTTGTCTTGCTCCCCTAATTATTAATGGTTGTTTGTTTTTAGAATTTTTCCAAGTTATTAAGTCTTCTATTTTTTCTCTATACATGCTTATCACCTTCCTATTAATAATTATTATATAATATAAAATCACAAAAGTCAAACGACTTTTGTGATTTTGTGCCACTTTTTCGAACGACTTTTGTGATTTACTCTATTTAATTTGACTTTTTTCTTAGTCATGCATCTTTTTTTCTATATAATTCCAACTATCTCTACACATATCATCTATATTTTTTTCTGCTACCCATCCTAACTCTTCTTTAGCTTTAGTTGGGTCAGCATAACACATAGCAATATCTCCTGGTCTTCTTGGAACTATTTTATATGCAACTTTTTTACCTGTTGCCTTTTCAAATCCCTTTACCATATCTAATACACTTGCACCATGTCCTGTTCCTAAATTATAAATATATAATCCTTCATTCTCTTTTTCTAATTTTTCTAATGCTTTTATATGTCCTTTTGCTAAATCAACAACATGAATATAGTCTCTTACACCTGTTCCATCTGGTGTATTATAATCATTACCAAATATTGATAATTCTTTTAATGTTCCTGCTGCAACTCTTGCTACATAAGGCATTAAATTGTTTGGTATTCCTTGTGGTTCTTCTCCTATTAATCCACTTTCATGTGCTCCTACTGGATTAAAATATCTTAATATACATATATCCCATGTATTATCAGATTTATATATATCTTTTAATATTTGCTCTATAAATAATTTTGTTGTTCCATATGGATTTGCTGTTCCTCCTGTTGGTGTTTCTTCAGTTATTGGCATTTTTTCTGGTTCTCCATATACTGTTGCTGATGAACTAAATATGAATTTTTTGCATCCATATTTTTTCATTGTGTCTAATATAACTAATGCTCCTGAAATATTATTTGTATAATACTCTATTGGCTTTTGAACTGATTCTCCTACTGCTTTAAACCCTGCAAAGTTCATTACTGCTTCAATGTTATTTTCTTCAAATACTTTTTCTAGTTTCTCTCTATCTAAATAATCCATTTCATAAAATTTAAATTCTTTTCCTGTTATTTCTTTTATTGCTTCTAATGCTTTTGGTCTACTATTTGAAAAGTTGTCTATTATAACTATTTCTCTTCCTTCTTTTAATAATTCTACTGCTGTATGACTTCCTATAAATCCAGCTCCTCCTGGTAATAATATTGCCATATTGTTTCCTCCTCTTAATTTTATATAATTTATAAATGATATTTTATTATTGTATGAATTATATCAAACTAATTGTGTTTGTTCAATAGTTTTATTATTTTTAAATAATTCTATGTTGCAAATTACCTGCTCTCAAAAAACAAAAAACTGTAAATTGAAACATTTCTATTGAAATTTCCTAAAAACATGATATAATGTTGTACATAACTTATAAACATAATTTCAGAAAGGAACAGGTAACTTTATGGAAGTTAATCTATTTGTTTTAAAGACACGGAAATTGTTTGTTTTAAGAGGTAAAGAATCAGATGTTGACATTGTTCTTGGTAGTTTGCAATTTAAAGGATTAACAGAATTTCCAGCTTCACACGAAGTAACTCTATTTGATATTAGTAAAGAATTTGACAACAACAAAAGCATTGTATGTTTTAAGCTTTCACAATCTGTATCTTTAGACTTTATAGAAATTAACATTGTTAATTCTACACAAAATGACAATTCTAAATTTGAGAATTGTATTAATCTTATGGATGGCTGTCTAGCTAAGAAATTTCAGACTATCGCAGATAAATACAACTGCGATATTGGAGATCATAAATCAAACAGCTCTGGATTAACTGGTACTCCAAGTAAAAAAGACTGTCCTTATTGCATTTATCTTAATGACAATCATTTTGATATAGCTTGGCACATTCATCGGACTGTTTACAAAAGTTCCAACTTCTTTGTAATGCCTACTGTTGGCGAGTTCATAAAAGGATATCTTTTGATTATTCCTAATGAACATGTCATGTCTATGGCTGAACTTTCTCCAGATTTGAATCAGGAATTCTTAGATGTTCTTGATGATGTAATTACAATATTAAAACTAACATATCCTGTTGACAATTTCCTTGTATGGGAGAATGGTACAGGTAATGGAGGAATCGGAAAAGCTAAAAGCTCAATCGTACATTCCCATATACATGTTGCACCTAGTAAATTGGGTATTAATGCAATTGAGTTTCTATCTGGATTTCCTTTTACAAGAGTTTCTTATGATAATTTATCTTCATATGGAAAACATTCTTATTTGCTTATAAAAGGTTTTCGTGAGAATGAATGGTGGATTAATGACAATCCTGACCTGTACATTCCTCGTCAATATGTACGTCAGCTCATTGCAGCGGAATATGAACTTTCTGGTGATTCTTGGAATTGGAGAACAAATCCTTTTATTAATTTAATTGAAAGTACCTGTAAAGATATTCAGAATGCTTTAATACAAAATTGGATTTCTTTGCCTTCAAGGATAAAAGAAAATACAAAAAATTACTTGTTTTACTAAAGTGTACTGAAACCTAAAAAATGCTATCTTCTAACTAGAGATAGCATTTTTTATTAATATACACTTTTGTTATTTACAATCAACTACTATTAAAGGTACTTCCATCTCATTTGGAGTAAATCCACAATGAGTTGATTTTTTATTAGCCTTTTCTTTACACATATTAGTTTCCAATTTTATAATAGCATCCCCTATTGCTATAGCAATATAATCTCCTATAAAATCATCAACTTTTGGATGTTTATTTCCATATCCTAATAAATTTCTCTTTAAAAATTCTTCTTTACTAAATAATATAAATTCATCATTCATATTATCTTCAAAATATTTTTCAAATTTTTCTTTTTTATCATCTTTAACCCAAAATGTTACAGCTCTTGATTCGAAGCTTGCTGGCATTATAATACAATCTTGAATTTCTTTTAAATCTAAAATATTATATACTTTTTCTATATCCTTATGTCCATGGTCTGCAGATATAATAACTAATGTATCAGTATTTTTTAATTCTTCACACATTTTTTCTATTTTTTTCTCTGCTTGTGTAATAAATTCTTTAACTTCTTCTGATTCACATCCATATTTATGTAATAATCCATCTGGATTAACATCATATCCTAAAATAAAATTCTTCTCATTATTATTACATATTGATTTTATTGAATCACATAATAGGTCAATATTATCAGCCTTTATGTTTCTTTTGCTTCTTGCCTCGCAATGACCAGGATTTATTTCATATGCTTTAACTCTTGGTTGTGCATTTTCTATTTGTTCATATATTGGTACATATTTTACTAAATCAAATACATCCATTCTTGAAGTATTTATTTTTTCTCCTGTATATGAATCTATTTTTCTTAGCATTTCTACTGCTCTTCCATATTCTTTAAAATATTGCGACATTGCTATCCAGCCTGTTTCGATTGGTGGCTTTCCTGAATAATATGTTGTTAATGCTGCCGTTGTTGTTGATGGACATACTGATGTAACTACATCTATTTTATTTCTTTCAAAAAATTGGTTAGGAGATATTTTTTTTAATATATGTTCTCCCATTCCATCTAATATTATCAATACTACATTTTTGTATCCTTTTGATAATTTCTCTTCTAAATTTGGTAATATTTTATATTTTGTATCTACTTTATAATATTTTAATATTGTATTTATTATATTTAAAATACTATGTTCATAATCTGGATATATTATTTCGTTTTCTTTCATTTTCTTTTCCTCTTAATTTTATACTTTAGAAATCTCCATCCCTTGTTTTGTATCTTTAACACAATAACCCATTTCAGAAATCAAATCTCTTAGCTCATCAGATTTTGCCCAATCCTTATTATCTCTTGCAATTTTTCTTTGTTCAACTAAATCTAAGATTTCCTGTGGTATCTCTTCCTTTTCAGAACTTGAAGATAATTTATCTACTTCAATTCCTAAAACTGTATCAAATTTTGCAAGCAATTTAGCAACTTCTGAGTTTTTCTTTTCAAATCTTGCAGCTTCCCAAACATAGCTCATTGCAAGAGGCATATTTAAATCATCATTAATAGCTTTATGGAAGTTCTCTTCGATTTGATTTAATTTTTCTATGTCATCTCTACTTAGTATATCATTTCCATTTAAATTTGATTGGTAACTATTGCGTAATCTATCTAATGACTTAGATGCTGCATCTATACCTTCCCATGTAAAGTTTAGTTTATTTCTATAATGGCATGAATAACTAAATAATTTATATACTAATGGGTCATATCCTCTTTCTTTTATATCTCTTACTAGAAATACATTTTTTAAAGATTTTGACATTTTTCCGCCATTTATTAACAAATATTCTCCATGTATCCAAAATTTAGCTGGTATTTTACCACATCTACCTTTACTTTGAGCAATTTCATTTTCATGATGTGTTGGAACTAAATCTATTCCACCTGTATGTATATCAAATTGTTCTCCTAAATATTTTTGTCCCATTGTTGAACATTCTATATGCCAACCTGGATAACTTGGTCCCCATTGACTATCCCATTTCATTAAATGATTTGGTTTAGCTTTTATCCAAAGTGCAAAATCTGCCGGATTTCTTTTTTCTGTATCAACATCAACTCTTGCACCTGCTTTTTGATTTTCCAAGTCTAAGTTTGATAAAATAGGATATTTATCAAGTTTAGATATATCAAAATAAATTGCTGTTGATGTTTCATATGCATATCCTTCTTCTATTAACTTTTCAACATATTCAAGCATTTCTTTTATATGTTCTGTAGCTTTACATACTATTTCTGGTATTTCTATATTCAAGTCTTTTAAATCATTAAAAAATAGTTGTGTATAATGTTCTGCAATTTCTATTGGTGATTTTTGTTCTTCTCTTGCTGATTTTAGCATTTTGTCTTCTCCTTCATCACCATCAGATACTAAGTGTCCAACATCAGTTATATTCATTGCATGTTTTATTTTATAACCATTATATTTTAATACTCTTCTTAAAATGTCATTTAATATATTTGTTCTCATATTCCCAATACTTGCATCTTTATATACTGTTGGTCCACATGAATATATTCGTACTTCATTTGAGTCTATTGGTTCGAATCTGTCTTTTTGTTTTGTTAATGTATTGTAAAAATATATTTCCATTTTTTCTCCTTTCACTACGCTTTGCTTCGTTCATCGCCATTCAAAATTTTAGATGGCAAATCTTGAAACAATTGGGACAGTGCAAAAATGTCTCACTGTCCCTTAGTGTTTTAATCTACTACATTATCATTTCCAGCTGATGTATTTGTTGATGTATTATTTTCCCCAGCTGAATTTGATGTATTATTATTGTTTACTGAATTATTTGTATTTGAATTATTTGTTGAGTTTGTATTTGTATTTGTGTTTGTATTTGTTGTACTATTATCTACTGTATTATTGCCTGTAGTATTATTTTCAACAGTTGGTTTTTCTTCTGGTTTTTTATGAACATCACATACTTCTTTTACTTGTTCATTTCCAACTTTAGAACCTGCTCCTACTGTTCTCCATAATCCTAATTGTTCTTTTGGCATATTTCCACCATAACTTTGTGTTTCTTTTTCTGGACAATAATCATTTGCTAATTTTCCTGTTTGCTTACATATTGTTTGTGTTCCATGCCCTTCACAAGTTGACGGTGTATTGTCTGATGTGAAAATTTCTGAATAAGTATTTTTACATGTCGATGTTGATATACATCCTGTGTCTTTACATACTGTAAGAGTAACTATTCCTGATGTTGGTTTACTAAATATTTTATTTGCTAATCCTTTGTGAATATTTTTCATTATTGTTGACCATAATTGTCCTGCTGGGTTATTTCCATCTACACTATATACTTTACCATTTGCATACTTTAATGGTTCTTGGTCATTATCAAATCCCCACCAACATGCTGCTGTATAATATGGTGTCATACCACATAACCATCTATCAACATAATCATCTGTTGATCCTGTTTTTGCACAAGTTTCCATTCCAGGAATTGCACAATATCCTGCAGTTCCTCCTGCTTTTAATGGTTCTTCTATTATAGATCTTGTTAAATATGCATTTTGTTCTGTATATACTTTTGTCTTTTCTTGTTTTGGCGTTAATACAGTTTCACCATTTGAGTCTACTACTTTTGTAAAGAATATTGGTGTTACATATACTCCATCATTTGCAATTGTTCCATATGCCCCCGCCATTTCTAATGGGCTAATTCCTTCTGATAATCCACCTATTGATAGTGGTAATGAACGATCGTTGTCATTTAATGTTGTTATTCCCATTTTTCTTAAATACTCAATAGCTTTATCTGGTGTTAACTCTCTCATTACTTTTACCATTGGTATATTTTGTGATGTACGTATACATTCTCTTATATTTATTGGTCCTAAAAATCTATTCCATTCACCTGGTTCATATTTTCCACCAAAATTTGTTTTAACATCATCATATCTTGTTGCTGCTGTTATTACTTTTTCTTGTAATCCTGGTGCTATATCTGCTATTGGTTTCATTGATGATCCTGTTTGTCTTATTAATTGTGTTCCTCTATTCCATCCAACAACACTATTTTTATCTCCTAAATTTCCACCAACTGCAACAACATGCCCTGTTGCATGATCTAGTATTACCATTCCTGCTTGAGTATGTTCATTTTTCTTAGTTCCATCTGCTTTTAATAGTCTTCCAGGTATTTGATATTTCTTTTTAGCAAATTCTTCTTCAACTGCTGCTTGTATTGATGAATCTTGTGTTGAATAAATTGTTAACCCACTTCCATAAACATAATTTCTAGCTAATTCTTCTGACATATTCTTTTCTTCCATTATTTGCTTTATAACTGTTCTTATTACTTCATCTGTATGATATGAATATGTTGAATTTGTAACTGTATTTCCATTTTCAAATTTTAATCCTGCATTTGTTTCTTCAACTGCTGCATTATATACATCTTCATCTTTTATTAATCCTTGGTCTTTCATTTCAGCTAAAACTGTTAAGACTTTTGCTGTTCTTTTTTTACTTAATTCTTCTTGATTTTTAGATGTATCAAATGGGTCATATACATTTGGTGCACTATTAATTCCTGCTAAAAATGCACATTCTGCTAAACTTAAATCTTTAGCACTCTTATTAAAATAATATTTTGAACCTAATTCAACTCCATGAAGATTGCTTCCACCAACATATATTATATTCAAATATAATTCTAAGATTTGGTCTTTAGAAATCATTCTTTCTACTTGTATTGCTTTTGCCCATTCTTTTACTTTTCTTGTTATTCCTGCAAGTCCGCTTCTTTCTTTATCATTTGTTACATTTTTTACTAATTGCTGTGTAATAGAGCTTCCTCCATAAGAAGAATTTTTTGTAAGAACACCTATTATTGCTCCTGCTGTTCTTTTTATATCTACACCATTATGGTCATAAAATCTTTTATCCTCTATTGCTACATAAGCTTTTGGTAAATATTCTGACATTTCACTTAATGATATTATTTTTCTTTTTTCATCACTACTTAAATTTGCAATTTCATTTCCATCTTTATCTACTATAATTGTATTTGAAGCACCTACAGTTAATTCTTCTTTTGATATTTCAAATTCTTCTCCAAATAATCCAAAGAACATTGCTGCAATTACTCCTGCTCCTGCTACACATAGAAGTAAAAATAGTATTAGTAATATTTTTAGTATTAGTTTTAGTTTTGAATGTGATTTTTTCTTTTTATTTCCTTTTTTATTTTCTTTATTATTAATGTTTTTCTTTTCAACATTTTCTGCTTTATTTGTTTTTCTTGGTGTCGGTTTTTTTGAACGTTTATTATTACTACTATTTGGCATATCTTTGTACCTCCTTGCCAATTTTTATTTTAACATATCCATTATATTATATTTTTTATAAAAATAAAAGCTTTTGGCAAAAATTTTCTTATAATTCTCCATTATTCAAAATTAACTTTTTAATAATTACATTATCCAACTTTAATTTTTCTTTTATATCACTAATTCTCTGTTTTTTATAAAATTGGGACTCATATAAATTCTTTAAATAATATTTATTTTCTAGTGCTTTATCATTCTTTTTATCATCTCTAAAATCAATTTCGTAATCATTTATAGTTAGTCCATTAAACCTTTTATTAACAATTTTAGTTTTTAACTTAACATTTAAAATTATTGCGTCTTCTTTAATATTATATTTATTAATTAATTCATTTGGAAAATCTATATTTATAATTATTCCTGATTTCATTAAACTTCTTTTCTTATTATTAGTTATCGATATTATTATTCCCTCATCTTCTTCTAGACTTTTTTCCAATTTTTTAAATTTCTCCACATGATTTGTCACAATATTAATACTTTTATATTTTTTAGCTAATATTTTTATATTTTCAAATTCTATGTCTGTCAAATCATTTATTAATATAGATATTACAAATTTATTTTCTTCTAATTTCTTTTTAGTTATTATATCTTGTACTATATCTGGCACTAAAATTTCAAACAGAAACTCTCCATTAGCTATTTCTATTCCATATGAGTTTAAGTAATTTATGAAAATTTCTTCTTTCCCTATTTCTTTACTTAACACTACCTTTTTACTATTTGATTTTTTTTCTATTATCCTTTTTACTTTTAATGCCATCTTTTCTAATTGATTTTCTTTCAAATTTTCATTAATTGGAAACATTATAGTATTATCCTTAATTTTTAATAATTTTAATTTTCTTTCTATAAAATTAGGCTTGTCATTTTTTTCTATATAAAACATAAAAACACCTCACATACTTTTATTTAAATATATGAGATGCTTTGTTATTCTATTCAATATTTCATAAAACAATATCTCTTTTTAGCAAATTGTTTTCAACAACTCCAATTCCAATAAACTTATCATCTTTATCATAAATTCTATATATTCCATTATCAAAATTCTGTGTTAATTTCACACCATTTAAAAATAATTCTAATTTTCTGATATCTAATTTTATAATATTACTTTTTGAAAATAATTTTTCTATTGAAATAATCTTACTATCAATATACTTCTCATCATCAACATTATTTTGTAAATCTTCAATAGTTACACTATCTTCTATATTAAAATCTCCAACTTTAATTCTCTTTAACTCTTTCATATATCCAACAGTCTCAAATTTTTTTGCTATATCTTCACACAAGCTTCTAATATATGTACCTTTACCACAAAAAACCTCAAATTTAATTTGCTTTTCTTCTATTGAATAATCAATTAAATTAATATCATAAATCTCTATCTCTCTTGGCTTTAATTCAATATTTTGTCCTTTTCTTGCATATTCATATAGTTTTTTCCCATTTACTTTTATAGCTGAATAAATTGGTGGAATTTGTTCTTGTTGTCCTATAAACGATTTTAAAATTTTTATAATATCTTCTTCATTTAAAAAATCCACATTTACATCTTTTTCTTCTATAACTTTACCTTCTGAATCTGCAGTATCTGTTTTTATCCCTAATTGAAGTTTAACTACATATTTTTTATCATGATTTATCAAATATTTAGATAATAAAGTTCCTTTTCCAACAAGAATCGGAAGTACACCTTCTGCCATTGGATCTAATGTCCCTGTATGTCCAACTTTTTGATTGAATAACTTTTTTATTTTATAAACTATATCATGTGATGTACAACCTTTTGGTTTATTTACTACTATTATACCATTCATTTTTTATTCCTTTCTGTGTCAATAGGGACGTCCTTTTTTGACACATTTTCGAACCAAAAAGGACACCCTTCTTCAAGATATATAAGAGGAGTGTCCCTTTTGGCCTATTTTTGTGTCAAAAAAGGACGTCCCTATTGACACAAAACTTTCTCTAATTCATTCATTACTTTTTGTTTTACTTGCTCAATGTCACCTTGAACAATAGCTCCAGCAGCTTTCTCATGTCCGCCTCCACTAAACATTAAGCATACATCTGACACATTAACATAGTCATTAGAACGCATAGAAACTTTATATAAATTTTCGTCATCTTCTCTTTGTCTAATAAACACAGAAACTTCTACACCTTCTATATCTCTTCCTATTTCAACTAGACCTTCATGGTCTCCTATTCCTGCGTTTACTTCTTCTAAATCTTTATTTGTTATATATGTAAATGTAACTTTTCCATCTTGTAAAAATTCCATTCTGTCTATTGTTCTTTTCATTAATTCAAAATTAGATTTAGTTTTTGTATCTAATACTCTTTTATATATATCAGATACATTTACACCTTTTTGTAATAAATCCGCTGTAAATTCAAATGTCTCTGGTGTTACTCCTGAATATCTAAATCCGCCTGTATCTGTTATTATTCCTGTTAAAATACAAGTTCCTAATTCCTTATCTATATTTATGTTAAAATATTGAAACATTCCTATTAAAATTTGGCAACATGCTGGTGACACTGGATTTATAAAATTAATATCACCATACATTTTATTACTTCCATGGTGATCAATTACTATTGTTTGTTTTGCATTTTCAAAATATTCATTTCCAACTAATCTTTTAAAATCTGCACAATCTAATGATATTGCTAAATCATATTTTTCTATATCTGAATTTTCTTTTATTTCTTCTCTACCTGGTAAAAAATCAAATATCTTCGGAACTTCTTTTATTATTACATCTGGATTTTTTCCTAATTGTTTTAATGCTACTCTCATAGCCAAGCTACTTCCAATAGCATCTCCATCTGGTGTTTCGTGTGTAAGTATTACTATTTTTTCAGCTTTCTTTATTTCTTCAATTATATTATCTAAAGTCATACTCTTTCCTTTCTTTTTATAATTTTATTTTATATTATGCTTTCATTTTGCAATGTAATACTTTTTATTTTTACAAATACTACGTCAGGACCGTTGAGAGATGTTAAATGTGTTAACATTGTTACAGCTATAGTGGTAAAGTATGAGAATAAATAAAAAGTATTACATCATAAAATTAAATAATATTCAAAAATAAAATTATAACTTCTAATCTTCTTTTTTAGGTAATATTTCTTTTAATATAGAGTCTATTTTAGCACCATATTCCATAGAATCATCAATTTCAAACACTAATTCAGGGGTATTTCTTAAATTAATTCTTTTAGCTAATTCACTTCTTATAAAACCAGATGATTTTTTCAATCCATCTAATGTTTCATCAATATTTTTTGAATTTAAAATACTTACATATACTTTTGCATATTTTAAATCTGGTGTTACTTTTACTTTTGTAACACTTATCATACCTGTCACATTTGGATTTTTTAATTCATATCCAATTATCTGACTTAATTCTTTTCTATATTCTTCATCAATACGTCCTATTCTATTATTATTCTTACTTGGCACAATTATACCTCCTATATATAATAAGGAATGTCCCACAATCCCTTCTAAAAGGGATTTTAGGACCGTCCCTTATTCCCTATTTTTTAATTTCCTCCATAATATAAGCCTCAATAATATCGCTTTCTTTAATGTCATTGTAGTTTTCAATTTGGATACCACACTCAAATCCTTTTGTTACTTCTTTTGCTTCATCTTTAAATCTCTTTAATGTAGCAAGTTTACCTTCATGAATAACTATATTATCTCTAATAATTCTTACTCCTGCATTTCTTTCAACTTTTCCAGTTAAAACATATGCACCTGCAATTGTTCCAACATTTGAAATTCTAAATGTTTGTCTTACTTCTGCTGTTCCTATTACTTTTTCTTGATATTTTGGAGCTAACATTCCATTCATAGCTGCTTCTATTTCTTCTATTGCTTGATAAATTATAGAATATTGTTTTATTTCAACTTCTTCTTTTTCTGCCATTTCTTTAGCTGCTGGTATTGGTCTTACATTAAATGCTATAATTATTGCATTTGATACTTTTGCAAGAGTTACATCAGATTCATTTACTGCTCCTGGTGCAGCATGTATTACTCTTACTTTTACTTCTTCATTGTGCAATTTTTCCATTGATTGTTTTACAGCTTCTACTGAACCTTGAACATCTGCTTTTACTATCAAATTCAATGTTTTCAAGTTACCTTCTTCCATTTGGCTAAATAAATTATCAAGTGTAATTTTTGTTCCAGCTCCAATTGCTTTTTCTCTTGCTTCACGTTTTCTCTTTTCTATTAAGTGTTTTGCTGTTTTTTCATCATCTACTTCATAGAAAATTTCTCCTGCTTCTGGAACTTCTGTTAATCCCATTATTTCTACTGGTGTTGAAGGTCCTGCAGATTTTACTTTTTTACCATTTTCATTTGTCATAGCTCTTATTCTACCAATTGAAGAACCAACTATTACTGTATCTCCAACATCTAACGAACCTCTTTGTACAAGCATTGTTGCTATTGCACCTTTATTTTTATCAAGTCTTGCTTCTATAACAACACCTTTTGCTTGTTTATTAGGATTTGATTTTAATTCTAATACATCTGCTTCAAGTAATACCATTTCTAATAACTGATCTATATTTATATTATTTTTAGCAGAAATTGGAACACATATTGTATCTCCACCCCATTCTTCTGGAACAATCTCGTAAGACATTAATTCTTGTTTTACTTTATCTACATTTGCGTCTGGTAAATCTATTTTATTAATTGCTACAATTATTGGTATTCCTGCTGATTTAGCATGATTTATAGCTTCTACTGTTTGTGGCATTATTCCATCATTTGCTGCTACTACAAGTATTGCTATATCTGTTATTTGTGCACCTCTTGCTCTCATTGCTGTAAATGCTTCATGTCCTGGTGTATCTAAGAATGTTATTTCTCTATCATTAACTTTAACTTTATATGCTCCTATTGCTTGTGTAATTCCTCCTGCTTCTCCTCCAATAACATTTGTTTTTCTTATTGTATCTAATAATGATGTTTTTCCATGGTCTACGTGTCCCATAACAACAACTACTGGTGGTCTTACTTCTAAATCCTCTTCTTTATCTTCTGAGTCATCAAATAATATATCTTCATCTGTTACAGTTTCCTTCTTCTTAGCCGTAATTCCAAATTCTCCTGCAACTAGAAAAGCTGTATCAAAGTCAATCTCTTGATTTATTGTTGCCATTATTCCATAGCCTAATAACTTTTTAATTACATCTGCAGTTGTTTTCTTTATTTCTTGAGCTAAATCTTTTACAGTTATAGAATCTGAAATTTCAATTTCTGTTAATTCAAATATTTTTTGCTTATTTCTTTCTTCATCTTTTGAATTTCTTTTCTTTCCTTTTCTTCCTCTTTGAGTTGTTAAATCATAATAATCTAACATTCCTCCATCTTGTTCCTCAAACATATTTGATAGTTTATTTGCTTGTTTTAATGATTTTAATTTTCCTTCATCAAAACTACTATCATTTCTTTTCGTTTTAGTTTTTGATTTCTTGTTCTCTTCAAATTTATTGTTTACTTTTTGTTTATCAAGATTTTTACTATAATCTCTTACAACTTCTTTCTCTACTGTTTCAACTGCTATTATGTTTTTAATATTCTTTTCTATTCCTTTTTCATCTAATGGTCTTCTATTATTATAATTGTTATTTCTACCATTATTATTTCCATTATAGTTATTTCTATTATTAAAGTTATTATTTCTTCTAAAGTTATTATTTCCATTATTAGAATTATTTGTGTTATTTGAATTGTTATAACCATTATTATTTCTATTATAATTATTGTTTCTATTATTGTTATTACTGTTATTATTATAATTGTTATTTCTATTGTTATTTATATTTCCATTGTTATTTCTATTATTTGAATTGTTATAATTATTATTTCTATTTCCATTATAATTATTATTTCTATTTTCACTATTTCTATTGTTATTATTATTCTTATAATTATCCTGTCTATTAGAGTTATTTGAATCATTAAACTGTCTATTATTTTTATTAAATTTATTTTCTGTTTGATTTTGTACTTTTACTTCTTCTTTTTGCACTTTTTCTGCTACTTCAGCTTGCATTTTTATATTACTATCCCCTTGTTCTTTTATTTCTTCTTTTACTTTTTCTTCAACTTTTGTTGGTTCTTTTTTAGGTTCTTCTTTATTTAATCCAAATAATTCATTAACTGTTTTAGGTTTATTTGGCTTATTTCTATATACCAAATTAAAGTCTTTATTTTGTTTTCTTTCTACAAAACCTATATTTTCTTTTCTATTTTCATGTTTATTTTCATGTTTTGCTGAATTTTCTTCTGTTACTATAACTTCTCTTCTTATAATAACAGGCGCTTTCTCTTCCTTTTTCTGTGTTGTAACTTGTTGTTTTCCAGTTATTTCTGACTTTTTAGATAAATTATTTTTTATCTTTTTAGCTTCTTCTTCTTCAACACTGCTCATATGACTTTTTACGTCTATATTCAATTTTTGTGCTACTTCTAATATTTCTTTACTGGTTAAGTCTAGCTCTTTTGCTATTTCATATATTTTTATCTTACCCAATAATATCACCCCCATTATATTTTTCTTGTATCGAATTTGCAAAATTTATATCTTTTATTCCTAATACTGCTTTATTGTCTTTTCCAATTGCTTTACTTAACCCATCAATATCTCCATATGTAATTATAGGTACATTATATTTTTTGCAGATGTCAATAAACTTCATTTTAGTCCTTTCAGAACTGTCTGTAGAAATTATTACTAACTTTACTTTTTTCTTAATAATACTTTCTTCAACACTATCTGCTCCAAAAGATACTTTTCCTGCTTTCATAGCTAAGCCTATTAAGCCCATTATTTTATTATTTATCAAGAATTACACCTCTTAAACTTTCATAAATTTCTTGTGATATATTCATTTCAAATATTTTTTGTAATCTATTACTCTTAATAAGTTTTTCTAAACATTTAATATCATCACATATATATGCTCCTCGTCCTTCTTTCTTTCCTGTTCTATCTAATGATATTTCATTATCTTTGTTTTTTACTATTCTTATTAATTGCTTTTTATCTTTTTTTTGATTACATCCCATACATGTTCTTTGTGGTATTTTATTCATATTACATACCTTCTTTCTATTGTGGTCCTCTATTCTTCGACATCTATTCCTTCTGTCTCTGTTTCTTCATTGATATCAGTATTTTCTTCTTGTGTTTGTTGTAAAATTTCTCTAAATTTAGATTCTGATTTTATATCAATTTTCCAATTTGTAAGTTTTGCTGCTAATCTAGCATTTTGACCAGCTTTTCCTATAGCTAATGATAATTGATCATCTGGTACTATTACTTCTGCAAATTTTTCATTTTCTTTTATATCAACTGCTAATATTTGTGCTGGTAATAGTGCTGCTGCTATATATACACTTGGGTCTTCATCCCATTCTATTACATCTATTTTTTCTCCATGTAATTCATTTATAACATTTTGAATTCTTACACCTTTTGCTCCTACACAAGAACCAACTGGGTCTATATTAGGATCTGGTGAATATACTGCAACTTTGCTTCTCAATCCTGGATCTCTTGATACACTTTTTATTTCTATTAATCCTTCATATATTTCTGGTATTTCAAATTCTAACAATTTTCTTACAAAATCTGGATGGCTTCTAGAAATCATTACTTGTGGTGCACCTTTTAATCCTCTTTCAACATCAACTATATATGCTTTTATTTTATCATTAACTCTATATTTTTCTGTTGGTATTTGTTCTTTAGAAAGCATTATTCCTTCTATTCTTCCTAAGTCTACTACAACTATATTTTTATCAGCTTTTTGAATAATTCCTGAAACTATTTCGCCTTTTCTATCACTATATTCATTAAATGTTAAATCTCTTTCAACTTCTCTTAGTTTTTGAACTATTACTTGTTTTGCTGTTTGTGCTGCAATTCTTCCAAAATCTTTTGGTACTATTTCTATTTCTACTGTATCTCCTAATTTTAAATCTTTATTTATCTTATGCGCATCTTCTAAACTTATTTCTTCTACATCATCATTTGCATTTTCCATTACTTCTTTTATTGCATATACATGTGTTGCTCCTGTATTATGGTCAATATCTACCCTTACATTTTCTAATGCATCAAAATTTCTTTTATATGCTGTAACTAATGCTGTTTCTATTGATTCTAATACATATTCTTTTTTTATTCCTTTTTCCTTTTCTAATTCTTCCAATGCTAATATTAATTCTTTGTTATCAATAGCTTTCATTTTAAAATTCCTCCTTTATTTTGTCCCATTGGGGACGTTTCTGTTTGGGACATTTTGTCCCATTGGGGACACATCTTATTTACCAATTATAAATTGTTTTAATTTGTGCAATATTTTTTCTTTCTATTTTAACTTCTTTTTCATCTTGACTTATTATAATATTTTGTTCATCAAACTGTTTTAATTCCCCAATATATTCTTTTGCACCATTTTCATCTTTTTTAAACAATTTCATATTTACTTGTCCTCCAAGATTTTGTTTCAAATGTTTATCTTTTCTTAATACTCTTTCTATTCCTGGTGATGATACTTCTAAAAAATATTGTTCTTTTATATAGTCCTCTTTGTCTAAAATTTCTGTTATTGAATTATTGACCTTTTCACAATCATTTAAGTCTATTCCTTTTTCATTGTCTATAAATATTCTTAAAAAATAGTTTTTTCCTTCTTTTGCATATTCTACATCATAAAGTTCATAACCTATTTTTTCTATTATAGGCTCTAATAGTTTTTCAACTTTTTCTTCTATATTTGCCACTTTTTCCTCCTTTTATTTTGTTTTTTCCAAAAGTTAGAGAGTGGGATTTGTTCCCACTCTCCATTGTCTCGTATGTTCATATCTATATTATACCCATTTTTTGCCAAAAATGCAAGCATTTTCAAAAACTTTTTTTAAAAATAGTAGCCTCATTTAAAACGAAACTACTACTTATACAGTATTTATTTTTATACTTTATTTTTCTTTGAATGATAACGTAATAAATATCTACTTATAATTATTAATATACATATCAATATACTTATTAAAATAATTACATTCTTTTGACTATGGTTCTCTCCAAAAGGTGGTATTATATTAACATCTATTGCCTCCAAATTAGCTGCCATATTTCCATTTTTATTTAATCTAAAAATTAAATTGTTTTTATAATTATGTTCTTCTTCTTCAACAGTTAATATTCTAGATAATACTACCTTTGCTTCATAAGCTCCTCCTCTTTTTATAACGAAGTTTCCTTCTTTAGAGGTCTCATGTATATTAAGTATAATATCATTTCCATCTTTATAACTCATATGTTCATTAAATGTCCATCCATAATCTGCATTTGTTTTATCTTCTGATATCAACTTTGCATTTTGACTAAAATTTAATCTTCTATCAACTTCTTCTTGTATCTCTATTTCGTCACATGGTATTGAGCTTTTTATATCAACTAAATATTCTATTTCTAATAAAGAGCCTTGTAATAATTCATTATCCATAAACATGTATAAATCATCATTAAGTATATAGTAGTTTTGCGCACTTTCCACAAATTCTGTAACATCACTGTCAACTATTTCTGAACAAATTGACATATAAATTTCTCCATATATTTCTTCAATTTCGTTTGATGAAACATTTTCATAAATTGTTCCTATATCTACACCATTCTGTGAAAATGGTAATATACATTCTGGTTGGCTTGTTCTATTCATTTCTACTAAAACATCATAAATCACTACTCCATTGTCATTCATCTCTTTTAATAAGTTATAGCTATTATTAGCATTATCTGTCACTATACCATCTGTTAAAACAATTAAGAATTTATACAGTTCTCCATCTTCTGTATTAATGTTATCAAATATATTTTTCGCTTCTGTCAAACCTTTAGACATACCCGTCTGTCCACCAGTTCCCAAAGAATCTATCGCTTGTTGTATTTGGTTTATATTTGATGAAGATGAAACTTTAACTTTTGCAGTACTATTAAAAGATATAACTGTTATTTTTAACTTTTCCTTATCATCAATACTATCAAACAATCTTTTAATTAATGTATTTGCTGCATTTTTAGTTTTGCCCATTCTATTGTTTGAAGCCATACTTCCTGATGTATCTATTACTAATGTAACTTCTAATGGTTTTGTAATCGTTTGTATATTCATGTTTGTACCACCATTAACATTTGTGGCATGTATTACCTCTCCAGAAGGTAGAGTTATTCTAACTGCATTTATTTCCGCAAAAGCTATTATTGATTTATCTTCTGATACATATATATTTGGTGTAAATATTCCATAAGAAAAATTAGTACCTAATATTAATACCATTAAAAACATGATAATTAAATTAATATTTTTTCTTTTCATATAATTATCACCTTCTTTGCTCTTTTATTAATTATATCATATATAGCCTAAAAAGTCCATCAAATGAGCAAAGCTTTGTAATTAGCTTATTTTAACATTTTACCTGATTTCTTATAAGGAAATATATGTGCTTTAAGTTGTATGAAATTCCTTGAAATTTTATCGGTTAGTAACAAGCTAGTATCATTTTTGATTTATTTTGTAAACTAAGGTAACTAATTTTATATCATTTCCTCTTCAGTATTTTTTTGTTTTTCCTCTTGTATTTCTTCTGCTATTTTATTAATAATTTTTTCTCTTTGCTTATCATTTTCTATATAATTTTCATTTACCACCCATAAGCAATATCTCCTTCACTTCCACCTCACGATAGATAAACCATAATACATTTCCTAAAATGCTCATATTCTCTTCTCCTTTCATACAATAATATTAATTACTCATACTTCTATTATTTCTGTTTTAATATTTTATCTGCCTCATTTTCTGTAAGATATTTATATTCTATCATTTTATTTATTACTTGTTTTTGCCTTTGTTTTGCAAGTTCTGGATTTTTTGTTGGAGCATATACTGATGGTGCATTTGGTATTCCTGCAAGCATAATTGCTTCATAATCTGTCATTTTGTTTGGTTCTTTTCCAAAATACCCTAAACTTGCTTCCCTCACAGTATAATATCCATCTCCAAAATAACTTGTATTCAAATATAATTCTAGTATTTCATCTTTCTCACATTTATTTTCTATTTTAACTGCCATAAATACTTCTGCTATTTTTCTTTCAAACTTTTTATCTTGTGTAAAATATATATTTTTTTGCTAGTTGCTGTGTTATTGTACTTCCACCTTCTACAAAATCCATAGCTTTTATATCATTTATTGTTGCTCTGCCTATTGCAATTAAATCTATTCCAAAGTGCTTATAAAATCTATGATCTTCTACTGATAATACTGCATTGATATAAGTTTGTGGTAAGTCTGAAATTTCTGTATAGTTTTCTTTGCTTTTTATTTCTTTTATTTTATCTTCTATACTTATTTCTTCTATTGCTTCTTTATACATTTTATAACCATTTCCAATAAATAGCAATGCTATGCTTGTTATTATTAATATTAACAAAAATACTATTTTTAGAAGCTTCTTCATCTTTACCACCTCTTTTGCTACTTTTATTCATTCTTTTCTTTCCATTTTCGCTATAACAGTCTAAAGTACTACTCCATATTTTCTTTTACCTTTTAATTTCATCTACTGGTGTCATTTCTACTAACTCTCTTCCCATTGTATTTCTCAACGATAAACTTGAAGAAAGTATTGATATTGTCATAAATAACATTAAACATATAACACTCATACTTACTACCATTGTTTTGATTTTATTGTTAATTTGCCTTAATACAAACATATTTGTACCTTTTAAATATGTATTTTTCATTTTTTGAACAATTTGTATAATAAAACCTGATAAAGACCAGAAAATTAATATTGTACTAACTATTCCCATAAGTATTGGTGGTAATACATTACTGCAAAATAAATACAAGTCTTTATACAAGCATCCCCAGAGAATACAAACTGAAATTCACTCATATCTGCTTCAAATATTTTTGCAACTAATACAGACATAAATTGTGATGCAAATACACCTACAACTATTCCTATGGCAAGTGAAATGATTCCAACAAATATTGTTTCCATTAGTATAATTTTTGATATTTGTCTTCTTCCCATTC
>JAAWDR010000029.1 GCA_022793875.1 Clostridia bacterium
AATAAAATCAATCAGCGCCCTCGTGAGGCGAGATTCCCTAATTGATTTTATTAAGATTTTCTACAGTCCTTCCATGGCACATTCGGAATTTCATTCAAAAGAAATATAAGTATCTATTTTGGCCTGAGTGAAAGCGGCTCATTTTCTTATTTTAACAATTCTTTTTGAACATAATGAACAAGATACATACTAAAATATAACTCTATAGTAAGGGGTATCCAACCATCAATAAAAAAGTGTCGGGTATTAAGATATTATGTAAAAAAATGCACAGTAAAAAAGTGCATTTTTATTGTGTCTAAAAATAACGAAATATATAATAATAATGAAAACTAAAGAAAGGATGAAAGGAAAATGCAAAAGAAATTGAATATAAATATTGAAGAATGTAAAAACAAAGGAATAACACTAATAGCATTTGTAATAACAATTATAATTTTGTTGATATTAGCAGGATTATCAATATCAGCTTTAACGGGAAGTGGATTATTTGGAAAAGCAAACAATGTAGCAAAAGAATATGAAAAGGCTACAATAAAAGAAGAGTTACAACTTGCTATATTAGATATACAATCAATGAAAAGAGGAAATATAACAAGAGAAGATTTATGGGATTTAAATGATATTGGAGCAGTTGTGGAAAGTATTGACATACCAGCAGAGGGAGAATATAAAAATTATTTTTTTGAAATAGATGAAAATTATGATATAACAATATTTGAAAATGACGAAAGAGAAATAGAGCAACCTCAAATTGTAGTAAAAGATATAACTTTTGTAGGATTTACAATTGAAGTAAATGAAGATTATAACACAGAAAATATAAGTGAATTTGTATATTATGCAAATGGAGAAATAGTAAATAAAGGGACAAGAGATAAAATGTATAAAGTTACAGGACTAAAAGTTGGTCAAGAATATGGGAATATTTATGTTGTTGCAAAATATGGAAGAAAAAGGAAGAAAAGTAATATTTGTAGTGCAACTGTTGCTGATACTTGCAATGTATTGGAGGAAATGAACAAGAATAAATCTAATCCAGCAGATTATGGTTTTTCTTTAATAAGTAATAGTGGTGGATGGCAATGGTATGATTTTAATGCATTACAGGCAGGACAGTCAGATGGACAGAACAGTTATCATGTTTATTTCAAGTGGGATCCGAGAAATTTATTAGATGGTGCGGAAAGTATGAGTGTAACTTTTGGCTTATGTGGTCAATGTGCTCGGAGGAGGGCACGATTCTTGGGCTGAAGGTAATGTGAAGATTCATTATGCTGATGGTGACACTACTTCTGGTACAACTGGTGAACAATATGTTAACCCCAACGTAAGTTGGAATGTCAAACCATTTATTGTTGATATAAATCTATTATCAAAGCCAGTTGAGTATGTTGAATTTTATTTGAGAGGATGGAATAGTGATGTTACTGGTTCAATGGCACGTATAGAAGAAATTTCACTAAGAGCTAGAAAAGATTAAAAAATAAAATGATTTCAATAAAAACCGTCGAGCATTAAATATTATGTAAAAAAGTACATAGTAAAATATGTGCTTTTTATTGTCCCATAAAATATTTAAATATAAAATTAAATAGTATTGACATTAAAGTAATTAAAATATAAAACAACAATATAACATAAATGTCAGTAGCATGAAATTATAAAAAAATAAACAAAAGAAAGAAGGAGAAAAAAATGAAAAAGTACAAAAAAAGTAATAAGGGAATTACATTAGTGGCACTTGTAATTACAATCATAATTTTATTAATATTAGCAGGAATAAGCATAAACTCATTAACAAATAGTGGATTATTAGGAAAGGCACAAGAGTCAACAAGAATATCAGAAATAAAAGAAATAGAAGAAGCAGCAAGAATATCATATATGGAAAGACAAATGGAAGAAGTAGCAGGTGGAGAACAAGCCACAATTGCAGGAGTAATAAGTGATTTAAGAGAAAAAGGTTACACAGTAAAAGAAATAACAGATGGAACCAATAGTGTAACAGGAATAAAATTAAATAAAAGTGAAATATCAATGGGAAAAAATTCAACAGAAGAAATAACATATGAATATGAATATGCCTCAGGAACAACAATAAGATATTTTGTAGGATTACAAGGAAAAAATTACGAAATACTATTTAATAATGGAGAAATAATAGTAAGTACAGTAGAAACAGATTTAGATGATATAGAAAAATTACCAGAAGTAGCAGTAACATCAAGTAATAATGAAATAGTAGAAGCACAAAAAGTACAAAATGGAAAAATAACAATAACATCAAAAGAAAAAGGTGGAGAAGTAACAATAACAGTAACATGTGCAGGAAAGCCAGTAACATGTAAAGTAACAGTAGAATTATTTACAGGACTAGATAAAGATAATACAAATCCAGGAGAAGCATTACCAGAAGGAGAAATAGAAATAGTAGAAGATGATGCCTCAAAAGGAATTGTAATAAAAGATAAAAATGAAAGAGAATGGGTATGGATAGAAGTACCAAAAACAATATTTACAACAGCAAATGTATTAGGAGAAGAAAAAACAGCAGAAGAATTAAATGCAGCAATAAAAGCAGATTTAATAGCATATGCAGGAGTATATAGAAAAGCTTCAGTAACACAATATTTTAATTGTTCAGATACATGGTATAGTGGATGTGGAATAGCAGATGCCACAACATATAATAAAATGTATAATAAAATGATAAATAGTGTATATACAAATGGAGGATTTTGGATACAAAGATATGAAGATGGAACAGTAAATATAACATGTGGAAATGCCCAAGTAAAAGCAAGTGGATATGCTCCAGATGAAACAAAAACAAGTAGTTTGTTATTTGGAATACAATGGGATTTAGTATGTAGATATTTAGATGGAAAAGATGGACTAACAACAGCAATGATAAATTCAGATAGTTCAAGTTGGGGAAGATATAATGCTAGTTCACCATCTGCAGGCTTAGAAAGAAATAAAAAAATGAATATCTATGATTTTGCAGGAAATTTTGAAGAATGGACATTAGAGAAAGCGACCTTCAGCAACGCCGTTCGTTGTTCTGGTAGGGGAGGCAATTACGGCACTGCTGGCAATACAGCCTCTAATCGAAGCGTCAACCTTGGCACTTTCGACCCCCACTCCAGCTTTTCTTTCAGGTCCACTTTTTATTAGTAGAACTGAACCTTCTGGACCTTTTCAAGTTAACTGTGTAAAATATTTTTAAAAGTTTCAATTAAAAATTGTAAAAATTAGTTTGAACAAATACAGATTATGAGAGAACGTAATCTAACAAATGAAATACGTTAGAGGTGAAAATTTTTGTTAGTCGCTAAAATTTGACAAAAAGTCAAGTACTAAATTGCTCATTCTTTGCAATGGAACCAATGTTGAAGAAAGAAGAAATATTGAAAAAAAGAAAAATCTTTATTATAATTAAGTAACATAAAGTTGCAAAAATATTATAATGGAGGTTTTTTTACAACAAATAATGAATCACTTGAAAAATTAAATGAAGACATAAAAATGCGAAAATTCTAGTATTATACATATGATAGTTATATAAGAAAAACAAAAGATATGATAAAATATTTCGATAAACCACTAGAAGAAGTAACAATAGAAGAAATAAGAAAATACTTATTAGAATATTTAACAGAAGAGAAAAAATTATCAGACAGAAGTGTAAAATACTATAATAGTGTAATAAGATTCGTATATGAAGTCACATGGGATAATTTTTATTTGGATTAATGTGTGTAGCAATATTATGGATGACAATAATAGGAGTAGGGTATCCAACCATCAATAAAAAAGTGTCAGGTATCAAGATGTTATGTAAAAAAATGCATAATTAAAAATGCACTTTTTATTGTGTCAAAAAAAAGTAAAATATATAATTAAAAATAGAAGAGAATATAAACAAAGGAGAAATACAAATGAAAAAACTTAGAGATAGTGGGATTACAATAATAGCTTTGGTAATGACTATAATAATATTATTAATATTAGCACAGAATAACAATATCAATGTTAATTGGAAGTGAAATATTTGAAAAGACTCAGTTAGCAAAAGAAAAAACAGAAAAATCACAAGATAAAGAAAATATAACTTTATTAGATTATGAAAATAAAATAGAACATATTACAAGCAATAGAGAAGAAATAAATATGCAAAAATTCAATATAGGTGATCATGTAATATATAAAAATAATAATTTTGAAATTGTAAGAAAAATAGGAACAGCAATTATATTAGTATGTATTCCTAATGCTAATACTCCAACAATTACATTAAAGTCATATACTGCACTAGAAAACTGCGAAAGTATTTTAAATAATGCATGTAGAGAATATTTTGTAAATGAAGAATTAGGAATTAAAAATGAAGATATATATAATGCTAGAAAAGTACATTATGATAATGGTTGGGTATCAGCACCAGAAAAAGACGAAGATACTGAGTATTGGTTAGCTTCAGGATGTATTCGAGATAATAACAAAGCTGTAATTTATACATATTCTGTAACAAAAAATAATGGAATAACAGCTAGAAGAATGGCTTCCTGGTATGAGTCAGCAGAACAATATACTAGTTCAATTTGTCCAATAATTATTATAGAAGCATCTTTATTAAAAGATAGTGGAAAAAATTATTTTATAATAGAGTAAAATGTTTAGGATATAAAAGAAAGAATAAATTGTAAAAGAACTATATAATCAAATTAAGGAAATTAGATTTACTTGATTTAATTATATAGGATTTTTTTATGAAAAACAAAGAAATAGAAAACTTAAAAAGAATAAAATTTAAAAAGTTAACAAAATTTATAAAAAATATATTCAATTTCAAAAATATATGATAGAATACCAATAATGAAAAAATAAGGAGAGTGAAAAAATGTCAGAAGCTAAATATAAAAGAGTACTTCTAAAGTTAAGTGGAGAAGCACTAGCAGGAGAAAATAAAACAGGAGTAGATGTAGAAACAGTAGGGAAAATATGTGACAAAATAAAAGAAGTAATACAAATGGGAGTTGAAGTAGGAATAGTAGTAGGAGGAGGAAACTTCTGGAGAGGAAGAAATGGACATCAAATGGAAAGAGCAACAGCAGACTATATGGGAATGTTAGCAACAGCAATGAATGGATTAGCACTTCAAGACGCATTAGAAACAAGAGGAATACATTCAAGAGTACAGACAGCAATAGAAATGAGAGAAATAGCAGAACCATTTATAATAAGAAAAGCAGAAAAACATTTACAAAAAGGAAGAGTAGTAATATTTGCATGTGGTACAGGACACCCATATTTTACAACAGACACAGCAGCAGTATTAAGAGCAACAGAAATAAATGCAGATATAATTTTATTAGGAAAAGCAATAGATGCTGTATATTCAGCAGACCCTAAAATAGATAAAAATGCACAAAAATATGATAAGATATCATATTTAGAAGTATTAGAAAAAGATTTAAAAGTTATGGACTCAACAGCAACAGCATTATGCAGAGACAATAATATTCCATTATTAGTATTTGGAATAGCAGATCCTGAAAATATAGTAAGAGCTGTTAGAGGTGAAGAAATAGGTACATTAGTTAAGTAAGACATTAGAATGTTAGTGAGTTATGGATTACTTATATAACAGAGCGAAAGTGAAGTTGTAAACATTATAAAATTAACATATGTCCCAGATTGGACATTTTGTCCCAAAAAGAAACGTTCCCAATGGGACAAAAAGAAAGGAAGAGAATTATGGATTTTACAAATATAAAAGAAAAAATGGAAAAAAGTATAAATGTATACAATGAAAAATTATCAGAAGTTAGAGCAGGAAGAGCAAACCCTGCAATATTAAACAAAATAAGAATAGACTATTATGGAACACCAACACCAATAAATCAAGTAGCAGGAGTATCTGTACCAGAAGCAAGATTAATAGTTATACAACCATGGGATATGAGTGTATTAAAAGAAATAGAAAAAGCAATATTAGCATCAGATATTGGAATTAATCCAAATAATGATGGAAAAGTAATAAGACTTTCATTCCCAGAACTAACAGAAGAAAGAAGAAAAGACCTAGTAAAAGATATTAAGAAAATGGCAGAAGAAGCAAAAATTTCTATTAGAGCAATAAGAAGAGATGGAATAGAAGAAGCAAAAGCAGAACAAAAAGAAGGAAATATTACAGAAGATGAGTTAAAACAAGCTGAAAATGAAATTCAAAAATTAACAGATAAAAGTGTTGAAGAAATAGATAAAATATTAGAGAATAAAGAAAAAGAAGTAATGTCTGTTTAATAGTTGTAATAAAATGTAATATAGAAAGTTGAAAAATAATTGGCATTTAACATTGTTAAATTTCAATTATTTTCCAACTAGATTTGTGCAATGGGAAGGAAATAAAAATGGAATTTAAAGAAAGTTTAAAAAAGTATCAAGACATTGTAAACAAAGAATTAGAAAAATATTTAAGAAAAGAAAAATGCCCAGAAGAAATACTAAACAATTCTATGGAATATAGCTTAATGGCTGGAGGAAAAAGACTAAGACCAATACTAGTATTAGCGACATATGAACTATTTAAAGAAGACTATGAAGAATGTATGCCATTTGCAGTAGCAATAGAAATGATACACAATTTTTCATTAATACATGATGATTTACCTGAAATAGACAATGATGATTTTAGACATGGAAAGCCAACAAATCATAAACAATTTAATCACGCAACAGCACTACTTGCAGGAGATGGATTACTAAATCAAGCATATATTGTAATAAGTGATGAAATTGCATATTCAGCACAAAATCAATATAAAGAATGTTTTGAAAATAAAGTAAGAATATTTAATGAATTCACAAAAGCAGTTGATAGAATGATAGCAGGAGAATATATAGATACTGAATTAGAAGGAAAACAAATATCAAAAGAATTATTACAATATATACATAAAAATAAAACAGGAGCATTACTAAAATTATGTGTAAGAATGGGAGCAATTTTATCAGGAACAAAAGAAAATCATATAGAAAAATTGTCAATTTATGCTGATAAAATAGGTCTAGCATTCCAAATAAAAGATGATATTTTAGCAGAAGAGGGAAATTCAGAAATAACAGGAAAGCCAGTTGGAAATGACAAAGAATTAGGAAAATGTACATACGTATCTTATTATGGATTAGAAGGTGCAAAACAAGAACTTAATAAAATAACAGATGAAGCGATTTTAGTACTTAAAGAGTATGGAGAAAAAGCTGAATTCTTAAGACAATTAGCTGTATATATTAGAGACAGACAAAAATAAATGTGCTAAAGGGGCGTACTAAAATATAACATTTGTCATCCAAAAATTTTGAAAAAATTTTTGGATGACGATGAGCGAAACAAAGTGAAGCGAAAGGAGAAAATATGGAACAAGATAATTTACCAAAGCATATTGCAATTATAATGGATGGCAATAGAAGATGGGCAAAAAATAAAGGACTACCAGTAAGTTTAGGACATAAAGAAGGGGCAAAAACTCTAGAAAAAATAGTAAGATATGCTAATAAAATTGGAATAAAACATATAACAGTATATGCATTTTCAACAGAAAACTGGAAAAGAACACAAGAAGAAGTATCAACATTAATGGGACTATTTCAAAGTTACTTAGACGATTATGGCAAAAGAGCAGATTCTGAAAATATAAAAGTCAAAATAATTGGAAGTAAAGCAGGACTATCTGAAAAGATGAAAGACAGTATAGAAAAATGTATGGAAAGAACTAAAAACAATACAGGAATAACATTCAATATAGCCTTAAATTATGGTGGAAGAGACGAAATAATAAATGCAGTAAAAAATATATCACAAAAAGTAAAAGAAAATGAAATAAAAATAGAAGATATAGATGAAAAAATGATATCAGACAATTTATATACATCAGAACAACCAGACCCTGACTTATTAATAAGAACAAGTGGAGAAATAAGATTAAGCAATTTCTTACCATGGCAATTAGTATATACAGAATTCTTATTTATAGAAAAAAATTGGCCAGACTTTAATGAAAAAGATTTAGATGAAGCAATAGAACTATATCAAAGAAGGAACAGAAAATTTGGAGCAAAATGAGATAGTTGTTGAAGCTTTGACAATTACAGATATAATATACAGAATTTACAAAATAAATTCTGTAATCATTAAATAAAACGAGAGGGAAAATAAATGGATTTACAAAGAATAATTTCAGGAATCATAGTAGTATTAGGATTATTAGTAATATTATTAATGCCCAATACATTAGTAACAGCAATATTATTTGCAATAATAGCAATAATTGCAATGAATGAATATTTAGGAGCAATATCAAAAGTATGTAATCCAATCAAATGGGTGACATATTTGAGCTGTATTATTGTTGTCACTATTAATTATATACCACAACAATATATAAATTTAGTATTAATGGGAACAGTACCAACAATATTATTAATATTATTTGCTCAAGTAATTGCAACAGATATGAAAACAACATTTAAAGACATAGCATATACATTTTTAGGAATATGTTATATACCAGGATTTATGATGTTTTTATCATTAATAAATGGAATGGAAAATGGCAAATTTTTATTAATATATGCATTTATTGCAGCATGGGGAACTGACACATTTGCATATTGTATAGGAAAAAGATTAGGAAAACATAAATTTAGCAAAGTAAGTCCTAAGAAATCTATTGAAGGATGTGTGGCAGGGACAGTCAGTGCAGTAATATTAACATTATTATATACTTTAATATTAAATAAAAATCTTTCATTTGAATACTCTTATTGTATTATAGGAATATCAGCATTAGTTTTAAGTTTAATAGGACAAATAGGCGATTTTGCAGCATCTTGTATAAAAAGATATGTAGATGTAAAGGATTATAGTAATCTATTACCAGGGCATGGAGGAATGTTAGATAGAATAGATAGTGTTTTATTTATAGCTCCATTTGCATATATATTATTTACAATGATTTAGAAAAAAGAGGGATTAAGGGGACGGGTCTCAATATCCCTTTCTTTTAAAGGAGGAAATAAATTGACAATTATAATATCAGCTATAAAAATAATATTTTTACTTGGATTTTTGATATTAATACATGAAGCAGGGCATTTAATAGTTGCAAAATTGTGTAAAGTAAAGGTAAACGAATTTGCAATAGGCTTTGGGCCAACAATATGGAAAAAACAAGGAAAAGAAACTAAATATGCAATAAGACTAATACCTTTACGGTGGATTTTGTAGCATGGAAGGAGAAGAAGAAAGGTCTGAAAGTACAGGATCTTTTTCAAAAGCAAGTATTCCTAAAAGAATTGCAATTGTTGCAGCAGGAGCAATAGTAAATATTGTATTTGGATTAGTTGTTTACTTTATTTTAATGTCTACTACAAGTACATATATAACAAATAAAGTAGATAGTATAATTGATGGTTATGTAGCACAAGAAATAGGATTAAAACAAAATGATGAAATAATTGAATTAAATGGAAAAAAAGTAAAAAACAAATATGATTTAAATAAAATCATGAAGAAATTTAATGGAGAAAAAATAGAACTAAAAGTAAAAAGAAATGAAGAAGTATTAGAATATAATGTTAAACCAACAGAAATAAAAGATGAAAATACAGGAATATCAGCATATTATTTAGGAGTAAATTTAAAACGTTCTGAAAGTAAATTTATTAATTATATAATATATGGTGGAATAGAAACTAAAGAATTTGCATTTTCAATAGTAGATAACTTAAAAATGTTATTTACAGGTCAAGTAGGTGTAGACCAAATGATGGGACCAGTTGGAATATCAGAAGTAGTTGCTAAAACTAGTGGATTAAAGGAATTTATATATATGTTAGCACTAATTTCTTTATCCTTAGGTGTAACAAATCTTTTACCTATACCAGCATTGGATGGTGGGAAAATTTTAATATTAATAGTTGAAGCAATTCGTAGAAAACCATTGAATGAAAAAGCTGAAATTAATATACAGTTAATAGGATTTTCAATTTTAATAGCCTTATCTTTATATATTACTTATAATGATATTTTGAGAATTTTTTGAGACACTTGGGACACAAAGTCTAAAGTGTCTATTAACATTTAAATACAAATAAAAAAATGATGAAACTTAAATAATAAATAAAAATGTTGATAAAAATGCAATTATGTGGTACAATATAAGTATTAAAAATGCAATCATAAAATACAAAAAACATACTTAATTTGAAAGAAGGCGATTATTTTGAAAAGATTAGTATATAAAGATTTATTAGAATGGAAGGAATCAAAAGACAGAAAACCATTAATACTGAAAGGTGTTAGACAATGTGGAAAAACATGGATTTTAAAAGAATTCGGAAAAAATAATTATGAAGATGTAGCTTATTTTAATTTTGAAGGAAATGAAGCTTTACAAGAAAGATTTTCACAAGACTTAAATGTAAAAAGAATAATTGAAGAATTAAGCATATTAAATAATAAAATAATAAAACCAGAAAAAACACTAATTATTTTTGATGAAATACAATTTTGTAATAAAGCATTAACATCATTAAAATACTTTTATGAAGATGCTCCAGAATATCATATAGTATGTGCTGGTTCATTATTAGGAATATTTCTATCACAACCATTATCGTTTCCAGTAGGCAAAGTTGACTTTCTTGAATTAAGACCAATGAACTTTTACGAATTTTTATTAGCAAATGATGAAGAAATGCTTATAGAATATTTAAACAACAATATTGAAAAGGTTCCTACAACATTTGAAAATAAATTACAAAATTATTTGAAAAATTACTATATAGTTGGCGGAATGCCAGAAGTAGTTGAAAAATGGATTACAACAAAAGATATAGAACAGGTAGAAAAAATACAAGATATAATACTAAATTCATATGAATTAGATTTTGCAAAACATGCACCATTATCAGATACACCAAAGCTTAGTTTAATATGGGATTATATACCAAGAGAACTTTCAAAAGAAAATTCAAAATTTGTATATGGACATGTAAAACAAGGAGCTAGAGCAAAAGATTTAGAAGATGCATTACAATGGTTGATATCAGCAGGGATGTGTTATAAAGTTAATAAAATACAAAAACCTAATATACCAATATCTGCATATATAGATATACAAAGTTTTAAAATTTATATGAGTGATATAGGACTATTAAGAAGAAAAGCGAAAGTTGATGCAAGTGTAATCCTATTAGATAACAAAGAAATATATAAAGAATTTAAAGGAGCAATTGCAGAGAATTTTGTATTACTAGAATTATTATCTTTAAATAAAGAAGTTCCATTTTATTGGACATCAGGAAATACAGCAGAAGTTGATTTTATATGGCAACTAAAAGACAAAGTAATTCCATTTGAAGTAAAGTCAGGAGAAAATATAGGTTCAAGAAGTTTAACATTATATAGACAGAAATATAATCCAGAAATCTCAGTAAAAACTTCAATGAAAAATGTTGATGTTCAAGATGGAGTAATAAATATACCTTTATACTTATTGTGGAATTTGAAGAAATATTTATATCTTGACAATAATATTAATTTATGTTAACATAAATACATCGACTATAAACAAGTTTTATTCAGAAGGAGAAAAAATATGAAAAAAGACTATGGGTATATTCTTATTATTGAAGCAGAATATGATGATGGAAACAATCGGTATGAGTGTTACTTCATTCCATTAGAAGAAGTAAAATTAGCAACATACTTATATGATGTATGTAAGAAACTAATAGGAACTGAATGGGAAGAAGACGAAGAAATCTCAGATGAGGAGAAAAATTTTATAAGAGACTTTATCCCAGAAGATGAATGGTGTAATGCACATACTATAACAAGAGTAGCAATCTTCAAGCGTGAAAATGGAGAAACTTCAAAAACTGGCAGTTATGAGTTAGGAGAAGCAGAATTTGAAGATATAGAAGATAGTAATGATGCATATTATTACAGATGTTCTCCTATAGATTTATTTGAATAATTTTTTTCTGAAACAATAATAGTAGAAAGATTTTTAGTATTATTAAAATTGAAATAAAGAAACTCTGAAATTATCAACAATATTTCAGAGTTTTTTTTATTTGTTCGCTTTAATCTCTTGACAAAATGTGATAATATACAAATACAAATAATTTTGGAAAGATTAAAGATGTGTCCCAGATGGGACAAAATGTCCCAAACAGAAACGTCCCCAATGGGACAAGGAGAGAAGAAAATGGCAGAAAACAAAGCAAAAAAAGTAAAAGAAATATTTAGTGACTATGAAACAAAAGCAAACATAAAAGAAGCATACATAGTAATACTAAATGTAATAAAGAAAACAAACACACTAGGAATAGTGCTAGAAATAGACGAATATATAGAAGTAAAAGAAATATGGTATTTTGAAAAATTCCTAAAAGAAAGATTTAAGTTTCAAAACATAGACATGACAATAAAATACCAAAAAGACACAAAGCTAAAATCCATAAAAGAAGAATGGAGAAATATAATCTGTTATATGGCACACAAATATCCATTAATGAAACCAATGCTTTTAATGAAAAGTGACCTAGAAATTCAAGAAGAAACAAGCACAATAGATGTAAAGATGCATATAAAAGGAGCAGATTTCTTAAAAGCTAGAAAAACAGATAAAGAGCTAGAAAATGTAATAAAAAACTTGTATGGAAAAGAATATAAAATAGAACTAGAAGAAATATTTAAAAAAGAAGATGAAATAGAATATCAAAGAAAAATCAAAGAAATAGAAGAAAACGAATTAAAGCTAACAACTTCATATGTACAAGAAGCAAATCAACAAGAAGATTCAAATTTTTCAAGTGCTTCACAAGTTCCAGAATATAATGATCCAGATTATATGCCACCACAAGACATACCAGATGGATATGTACCAGAAATGCCACCAGAAGACATGGTACCAATAGATATGCCAGAAAATGATAGAGATGATATAGAAAAATACATTATGGGAAAACCATCAAGAGCTAAAGAAAAACTAATAAAAATAAAAGACATCACAGCAGAAGATGGAAGAGCAACATTGCAAGGAAGAGTAATTAATTGTGAATGTAGAGAAACAAAATCAGGAAAAGGTATGATTATAATAGATTTATATGATGGAACAGGAACAATTACATGTAAATCATTTGCAAAAGACATAAAAGAAGGAAACGAAATAACAGAGAAAATAAAAAGTGTACCAGGTATAAAAATTACTGGGAAAGCAGGATTAGATACATATGCAGGAGATGTAACAGTAATAGCGAACACAATAATAGAAGTAGATAATAATATACCAGAGCTTCCAACAGAAGAGGAAGAAGAAGACACACCACTAATTTTAGGTAAAACAATGAATATAACAGAGCCCCTAATCAAAATTTCTGAATTAGGACCAGATGATGAGAAAGTTTCAATAGATGGTGAAATATTTGGAGAAATGGAGACAAGAGAACTAAAATCGGGAAAAACATTAATAAGTTTCTTTGTATATGATGGCTCAAGTTCAATGACATGTAAGGCATTTTTAGAAAAAGACAAAGCTAAAAAAATAATAAAAAGACTAACAGGAGCTAAAGGAATAAAAATTGCAGGAACAGCTCAAATGGATCAATTCTCAGGAGAACTTACTGTAATGGCAAATACAATAATTGAAAGCACAGGAGTAAAAAAAGCAACAAGACAAGATAACGCTGAAGTAAAAAGAGTAGAATTACATATGCATACAAAAATGAGTCAAATGGATGCAATTTCGTCAGCAGAAGAATTAATAAAAAGAGCAATGAAGTGGGGAATGAAATCAATAGCAATTACAGATCATGGAGTTGTACAAGCATTTCCAGAAGCTTATCACTTAGTTGGAGATGATAATCCAGATATCAAAGTAATATATGGAGTTGAAGCATATTTAGCACCAGATAATACAAAATCAATATATAATGGGAAAGGACAATCAATAGATACAACATATTGTGTATTAGACTTAGAAACAACAGGATTTTCAGCATCAAATGACAAGATTACAGAAATTGGTATAATGAAAGTTAAAAATAAAGAAGTAATAGATGAATTTAGTTGTTTTGTAAATCCAGAAAGACATATACCAGAAAGAGTTTCAGAAGTTACTAATATAACAGATAATATGGTAAAAGATGCAGAAACAATTGATAAAATATTTCCAAAAGTTTTAGAATTTTTAGGAGATAGCAAAGAGACAGTAGTAGTTGCACACAATGCGAATTTCGATATAGGATTTTTGAAACAAAATGCAAAAGCATTAGGATATGACTTTGATTATTCATATTTAGATACATTAAGTTTAGCAAAGGATTTATTCCCAGACTATAAAAAATACAAATTAGGAAAAATAGCAGAAAATCTAGGAATAAAAGTAGAAGTAGCACATAGAGCTTTAGATGATGTTGATACAACAGTAAAAGTATTCAATGTAATGATAGACATGCTAAAAGAAAAAGGTGCTAAAAAAATAGAAGATATAGATGAAGTAGCAGCAGACCCAGAAGCAAAAGCAGAAGAATACAAAAAATTAAAAACATATCATGCTATAATTTTAGCCAAAAACTATGTTGGATTAAAGAACTTATATAAATTAGTATCATACTCACATTTAGACTATTTTTATAGAAAACCACGTATTCTAAAAAGTATGTTCAAAAAATATTCAGAAGGCTTAATATTAGGAAGTGCCTGTGAAGCAGGAGAATTATATCAAGCTATTGAACAAGGTAAGCCAGATGAAGAAATAGAAGAAATTGCAAATGATTATGATTACTTAGAAATTCAACCAATTGGAAATAATAATTTCTTAATAAGAAATGGAAACGTAAGAGATGAAGAAGACTTAAGAGATATAAACAGAAAGATAGTAGCGTTGGGAGAAAAGCTAAATAAGCCAGTTGTTGCAACATGTGATGTACACTTTATGGACCCACAAGATGAAATATATAGAAGAATATTAGAAGCGGGACAAAAATATGATGATGCAGATAACCAAGCACCACTATATTTAAGAACAACCGAAGAAATGCTTGAGGAATTCAAATACTTAGGAGAAGAAAAAGCATATGAAGTAGTTGTAACAAATACAAATAAAATATCAGACATGTGTGAGCAAATAAGTCCAATATCACCAGAAAAATGTCCACCACATATTCCAGGATGTGAAGAAGATATAAAAAACATAGCATATGAAAAAGCACATGAATTATATGGAGACCCATTACCAGAAATTGTACAAACAAGACTAGATAAAGAATTAAACTCAATAATAAGTAATGGATATTCAGTTATGTACATAATAGCACAAAAATTAGTATGGAAATCAAATGAAGATGGATATATAGTAGGGTCAAGAGGTTCAGTAGGTTCATCATTAGCAGCATTTATGACTGGAATAACAGAAGTTAACTCACTTCAGCCACATTATAGATGCCCAAATTGCAAATATTCAGACTTTACAGACTATGGATATCAAAATGGATTTGATTTACCAGATAAAGACTGCCCAAAATGTGGACACAAATTAATAAAAGATGGAATGGACATACCATTCGAAACATTCTTAGGATTCAATCGGAGACAAAGAACCAGATATAGACTTAAACTTCTCAGGAGAATATCAAGCGAAAGCACATAAATACACAGAAGTAATCTTTGGAAAAGGAACAACATTTAAAGCGGGAACAGTAGGTACAGTTGCAGATAAAACAGCATTTGGGTATGTAAAAAATTATTTTGAAGAAAGAGGAATACCAGTAAATAAAGCAGAAATACAAAGATTATCAACAGGGTGTACAGGAATAAAAAGAACAACAGGACAACATCCAGGAGGAATTATAGTAGTACCAAAAGGAAGAGAAATATTTGAATTTACACCAGTACAACACCCAGCAGATGACCCAAATTCAGATATAATAACAACACATTTCGATTATCACTCAATAGACGCAAACTTACTAAAACTAGATATACTAGGGCACGACGATCCGACGGTAATTCGTATGTTACAAGACTTAACAGGAATAAAACCAACAGAAATACCGTTAGACGATAAAGAAACAATGTCAATATTTAACTCAACAGAAGCCTTAGGAGTAACTCCAGAACAAATACACTCACAAGTAGGAACATTTGGAATACCAGAATATGGAACAAAATTCGCAAGAGGAATGCTTTTAGACACAAAACCAACAACATTTGATGAACTAATACGTTTATCAGGACTATCACATGGTACAGACGTATGGTTAGGAAATGCACAAAGCCTAATAGAACAAGGAATAGTAACACTTCAAGAAGCAATATGTTGTCGTGACGACATAATGATATATTTAATGAAAAAAGGTTTGCCACCAGACAAAGCATTCAAAATAATGGAGTCAGTACGTAAAGGAAAAGTAGCAAAAGGAAAAGAACCAAAATGGAAAGACGAATATATACCATTAATGAAAGAACATGATGTACCAGATTGGTATATAAAATCATGTGAAAAAATCAAGTACATGTTCCCAAAAGCACACGCAGCAGCATATGTAACAAACGCAGTAAGAATAGCATGGTTCAAAGTGCATATACCACTTGCATATTATGCAGCATATTACACAATAAGAGCAAAAGCATTTGATGCACAATATATGATATTTGGAAAAGAAAAAGTAAAAAACAAAATGAAAGAAATAGAAATGAAAAATCAGAAAAAAGAAGCAACAAAAGCAGAATTAGACATGTATGATGACCTAGAAATAGTACTAGAAATGTATGAAAGAGGACTTGAATTTTTACCAGTAGACTTATACGAATCAGATGCAACAAAATTCAAAATTCAAGATGATAAACTAAGACCACCACTAAATAGTATACCAGGCTTTGGAACAGTTGCAGCACAAGGAATTGAAAATGCAAGAAAAGATGGAAAATTCATGTCAATAGATGATTTAAAAATAAGAGCCAAAATAGGAACATCAGGAGCAGATTTACTAAAACAATTTGGTTGCCTAGAAGGTATGAGCCAAAGCAATCAGATGAGTTTGTTTGGATAAATTTATGTAAAGTGTTGATAAAACTATTTAATTGTGATAAAATGGAAATATGGTAACATAAAACTAAATAGTTTATAGTAGAAAAGGAGAAAAAAGATGAAAATGAAAAAATTTTTTGTTTTATCTGTTCTTACAATTATGATGACCATGTTCTTTACTGGTTGCAGTTATGACATTACAAAAGAGTATAAAGAATCACAAAAAGTAGCAGAAGAATTTTTGACAACAAAAGGCTATGAAGCACCTGAAGGGTATACTGTTCGGTATTTAGATGAAAGTGAGGAACAGCTTTATGTGAAGGCAGGAAAAACTGAAATATTATTTGATATTTTAGAAGGCAAGCCGGAAATGGTATCAATTGAGGATTCAGGAATGGTAGTAGTTAATATATCTGAAGCTTTTATAAATGAAATTGAAGAAGTAGGATATAGTTTTCTGAATACTGCAGGATATCACATTCCACAGGGATATAGCATTAAGTACCTTGGAAATGACAAAAAACAGTTACAAGTGGTATCAGAAGTAAAGGATGATAATAATAAGATAAGATTAACAGTTACTTTTGATATTTCAGAAGACATGCTTGAAATGACAGATATAACGTGGTATGTAGATGAGTCATTACTAGTTTGTTTCGGCATATACTTTATTTTTGTAATAATAGTTATAATAGGATATGCAGTTAGTCGATAGTACTAATTATAAACATACTGCTTTATGGCAATTTTAACAAATGGTATAGCGAAGAAAAATTAGATAATTTTTCTTCGCTATATTACCAATAAAAATGAATATTAGAAATTAAGAGGATTAATAAAATGAACAATGAATATTTAAAAGATAAACTATCAACATTTAATGAAAAAACATCATTAGATGATTTGCAAGAATATATAAATACAATGATTGAAATAAGAGGATTTACTGGACAAACTCCAGAAGAAGTAATGCTATTTTTAACAGAAGAAATGGGAGAGCTTGCAAAAGAAGTAAGGAAATCTAGAAAATATAAAATAGATATAAACAAGAAAGAAAATAAAGAATTAGACCTAGAAGGTGAGATTGCTGATATTTTTATTTATATATTAAGTATGTGTAATGTTATGAATATAGACTTATTACAAGCATTTAAAAATAAAGAAGAAAAAAATTGTAAAAGAGAATGGAAGTAAGAAATGAAAGGAGAAAAATAATGGAAGAAATATTTTCAATAAAAAACATAGTATTATATTTTATTATCATAAATATAATAGGATTTTTTATAATGTATATAGACAAACAAAAAGCCAAAAAAGGAAGATTGAGAATTCCAGAAAAAACACTATTTATAGTAACTGCATTAGGAGGAGGAATAGGAACAATAGCTGGAATGTATACATTTAGACACAAAACTCAAAAAATAGCATTTGTAATAGGATTTCCATTAATTACAATACTTGAAATTTTTGCAGTTATATATTACAGATTTTTTTAAAATATTATGTATAATTAAAAAATGAAAAAAAGTTGTAGAAGCTTAAAAATAAGCAATACAGCTTTTTTGTTTTTAATGACAAAATTAAGTAAAAGAGTACACATAAAATAAACAGAAGAAATGTAAATAATTGTAAAAAAAGAAAATATACATAATAGTGTGTATAACTTTTTTAATAAAAAGACTAAAAATAAGTTATTCACAAAGTTATCCACAGTTTCCACAAAAGACATAAAATAAAAAAAGTAAAACTAGTGTAAACAAAATAGAAGACATAATTCGACCAAAGTGACATAATTGTAATAAGTTTGTAATAATAAATTAAAATTATTGTAATAATAGCAAAAAGAAATACTTTTAATATAATATATTAAGAGTATTTTTTTGAAAGGTAAATAAAAGATGTTTAGAAGATTTGCATATATGATACAAAAGAATTTTGATTTGAAAAGAGATTTTAATGACCAAAAAGACATTACAAAAGAAGATTTAGACTCTTATATAAAAGAAGGAGCTACAATAATTGATGTAAGAAGTCCACAAGAATATAGAGAGGGACATGTAGATGGCTCAATTTGTATTCCAGATTACCAAATAAAAAGAGATATACAAAAATATGTGAAAGATAAAGATGAAATTATAGTTGTATATTGTTCAACAGGACATAGAAGTCAAAGATGCCAACAAATATTGGAAAATATGGGATATACAAATGTTTATAATGTATATGATGGAATAATAATATAACCTCTCAACATTTTAAATAAAAATGTTGAGAGGTTATATATTAAGGTAAAGCGGCCTTGCCCAAAATTAAACCAAAGACGAGTCCTATAACCAGACAAAACATACTAATCCCCAAATCGTCAGGTACATATACGTATTGGACATTAACTGTAGTTATTTTTGCATCTTCTGAGACATAATTGCCCATAAGATTTTCTAACGCATATGTATGTGGAACACCACCTGTAATTAGAAGATTTTCAGATGTCCAGGAAGTTGTTGTTGAGTTAGCTTCTATTTCAATATTTAATATAAAAGCATTATCTTTGGGACAAGAAACAGTTATAGTTCTGTCATCAAAGATTGCATCTATATTAGATATATCTGTTCTTTTTGAACAAGCCGTTAAGCTAGTACACAGAACAACTAACAAAACAACCAACAACAGTGACCGTTTGATTTTTCTCTTCATAAAATTACCTCCAAAAATTTTTAAGGGCAACCTCCTAAAAGGAGTAATTAACAAGTAACAAAATAATTGTAACATAATTTACATAAAAAGTAAATACTGAGTTTGAAATTTACTATTGTGATTTTTTAAGTAATATGTTAAAATAAGGAAAAATGTGCCAAAAAGGGACGCCCCTATTGTCACAAAATAAATCGGAGTGAAGAAAATGAATAACAGACAAGAACATATTAGAAATTTTAGTATAATTGCACACATAGACCATGGAAAATCAACATTAGCAGACAGATTAATAGAAATGACAGGAGTACTTTCAAAAAGAGAAATGGAAAGTCAAGTATTAGACAACATGGAAATTGAAAAAGAAAGAGGAATAACAATAAAATCTCAAGCAGTAAGAATGGTATATAAAGCAAAAGATGGACAAGAATACATATTAAATTTAATAGATACACCAGGGCATGTAGACTTCAACTATGAAGTATCCAGAAGTTTAGCAGCATGTGATGGAGCAATTTTAGTAGTAGACTCAAGTCAAGGAGTAGAAGCACAAACACTTGCAAATGTGTATTTAGCAATAGACAATAATTTAGAGATATTACCAGTAATAAATAAAATAGACTTACCAAATGCAAGACCAGACGAAGTAAAAAAAGAAATAGAAGATATAATAGGAATACCAGCAGAAGATGCACCATGTATATCAGCAAAATCTGGATTAAATGTGGAAGAAGTATTAGAAAGAATAGTAACAGACTTACCAGCACCAAAAGGAAATGAAAACGAAAAAACAAAATGCTTAATATTTGACTCATATTATGATAACTATAAAGGAGCAGTAGCATATGTCAGAGTAATGGATGGTAGCGTAAAAGCAGGAGATGAAATAATCCTAATGGCAACAAATAAAATATATACAGTTGCAGAAGTAGGATACTTTGCACCAGGAGCATATATACCAGCAGAAGAAATAAAAGCAGGAGAAGTAGGATATATAGCAGCAAGTATAAAAAGTTTATCAGACATACATGTAGGAGACACAGTAACAGTAGCAAATAATCCAGCAGAAGAACCATTAAAAGGATACAAAAAAGTAACACCAATGGTATATTGTGGATTATATCCAATAGATGGAAGTGAATATGAAAATTTAAAAATAGCATTAGAAAAATTACAATTAAATGATGCAGCATTAGAATATGAAACAGAAACATCAGCAGCACTTGGATTTGGATTTAGATGTGGGTTCTTAGGATTATTACACTTAGAAATAATAGAAGAAAGACTAGACAGAGAATTTGATTTAGGTCTAATTACAACAGCGCCATCAGTTATATATAAAGTACATAAAACAACTGGAGAAGTTGAAGATATATACAATCCAACAGACTTACCAACACCACAAGAAATAGCATACATAGAAGAGCCGGTTGTAACAGCAAATATATTAACACCAAAAGAATATGTAGGAAATATAATGGATATATGCCAAAAAAGAAGAGGCATATATATAGATATGAAATATTTAGATGAAAATAGAGTAACACTTATATATGAAATGCCATTAAATGAAATAATATATGATTTCTTTGATAACTTAAAATCAAAAACCAAAGGATATGCATCATTTGACTATGAATTTAAAGAATATAGACAATCAAAATTAGTAAAATTAGATATACATATAAATGGAGAACCAGTAGATGCACTTTCATTTATAGTTCATAAAGATAGCGCTTACAATAGAGGAAAGAAAATGGTAGAAAAATTAAAAACAGTCATACCAAGAAAACTATTTACTATACCAATACAAGCTGTTGTAGGTGGACAAATTATAGCAAGAGAAACAATATCAGCAATGAGAAAAGATGTATTAGCAAAATGCTATGGTGGAGATGTTACTAGAAAGAAAAAACTTCTAGAAAAACAAAAAAGAGGTAAAAAGAAAATGCGTGAAATAGGTAATGTTGAAGTACCACAAGAAGCATTTTTGTCAGTTCTTAAATTAGATGATGAATAATGTCCAAAATTTTAAGTCAGCTGTTCAAGCTTTGCTTGTTACAGATGACTTATGCAAAGCTGGACAAAAATTAAGATAGCTGTTCGAGCAAAGCGAATTACAGATATCTTATGCAGAATTTATGAAATAAATTCTGTAAACCTTAATGCTGGGGACACATCTTAAAATTATCTAGCTGGAAAAATGTATAATAAAGATTTATAAGTAAAGGATAATGTAAAATGAATAATCAAAATGAAACAAATAGGCAAAAATTTATTAATAATGTATTAGAATTAAGTATAAATTCAGGAAAAGTAAATGAAAATGCAAAATATATTTTATATTCAGAAGAAGAAAAGGAAAAAAGAAAAGAGAAAATAATAGAAACTAAAGAAAACCTATGTAATATCATAAAAAATGTAACAAAAATAGCAGAAAGTTTAGAAATATCGGTAGAAGAAATATTAAAAAACAGTAAGTAGGTGTAAAATGGAACTAGAAGAATATAAGAAAAAAGCAATACAAAGGTTAAATAAATCAATAGCATTTGATGAAAAAGAAAATATGTATTATGCATGTATGGGATTAATAGAAGAAACAGGGGAAATAGTTGCAGAACTAAGAAAACCACTATTTAAAGGTAATTTTCATGAAAAAACATTAGATATTGAAGAAATAAAAAGTGAATTAGGTGACTTGATGTGGTATATTGCTTTAATATGCAAAAATACAAATATTGATATGAATCAATTACATGAACATGAAGGAAAAGAAATTGAAAATAAAAGAGAAAAATTAATACAAACAGTTATAGAAATAGGAAAAGGATCAGGAAGAATAGTAGAAGAATATCGAAAAGTGTATGGAGATGAAGCAGACAAAAGCCAATTAATAGAGAAAATAGAAAATCAATACTTAAATATATGTGAATTAGCAAGAAATTTAAATTTGACAATTGATGAAATACTAAATGAAAATATTAGAAAAACAAGTTCAAGATATAATGAAAAAGGAGAAGCTAATAAAAGTGAAGAATATGAGAAATAATTATAGCCAAAAACCAGATAAGAAAAATATAAGGAAAGAAAAAAATGAAGATAAAGAAGAAAGAAACTATGATGACCAAGTTGAAGGAAGAAATTCAGTACTTGAATTATTGGAAAGTGAAAAAGATATAAATAAAATCTTTGTAACAAAAGGAGAAAAACATGGTTCAATAAATAAAATAATAGCCATGGCAAAAGAAAAAAATATAATAATAGTAGAAAAAGACAAAAGAAAAATGGATGAGATGGCACAAAATCAAAATTATCAAGGAGTAATTGCAATAGTCCCACCATTTGAATATTGTGAGATAGAAGATATTTTAGATGAAGCAAAACAAAAAAATGAAGATCCATTTATTTTGATTTTAGATGGAATAGAAGACCCACATAATTTAGGCTCAATAATTAGAACCGCAGAAACAGCAGGAGTACATGGAATAATAATACCAAAAAGAAGAGCAGCAGCAGTTAATAGTACAGTAAATAAAGTATCAGCAGGAGCAGTAGAACACATGAAAGTAGCAAGAGTTACAAATATATCAGACTCAATACAAAAATTAAAAGATGCAGGCTTATGGATATGTGGAACAGACATAAACACAGATAAATATTACTATAATCAAGATTTGACAGGACCATTAGGTATAGTAATTGGAAATGAAGGCTCTGGAATGAGTGAAAAGGTTAGAAAAAACTGTGACTTCAATGTTAAAATTCCTATGAAAGGTAAAATAACATCATTAAATGCATCAGTATCAACAGGAATAGTTGTATATGAAGCAGTAAAACAAAGAATTTCAAAATAGATATTGATAAAAAATGTGAAAAAATATATAATATATTTATACAAAAGAGTTTAGGAGGAATAATTATGATGCCAAAGAAAAAAAGAATAGCTATTATAATAACAACTGTAGGTATACTAATCGCAATTATATTAGGTGTTTTAGCATTTTTATATATTAAAACTGATATGTTTAAATCAAATGAAATATTATTTGCTAAATATTTTTCACAAAATTTTAATATTGTAGATGTATTAGAAAATATAAAAAATCCAGAAATAGAAAATATATTAAATAATAGTAAATATACATCAGATTTTGAAGCTAATATTGAATATGCAGAAAATATTGGAACAACAAATGAAAATAAAAATAGCCCAATTAATGATGTAGGAATAAGAGTAAAAAGTAATGTAGACAAAAGTAATCAATATAGTTATAGAAATATAGCTATAGGAACAAATGAAACAGACTTGTGTAAAGTTGAATATATAAATCAAAATGAAGAACATGGAATAAGACTAAACAAAATTATAGAATTTGTTTCAATAAATGTTAATCAAGATAATAAAACTTTAGAAAAATTAGAAATAGAAAATTTAGATGAAATGTTATCTAGTATAAATATAAATTCAATTTTGAATTTTTCGAAAGAAGAAAAACAAAGTTTAATAAATACATATTTAAATGTAATACAATCAAATATATCTAAAGAAAAGTATTATAAACAGCCAAAATCTTTAATTACCATTGATAATAAAGATATGCAAGCAAATTCCTACTATATAAAACTAACAATAGAAGAATATAATAATTTGAAAATAAAAATTTTAGAACAAATTACTAAAGATGAAATTATTTTATCAAAAATAAATTTACTTGAAAATGAAGTAAAACAAAAATATAATGAATTAGATAAAAGCTTTAGAGAAATATTTATAGAAAATGTAAATAATATAATAGAAAAAATAAAAAATAATAACATAGGAAAAGAAGAAGCAAGAATAACAGTATATGAAAATAATCAAAAAACAGTAAGGACATCAATAGAAAAAGGAAAAGAAAAAATAACTATAGATTTGAATGATGATGGAGGAACAAAAATATACTATACTGAATTAAGTGATGTTATAGTAGAACAATCTATAATAATAGAAAGACAAAATAATTCTATAGCTATTAAATATGAAAGTTTTGAAGATAATAATATTGTTATAAATGTACAATTGAATATTCAAGAGATAGTTAATGGAAATAGTATTAATGAAAATGTACAATTAAATATATCAAATAGAAATTATAATAGTAATTTAAATGTAATTAATAATATTCAAGTTGTACAGGAATTTGAAAATAAACTAACATTAGATACTAATAATATTAGATTAAAAGATTTAAATGATGAACAACTAGAAAAAATTTTAGGAATAATTGGAGAAGTTGCACAAGAACAAATTTCAAATTTATTAGCAGTAGTTAAAATAGATGATTATATTGAAATGTTTAAGAACTTAGGAATGACAAATAGAACATCAATACAACTTCCAACAGAAGATGAAGTTATAGAAAGTCAAAGAAATAGATTTAATTCTCAATTTGAATATTTTGTTAGTGAAAACTTAAATCAAGATAATGTAAAAGAATTGATTAAAGCAATAGAAAGTAATTTTGAAGATATGAAAGTATTGTTAAAAAATGGAGAAGTTAAAGATTGGGACACAGAAAAGTTGGAATTTAATGATATTTCAGAAATATTATTTTTAATAAAGAAGAATTCTTATAATGGAGAGAAAAAACAAGCATTTTTAAAGTTTGTTGAAGATAATAGTAGTAATAAATATACAGTTTCACTTCAACATGATGATAATGGTTTTGTAAATTTAGTTAGAGTTAAAATTCAAGAAGATTAAGCTATACCTTTTGGTATAGCTTTTAATAATAGTTTTAAAGTTACAATTTACATTTCACAATTATAAAATAAAAAGCATTTCCAAACGTATGGCTACTCTGCATTAATAAATTTCATTATAACTGTGACAAGTAACACCTTGGAAAAAATTTCTTTTAAAATTATTAAAAAAAGTATTGACTTTAACAAAGAAAGGTGGTAATATTTTATTCAGACCATGACAATCTGAAACACTAAAAAATAATAAAAAAAACATGTAGAAAAAAATTAAAAAAAAATTGAAAAAAGTGTTGACAAAGAAAAATAGTTGTGGTAAAATACAAATCGTTCCACACAAAAAAGGAACATAAAGTACATTGAAAAGTAAACAGTAAATCCTTTAGAGAATAAACCAAAACGGTATAACTTTAAAACCAAAAAGTTAGTACTGAAAAATAATTTTTAAAAGTTTTTGATTCAAAAAAGTAAGAAGTTTAAGAGCTTGATAAAACGCTTAAGTTTAGATTTATAACATTTCAAAAGAAATGAAATATAAATACCACAAACAAGAGAGTTTGATCCTGGCTCAGGATAAACGCTGGCGGCGCACATAAGACATGCAAGTCGAACGAAAGTCGTTGTAATGATATAGACATGGACAGAGAACTTGTTCGAAGAAAGTGAAAGTTGACTTACAACAATGGCTTTAGTGGCGGACTGGTGAGTAACACGTAAGCAACCTGCCTATCAGAGGGGAACAACAGTTAGAAATGACTGCTAATACCGCATATGCCTTAGCAACACATGTTGCAAAAGGGAAAGGAGCAATCCGCTGATAGATGGGCTTGCGTCTGATTAGATAGTTGGTGGGGTAACGGCCTACCAAGTCGACGATCAGTAGCCGGACTGAGAGGTTGAACGGCC
>JAAWDR010000053.1 GCA_022793875.1 Clostridia bacterium
ACGCTTGCGCAGGATACAGCCACTGCCATAATTAATGTTCCTGCTACGATTTTCTTTGAAACTTTTGAGAACATAAACATTCTTCCTCCTTTTTATTTTGCTTCCATATTGTGAAAAATCACTAATAGGCAAAGCGATATTGTGAAGACATTATAACATTTTCATAAAGGGAATGCAAGTACTAATGAAAAATTAATATGGGAATTTTTACTTCTTCTTATGAAATATGTGCTTCTTTTTTCCCTTATTTTTTTCGTTCACTTTAGCTACGGCAGCTTCTTGTCTCGCCTTCTGAAAATTTCGAATGGTCTCATCCAGCTGTTTGAACCGGGCCTCTTCTGATTCTTCACGCTGTCTGACCAGATAGTCAATTTCCTTGCGCACATCCTCAGAAACCCTTGAGCTGATATGATCGCTAAGCTCTCTTGAATTTTCACTCATGGCATCTTTTATGATATTAGTAAGTATAGACTTAAATTGTGTCATTTTGTCGCCATGTTGTGCATTTTCATTTGTTTTTATTCCGCTTTGTCCGGAGGGACTGACTGCTGTGTCAGAGGCTTGTCCCGAAGATGGAATTTGGCTTTTGATATCTTTGAGAGAGATATGATTTGCCTTGAGATTTTGTATGGATTTAAAGATCTTCAGGTCGTCGTCTGTATATATGCGGTGTCCCATGGAGTTGCGGGGAATGTTAAGGCAAAGCTCGTCCTCCCAGTAGCGTAGTACATGGGGTTCCACCTTCATGAGCTTGGCGGCTTCCGATATGGAGTAGCATAACTGTACTGGTTCTTTCATAAAATAAAATCAGTCCTTTCCTTAATGTTCTCTTTAAGTATAGCATTAAGGATAAGGACTTCAAGTAGTGGTCCACATATTTTGCGAGATTCGTCCGACGGCTTTCGCCCCGAAGTGACAAAATAGGGAAAAAAACAGCTAATTTGTCTCCAAATTGGCAAATTTCGTGTATTCTGCCAGCCATTTCAGTTTGATGGTGCAGGTGGGACCGTTTCGTTGTTTTCCAATGATGATCTCCGTCACACCTTTTTCTTCAGAATCTTTGTGGTAATATTCATCTCGGTAAATAAACATAACGACGTCGGCGTCCTGCTCGATGGCGCCGGACTCACGTAGATCGGAAAGCATGGGGCGTTTGTCTTCCCGGCTCTCTACTGCTCGGCTCAACTGGGAGAGGGCGATGACCGGACAGTCAATCTCCCTTGCCAGTGCCTTGAGAGAACGGGAGATATCTGAGATCTCTTGTTGACGGGATTCATTTTTCCGACTTCCTGAGCCTGACATAAGCTGCAGGTAGTCGATAATCACCAATCCCAGATTGTTTTCGAGTTTAAGCTTCCGGCATTTTGAACGCAACTGCGCAATACTGATGCCAGGTGTATCGTCGATAACAAGAGGGGATTCTCCGAGAAGAATCGTACTTTCAGTAAGCTTTCCCCACTCCTCATCTGCCAAGTTTCCCACACGGATGTGCTGGGAATCTACCTTTGAATTCATGGAGATCAGACGTTTTGCCAGCTGGACTCTTGACATCTCTAGACTGAAAATAGCTGTGGAAACGTTGTTTTTTATGGCGACGGTCTCTGCGATATTCAGGACAAATGCCGTCTTTCCCATGGAAGGACGGGCGGCGATTAGAATTAGATCGGATTTTTGCAGTCCCGCAGTCCTGGCATCCAGATCATAAAAGCCTGTGGATATGCCAGTTACAGCTCCCACCGTTTTGGCGGCATTCTGGATGCTTTCGAGAGTCTCCAACGCCACTTGGCGAATGGGTACAAAATCACTCGTGGAACGATTTTGTACCACGTCAAAAATCTGTTTTTCTGTCTGTTCGAGAAGTTGATCCAGGTTTTCTGTATCCTGATAACATTCATTGGTGATGGATTCGGATACCCGTATCAGTCTTCTGAGCACGGCTTTTTCCTTTACGATATCTGCATAATACTTGATATTGGCTGAGGTAGGAACAGAGGAAATAATGCCGCTGATAAACTCGACACTGCATAACTCAGCTGGAACTTCCTGCTCCTTCAATTTATTCTGAAGAGTAACCAGGTCTGCTGGTTTGCCTTCCTGATACAGAGTGATCATGGCATGATACAGTGTTTTGAATTGAGGATTATAGAAATCTTCCGCCACTAAGATCTCAGATGCGGTGATGATGGCTTCCTGGTCCAGAAGCATGGCTCCGATCACAGATTGTTCTGCTTCTGTGCTGTGGGGAAGGATTCGTTTGATCATTTGTTCTTCCATGCTGGTCTCATTTCTCTTTTACAATTACTTTTAGTTCTGCTGTTACTTTCGGATGCAACTTTACCGGAACCGTAAAGCTGCCCACGTTTTTGATCGGTTCTGCGAGATGCATTTTCTTTTTATCCAGATCATAGCCAAGCTGCTCCTTTGCGGCAGCGGAAATCTCTTTTGTGGAGACAGAACCGAAAGCACGTCCGTCAGAACCAGCCTTGATAGAAAGGGTTACCGATTTACCGGAAAGCTCTCCAGCAAGTACTTTTGCTTTTTCCAGGTTCTCAGCAGCGATTTTTTCATCGTTCTGCTTCTGGAGCTTCAGATCATTGAGTGCTTTCGGAGTAGCTTCTAGACCAAGATTTTTCTTGAAAATAAAGTTTCTGGCATAGCCATCACTTACATTTACAACTTCACCCTTTTTTCCAAGGGATTTTACATCTTCTAAAAGTATTACTTTCATTGGAGTTCACCTTCTTCTTTCATTTTAGTCAATATATCTCGAATCACGGTCCGGCCCTCTTGAAGGGTACGTCCCTCCAACTGTGCACCGGCACTAGTGATATGCCCGCCGCCACCTAGCTTTTCCATGACGACTTGTACATTAAGTTCATCGATGGAACGGGCGCTAATATATATTTTTCCTTCAAATTCTGTCAGGACAAAAGAAGCTTTGATACCGTCGATATCGAGAAGTTCGTTGGCGATCTTTGCCCCGACGATCGTTGGAGATTCACACTGGTTTGCATTGCAGAGAGCAATGGCATAGCTTTTCATGAATATTTCTGTGTTCTGGATCGCCTCTGCTTTCACCTTATATTCGTCCAGATCGGCGCGGAAGAGTTTACGAATCCTCGTGATATCTGCTCCAGAACGGCGCAGGAATGCCACGGCTTCAAAAGTTCTCACACCAGGTTTGTTCATGAAATTATTTGTGTCCACCATGATACCCGAATACAATACATCGGCTTCGTAGGATTTGAGTCGTACTTCTTCCCCTACATACTGTAATATTTCTGCCACCATTTCACAGGTAGAGGAGGCGAAGGGTTCAACATAGGACAGAGTAGGGTTTTCAAAAGATTCGCCTGCCTGACGATGGTGGTCGAAAACCACCAGGGAAGAGGCGAGATGTACCAGTTCCGGCTCGTCTGTATAGGATGGAACATTTACATCCACGATTACCAGAAGAGTTCCGCTGGTCATCAGTCCTTTGGCGCTGTCTCCGGTGATGAACAGATCGTCATCGTAATCCCCATTCTTCATGAGCATTGTGAGGACAGGACGCAGAGAGGAAGTCACTTTATTAGTGACGATATGAGCTTTTTTTCCAAGTGCATTGGCGATACGGTAAATACCGATGGCACTTCCCATGGCGTCCACATCCGGTAGCTGATGTCCCATAATGATGATTTGCTCCGCCGCTTCGATGGATTCCCGGAGAGCATGTGCTTTGACTCTCGCCTTGACTCGGGTATTTTTTTCCTTTTGGATACTTTTGCCGCCATAATAGAGAATATTATCCTTTGTCTTTATCACAACCTGATCGCCACCTCTGGCAAGAGCCAGGTCAATGGCACTGCGGGAGTATTCCTGGCGCTTCTTGTAGGTGTCTGCTTGAATGCCGATTCCCATGCTTATGGTGATGGAAACGTCATCCCCCACATTTACGTTCCGGATCTCATCTAAAAGAGAAAATTTATCATTTTGAAGCTCTGACAGGTATTTGTGGCGGAACAGAAAAATGTATTTGTCCTTTTCCAGTTTTTTCGTAATGGCATCGATGCGCATCATATATTTATTGATCTTACGGTCGATCAGTGCCACCAAAAGGGCGCGGCGGACTTCATCCACCGGCTCTAGGGATTCATCGTAGTTATCAATATACAATAGACCTACATCCAGTCGCTGTTCGTTATTTTCCTTCATATAACGGATGATCTCAGTTTCGTCAAAAATATAGAACACAAAGAAGTTGTCTCCCAGTCCCATGGTAGCAGCATCCTCTGCAATATTTTTTGTGGTGTCAGCCACATTTACTTTCTGGATCACCGCCTTAAAATATTCAGTTTCTGTATGAAAGTGAATTTCTGAGTTTTCTGTGGTACTTTTTGGAAAGGTGTCAACGGTGAGATTTGAGATTACAGAATCTATCGCAAATCGCTTTTTTGCACCTTCTGGGTAAAACGTAGAAAGAAAACGCTTGTTGCACCAAAGACAGGAACCAGCCCAGTCGGTGATCACAAGGGGAATCGCCAGATCGCCTGCTAACCGCTCGGCAGTCTGATTAAAACGAACGGCGTACTGTACGATGTCCCGAAGAAGTTCCCGGCGTTTAAAGTAAAATAGCAAGAATGCTAATATAATATAAAGAAGAACATATCCGGTCATCAGAGCACCGGCTTTTATGCTCATCGTATAAATATGAATGTTCATGGCGAGCAGCAGTGGTGAAAGAAGCAGCGGCCATCTCAGGTAGGAACGTAATGTCCCCTGTATTCTATTTCCCTTCAATCCTTTCCCTCCATTCCCAAATTGGCGCCGTCGAGCTATATAAAGTCATTATACCATCATTTAAAGGAAAAGGAAAGAAAAATAAATCCGTCAAAGTACAAAAAAACACCACTGCACATTTGGTGGGCAGTGGTGTTTTCATATAAAAATTAGTTGAAAAGAGTTTTTAGAAAATCTTTTATGTAGGTTTGTTTTCTAGTGTGTAGTGGTATTTTCATATAACCGTTTACTGTAAAAAATATTTAGAATATTCGTCTTACAAAGTTGTACAAACCATCTTTCCATGCATTGGGTTCATGACCGAAATCTACGGTATAATAAGCATGGGGTGTTCCATTTTTCGTAAGGGCATTATGGTAGTTTAATGGAGCGTCGCCCACGGTAGTATCCTTTGTGCCTTTGCAGATCAAAATGTAGGTTCTGTCATTATATTCATCTGGAAGTTTTAAGGTGTCCTCTGTGAAAAGACCGTCTTCTCTGTCATATGGAAGTACACCGACAGCGGGCTCAAAGCCGCCGATATAGCCAAAGGTATCTGGCATGGTAAGTCCGATGTAAAGAGCTTCACGGCCACCCATGGAGAGTCCGGCAATGGCTGTGTTAGCACGTCCCTCAGCAATAGGGTAATTCTCCTTCATGTAAGGCATCAGGTCATCTCGCAGGTCATTGATGAAGTTGTCAAATGCTTTAAAATGTTCTGTTGTATATATGTCGCTGGGATCTTTCTTATCGTCAGCTCGGGCGCGGACATTCGGCATAACAACGATCATTTCAGGTGCCATCTCCTCGGCGATCAGGTTACCAATTACCTGGACTGGATTGCTGCCGAGCCACTCGGTGTGGTCGCCGCCAATTCCGTGAAGAAGGTAAAGAACAGGGTATTCTTTCTCTTCGGAATAATTAGCGGGGAGAATTATGTTGGCAATACGTTTCTTTCCCGTTGTGGTGGAATTATAACTGATCTGACGTAGGCTGCCATATGTCACACCACTTTTTTTCTGATCAAACCCCTTCGGTGTGTCGTAATTGTCATCCTCTTCTCTTGGGGGAAGAGTTGCGATCGGCGTCGGAGTCGGCTCCGGAGTTGGAGTAATCGTAGGTTCAGGGGATGCCGTGACATTTGCCGGTGGAGTATTCGTGACTGCTGGAGTCGAAGTCGCTGGCACCGCCGGCGTCGGTTTTGAAGACTGGACCGGTTTTGTTTTTTGTTTGATCTGAATCTGCACCGTCCCCAGAGATCTCGTTTTCTTTTTGTATTTTTCTTTTACGGTGATTTTAACATTTCCCGCCTTTTTTGCCTGAACAATGCCTTTTTTGGAAACGGCTGCCATGGCTTTTTTGTTAGATTTAAAGCTGTATACCGCTTTTTTCTTTTTGTTTTTTATTTGAATTTGTTTCTTTTGTCCAACGGTTAAAGTAATTTTTTTTGTTTTCAAGGATGCTTTTTTAGCAGCGTCAGAAACTGGCGCACTAATAAGTCCTATGACAAGGGAACCAAGTACCAGACCTGATAAAACCCGGGATGATTTCGTGTGTTTAAGCATATGTAATCCTCCTATGGACGTTTCTTTTTTTATTTTTATCTTTAAAATTTATTATACAAAACACCAGACAAGGGCTCAATGATTAATTGCGCCAAAAACTTGACATATGTGGCAGTGAAGATCCGGGAGCCCGTTGTGCCAGTGCATTTTCCGTCTGGTATGATGGTGCATGCCGGCTATTATTTATGTCTAGCTAACATTCGTCGGCCTGATCCAGAATCTCTGGCTGTTTCCGGTAGACAGAAGGGGACATTCCCTCACTTTTTTTAAACTGACGGCAAAAGTGCTCAATGCTGTTATAGCCACAGTGTTCACTGATCTCTTGTATACTGCTGCTAGTATGTGCCAAAAGAAATTTTGCCTGGTTGATTCGGCTGTTGATCACTTCGTTAATACATGTGGTGTGAAAAAATTCTTTGTAAAATTTTTGCAGGGAGCGGGTGCTTAGATTTACAATAGAAGCCATTTTTTCGAGGGTCCAAGCTTCT
>JAAWDR010000003.1 GCA_022793875.1 Clostridia bacterium
ACTTTCTCATTTTTTTATCAATTTTACACCATATTCATGTAAACTTTTACTTCAACTCGGCTAAACTTTTCTCTCTTTTTCTCTTCTCTCACATGGCTTTCAAGCTCTTTCCTCATATCGAACGCATTTCCTACTAATAGCAAACGCTATCAGTGTTATTCCTTTATTTTCAAAGCTATACCTTTTAATCATTTTAATTCCCTTCTTTCTTTAGTTTATACAGCTTGTTCCTGTAATTTTAATATAACATATCTATTACTATTATTCAACATTTTTATTAATTTGATACATATTTGTAAAAATTTAGAAATATTTTTGTAATATTTACAGTATGTTCCTGTAAACATGTTTTATTTTTTATTATACAATATACAAAAATTCACTTAACCTATCTGTTATATTAATGAATTTCAATTAAAAAAAATACTTAATTTTTAGTATTTTCCATTTCATTATGCACATTGATTTATAGGTTAAATATAGAATTATTTTATGTGAAAGGAACCATATATGAAAGTAAAAACTTTGAATGGAAATTTAAATATTGTTGGTCATAATTTGAAAAAATATAGAAAATTAAAAAAATTTTCTCAACCTGAAATCTGTCGCCAACTAGATTTGCTTGGTGTTACTATGTATAATTGTGATATTTATGAAATTGAATACGGTAAAAAAACCGTTAAAGATTTTGAAGCTCTAGCCTTTTGTAAAGTATTAGGAATTACATTAGAAGAACTTTATTCAGATACAGATAAATATTATGAAGCCTAAAAAATGTGGAAGTTATTTAAACCTCCACATTTTTTAGTGTATATTGTAAAAATTTATAGAATGTGACAAATTTTAAAATATTCCTACAATATTTCCATTTTCATCTATATCAATACTTTCTGCTGATGGAATTTTTGGTAGACCTGGCATTGTCATTATTTTTCCAGAAATTGCAACAACAAAACCTGCTCCAGCTTTTAAATTTACTTCTCTTACTGTAATCTTGAAAGGTTCTTTACATTCTAAATTTTTAGCATCATCTGAAAAAGAATACTGTGTTTTTGCAATACATACTGGCAAGTCTTTATATCCTAATCTTTCAATTCTTTCAATTTCTTGACTAGCTTCTTCTGAAAATTCTACTCCTTGTGCTCCATAAACTTCTTTTGCTACTTTTTCAATTTTTGTTTTTATATTATCCTCTGTTTCATATATATATTTGAAGTTTTCTGGTATTTCAGTCAATTTAACAAGTTTTTGAGCAATATCTATTGCACCTTCTCCACCTTTTGCCCATCCTTCAACAAGACTTACTTCAATTCCTTTTTCGTTTAAACTTTCTTGTATGTATTCTATTTCTTTTTGAGCATCTGTATTATATTTGTTTATGGCAACTATGACATTTAGTCCAAACTTTTTATTTAGATTTTCTATGTGCTTATATAAGTTATCCATTCCATTTTTTAGTCCATCTAAATTTTCTTCTTGGATTTTATCTTTTTCAATTCCACCATGATATTTTAATGCTTTGATAGTTGCAACAATTACAACTGCATCTGGTTTTATTTCAGCTTTTCTACATTTTATATCTAAGAATTTCTCAGCTCCTAAATCTGCTCCAAACCCTGCTTCTGTAATAACATAATCTCCTAATTTCATTGCCATTTTTGTTGCAATAATACTATTACATCCATGTGCTATATTAGCAAATGGTCCTCCATGTATTATTGCTGGTGTATGTTCTAAAGTTTGTACTAAATTTGGTTTTATTGCATCTTTTAATAGAACTGTCATAGCTCCTTCTGCTTTTAAATCTCTTGCATATATTGGTTCTTGTTTTGAATTATAACCAATAATTATATTTCCTAATTTTTTCTTTAAATCTTCTATATCCTCTGATAAGCATAAAATTGCCATAATTTCAGAAGCAACTGTTATATCAAATCCATCTTCTCTTGGTATTATATTTTTTTCCTTTGATAAACCTGTTTCTACTTTTCTTAATTGCCTATCATTTAAATCTACACATCTTTTCCATGTAACTTCTTGAATGTCTAATTCATTTCCAAAATATATATGGTTATCAATAATGCTTGATAGTAAGTTATTTGCTGAGGTAATTGCATGAATATCTCCTGTAAAATGAAGATTTATCTCTTCCATTGGAGCTACTTGAACATGTCCTCCTCCTGTTGCACCACCTTTTATTCCAAATACTGGTCCTAATGATGGTTCTCTTAAAGCCAATATTGATTTTTTCCCAATTTTAGATAGCCCATCAGCTATTGCTATTGAAACTGTTGTCTTTCCTTCTCCTAATGGTGTAGGATTTATTGCAGTAACTAATACTAATTTTCCATTTTCTTTCTCTTTTAATTTTTCATATAATGAATTTGATATTTTAGCTTTATATTTTCCATAAACTTCAATATCTTCTTCATTTATATTCAACTTTTCTGCTATTTTATTAATTCTTTCTAATTCTGTATTTCTTGCAATTTCAATATCAGTCATGTACAACAACTCCTTTTTTATATTATTTATTAATACTTCAAAATATAGAATTTTTAAGCAATAACTCCCACTATAATTCCAATTAATGCTCCCCCAAAAACTTGCACTGGCGTATGTCCTAAAACTTCAACTAATTTTTCAGAAACTTGAACTGTAGTTAATCCTGGTGTATCTACAATTTTATTTAATAAAGCTGCTTGTTTACCAGCAGCTCTTCTAACGCCACAAGCATCATACATAACAACTAATGCAACTATTAGTGAAAGTGCAAATATTGGTGTATCAACACCTTCATATTTTCCTATTAGCGCAGTTATACTAGTTACTATTGCTGAATGTGAGCTTGGCATTCCACCTGCTCCTATTATTCTTTTAAAATTAAATTTTTTGGTAGTTATCAAATCATATATTACTTTATATGACTGAATAAAAAACCATAATAATATTGGTATATATATGTATTTATTCTGTATAAAACTAACTAAATCATTCACTTTTGATGTTCCCCTCTTATTTAAATTTAAGATTATTCTGATGCAAAATTCTCTTCTTTTATATTACCATCTTTTTCTAATAAAATTGTTATTTTCTTTTCTGCCTCTTCTAAAATTTTATTACATTCCTTTGATATTTTGATTCCTTCTTCAAATTTAGATATTGATTCATCTAAATTCAAATCTCCTTTTTCAAGTTCTGTAACTATTTTTTCTAAATTTTCCATATTATTTTCAAAGTTTGATTTTGCCATTTTTCCTTAACCTCTCTTTTAATCTGTAATATCCTCTACTACACCAGTTTCTAAATTAACTAAATAAGTTACTATTTCTTCTAGATTTCCAGACTTTCCTCTAACTGTAACCTCATAAGTTCCATTTTCTTGTAATTTTGCTTCAAAATTATATGCATTTATAGACAGTCCCCATTCTTTTTGTGCTAATTTTATTGCCTTTTTTTCATTATCTAATTCTGCATTTTGATTATTACTTCCTTCTTCTTTTCCTATAACATTGTCCCCAGTTGTATTGTTAATATCATTGGTAGTTTCATTTTCTTTTAATATTTCATTTTCTTTTATTTCATTGTCAGTAATGTTATTATTTGTTTTATTTTCATCTACTCCATTAAGATAATGTTCAATATTGTTTATTTCATTTTTTTGATTTTCTATTTTATTTTTTGCATTATTACTTGTTATTACTATAATTGTTGTAATAATTGCTGCTATAACTACTATTCCTACTAATATCTTTTCTCCGTTTGTCATCTTTATTCTTTCCTTTCACTCTCTTCGTTCGTTCATCGTCATCTAAAAATTTCTTCGAAATTTTCATCTGCCAAGTCTAAGGCTTCTTCTTTCGTCATCATACAAAATTTTTTCACTTCTTTTCGCTCATGTCAACACATTTGTTTTTTAAGATAAAATTTGTGCTTGTTTTTTCCCATCAATAAACCTTATATCCATTTTATCCCCATCATTTATTTCTTTTACACTTTTGATGATTTTTCCATCTTTTTCCACTAATGAATATCCTCTAGTTAATGTTTTTAAAGGACTTAGTGCATCTAATTTTGATATTAATTCAATATATTTTGTTTGTTCTTCTTTATGTTTGTTCTTTATAACATTTTCTAATCTTTTTACATATGTATCTATTTTTAAATAATTATCATTTATATTTCTTACTGGTTCTTTAAATATTCTGCTTGATATACATTTCTCATATCTTAGTTTCATTATTTCTACTTTTTTTATTAGAGATAACCTTAATCTATTTTGATATGTGTTTATTTTTTGATTAATTTCATATATATCTGGAACAGCAAGTTCAGCAGCTGCTGAAGGCGTTGGTGCTCTTAAGTCCGCTACAAAATCTGAAATTGAAAAGTCTGTTTCGTGACCTACTGCTGAAATTATTGGTATTTCTGAATTATAAATAGCATGTGCAACTATTTCTTCATTAAATGGCCATAAATCTTCTAATGAGCCTCCTCCTCTTGCCAAAATTAGCACATCTGCTAATTTTTTCTCATTCATTATTTTTATTCCTTCTGCAATTTTTTCTGCTGCGCCTTCTCCTTGTACTGGAACTGGTAATAATTTTATATATACATTTGGATTTCTTCTTGTGCTTACATTTATTATATCTTTTATTACTGAACCTGTTTGTGATGTTAAAATTCCTATTACTTTTGGCATTTTGGGGATATTTTGTTTATGTTTCTCCTCAAAATATCCTTCTTGTTCTAATCTTTGTTTTAATTCTTCATACTTCTTATAAAGTGCTCCAACTCCATCTTCTTGCATAGCCTTCACATAAATTTGATATACTCCATCTCTTTCATAAACTGAGACACTCCCGAACTATAAAGACTTTCATTCCGTCTTTTGGCATGAAGTCTAGTCTTTGTGCATATCCTTTAAACATTATACATTTTATTAATGAATTCTCATCTTTTAATGTAAAATACATGTGTCCTGTATAATGATTTTTAAAGTTTGATATTTCTCCTTTTACTAAAATGTTTTCAAGATATTCATCATTTTCAAATTTTTCTTTTATGTAGTTATTTAATTGACTCACACTTATTGCCATATTTTCATATTTCATATTTTACATATCCTTTACAACACTTGCAAGAATTCCATTTACAAAGTTTTTAGATTTGTCTTCACCATATTTTTTTGCAAGTTCCACTGCTTCATTTATTGCAACTTTATATGGAATATCATTATATTTTATTTCATAAATTGCAAGTTTTAATATTGCTAAATCCATTTTTGAAATTCTGTTTAATTTCCATTCTTCTTTTAAGTTCTGCTCTATATTTTTTAAAATTTCTTCTTTATTATTTTCTATTCCAAAAACTACATTATCTATATATTTTTTTGCTTCTTCATCTTTTATTTCATTGCTTTCAAAAAATAGGTCAATTTGTTCTTTTATGTTGTCTGTATTTTGTATTTCTAAACTGTATATTAATTTGAAAGCATTTTCTCTAATTGCTGATCTATTCATTTTTATTCCCCTTCACTCCGCTAATTATATGGAAATTCTACTTTTACATCCTATCGATAAAATTTTTCAACTTAGTTTTTACATCATCTTTATTTTGTTGTACATAGTTTCCAATAAATGCTCCTGCTAATATTAATAAAATTCCTACTATTAAAGCATATAATCTTGTTGCTAATATTATTATTGCTATAATTATTCCTATTATTGCTCCTCTATATTGTCCTATAAATTTTTTAAAATCTTCCATTTCTATTCATTCCTTTCACTACGCTACGCTCCGTTCATCGCCATCCAAGATTTTCTTCGAAAATCTCGTCTGTCAAATCTTGGCTTCTACTTATGCTTCTTCATTTTCTGATTTTATTTGTTTTTCTTGTACTGCTTTTTTTATTGTTATATTTACTTCTTTTACCTCTAAATCTGTTGTTTCTTTTATTTTTGCTTTTATTTTGTTTTGTAAATCAACAGATAAATCTTTTATTATCGTGTCTGAACCTACTACTAAATTAACAAAAATGTTTACATTATTATCTTTATCAAGTTCTACTCTAGATGAAACTTCTTTTGCCATTTTGTATTGTTTTGTAACAGCTTCTACTAGATTTTCTATTGTTTCTTTTGATATCATTAGTTTTCCATTGTCATTTGCTAAAAATACTCCTTGTTTATCTTTTAACTCTTTTTTTGATGTTGGATCAAAAAATATACATCTTATTGATAATAATATTGCTATTACATTTACTAATAAGATTACTTTTGATGATGTATCTGACATTAATAATGTTTTTATCATTTTTTGTACTATATCTATATCTAACCAGCCAAATATTAATAAACTTGCTATTACAGCCATTATTAATATAATATTTGAATATATAATTAATGTAATTTTTTCTATAATTTTCATTTCATTTACCTCTCTTTTTCTTTGTATATTTATTATTCATTTGAGTTTGTTTCTTCTTCATCTTCTTTTTCTGCTTCTTTTACTATATCTGTATTAACTCCTTGTACATGAACATTTACTTCTTCTACTTTAAATCCTGTCATTCCTTCTACTGCTTTTTTTACTCTATTTTGTATTTCAAATGCTACATCTGGTATTCTTGAACCATATTCTACTATAATATTTACATCTATTTTTGCTACATTTTCTGCTTTTTCTACTTTTATTCCTTTTGCTAAATTTTTCTTTCCACTTAATACTTCAGATATTCCTCCTGCAAAACTTCCTGACATTGATGCAACTCCTTGTACTTCTGATACTGCTACTCCTGCGATTACTGCTATTACATCATTTGATATTTCTATGCCATTTTCTGTGTTTTCTGTGTTTATTTCAACTTCCTCTTGTTTTAATTCTTCTTTAATTTCTTTTTCTTCCATTTAAAATCCTCCTTTTCAATTTTAATAGAATATACGTTATTAGTATATCAATTTTTATTATTTTTTACAACCTTTTTATGTGATTTTTAAAAATAAACCCTAAGATTTTGTTCTTAAGGTTTATTAATTATTCAAATACTTCAAATTCATTTATTTGGTTTCCTCTTAAAAAGTCATATATACTCATTCTTTTTGCATTTTCTCCCTGAATTTCAAGAACTTTCAATATTCCATTTTTGGTTTTGATAAATAAACCATCTCTTTGGTCTGATATCAAAACAGTTCCATTTTTTAATGCTTGTACATTCTCTTCATCATATCCAATACCATCTGCAATATCTACTTTCCAAAATTTAATCTTTTTATTATTAAAAAAAGTATATGCTCCCATAATTGGATTCAATCCTCTTACCAAATTTTTAATCTCTTGTGCTGTTTTATTATCCCAATCAATTTTTGCTATCTCTTTATCTAACATTGGAGCTAATGTAAAATTATCACTTTGTTTTTCTCTTGGAGCCGTTCCCTCTTCTATTTTTTCTAAAGTTTCAACTAACAATTTTCCACCAATTTTAGAAAGTCTATCCCATAATTCTCCTGTTGTTTCATTATCACTGATTTCAACTTCTTCCTTTAAAATCATGTCACCAGTATCCATTCCAATATCCATGTACATTGTTGTTATACCTGTTTTTTTATCTCCATTTAATACTGCCCATTGAATAGGTGCTGCTCCTCTATATTGTGGAAGTAATGAACCATGTACATTTATGCATCCTAGTCTTGGTATGTCTAATATTTCTTTAGGAAGAATTTTTCCATATGCTACAACACATATAACATCTGGATTTAGCGCTTTTACTTTTTCTATAAATTCTTGATTTTTTCTTACTTTTTCTGGTTGATAAACTTCTATATCTTTTTCAATAGCAAATTCTTTTACAGGAGATGCTATCATTTTCATTCCTCTTCCTTTTGGTTTATCTGGGTTTGTAACTACTCCTATTATTTTGTACCCTGCATTATATACAGCTTCTAAGCTTTCTTTTGCAAAGTCTGGTGTTCCCATAAATAATATATTTAACATTTAAAATTTCTCCATTTCTATTTAAGATGTGTCCCTAATGGGACAAAATGTCCCAAACAGAAACGTCCCCAATGGGACATTATTTTTCAGGTTCTATATATTCTAAAGTTCCAGGCAAAATCTTATCCATAAAAATCTCACCATCTAAATGGTCACATTCATGGCAAATAGCTTGTGCTAATAAATCTTTAGCTTTAACTTTCATTCTTTTACCTTCTCTATCAGTATATTCAGCAACTACTTCTTCTGGTCTTTTTACTTTTGCAAATTTATTTGGAAAACTTAAGCATCCTTCATCAACTTCATGTTCTCCTTTGGTTTTTATGATTACTGGGTTTATTAAAACTATTGGTCCTTTGTCATCATATAAGTCAATAACAACTACTCTTTTTAAAACTCCTACTTGAACTGCTGCTAATCCAACTCCATTATATTTATGCATTGTGTCTATCATATCATCTATTAATATTTGTAACTTGTCATCTATTACTTCTACTTCTCTAGATTTTTTATTTAATATTTCGTCTCCTTCTAATCTTAGATTCCTTATTGCCATTTCTACTTCCCCCATTCAATTTTTTTATACACCTATATCAATTTTTTATTTAAGATGTGTCCCTAATGGGACAAAATGTCCCAAACAGAAACGTCCCCAATGGGACATTATGCCATATTATTTGGATTTACATCTATTGTTATCTTAGTATTTTTATAGTTTTTGTCATATAATTCTTTTAATAATTCATTGAAAATTCCATTTGCTTGTTCATTCATATTTCCTTTTATAATAATTCTCCACCTATATTTATTTTGTATCTTGTCTATTGGTGATGGCATTGGTTTAAATATCTTAAAGTTTTCTCTATCTAATTTTTTTTCTATGAATTCATAAGCTTCATTTGAAGCTCTTTTTATTTCATTTTCTTCTGAACTATTAAATCCAATTATTATTATATCGCAAAATGGCGGATATTTCAACTGTTTTCTTAATGCTATTTCTGTTTCATAAAATTTTTCATAGTTTTGTTTTTGCGCATCTTGAATACTAAAGTTTTCTGGATTATAACTTTGTATTATTACTTTTCCTGGTAAGTTCTCTCTTCCTGCTCTTCCTGCTACTTGTGTTAATATTTGAAATGTTCTTTCTGTAGCTCTATAGTCATCTATATTTAATGAGCTGTCTGCCGCTATAACTCCTACTAATGTTACTTTTGGAAAATGATGTCCTTTTACTACCATTTGTGTTCCAATTAATATATCTATATCTTCATTTTTGAATTTGTTTAGTATTTCTTCATGTGAATTCTTTTTAGTTACAGTATCTACATCCATTCTAATTGTTTTTGCATTTGGAAATTCTTTATGAATTTCTTGTTCTAGTTTTTGTGTTCCTGTTCCGAAATATCTTATCTTATCACTTCCACATTCTGGACAATTTTTTACTACTTTTTCTTCATATCCACAATAATGACATTTTAGCTTATTTTCATAACTATGGTATGTCATACTTATATTACAATTCTTACATTTAACAGTATACCCACAATTTCTACACATTATAAATGTTGAATATCCTCTTCTATTTAGAAATAGTATTGTTTGTAATTTTTCCTTTAAGTTTTGTTCTATTGCTTGGTATAAATCAAAGCTTAACATTGACCTATTTCCATTTGCAAGTTCTTGTTTTAAATCTACTATTTCTACTTTTGGCAAATTTGATTGATTTGCTCTTTTTGTTAGTCTTAATAATGTGACTTTCCCACTATTTGAATTATAAAATGTTGTTAAATCTGGTGTTGCACTTCCAAGTACTAATGGCACATTTTCTTCTTTTGCAATTTTATTTGCAATCTCTTTTGCATTATATTTTGGTGTTGCTTCAGATTTATATGAACTATCATGTTCTTCATCAATTATTATTATTCCTAAATTTTTAACTGGTGCAAATATTGCTGACCTTGCCCCTATTATTATTTTTGCTTTATTTTCTTTTATTCTTTCCCATTCGTCATGTCTTTCCCCAATTGATAACTTACTGTGTAAAACTGCTATTTTTTCTTTTCCAAATCTTGATATAAATCTCTCTAACATTTGTGGTGTTAATGAAATTTCTGGAACTAATACTATAGCTGTTTTATCTTGCTCTATTACCTTATTTATTAATTGTAAATATACTTCTGTTTTTCCTGATCCTGTAACTCCATATAATAGAAATTGTTCATATTCCTTTTTATCAATTTTTGATGCTATTTTATTAAATGCATATTCTTGTTCTTCTGTTAATTTTAAATTTTTAGTATTTTCTATTTCTTTATTATTTAACGGATTTCTTTCAATTTTTGTTTCTAGTAATTCTAGATATTCATTTTTTATAAGTGTATTTATTATTGCTCTAGAGCAATCTGTAATTGATTCTATCTCTGGTATAGTATACCCTTCATTTTCTTTTATAAAATTTAATATTCTTTTTTGTTTTTCTGATTTTATTTTTCCACTTTCTATTTCAAAATTTATTTCTTCTATATCTTTTTTTAAGTAGACAACTTTTATTTTCTTGTCTTGTATTCTATTATTTATGTTTTTCGTTCTTGTTCCTGGAGTTTGCATCAATTTTATACATTCTGATACATTGCAAAAATATCTTTTTGATATCCAATTTGCAAGTTCTATTTGTTTGTCTGTTAACCCATTTTCTACTTTTGCTATATCTTTTATTTTGAATTCTGAGCTTTCTTTTATCTTTATAACATGCGCTTCTTCTAAAGTTTTGAATGTTCCAAATGGTACCAAAACTTTACTTCCTACAAATACTAATTCTTCTAGTTCTTTTGGTATGTTGTAGTCAAATGTTCTATTTAGTTTTTTTGCTGTACTATTTATTATTACTTCTGCTACCATTTCTTTCCTTTCACTCACTTCGTTCGTTCATCGTCATCTAAAAATTTCTTCGAAATTTCCATCTGCCAAATCTAAGGCTTCGTTCGTTCATCGTCATCTAAAAATTTCTTCGAAATTTCCATCTGCCAAATCTAAGGCTTCGTCCGTTCATCGTCGTTCAAAATTTTTTCAAAAATTTCGTTTGTCAAACATGTCCAAATTGGAAGGTTCATCCTTCTTTGCATAAGATATCATATTTATTATACTAAATCAAGAAAAATTTTTTCTAAATTATTAACTTTTATCTTTTTTTGTGATATAATATTTTTTAAATTTTAAAATATAATGAGATAGGTGTAGAATTATGAACGAGGAAAGATTTAATTTAACTAAAAAGGTTGGCATATATGGAATTGCTGGAAATATTTTTTTATTAGTTATTAAAGCTATTACTGGTTTTATTTTTAAAAGTCAGTCTATGATTGCTGATAGTTTTAATAGTGCTGGTGATATTTTTGCGTCTTTAATGACTTTTGTTGGTAATAAAATTTCTAGTGTTCCTAATGATGAGGATCATAATTTTGGTCATGGAAAAGCTGAGTATATCTTTTCTATGTTTATTGGTATTTCTATGGTTTTTGTTGCTTGCAAATTACTTTATGATTCAATTTCTACTTTAATCTTAGGTAGTGATTTGCATTTTTCTTGGCTTTTAATTGTTGTTTGTATTATAACTATTGTTATAAAATTTGCTTTGTTTTTATATACTAAAAATGCTTCTAAAAAATGTAATAATATTTTATTAGAATCTAATATGAAAGACCATAAAAATGATTGTATTTTAACTAGTTTTACATTACTTTCTATTATTCTTTCTCTTTTTGGGATTTATTGGTTTGATAGTGTTGTTGGTATTGGTATTTCTATTTGGATTGGTTATACTGGTATTTCAATATTTTTGGAAAGCTATAATGTTTTAATGGATATTTCTATTGATGAAAAAACTAAAGATTTAATTTTAGATATTATTCATGCTTATAAAGAGGTTCGTAAAATTGATACTATATCTTCTTCTCCTGTTGGTTCTCAACATATAGTTTTTATAACTATTTGTCTAGATGGAAATATGCCTACTTTTGAGAGTCATAAATTGGCTAATGATATAGAAGAGACTGTTAGTAATTTGGATAATATTTATAAAACTATAGTTCATGTAGAGCCTACATAAAAAATGTTGATACATTAAGATTATCAACATTTTTTGTTTTTATTATGAATTTATTTTTTTCTTTTACATCTCGTTTTCATTTATTTCAGTTTCTTCTGTTTCACTTAATGCTATAACAGATTTTGGTCCTAATACTATATCATCATATACTAATTGAACATAGTAACTTCCTTCTTCAATTACATAAAAACTTAGTCCATTAGATGTTTTCCAATTTGTATCATCTGATATTCTATATTGAACTTTCCAATTTTTTATATATCCTGAATAATTTATATTCGAAATTTCAATTTTCCATCTATTGCTTTCTTTTGTTGCATTTACATCAAAGTCACCTGTTTTAGGATTTTTATTATTATATTGTACATTATAAATTCCATCTTCCATTTGATATATCATATAATATGTATTTCCATTATTTTCAACTGGTTCTGTACTAATTACATATCTATATTCAACATTAATTAGATAATCTCTATTAATACTTTCTAATCCAAAATTTTCTTTTATATATGAACTGTCACAATATCTAAATCCATTTATGAAATTATCATCTGCATTTGAAACATTTTCTGTTATTATATTTTTTTGCTCTTGTGTTAAAGTTTTTGTTCCTATCTCAGTTTTATTATTTTGGTTTAGTTCATCTACTTTTGCTTGCATTACTTTTAATTCATTTTTGAATTGTGAAAATTTCGCTGATTGTATTGCAGTTTTTCCTGCATATGTTCCCATTGATGCTAGTATCATTAATAATATAATTATAGTTACTAATGCTACTAGTGTTATTCCTTTTTCTTTTGAATTCTTCATTATGACCTCCTCTTCTTTTACTTAGAGAATTTTTATTAACTTAACATTATTTTGGCTGGGGTACTGTGATTCGAACACAGGAATGTCGGAGTCAGAGTCCGATGCCTTACCGCTTGGCGATACCCCAATATAAATTTCTTATTTATAGTACCACATTTTTTATTTTTTGTCTATAATTTTATAATAAATGAGTAAAAGAGGCATGATTAAATGTTCTTGACCTTCTAAAGTACTTTTCATGCCTCATCTTTATCTTTGTTCTCTCACCAAAAAGTTCTTTAGAATTTTTTGGTGAAATATATTTGTTTCAAACAAATTATAATCTATCTATTAAAATCATAACTTCCTATATCTTTATTCCATGTATCTATCACATATTGTTTTTCTGACTTTGGAATTAAAGCTATTCTAAATGCTGACATAGGCGATACTTTATCATACATACATTCTTGTCCATCTGAACAAGCATTAATCCAGCCAACCTTATCAACAAAAATTTGATATACTACAGAAAATTGTGAATAATCTTTTAATCTAAAATTTATTCCACAAATTCCATAAAGATATTGTATTGATATATCAATTGGAATAATATTATTTCCATTTATATCACCATTCTCATATGAATTAATTCCACTTCCACCAAATTGAAAATATTTTTTTCCATTTATTGTTACAAGATCATCAGATTTCATCGACTTATAAATTCCATTTTCAGGATTATATCCATAATTATAAACCATTGATGTGTCCATGCATTTTCCTTTGCTACCTTCTCCCCAATATGTATAAATATATGAACTTGCTTGAACAAAATCATCATCAACATTTCCACTAATATTAAATGCTAAAGCTTCTGTTTTGTGTATAGGGTCCTCTTTTATTGCCTCCGCTCCTGCTATATCATAATTTCCATATCCAAAAGTCCATCCAACAACTGAATTGTGTGAAGCATATATTATATTTATATATGTTGCTTGAACTATATCTATATTTACAATAGATTTATTTCCTGCATAGTCTACTATAGGAAGTTCATATGACACATTATTTGTAAATTCTTTTTCTATTTTTAGCTTATCTTCTGAAAATTCCCATCCATCTAATTTTCTTATATTTTCACTAAGATTTATAATTGCTTGAACTTTTCCATCTTCTATTTTATTTTCTTGAAATATTCCACTTGGTGCTATATTATCAATTACAATGTTTGTATCAAATTCTAATTTGTCATTTTCTAATTTTGATGTATCAATTGCTGTTCCATTTATAATTTCTATTCCCAATTTTCCATTTTCATTAATGTTACTTAATTTTATTTTATATATTTTTTCTTGTTTTAAATCTTGTAATTTTATAAATTCAATATTTTTTATTTCAACATATTTATCATTAATTTTTATTTTAACATGTTCTTTATCCCAAAATAATTTTTCTAGATTTTTGTCTTTTATTTTTACTGTTATATCTATTTTATGTGTTTTATTAGCATAATTTTCATATCCAATGTTACTATTTTCTATATTTATTATTTCAATTATTGGTTTTGTTCTATCTATATCAATATTTGCAATATCAAATCTATTTTCTATTATGTATTTTGCATTTACAATTGTTCCTATTAAAATTAGTAATACACTTATAAGTATAACACCATATAGTTTATTTTTCGTATTTATCACCTCTAATTCCTGATTTTTAAGTAATTTCTTCTCCTATTGCATTTATGTCAAATTGATATTTTTTAATATATTGAGCATCTTTTGTATCTTGTTTATCATTTTCTTCATTATCTTCAAATTCCCAATACCAATTTACTCTAATATCTATTTTTTCATCTTTTCTTATATATCCAATTAAGTATTTTTGTAATTCTTCTAATGTATTAGCCTTTCCTATTTCTTTATTATTTATATTTGCTTTAAATTTAAGATTTTGTGGTTTTTTATTTATGCTATTAAATACTACTTTATACTTTGAATTTTTATTTGCTTCTAATATTATATTAAAACTTCCTTTTGTACCTGGAGCTATTTTTTCATATATTAGTGTTTCTCTATTTATTGTTTCCGATAAATTTATATTTCTAAAGTCTATATTTTTATAATTTACATTTAATCTATATTCTTTTTCTTCTACATCTATTATATCTTCTGATACTTTTAGATTGTCACCTAAAACCTTAAAAAATAAAAAATCTTCTATTGTCTTTGAATTTGATAAACTTTTGAAAAAAATCATTTTTATGAATAAAAAAATTAGAATTAATATTAATAATATTTTTAAAATTTTTTTCTTTTTCATACAATCACCTTATGCCTTTACTTGTTCAGTATGAACTTTAACTTGAATTTTTTCCATAATATCATATATATTATTTGATTTTTCTTTATCATATCTTATTATTATTTTATATTCTATTTCTTGTTTCTCTTCTTTTGAAATATGTATATAATCTGTTTTATTATTTATTAAATTTATTTTGTCCTTTTCTTGATAAAGTTCTATAATTATTGACTCGTCTACATTTGATAAAATCTCTATATAATATTTTAAATCTGTTTCTGTTACTTTGTTCTGCTGATTAAAATTTTTTATTTTAAATGTATATGTACCATAATTATTTAATGCTGTTATATCTATACTAGGATTATTTTCAATGATTAAAATCGGTTCAGCAATTTCTCCTTTTCCATTTATAAGAATTTGATCTACTGCTTTAGCCATACTATATCCACAAAATAATACTAAGATGACTATTATAAAAATTAAAATTGTTGTTATTAATTTTAAATTTTTTTCATTTTTAATTTCTTCTTTAGCTATTTTTGATTTATTAACTATTGGTAAATTTGCATATTTTATATTTTCTTTTTTACTCATATCTCCTCCATTCTACTTCTAAAAATTATATATTTTTTATAATTTTTAAATTTATTCTAATACATTTTCACATTTTTTATAAGTAATATTAATTTTCATCATTATATTTATAAACTAAATTTCTGGATTTACTTGAGTTCCTGTTACGATTACATCAAAATTATAATTTTCTATTGTTCTTGAGTCTTGTGTGTCAATTAAATCATTTGCTGTAATTTCTTCTGCTGTTGTTCCTGTTTGATATGCCCAATTCCATTCTACTTGTATTGTTTTTGTTTTATTTTCGTCATTTGCATTTATTATTCCATTTATAGCTGTTCCTAAATCTGTTAAACTATTATATGTTTCTCCATTATATGAAAATTTCAAGTTTGTTGGTTTTATACTCTCATTTTCAAATCTAACAATATAATTAACTCCAACTTCTGATTTTGTTGCATCTAATTTTATTTCAAATTTTCCTTTTGTTCCTGGGGCGAGTTTGTTAGATGTTACTTTTGTGTTGTCTACTGTAGATTTTAAAGAAATTGTTTGTAATTTTTCTGTATTTTCATTTGCTTTAAAACTCCAATTTGCAATTTCTGCTGCTCCCATTCCTTCAATTCTTGACATATATTTTGCATAGGCATGTCCTCCTAAAAATGCTAATCCTATTATAGCAAGTGCAATAATTATTAATACTATTTTTTTACTTTTCTTCAATAGCATTCCTCCTCTTATTAAGTTTTTGTTTTTTTGGATTTTTTTTCGATTTAATTTGAGCAAAGTTCTTTATTAGAACCGCTTGTTGAATTAAAAATTATAAAAAATATGAAAATGTATTTTGATTATACTTCCTAAATTACTTTTTGTCAACCAAAACATTTCGACAAAAAGTGACAGCTCAGGTTCTTATAATAAAATTTCACCTGAACTGTCACAGAACTGTCACTTTTTATTAACTCCTATAATTCCTCCTAATATACCAAACAATATGCTAACTGCAATCATTATTATTGATTGAATATTTAATGAAAACTTCCAATTTAAAATACTTGATATTAAATATATTAATACAATATATATTCCGTCCAACTATTCCTCCATTTATTAATCCATTTTTTCTTATTTTTGCATTTACAATTGAACTTCCTATTAGTATACTTATTGCTGTTATTATCATTATTACTGGATTAATAACATTTTCTTGTACTTTTGTATATGTTAAAACTATTGAGAATATTATTAATGAAATTATTGTTATTATTAGTGAAATTCCTACTCCTATAAATATATTTCTTATTATTTTATTTTCATTCATTTGGATATTTTCCATAATTTATCCCTTCCCCTTCATCTCATTTTGTTTTACTCATCAGAGAACTCAAACTTTAATACATTATATTCTCTTTTATTTTTAATATGCTTTTTAGTAAATTTTTTTAAAATATGCTTGACAAATTATATAAAAATGAGTTACAATATATAAGCATTAGGAAAATGAACTAATAACCATGGTGGATGTAGCGCAGTTGGTTAGAGCGCCAGTTTGTGGCACTGGAGGCCGTGGGTTCGAGTCCCATCTTCCACCCCATTTAATTTAATATATTGGACTGTAGCCAAGCGGTAAGGCACCAGACTTTGACTCTGGCATGCGCTAGTTCGAATCTAGCCAGTCCAGCCAAAAAATGAGATTTTCAAAAATCTCATTTTTTATTTCGTTCTTATTTATTATTAAATCCATATTCTATTCCTAGTTTATATATTTTATTAACTGTATTTGGAAACAATTTTACAATAATTTTATCTTTCCAATTCAATTTGTTTATGCTCTCATTTAATTGTATATTCACTATGTTTTTCATAATTAATTCCCCCTATTTTTTAATTCTAACTAATTTTTTAATCGGGGTTCTTTTAATTTACTATTACTTTTTTCTTTTGTGAAATTTTTTTCTTTCATTATATTTTCTCCTTCATTTTTGTCTTTTGTAATTATATTTTATATTTTATCACATTACATTTGTCGAATGCTGTCGTTTTTTGTTTGTTTTTAAGTTTCTTTGTAAAAAAATCTCACAAAATGAATTTTAACTTTTAATTTTATAAATTATTTTTTAATGTTTTCTATATAAATAGTTTTATTTTTTCTTTTTATTATTTAATTTTTCTTCTAATTTAGATGGTGTTTTTACTCCTAATCTATCACAGTTTTTAGTCAAACTAGATAATTCCATCAAGCATATATATCCTACTAAAAAATAGAATATTAATTCTGTTCCTAAAGCAAATTTTGTTAATATTCCTATTAATATATATACTATCTCTCCAAATTTTTTTGATATTTCTTTTTTCATTATAGAACTATCAAATTTATCATTTCTCCAAGCTATTACTAATTCTGTTAGAATATCTATTATTATTAGTAATATTGGAGTTATTATTGCCCACTTTATATTTATAAAATATACATTTTCAATTATTTTCTCCATCTAAATCACCTCTTTTTCCTCTTTATTTGATTAATATTCTTTTATATTTTCTTTTTTCATATCTTTTTCTACCTCTCTTATTTTTTATTTTAGCATTTGTGTTAATTCACTTTTATTTACTTTTGTAAATATTATACAATTTTATTTACTTTTGTCAATAGTTTTTTTGTCTTTTAAGTTTACTTTTGTAAATTTTTATTGTATAATTTCCATATAAGGAGGTCGTAAAATGGAATTCTCAAATAAATCTCTTGGACTTTATTTAAAAACTATAAGAGAAGGATTAGGATACAGTATTTATGATGTTAATAATCTATGTTCTATTTCTACTAGTTATTTATCATTAGTGGAAAATGGAAAAAGAAAACCTAGTGCTATTATGTTAAAGAAATTAGCACCTATATATTCTTTAGATTATTTAGATTTATATGTAAAAGCTGGATATGCTGATTTAGTAAAATCTGAAAAATCTAATAGTTCAAAATGTCAATATGATACAGATATTACAAAAATTCCTATATTGCGGAACTATTAAGGCTGGATATAATTATTTATCTAAAGAAAATACAATAGGATATATTCCTTTTAAACTAGACAGTATTGATACAGAAAATTATTATGCTTTAAATGTAGTTGGCGATAGTATGACACCTCTTTTTGATAATGGTGATACTATTATATTTCATAAACAAACTACTTTTGAAAATGGTGAAAATTGCATTGTTCTTGTTGATGATGGAGAATATGTAATACAAAAAGTATATAAAACTAATACTGGTATTGAACTGAAATCTGTTAATCCGTATTATCCACCTCGAATATTTACTGAAAGAGAAATGAATGATTTACCTATTCAAGTAATTGGAGTGGTAGAAAAATTAATTAGAAATCTAAAAAAAACGAAAAGTAAAAACAAAAAATCTTGAATTTATAAGGATTGATTATATGAATAATTATCTAGAAAAATTAGAATACAATAAAATATTAGAAAAACTATCAACTTATGCAATAACATATTTAGGCAAAGATTATTGTTCACAACTACTCCCATCAGATAACAAAGAAATAGTCAAAAATATGTTAAAAGAAACGGAGGAAGCTGTAAATCTATTATATAGATGTAATACTCCTCCAATATATGAAATTGCTGATAATACAATTAATTTAAAAATACTTGAATCTTATGGAACACTTTCTATAAAATCAATTTTAGAGTTAAGTAATATATTAACAATTTCAGAAAAATTAAAGAAATATTTTTATGCTGAACATGTAAAATCAGAAGATTTTGAAATTTTAAACTTACTTTTTTCTGAGTTGTATTTAAATAATTCGATTACTGAAAAAATTTTAAATAGTATAATAGATGAAAATACTATTGATGATAATGCTTCTAAAGAATTATCTAATATTAGAAGAAAACAAAGGAACATTGAACAAGATATAAAATCCAAATTAAATACATATCTACATTCTTCATCATATTCAAAATATGTTCAAGAAAATGTTGTTACAATAAGAAATAATAGATATGTAATTCCAATAAAAGAAGAATATAGAAGTCAAATTAAAGGATTTGTTCATGATATTTCAAGTTCTGGCTCTACTGTTTTTATTGAGCCAGTATCAGTTTTTGAATTGAATAATGAAATTGCAAATTTAAAAATTGAAGAAAATTTAGAAATAGAAAAAATATTACAAAATTTAACTAAATTATTCTATCCATATATAGAAGATTTAAAAAGAGATATTTGTATAATTTCGCAATTAGATTTTATATTTGCTAAAGCTAAATACTCTAAAAATTTTGATGGAATAACTCCTATAATTAATGATGATAAAAAAATCGAATTAATAAATGCAAAACATCCTTTACTTGATCAAAATATAGCAGTTCCAATTTCACTTACATTAGGTGAAAAATATTCAAGTTTAGTAATAACAGGTCCTAATACAGGTGGAAAGACTGTAACTTTAAAAACAATTGGACTTTTAACAGCAATGGCTTGTAGTGGTCTAAATATTCCTGCTACTGAAAAGACATCAATTTATGTATTTGATAAAATATTTGCAGATATAGGTGATGACCAAAGTATTTCAGATTCTCTTAGTACTTTTTCTTCTCATATGAAAAATATTGTTGATATAGTAAATAATTCTACTGAAAACTCACTAATTTTAGTAGATGAATTAGGCTCTGGAACAGACCCTGTTGAGGGTGCATCACTTGCTATTAGTATTTTATCTCATTTTAGAATGAATAATATTTTAACTGTTGCAACAACTCATTATCAAGAGTTAAAAAAATATGCTTTAGTAACTGATGGGTTTGAAAATGCTTCTGTTGAATTTGATATAAATACTTTATCTCCTACCTATCATCTTTTAGTTGGTGTTCCTGGAAAAAGTAATGCATTTGAAATAAGCCAAAAACTTGGACTTTCAGAAAATATAATTAAAGTTGCAAAATCAAATTTAACAAAAAAAGATGTTGATTTTGAAGAATTACTTAAAAATATTTATGATAATAAATCTCAAATAGAAAATGAAAAAATTGAAATTTCGAAAGAGCTTGAAAAGGTTTCAAACTTAAGGAAATCATTGGAACGAGATAATTCTAAGTTATTAGAACAAGAACGAGAAATAATTAATAATGCTAAAATTAATGCAAGAACAATCTTGTTAGATGCTAAAGAAGAAGCAAATGAAATTATTTCTAAGATGAATAATTATTCTAATTCTAACAGTGAATTAAATAATTTACGAAATCAATTAAATAAAACTATTAAAGACATATCTATTTCAGTTCCTGATAATGAAACTTCTTCTAGAAATTCATTAGCTATTAATGATGCAAAACCAAATACGGAGGTCTTTGTAACAACTTTAGGACAAAATGGAGTTATTGTATCAAATATTTCAAAGTCTAATGAAGTGCAAGTACAAATTGGAAGTATGAAAATGAGTATTAATATAAAAAATTTAGAAAAGCTTAAAACTTCTAATAATAAAAATAATTCTACTGTTTCTTATAATTCAGTTTCTAAAACTAGAACTGCAAAATCCGAATTAAATATTATTGGTCTAAATGTTGAAGAAGCTATTTTTGTTGTTGATAAGTTTTTAGACGATAGTTACTTAGCAAAACTCGAAACCGTTCGAATTGTTCATGGTAAGGGTACTGGTAAGTTACGTGAGGGTATTCATAAGTTTTTAAAGACTAATTCTCATGTTAAGTCTTTTAGGTTGGGTACCTATGGTGAAGGTGAAATGGGGGTTACAGTTGTTGAATTAAAATAAGGAAAAGGGAAAAAGGGACGTTCCTAAAATCCCGCAAAAACGGGATTTTAGGAACGTCCCTTTTTCCCTTTTCCTTATTTTAATTCTATTTCTATCTTTTTTTCTTCTTTTAAATCAATTTTTCTATATTTAACTCCACAACTATCAAATAACTTCCTTGAAGCTATATTATTTTCACAATCTGCATATTTATCGCATAAATAAACAACCTCTTTAATTCCTGATTGTATAATAATTTTTGCACATTCATTACATGGAAATAAATCTACATATATTTTAGCATTTTCTAAATCTTTTTTACTACCTCTATAGTTTAGTATTGCATTTAATTCTGCATGACATACATATGGATATTTTGTATCTAAATTTTCTCCTTCTCTAGCCCATGGGAATTCATCATCACTAAATCCATTTGGTGCTCCATTGTATCCTATTGATAATATTCTGTTATCATTACTTACTATACATGCTCCTACTTGAGTTGATGGATCTTTGCTTCTCATTGCTGATAGTTTTGCTATTGCCATAAAATATTCTTCCCAGCTTATATAATTACTTCTTTTTTTATTTAAATTATTATCCATATATTTTCCTCCCTTTTTGCATTATATTACTATATATTTTTAAAAATATCAACACTTTACAGAAAAAGTTTCAACCAATTAAAGAACATCTCCACTGGTTGAAGCTTTTAAACAATATACATTATTTGATTATTTGGAAAATATTTTTTCATTTGTTCTCTAAAAAACTTTTCTCCATCTTCTCTATATTGATTTTTATACATATATTTGCCTTTTCCCCTACCAGTCATTAATTCTTTATTATATAAATTAATTGCATTCGGAAATGCTTCTTCATTTATCTTTGTATGAACAAAACTATATGTCATAAAAATAATTTCAAAAAATACATCTTTTTTTACTTTTTCTGTCAATTGCTCTGATAGTTTCTTTATTAATTCTAAATATAATTCTTTCCAGTTTTCAACCATTATAACTGGTGCTATTAATATTCCTATTTTATATCCCGCTTCTTTTAACTTATTTATTGCTTCTATTCTTCCATTTAATCTAGATGTACCAAATTCTACTCTATTTATTATTTCTTGCGGATTAACACTCACTCTAATAGTAACTTTCCCTTGATGGTCTATATTTAATATATCATCTACCATATCAAATTTTGTTGGAAATGTAAGTTGTCCTTTGGGTGAATTTTTAAAGTTTTCTATTGTCCATGGCAGATTTCCTGTAATTGTATTTTCTAATATTAAGTCACTATTGCTTCCTATTTCAAATGTCAAATCTTTTTCAGATTTGTTTGCCACTTTTATTATTTTGTTTAACATTTCTTCTCTATTAACAAATAGTCTTAAATATGCACATTTGTTATAATTGCATACTAAATAGCAATACATGCAAGCTGCTGTACATCCTGAAGATGTATATGGTACCAAATAATCTGATGTTTTATGGTTCTCTACAAATTTGTGTGTTTTCCTTGTTCCTATTATTAAATTCTTTTTCATGTCCATAAATTCACTATTTTGTTTTTTTCTCATTTCTTCTATATTATTATGATTTTCTATTTCTACTTTTGGTACATCTTTATATTTTTCTAACAATTGTTTTCCTAATTCATAGTTTTCAATTTCTTTTTCAAAATAAATAGCTTTAGGTTTAAACATAATTTTTCTCCTTTCGTTCGCTTTGCTCACTCATCGTCATCCAAAAATTTTAGATGACAAATCTTATCGCTTTGCTTACTTGTTATAATTATTTTAACCTAAAGCTATTTTTTTATTTATTTTTTACATATGTTATGTATTCATATTTAAAATCATTTATTCCATCATCTGGACCTTTTTCTCTTGATACTTCTTTCCATTCATTTTCATTTATTCTTGGAAATACACTATCTCCTTCAAAATCTTTATCTAATTGAGTAACATACATTTTATTACAATATGGCATTAGTAAATTATAAATAATTGCTCCGCCTATTACAAAATGTTCTTCTTCATCATTAATATATTCTTCTATTTCAAATAAAGAATGTACTACTTTTACATAATCTGAATCTATATTAAAATCTGGATTTCTACTTAATATAATGTGTTTTCTATCTGGTAGTATTCCTCCTAAAGATTCAAATGTTTTTCTTCCCATTATCATTGTATGTCCTATTGTTCTTTCTTTAAATCTTTTTAAGTCATCTGGTAATTTCCATACTATCATATTGTCTTTTCCAATTGTATTATTTTTTGCTTTTGCTACTATTATACTTAACATTTCTTTTGCTCCTCATTTCAAGAATTTTTATTAATATAATTTTTTCTTACTTTCTACTTTAAAATTCTTCTACCATTAATTTTGCATAATAATCTGGATTGAATTCCTCATCATATGGTACATCATCAAATATTTCTGGCATTTGTTCTTTAAAATATTTTAATAATGGAATCATCACTTGTCTAATTGCTGGATGAACATGATTATTTGCTCTTAAACTAAATATGTGTTTCCATTCCCTAATATTTGCTGTCATTGTATATTCTGCTGCTGTTGAATGTGGCAATAAATTTCTACACATATCTGTTGCAGCACCTAATTCTTTCATTTTCATGTAACCTTTTTCCATTTCTTGAATTGTATTTTTCCATATTTCATATATTTCTTTATCTTCTATATATACTGGATTTATTACTGAAATTTCATTTCCATATTTATCTTTATCATAACTACAATATCTAGTTGATTCTACTGAAAAACTTGCAAATCTGTGTCTTGTTAAATCTTTATATGACCCTATATCATTATATATTCTTACTGTTACTTTTTCATGTTCTAATACTGATTCATGTCCTCTAGTCAAACAATTTTTAATTAAATTTTTGTAACTATCTTCTGTAATTTTTCCTTCTGAACGATAACATGTTCTACATGCTCTCTCTATTCTTTTCATTATTTGCTTTCCATCAATCTTTTCAACTTTTACCCATGGCTCTACAATTCTCATCTTATTTCCTCCTAATTACTATTTTTGTTTGCATTATATCATACGATTTTACATATTTCTACATTTTTTATATAATTTTTTGTTATTTTCTTAATCGTCGTTACAATTCATACTCCCACTTTGGCACATATTCTTCTTCATGCTCTCCTAATTCTTGAATGTAACCATTTTCTAAATTTAATCTATACAAATATTTTTCTATTTCTTTATATTCCTCTTTTGTTAACTTTCTATTAATATCATCAATTTCTTTTGCTTTAAATGTTGGAAAATATTGAGCCATAATACTTACATAAACTTCATTCATATTATCATTAATCCACTTTAAAACTTTTCTTGAATTTAAAATATGATTTGGTAAAACCAAATGTCTTATAATCATGCCTTTTTGCATTATTCCATTATCATTAAATATTGGCTTTCCAACTTGTCTGTACATTTCTTTTATTGCATTTGTTGCTATTTCAAAATAGTTATCCACTTTTGATAATCTTTTTGCTAATAAATTATCTGAATATTTTAAATCTGGCAAATATATGTCTATATATCCTTCTAACATCTTGATTGTTTCCACTTTCTCATATCCATTTGTATTATATACAATTGGAATTTTTAGTCCATTGTTTTTTGCTATTTTTATTGCTTCTATTATTTGTGGAACATAGCTTGTAGGAGTTACTAAATTTATATTTTCTACATTATTTTCTTGCTGTTTTATAAATATTTCTGCCAATTCTTGTATTGTTATTTCTTTTCCTCTGCCTTGCTGACTTATTTCATAATTCTGACAAAATACACAATTTAAATTACAATTTGAAAAAAATACTGTTCCTGAGCCTTTTTCTCCGCTTATACATGGTTCTTCAAAATTATGTGTTGAATATAATGCTATTTTTACTGTATCTTTTGATTTGCATCTTCCAACTTGTCCATTTTTTCTATTTATTCCACAGTTATGTGGACAAATTGTGCATTTTTCTAATATTCCCATTTAATATTCCTCTCATATTTTACATTTTTCGACAAATATGTGAGACACTTTAGGACTGTCCCAAGTGTCTCACACTTTCTATATAAATTCTTCCTTCAGAATCTTTTACTAAATTCATTGTCTTTTCTGTAAATGCTTCTATATTTTCTTTTACGACTTCAATTGCTCTTGTTTCTCCTTCACTACTTTTAATTGTTGCAACTGTTTCATGATTTAATCTTTTTATATAAATATCATAAATTTCATCTTCTGCTTCAATATTCATAGCTTGTGAATAGTCTTCTAAATATTCTACAATTTCAACTTGATATCCTTTATTTGTTCTTTTTATACTTTTTATAAAAAACATATCCTCTAAAGTATCTAATCCTATTCCTGTTGCAAAATATTTATCTATATCTTCTTGATATTTTATATATTCTGAACCTTCTTTAGGAAATTGTTTTTTGAAGTCTTTTCCAAACATTTCTATCGCTTTTTCTTGTATTTCTCCATATGTTAATTCATAATTTTCTAAGTTCTTTTTTACAACTTCCCATATCCATATATCTGATGCATTATTTATATTATCAAATTGTGGCAATGCTTCTTCTGTTATTTCTTGCCACATATATATTTTTGATATATATTCTTCTATTTTTTCTACTTCTTGTGCTGTTATATTACTTTTTAATAGATTTGTTTTATATAAATACATTCCAACTAAAATTACTAATAGTACACAAATTATTGCTAATAGTTTTTTCATTAGCTCCATCTCCTAAGTTACTGATTGACTTCTACTTTTTCTTCTACTCCTGTTGCTATTACTGTAACACAAACATCTTCTCCTATATTTTCATCTATTACTGTTCCAAATATAATGTTTGCATCTTCACTTACTTTTTCATTTATTAAAGCTGTTGCACTATTTATTTCCATAAGACTTAATGTTTCGTTTCCTCTTACATTAAATATTACTCCTTTTGCTCCATCTATTTTGCTTTCTGTTAATGGATTTTCTATTGCTTGTCTTACCGCTTCTTCAATTTTTCTTTCTCCTCTTGCTCTACCTATTCCCATATATGCTTTTCCTCTATAACTCATTGTTGTTCTTATATCTGCAAAGTCTATGTTTACTTCTCCTATTGATGTTAACAAGTCTGTTATGCTTGTAATTCCTTGTTCTAGTATGTTATCTGCTAATGAAAATGCATTATTTAATGTTACTTTTGAGTCTGTTACTTTTAATAGATTATCATTTAAAACTACTATTAAGTCATCAACATTGTTTTTCAATCTTTCAGTTCCTTTTTCTGCTCTTAACTTTCTTGCTTTTCCTTCAAATGCAAATGGTTTTGTTACTATTCCTATTGTTAATATCCCCATTTCTTTTGCTATTTCTGCAACAATTGGGGCTGCTCCTGTTCCTGTTCCTCCTCCCATTCCAGCTGTTATGAATACTAAGTCAGCTCCTCTTAGTATTTGTTTTATTTCTTCTTTATTTTCTATTGCTGCTCTTTCTCCTATAATTTCATTTGCTCCTGCTCCTAATCCTCTTGTTGTTTGTACTCCTATTTGTAAAATATTACTTGTTCTTGATCTTTTTAGAGTTCCTGTTTCTGTGTTTATCATATAGAATGATACTCCTTTGACATTGTCTTCTATCATTCTATTTATAGCATTATTTCCTGCTCCACCTACTCCTATTACTTTTATTTTTAACATTCTGTCTAAATCTCTTATATCGTTCATTGTTCAACTTCCTCCTTGATATTCTCGTTTTAGTTCATTTTGTTTCTTATTATATATAATTTTTCTTAAAAAAACAACTATTTTTCTTATTATTTGTAATATTTTAATTTTTTTATTTTCTTTACAGCTTTCGACAAATATTTTGTTTATATAGTGTTATATTACTTTTCACATGATTTAAAAAAGAGGATGTTGAAATTAATAAAGTATAGTACTATAACTGTTTCTGTTTTTAAATCTGTTGATAAGCTTTCTACTTCATTTGAGATTAAATACGATAATGATGTAGTAGGACAAGTTTCTTATATTATTGAAGATACTTTGAAGTCTTATTAAAAACAAAAGAGGCATAATTAAAATTTTTTACTTTTCATGCCTCTTCTTTTGTCTGAATAACTTATCTGTAATTCACTTCGTTTCATACAGCTAAGAAATGTTCGTCTGAGAAAATTGCAAAGCTATTTTCTGTGGAATGTGCTTATATTATAGGAAGCTCTGAGAACTCTCCTATAATATAAAAAAACAGCCTATATTTGTGTATAGCTGTTTTTTTCTTTTATATAAATAATTTTTCTAAAATTTCACTTAGTATTTTCTCTCTATCTGTTGAAGTATCAATATATCTTATTCCATATTTAGGACATTCTTTTTTTAACATTTCATTACAATTATACCAGTCTTTTGCATGTTCTAATAAATAGTCTTTAGATAAACTATATGTCCAGCTTTCTTTTGTATCATATTTTATACATTGTTTTGTCATATCTTCTGCTGTTAAATTTCCTAATCCTAGGCATAATACTATTGTATTATTAAAATCTATCATTTCTTTAACAATTTTTGGCTGTAATTGCCCACTTTCTAATATATACCCATATCCTTCTTTATCATTTCTTATTAATGATTTATATAATTCTAATAGTGTTCTTTGAAAATATTCTCCATGTTCAAATTCTTTTTGTTTATCTATATTTTTTATATAATATTCTTCTTCGTTTTTTGCTCTAATCATTGCCCATTTTAATGAATCACTATGTATTAAATTATAACTATTATATTTGTTTTTTATCATTTTGCTTAAAGTTGTTTTTCCTGCTCTCCCTATTCCCATAATTAGTATGTTTTTCATAATTTTTTTCCTCCATTAATTTTTCTTCAGGCATTTTCTTATTTTCTTTTTCCAATTGTTTTAAACTCTTTTTAGTCTTGCTTATGTTTGTGTAATGCGAAATAAATTAGCTGCATCTAATCCATCTTTTTCTTCAAATAAATTATAAAATTTTGCAATATTTGAGTTTGCACCTATAATATTATTTATCTGATTACTTAACACCCAAGAATCACACCTATATTCTGGATTTTTCATGAACTCTTTTCTTATATAGTTCTTTTTGCTCTTTAGTATATTTTTTTAGTTTAATATTTTTTCAATCTGTATCTTTCTATATTCATACTTATCAATCTCCAATTATTTTTCTTTATATTTATATAATACAGAAGGTCTATGCCCTTTACCTGTTAACATCTTATCAGTTTTCTCAACTTTATTTGCAATAATTCTTCTAAAAGCAGGAGCCAATAATTTTTCTCCTAAAATTGCTTCATAAACTTCTTGAAGTTCGCTTAAAGTAAAATATTTAGGCATCATATTAAATACAATATCAGTATAATTAATCTTATTACGTATTCTTTCAATTCCTGATAGAATGACTTTTGGGTGGTCAAAGGCAATACTTTCATTTTTTAGAACTAAAAAAGAATATTGATCAGTAGTTTTTTGTATTACATTTTTTTGAATAGAAAAGTTGATTGTTTCATTACTATTATCTAAAGTAATATTCACAATATTATCTATTTCTTTAATTTCAGTAATATCAAACCAAGAAGCACTTTCATTAAGTTCGTGAGTTAGTTTATTTTTATCAACTAATGCAACATATGCAGTTGAAACAACACGGGTTCTTGGATCTCTTTTTATATCATCAAAAGTATACAATTGTTCTAAATAAATATCAGATAAATTGCTTTCTCTTTTTAAAACGTTTTTTGCACATTCCTCAAGAGTTTCATTTTTAGGATTCAAAAATCCCCCTGGTAAACACCATTTATCTTTAAATGGAAAATCATTTCTTTTAACAAGTAAAATGCTAATCATCTTTTTACTTGTTTTTCTATAATTTATTGCCTCTTTTTTTGATACACTAACTAATATTATATCAGTTGTCATACTTAGTCTATCATATTTTGTTACATCATAATTTTCTATAAATTCTTTTTCATTATTATAATTTTCCATAATATCTCCTTTTCATTGATTACTTATTAATATTATATTAAAAACAAAATAATAGGTCAAGTCTAAAAAGTTTTTTTACTTTTATGAAAACTCTTGACAAATTATTTTGTTTTTAATAGAATGTTAATAACAAAACGTAAATATGTAAGGAGTGGGTGTAGTTTATGGATAATAAAAAAAGAATAATATTAAAACCATCTCAAAATAGTATTTGTGGAAATAGTTATAATTTACTAAACATTAAATTATTAAATGGTTGTAATGGTAAGTGTGAATTCTGTATTGCTGCTGGAACACCATTTAAAAAATCTGCAGATGCTCAAAAGTTTATTGATATCGCTAATTCAATGACAAATTTCTCAAAAGTTGATGTTTTAGGTGGAGAACCAACTTTATATCCTGATTTAGTTAAAGTACTAAAAGGAATTAGACCTTATAAAAAAGATATTGGTATAATAAGTAATGGTTCTAATTTAAAAGTAATTAAAGAATGTATCCCATACTTAGATACTGTAACATTAAGTATTCATTCTTTTGATTACAACAAAAATTCAACAGGTATATATATTAATGAAAAAGAACTAAAGGATTTAAATAAAAATAAGGGAAATGCTGAAATTATAGCTGCTGTAGTTGTAACAAATAAGACAGTTTCTAATCTAAAGGAAATAAAGTCTTATGCTAAAAAGGCTAAAGAATTAGGTTTTTCAGCAATTAAATTAATGGAGTTAGTTACATCAAATGAAAATGTTGATTTCATCGATTTACAAGATTTATTAATAAAGTTTGGTATTCATCAAAAAAATGCTACATTAAAAGGATGTTTTTTTGAATTACCTGAATTATCAAAATATTTAAAAATAAAAACATATATTAAACTATGTTGTCCATTCAATAATGTATTTAAAGCGAAAAGTTTTGGAATTCCAAATATTGAATATCAACATGATTATATGAATGTCATTCAACCTGATTGTTCAGTAACTGATAGTTGGGTATATGATTCATTTGATAATAAAGTTTTGAATGGAGATGATTTAAATGTCAATTACCTTAAGAAGTAAGGAAAATTATTGTATGGGAAGAATGGGGCCAAGATTATGTATTCAGACAACTACTGCTTGTAATGGCAAATGCTACTTTTGTGTTGGAAGATTTAATAGATCTTCTAAAACAAATGTAGATAAAATTATTGAAAGTGCTATTGCATTAGATACATATCCAGATGTTCTTTTATTGGGTGGGGAATCAACATTATTTCCAAATGATTTAATTAAAATTATTAATACTATTGCACCTTATAAGAGAAAAATCACTGTTAATACAAATGGTTATAATTTAGAATGCTTATTACCAGTTATAATGAAACTAGATAAACTTATTGTTTCTGTTATGGGTAATGAAAAAATAAATAATGATATAGTTGGAGTTACCCCTCAACTAGATAAAATAAAAGAATTTCATAAGTTGAATCCAAAGCTTAAATTAAGAGTTAATTGTGTTATTAATAAGAAAGGTATTGATTCTTTTGATGAAATGGAAAAGTTTGCTTTAAAAATGAAAAATTTTGGATTTACTTCAATAAAGTTCTCAGAGATGTCTACTGATGATCCTAATGATCCTAATTTTGTGGATTTACAGGATTTGCTAAAACCTTATTGTAATGATGTCCATCAAAATGATACTTTACAATGTGGATGTTATTTAGAGCCTAAGTCTCTTGAAAAAAGATTTGGAATAAAGACTATTTTAAACTTAACATGTAATTTAAAAACTCCAATTAAACAGTCTAAATTTCAATCACTAAATTATGAGCCAATGTGTTTTGATAGTATATATATTTCACCTGATGGAAGTATTCATAAAAGAATAGTTGCTACACAAGATTTAGCAAATGATCGTGGAGCATGTTAATAGATATTCAAAATACACCACATAACTTAGACTATATTAATGTGGTGTATTTTTTATTCTTGTTCTTTCCAAAACTTTTGTTTGTTTTTTGTTGTAAAAAATAAATCAAGTCTAGCTTGATTTATGGTGGGCAGAGATGGATTCGAACCATCGTACTCAAATGAGAACAGATTTACAGTCTGCCGCCTTTAGCCACTCGGCCATCTACCCATATTAAATTTTTAAAAAGTATTGTGTCTTTCGACAATAGTTATTATAAGCTTTTTATAAACTTTTGTCAATACATTTCTAAAAATTTTTTCATTTAACTTCAATTTTCTTCATCTTTGCTAGTAATCTTCACTATTTTTTTAGCTTCAAGCTTTCCAGCCCTAGTTATAGAATTAAAACCATATTTTTCATTTAAACTATCTATAACATTATCCAATCTTTTTTGTTTTTCATCACATTCTGCATTACTAAAAAATGAAATTTGCATTTCTTCTTTTAAAATTAAATTGTCAACTCTAACTCCTATTAATCTAATAAACATTCCATTTTTAAACATTTCATTTAAAAGATATTTGGCTTTTTTCAAAATATCTTTTGTATTACAACTTGCATTATCTAATTTTGCTTGATGCGAAAAGTCTTGAAAGTCTTTTGTTCTTAATTGAACATTGACTACATTTGCTAACATATTTTGCTTTCTTAATCTATATGTTACTTGTTCTGTTAAAGCAACTAGTATTTCTTCTAATTGTTCTATGTTATTAATATCGACAGGCAAAGTTACAGAGTTTCCAATACTTTTTGGTTTTTCTGGCATATATTGTACTTCTGCTTCATCTATTCCATTTGCATATTCCCACATCATTTTTCCATGTTTTCCAAACTTTTTTATTAGTATTTCTTTGTCTGTATTTGCTAAATCTCCTATTGTTCTAATTTTCATATTATATAGTTTAGGTACTGTTTTCTTCCCTATCATAAATAATTCTGATATTGGCAAATTCCACATTTTTTCTTTTATTTCTTCTTTAAAAAGTGTGTGTACTCTATCTGGTTTTGTAAAGTCTGATGCCATTTTTGCAAGTAATTTATTGTTTGCTACTCCTACATTTACTGTAAATCCTAATTCTTCTTTTACTCTTCTATTTATTTCTTTTGCTTTATTTAGCAATGTATCTTTCATTAAATAGTTTGTCATGTCTAAAAAGCATTCATCTATCGAAAATCTTTCAATTTTATCTGTATATTCCAATAATAGATTATATAGCTTATTTGAATATTCTCTATATATTTTGAAATTTCCTTGATATACTTGTAAGTTTCTACATTTTTTTCTTGCACTATATAATGTTTCTCCTGTTACTATTCCAAATTGTTTTGCTTTTGAACTTTTTGCTAGTACTATTCCTGACCTCTTTGTTTCATCTCCACCTATTACTGCTACTTGTTCTCTTATATCCATTTTTTCTCCATTTTGTAATTTATATACTGCAAGCCATGATAAAAATGCATTATTTACATCAACATGTAATATTTGTCTTTCCATATTAATATCACCATGCTTATTATAAAACATCTGTTTTAGTCTGTCAATAGTCTTTCGTCATATAAATTTGTAAAATATTCGCCAATTTTTTCTTTTACCTTATATATTTTTTTATTATTTGAATTATCATTTATTGTAACAAATATATAATTTCCGCTCTCTTCTCCTTGCATTTCAAAATTGTCAACTGCTGAAATTGTTACTTTATCTCTATTTTCAAGATAAAAATTTGCTAATGGCAATACATCTAATCCAAATGTTCCATTAAATCGATGTTCAATTCCTGAATTAATGATTGTTTCTAATTCATTTATAATATGTCTATTTTCAATTTTTACTGGTTCTTTGTACATTGCTTGTCCAGATACCTTATCTTCAATTGTTATATCCATATATCTTATATTTTCTAATGTTTTCCTTAAACATTCTTTTACAATATAATCATCATTCTTTTTTTCGAATAACACTTTCATCTTTCCTGATATTCCTTCATTTTCTCCTATATAGAATTTATATTCTACATCATATGTATTTTGTGAAATTTGTGTCATCTTTATAATTTCATAATTACTTCCATCTCTTCCATTTGCATATATATCTAATATTCTATTATTATTTTTTTGATATTTTGTAAATTCCTGTTCAAAAATTTCTTCTGATATATAATTTAACATTGCTTTCTTGAAATCTTCATATTTAATATTTGTTCCATAATGATTATATATTTCACCATCAATCATTTTTACATCTTCATATAGTATGAATTCTTTTTCATAGTATTGTTCATAATTGTTATATCCGTCACGTAAATTTAATTTTTCATATAATGGTATTTGAATACAATCTCGTAATGAATATATAAAAAGATATTCTTCTAATACTTTTTTCTTTTTTGCTAGTTCTGTACTTTCTATTTTCTTTTCTTCTACTTTGTTTTCTTTTCTTATCACTTTTGACATTTCTCCATTTTTCAAACAGATAATTACTCCAATTATTACAATTATTAGTAAGCTTATAATTACAATATTTTTCTTTTTCATATCATCCTTCTCCTTTGTTTTTTATACTATCACAAAAAGAAGTAACTTTCAATATTACTTCTTTTTGTGATTTTACAACTATTTAAGTTTTTCTTTTTTTACCAAAATATCATCATTATCAACTTTAAGTGCAAAATATGGATTATCTGAATCTTTCTCTTTCATAAAAATTATAAAAGTATCATCAAACAAAAATATTCTATCTCCCTCTGCTAAATATGTTGAAACTATTTCTGCTTCACTATATAAATTACAACCTTTTTCATTTAAATTGAATTTAACATTTTGAGCAGCAGTTGAAATATACATTCCATTTGTATTCTTTATTGTTTTTCCCTTTAATTCATCATAACTAACAGTACCATCTACTTTTACAAAAGGAATAATAACCTCTTCATTCTTTTGTAGTTTTTTCTTTCCATTATACTTATTAGTTTTTATCTTTATATCATTATAATACTCTTTAAATGTTTTCTTATCATCTGTTCTATATATTATTATTTCGTCTCCTTCTTTTGTTTTTAGTTTTACAGCAAAAGTATTATCATATTTTGAATTATTTTGTTCGTTTTTTCCATATGTATCAAACCATTGTAAATTACTAGGTTTATTATAAAATAATATTTCTACATTTTGTCTTAATTTTTCTTCACCTGCATTATTTATTCCAAACCATTTTACATATTCTTCTCCATGTCCAAATGATCTGCTCTCTGCATCACTTAAATTACTAAATGGAACTAAAAAATTCAGATCTTTATTTAATGTTGCTATTATATTATATCCTCCATCATTTTCTTCTTTTACTTCTATTTGATAGTCTTCCTTTGATAGCATTTTTTTAGAAAATTCACTTTCATTTAATTGATTTGCCATTTCAACATTTTCTTCTAATTCAATCTTTCTTCCTAATATCTCCTCTAATTCTTTCCATACCAAGTCAAACGTTCCTGCCCATAAATTATTTTTTGTTTTTTCATCAATTGTTCCTTGATAAGTTGGATTAAATTTTACTTGATTATATTTTTTATATATGCTTCTTGCTGCATATGCAATTCCTGATATAGTAACAATTGTGCAAATCATAATAATTAATACTTTTGATACTTTGTTCATTTCTTTGAATCCTTTCTTTATTAGTATTTTTCTAAGCTCGTTTTTTCCTCTATGAACAAGATTTTTGACATTTTGAACTGATTTTCCTAATATCTTAGCTACTTCTTTATATGATAATTCTTCAATTTTTACTAAATATACTGCATTTTTATATTTATCATTTAACATGTTTATGGCTTCTAATAATTCTTTCTTACTTTCTCTTTTAGTTACCATTTCTAATACGTCTTTTTCTATTTCTTTGTCTTTATTTGATAAATATTTTTCTGTTATTTCACTTCTTTTTTCTTCAGTATTTTTGTATGAAATAGCTCTACTTCTAGCAATAAGATATATGTAATTTTTAAAACTATATCCTTCTTTTATTTTATTTTTTAGTACATATATAAATACATCTTGTGTTATATCTTCTGCTTTTTCATAATCTTTTACTATGTTAAATATAAAATATTGTATTTTGTTTTTATATTTATTATATAGTAATTCAAATGCTTCTTTTTCTCCATTTAAATATTTATTATACAATTCTTTGTCTAAATCTTTTTCCATATTTTAACTCACTTTCATTTATATATACTTGTCAAAAATAAAAAGGTTTCATTTTTTATTAATATATTCTTTTTTGTAAATTTTGTTTTATTATATACTCTTTGTATTTGATTGTCTATCACAAAATTCGTTTAAATTCCAGTATTTTTATTTATATTTGAATTTAAAAGTTATAATATATAGTAAAATGTGGTGATGCGCAATTTGGGACGACACTTTTTAATATAGATTAGCTATATTAACTTTTCTACATTTGAAATATAAATAAACTTGTCTCATTCACTAACTAACACATCAGTATTATCAACTTTTAATGCAAAATATGGTTGTGACTTATCACTCTCTTTTAAATATAGTATAAATGTATCATCAAAAATGAAGTCTCTTCCTTTTTCTGCAACTGCATTTTTTAACATTTCAATAAGTGCTTCACTTTTTACACTTCCACCATAATTATTTAGCTCAAAATCAATAGTTTGTAATGCTTGTCTAATATACCATTGTGTTCCTTTTATATATCTACCACATAATTCATCATAATTTATCTCATCTTTTATTTTTATAAAAGGCACTTTTAAAATATCATTTTTCTTCCATTTTTTTGTTCCTGTATATTTTGCTTGCTTTTCTAACATTTCTTTATAATTTTCTTCAAATGTTTTGCCTTCTCCTGTTGTTCTATATAAATATACTTCTTCTCCTTCTTTTGTTTTTAGTTTAATTGCAAAGTCTTCTTTCGAATTGTAAAATAAAATATCTATATTTTTACTTGCATCTTGAGTTGTATCTGGTTCTATTCCAAAATATTTTACTTTTTCTTCTGAGTTTCCAAATGTTTTGCTTTGTGATGTTGGAAATTTTTCTAAATAATTAAATTCTTTTTTTAACATTGTATATAATACATATGCATTTGGATTGCCCCATTGCACTTTGTGTAAAATTTCACTTTGTTCATTAAATCTTGTTTTTATTTCATTTTCTATTTTTGTTCTTAAATTTGTTGTTGCTTCTCCATGCACTTTATAATATGATTGACTAGATAATTGTTTTACTGTGAAATTTTGTTTATTTAATTCGTTTGCAAGTTCTGAATATCCATCTTCAAATTCTATTGGTCCTCCTATAACATCATTCATCAAGTCATTCCATACTAAATTGAATGTTCCTACCCACACTTTATTTGTGTCTACATCAGATATTCTACTTGTATATACTGGTGTCATTTTTGCTTTTCCTTTTATGCTATTATAAATTTTTGTTGCTGCCAATACTGTTCCTGAAGTAATAATTCCTATAACAAAAATCCATAATAATAATTTTATTACTTTACTATTTTTCATTTCTACCACCCTTTCTTGTATTAGCAACTTTTTTAGTTTTATTCTTGCTCTATGTACCAAATTTTTTATTTGACTTACATTTTTGTTCATTATTTCTGCTACTTCTGTATAAGATAGTCCTTCAATTATTGTCAAATAAATTACTATTTGATATTCTTTACTCATTTTGCTAATTACTTTTTTTATTTTTTCTTTTCTTTCTTTTGATAATATAATTTCTTCTAACATTTTTTCTTCTACATATAAGTTTTCTGCATCTTCCATATTATATTCATATTTGTTTTGTTCTCTTATATAGTTTAGTGCTCTTGATTTTGCTATTATATATAAAAATGTTTTAAATGAATATTTGAAATTGTATATTTCTTTTTTGCTTAATAAATATATGATTATGTCTTGATATATATCTTCTGCTATTTCTTCATTTTTTACGTATTTATATATAAAGTATGTTAGATTTGTTTTGTATTTTGTTGTTAGTTTTTCAAATGCTTCCATATTTCCATCTAAAAATTCTTTGTATAATATTTTGTCTTCATCAAGGTTCATTAGTACTAATTTAAACTCCTTTTTGATTTTATATTTATTATACACCAAACTTTTGAAAAAGTTTTCTTTTTTCATAAAAGCTAAAAAAATCAATTAAGAATTAATTCCTTAATTGATTTTTCATTTTACATATTAACAATTTTTATATTACTAATTTCAGATACTTCTTGACTTTAAGTAGGAACTTCTAATTCAACAGTTTCTCCTACTAATTTAGTATTGCTTCCATATAATAATGTAAATTCAAATTGAGATTATCGCTTTTCTCTCTATTTTTAAGTGATAGTTGCACCTGTATCTTTTTATTTATTTCTACTTCATTATCTTTTGTATTTAAATATTCATATCCTACAAAAAGTGTTTTCAAATTTATATCTAAATCAAATTTATTTTCTTTTATATCCATTACTTTTTGATTATTTATTAATATATCAAATTCTGGTATTTCTTCTTCATTTGATTTAATATAGTTTTCCATTTCTTTATCTTCAAATGAAATATCGTTTTTTCCTTTTTTTCTATATATTTTGTTGCATTCATTTATTAATATTTTTATTATCCATGTTTTAAAATAGGAATTATTTTTTAGCCTTCTTAAATTTTTATAACATGATAATATCGTTTCTTGAATTACATCTGCTATGTCTTCTTCATTATTCAGCCTTGCTTTTGCTATTAGATACATTTCTTTTTTTGTTCGTATTATAATTTCATCAAATGCTTTTTCATCATCATTTTTTGCTTTTTCTACAAGTTCTTCCAATTTTACTCCTCCATGTTTCAGTATGGCATACTTTATATCTATTAGATATATATTTTTTTTAATTTCGTTGCAAAAGTATTTTATTTCTATAAATGAATTTTCCTATTTACACTCAAAAAAATAATGTACATATTTGTTTTGTACATTATTTTTTGATATTATATATTATCTATTTTAATTTTTCGATTTCTTCTTTTGTTAGCCCTGTTATTTCTTCAATATCTTCCATACTCATTTTTTTTGCTAAAAGCTTTTTAGCTGTTTCTATTTTTTCTTTTTTTCTTCCTTCTTTTCTTCCTTCTTTTATTCCTTTTTCCATTCCTTCTTTTTGAGCTATCTCCTTCTCATAATTTAATTCACTTACTCTATCAGATTCCCACAAATCTCTCATATCTTCTAAATATCTTGCTTTTTCACTTTCTGTAAAATATCTTATTTCCACCTCTGCCTCTTTTATAACTTCGTTTTTCTCCTTTGCCATTTCTATTTTCCCCCTATCTTCATCATCAATCAGTGCTAACCACTGATTTAATTTATTATCCATATCTGGATTTGCATTTCTAAATCTTGGTAATTGTATATAATATTCTTTACTTATACTATTTACTTGATATTCTCTGTATTTATTTAATACTTTTATTGTATCCAATATATAGTCATCAAATCCGAATAAATTATAATTTAATATGTATATTGAAACTACTTCATTAGCTTTTCTATAATCTTCTCCTCTTGCAAAATGTCTTGATATTGTTTTAGCCTCATATATATCATTTCTTTGTTCCATATTCTTTTGGTCTTTCATTTGCATTTCGATGTTAACTATCATTCCATCATTTAGAATTGCTTGTATATCTAATCTTCCACCTTTTTCTTTTGTACTTAATTGTTCTAAATTTACTTCTTCCATTATTTGAATATCTGTTATTTTTATCTTTAATATAGAATTTAAAAAATCGATTAAAAATTTCTCATTTCCTTTTCTACTAAAAAATGCTTTAAATATTATGTCATTTTTTAAATTTAATTTTTTCTTTTTTGTTGTATCTTCTACTTTATTTGTCAATGTTTTACCTCCTTAATTATAGCAAATACTAAAATGAATTTCAAGTATTCTCTATAACTTTTTAATAAATATTTTCTATTTAGTTAACATGTTTATATTTTTCTTTTGTATACTAAATAGATTTTAACCTCCTTTTCTTCATTTTTTTATTTTTTTGATTTTTCTCGATTTAAATTTTGATTTTAAAATTTTTTGAATTTAAATGCTTTTAAAAATTAATTTGATTTCAAAGATTTTATTTTTTGTAAATGCTTTAAAAATCTTTGAATTAAAAAACTATTAAATTAGCTAAATAGAATATCCTATTTATACCATATTTAATAGCCTTTGTAAACATAATTTTAATATATTTCATCGCAAAATTCGACAAAAAAATGAGACAGTTTTGACCTGTCTCACTTGTCTCAAATTTTTAATTTAAAATCTAAATCTCCAATTCTATCAGTTGTAACATAACCTGGTTTTGCATTAATAACATCAGGAATTCTATTTACAACAGTTGCACAAGTCAATTCAACTGTAGCTGGTCTTTCAACTGTAATAGTTGTTGTTGGTTCACCCTCAACTGTCCAAACATTTTTATCAAATTCATCTGGTCCATATACTTTACCTATACATTCAGATTCTATTGTTATTCCTTCTTTAGTTTCAGTTGTTACAACAGCACTCATTCCTGTTGCATCACCTGATTTTACTGTCATATCTAATGTTGATGAATATATGTCTTCCTTGTATGTTTGTGGTACACATTTTTGTGTTTGTGAAACTACTGTTAATCCTAATTTTGAGCATAACCATCCATTTACATTCCACATATATGATGGTGAATATTCTCCATTTTCTATTACTTTTTGTCTTTCTTCTGCTGATATTCTATCTGCTGATGCTACTTGTTTATCAAACTCTTCTAGTGTTAATCCTGCTCCATGTGCTTCTGCCAGTGCGATTCCATAGTCTTCAACATTGTAACTTGAGCTTCCTTTTATTTTTGTTATTTTTTGTGTTGAACCTGCTATTGATGATATTAGTTGTCCCCAATATATATCTTGATATCCTGTTCCTGTTATTGTGCAGTTATTCTTTTTGGCTAATTCATCTATTTTATTTGTTAATACTGGATTTGAGTTTTCTGGATAAAATGCTTCCTCACATGTTGATATTGCATTTATTCCAAGTTCTGCACATAACATAAATGCTTCTTCTACTTCTGAAAATAAGCTTCTTGTTGTTACTATACATACATCTGGTTTTGTATTTTCTAACATTTGCTTAGCTTCTTTTACATCTGTAACTATTACTCCTAATTTTTCTCTTCCTAATATTTCTCCTATGTCTTTTCCTATTACTTGTGGAGCTACATCTATTGCTCCTACTATTTCAACTCCTTTTTCTAGCATATATTTCATTGTATATATACTCATTTTTCCTACGCCGTATTGTACAGCTTTGATTTTTTGTTCCATATCTGAAACCTCCTTTGTATTTTATTTTATATAATTTTTGTAATTATATACACTTTTTTCTGTCTTTCTATTATTATACTCTTATTATAATACAAATTATCATTTTAGAAAAGAACAAAAGCAGAAATTAATAATAATATTAAAATAGACACTATATTATTGTACTGAACCCAAAAAATTGGACATTTCTGATTAGGTACTAGGCAACTTGGGAATGAACTCTGTATTGTACAGGGCTCATTCCTTTTAATTTGCCCTTTATCCTTTTATTATTATAATAATCTATATATTCAATTATATCTTTTTCTAATTCTTCTATTGTTTTATATTCCTTCATATACAATAATTCTGATTTTAATAAACCAAAGAAATTTTCTGCTAATGAATTATCTAAACAATTTCCTTTTCTAGACATACTTTGTCTAATTCCTTTTTCTTTTAATAAATATTGATATTGTTTCATTTGATATTGCCATCCTTGATCTGAATGTAATATCAAATTGGTATTATCTGGTATTTTATTAAATG
>JAAWDR010000004.1 GCA_022793875.1 Clostridia bacterium
GTTTGTTCCACCTGTTATTTCTTTTATTGTGTAACATTTTTATCTTAAGTCAATTATTAATCATGCCATTGTGGCTTGTTCTACACCATCTATTTCTTCCATTTGTCTTTCCATATATGATATTCTTGCAGCTTCTTCTATCTCTTTTATTTCTGATATTCTTGTTGACTCTTGTGCCTTTTGAAATAGTCCACTTCCGGTTAAACTTGATATTGATATTCCTGCCAATATTAACAATATAATTATTGTTATTACTAGTGCAATTAATGTTATTCCACTATTTTTTCGCTTAAAAAGTTTTTCCATAATCTTCTCCTTCTTTAGTTTAATTTTTTACCATTTTTACAAATTTATACATATAATATAAAATTGTAAATATCAATTAATATTTTACATTTATCAAATATAAAAGTCAATGTTTTTGTCAAATTTTATCATATTCAAATTGACATTTATCAAATATAAAAACCTTCGCAAAATTGTCATAAAATGTTATATTATAATAGGAAAGAGGAAAATATATGAAAAAAATTGATATTAATAAACATATTGGAACTACATTTCAAGAATATAGATTAAAAAATAAGCTTACACAAAATCAAGTTTCAGAACTTACCGGACTAGAACCAAGACATATAAGTCAAATAGAAAGAGGACTTTCAAAAGGAAGTATTGATACATTAATAAAACTTTGTAATGCTTATAAAATTACACCTGATATAATATTATATGATTTATTAGATGATGACATCAAAAGCTCAGTTTCAATATATGACGAAAAATTCAAGAAATTAAATAGAAGAGATAAAGAAAATATATTACATTTTATAGATTATTTTTTATCAAAACAAGAAGAAAAAGAACATGACTAAAATTATTTATTAGACTAGATAATTTTAATTATGTTCTTTTTTCAAATATATCAACAATTTACGATGTACCATAAATTTATATTTTCTCCAAATCTTGTCCATATTTCACACCTAAAGAATAAACAAAAGCAAAATAATATTCTTCTATATCATAAATTAATGTAACAAACTCATTAAACTTTTCTTTTTGTTTTTCATTTAAAGTATCTTCAATAGCTTCCATTACATCAAAAAATCTTGCATATTGCTCACTAAAAGTTTTACATGATTTCAATATTGGCATCTTTTCATTAAATAACTCCATAACAAATTTATAATCACCATTTTCAAGAAAATTTATTTTATTATCCATACCCTTTCCCCCCTCTAAACATTATTATTCTAAGTATACCTTTTTTTACTATTTCTAAACTTTTATTATATGTAAACATTTATGTATTCATTATACATTTTATAATTATATATGTCAATATTAATAATTTTAAGTTTTGATATTTTTATTTATATTTAAATTTAAAAATTATAATACGAAAACTTAAAATAATAATATTTTTCCATTTTTTCCATATTGACACATATAATATTATATACTAAAATAAAAGTAGATACTGGAGATGAAGGTGTTTTAATGGATGATTTGTTAGAAAAAATTTATAATGATACTACATTTATTAATATCATTAAAGATATAATAGAAAATGACACTATTAAACAAATGAAAAAATACAAACAGCACTATGAAACAAGCTGTTTTGACCACTGTTTAATAGCATCATACTATTGTTATATATACTGTAAAAAATTTAATTTAGACTATATTTCATGTTCAAGAGCAGCAATGATGCATGATTTATTTTTGTATGACTGGCGCAAAAGAGAAAACGGAAGAAAAGGTTGGCATGCATTTACACATCCAAAAACTGCATATGAAAACGCTCGCAATTTATTTAATTTAAATAAAAAAGAAACTGATATAATTATAAAACATATGTGGCCTGTTACCTTTTTTAAATTTCCTAAATATAAAGAAAGTTATATTTTGACTATAGTTGATAAATTTTGTGCTTTAAATGAGTCTTATCAAGAAGTTTATAATAGATTTTGTCAGAAGAAATTATTTAGATATGCTTATGTATTTCTATGTTTCTTATTTTTAAGAGTATAAGTTTTTGCTGAATTAAGCAAAAACTTTTATTTTTTCGACACTTTTTGCTCATTTTATATTTATTACCATAAAAAAAGAAATCTAGACAATTTTATATCTAAATCTCTCTTTATATTTTGATTATTCAGCTGCATTTTCTGTTGTTGCTTCAGCTTCAACTGGAGTTTCAACAACTTCCTCAGCAACTATTTCTTCGACTAAATCTTCTTTAACAACTATTTCTCTGTCTTCAATTCTAGCACCAATTTGTTCTTTAGTTTTAGCAGATTTACCAACTCTATCTCTTAAATAGAATAATCTAGCTCTTCTAGCTTTACCAACTCTAACTAATTCTACTTTTTCAACTAATGGTGAGTGAATTAAGAATGTTTTTTCTACACCAACACCATAAGATGTTTTTCTTACTGTAAATGTTTGGTTAACTCCTCCACCTTGAACTTTAATTATAATTCCTTCGAAAACTTGGATTCTCTCTTTGTTTCCTTCTTTTATTCTAACATGTACTTTTACTGTGTTACCAACTTTTAATTCTGGTACTTTATTTTTAAGTTGTTCGTGTTCTATTGATTTAATAATATCCATTTTTTATTCCTTTCCTTGAGACTTAGGTTATATTTCAAACTTATCTCAATCTTTCATTAAGAGCGGTGCCTATAATATTGGCACATCATTTATTTTTTAAATTTACTAAAGTTTTCCTATCCTCATCAGATAGATTTATTTTGTCTAAAAGGTCTGGCCTTTTATTCAAAGTCATTTTTAAGCTTTGTTCTCTTCTCCATTTGTCAATATTTTGATGATGACCTGAAAGTAAAACTTCTGGTACACGTTGACTTCCAAAAACTTCTGGTCTTGTATATTGTGGATATTCTAGAAGTCCATTTGAAAATGATTCTTCTTTTGTTGAATCCTCCTTCAATACACCTTCTATATATCTACTAACAGAATCAATTAAAACCATTGCTGGAAGTTCTCCTCCTGTTAATACATAATCACCTATTGAAATTTCCTCATCAACTATTGTATCAATTACTCTTTGGTCTATACCCTCATAATGACCGCAAAGAAGAATTAAATGTTCTTGTTTTGATAATTCTTCAACTTTATCTTGGCTTAATTTTTTTCCCTGTGGAGACATATATATAACTTTTGCTCTATCATCTTTAACAGATTTATAAGCATCATATACTACATCTGGCATAAGAACCATACCAGCTCCTCCACCATAAGGAGTATCATCAACTTTTTTGTGTTTGTCTTTTGAAAAATCTCTAATATTTATTAAATTAATATTTATTAGTCCTTTTTCTTTCGCTCTTCCAATTATGCTCTCATTTAATACTTCAAACATTTCTGGAAAAAGAGTTAAAACATCAAATTGCATAATTCCTCCTCATGTCCCATTGGGGACGTTTCTTTTTGGGACATTTTTGTCCCACTAGGGACACATCTTACAATTTGGAAAAGAATTGTTATTTGGCTAGGCACACGAGTTTGAAATCTATGAGATGTACTATTGTACATTGATTAGATTTCAAATGAAGTGTAACAACGCCAAATGGCAATTATTTTTCAAATTAGCCCTTTTAAAATATGAACAACTATTCTTTTTTCTTCTAAATTAATTTCTTTAATTACATCAGATATTGCAGGCAATAATAACTGTTTACCAAGTTCATCTTTAACAGCATATATATCACAACTACCATTATTAAATATGTCATCTACTTTCCCAAGCAAATTTCCTTCATCAGAATAAACATCTAATCCTAATAAATCAACAATATAATATGTACCATCTTCTAAATTAGGTTCGTCATTCCTATTTACTTTCAAATAAGAATTTCTAAGAAGCTCCGCTTCTTCTACTTTGTCTATTCCTTTAAATTTAATCAATACCATATCTTTATGATATTTTACTTCTTCAATTTCATATTCTTTTTTATTTTTATGGATTTCTACATATACTTTTTCTAAATCATCAAATCTTGTAATATCATCTGTAAAAGGTTTGACTTTAACCATTCCTTTTATTCCAAATGTATTAACAATTTGACCTATTTCTAAAAATTCTTGCATCTTATAAGCTTCCTTTTCAAATTTAATCTATAAACTCAACAGAAACTTTTTTGTGTTCTCTAGCACCAATTGATTTAACAACTGTTCTAATAGATTTAGCAAGTCTTCCTTGTCTTCCTATTACTTTACCCATATCATCTTCTGCAACTTTTACTTCATATACTATAGATTTTTCACCTTGAACTTCGTTTACTGAAACAGCATCTTTATTATCAACAAGGTTTAATATTATAGTTTCTATAATTTCTTTCATGTGCATTTCCCTCGTTTCAATTATTTTGCAGCATTTTCAATTAATTTTTTAACTGTATCTGTTGGTTTAGCACCATTTTTTATCCATTGAGCAACTTTTTCTTTATCTAAAACTACTGTAGATGGTTTTGTCATTGGATCATATGTTCCAATTTGTTCAATTATTTTTCCATCTCTTGAAACTCTAGAATCAGCAACTACTATATGATAGAAAGGAGCTTTTTTCTTTCCTTCTCTTTGTAATCTTATTTTTACCATTTTAATTTCACCTCCTTGGGATTAAGGGACGTTCCTTTTTTCCCTTTTTTTAGGGATTCTGGGACAGTCCTATATATATATCGCTTACAGAATTATTTAGTAACTCTGTACAAGTTATCTGCAACTAGCATCTTGCTTGAAACAGCTAACTTAAAAGTTAATAACTATATTTTAAAATTTTTAAGTGCATTTTCATCAATGCCATTCATAAACTTCTTCATTCCACCATTACTTTTCATTTGTTTCATCATTTTTTGTGTCATTTCATATGATTTTATGAATTTATTTATGTCTTGAACTGTAGTTCCACTTCCTTTTGCTATTCTTATTCTTCTACTAGCATTTAAAAGTTTGGTATTCTTTTTTTCTTTTTGAGTCATAGAACAAATTATAGCTTCTATTTTAACAAATTCCTTATCATCTATTTTTAAATCTTTAAATTGATTCATTCCAGGAATTAGTTTTAATAGTGATGAAAAAGAACCCATTTTCTTCATTTGTCTTATTTGAGCTAAATAATCATCTAAATCAAGCTCATTCTTTTTCATCTTTTTCTCTAATTTCTCTGCTTCTTCTAAGTCAAAAGCCTCTTCTGCTTTTTCTATAACTGCTAAAATATCTCCCATTCCTAAAATTCTTGATGCCATTCTTTCTGGATGGAATATTTCTATATCACTTAATTTTTCACCTATTGCAGCAAATTTGATTGGTCTTCCAGTAACTTTTTTAACTGAAAGTGCTGCACCACCTCTAGTATCACCATCTAATTTTGTTAATACTATTCCATCTATTCCAACTTTTTCATTAAATGTTTCTGCAACATTTACTGCTTCTTGACCTGTCATAGAATCTACTACTAATAGTATTTCATGAGGTTTTACACTTTTCTTTACATTTTGTAATTCTTCCATTAGCTGTTCATCTATTTGTAAACGTCCAGCTGTATCTAGAATAATTACATCATTCAATTTTGACATTGCTACACTTATTGCTTGTTTTGCAATGTGTACAACATCTTTTGATTGCTCATTTGCATATACTGGAATGTTTAGTTGTGAGCCAACTACTTGTAATTGTCTAATAGCTGCTGGTCTATAAACGTCACATGCTACTAATAATGGCTTTTTACCTTGTTTTCTAAACAAATTTGCAAGTTTTCCAGCTGTTGTTGTTTTACCTGAACCTTGAAGTCCAACTAACATTATTATTGTTGGCGGATTTGGTGAAAAGTTAACTTTACTTTCTGTTCCACCTAAAAGTTCAACTAATTCATCTTTTACTATTTTTACTACTTGTTGCCCAGGTGTTAATGATTTTAACACGTCTTGCCCTAATGCTTTTTCTTGTATATTAGCTATAAACTCTTTTACTATTTTATAGTTAACATCAGCTTCTAATAGTGCAAGTTTTACTTCTCTTAACATATCTTTTAAATCTGAATCAGTAATTCTTGCTTTTCCTTTTAACTTTCTGGTTATTTCTTGTAATCTAGAAGATAATCCTTCAAAAGCCATATTTTCCATTCCTTTCTAACAGTATATACCTGTTCTGAAAATTTTCATTTGTCATTCGCTAAATAGCAATAGCTTTTTCCTAAATCTATACTAAACAATTCAATTCTTGTTTAATTGATTCCAAGATATTTGCTACTTTCTTATCAGATGAGTCTCTTTGTATTTTTGCTAATTCTGATAAAACCTTTTTTAGCGTTTCTTCTTGATTTAACATCCTTTTCATAAATAACAACTTTTCTTCATATTCGAAAAGCTTTTTCTCCCCCTTCTTTATTATGTCTCTAACTGCCTGTCTTGTTATATTATCATTTTCTGCTATTTCTGATAGTGACAAGTCGTTATTATAGTAGTCATTTAAGATTTTAAATTGTTTTTCAGTTAATAATTTGCCATATAAATCGCATAATATACTTATTTCCACTTTTTTATCCATAAATACTACCTCTTTTAAAAATGTAATGCTAATATACTTTACACTATTTTTGTTAATTTGTCAATAGTTTTAGAGAAAATATTCATATTTTGTTGTATTTATTAGTGTAATATGTTATACTGCTCTATGTAATTATTTCATTATTTTAATTCGCACTATAATTCTATAGTAAATTTTTTCAAATATATTGAATTCTAAGATTAACAATGCTATAATAAAGGAGGTGATAATTTTTGCCAATTGTCTCACAATTTTATGGTATAATAATTAGTATGTTTTTCAACGATATTGATAAACATCATTTGCCACATATTCATGTTCATTATGCAGAATATCGATGTACTTTTGATTTTAAAGGAAACATATTATCTGGAAGCATTCCAAATAAACAAAAAAAGTTAGTTGAAGCTTGGATAGAAATTAGAAAAGAAGACTTAATAACTTTATGGAATATGCTTCAAAATGGAAATGGAAGCTTTACTATCGAACCTTTAAAATAAGTTTTATGTAGGGGGATTTTTATGGAAAATGAAATAGAAGACTTACCTATTGAGGTAAAAGCATTAGAAAATTTTTTGTTATATATCAAATTTAAAAATGGAGAAGAAAAAATATATGATATGAAAGAAATGTTAAAATTTGACTTTTACAAAAATTTAAGAAATAGAGAAAATTTCAAAAATGTAAAAGTTTATGGAATAACTTTAAAATGGAGTACTGGTGAAGATATTGCACCAGAAAAAATCTATTTTAACAGCATTCCAATTCAAGAATTTAAATCTGAAATAGAAGAAATGAAATAATTATTAAAAGAAGATTATATACTATGAAGCCATTAAAACTCTCATACTATATAATCTTCTTTACATTCTATTTTTCAATTTTTCTCTTTTGAACCATATAAGTAATTTTAGAAATAAAGCCACTTGGAACAAAATGACTAAAAAATATCCCTAATTTTACATCTAGTCCTGGAATAATATAAAATTTTCCTTTTAAAAGTTTTTCTATCGCATATTTAGCAACATTATAACAATTAGCCTCTCTCATATGAAATTTTACATTTGCAACTTTATTAAAATTAGTTTCTACTGGTCCAGGACACAAAATACTAATTTGAACATTAGACTTCTCCTTTTTCAGCTCTTCTCTAATTGCCTCTGATAACCTAACCACATAAGCTTTAGTAGAATAATATGTAGCCATCAAAGGTCCTGGCATAAACCCTGCAATAGATGCAACATTTAAAATCTTACCACTATTTTTAGCCTTCATATCAATTAAATACAACTTAGTTAATATATGATAAGCAACAATATTTGTTTTTATCATATTCAATTCTTTATTTAAATCTGTTTTTGTAAAATTACCACAATCTCCAAATCCTGCATTATTAATTAAGATATCCACATCTGATACACATCTGTGTAATTCATTACAATTCTCCTCTAATGCTAAATCCATTGTAATAACTTGTACTTTAGTCTTATCCTTTTCTTGCAATTCTTCTGCTAATTCATTTAACTTATTTTCATCTCTTGCAACTAAAACTAACTCATATCCTTTTTTACTTAATATTCTTGCCATATCTCTTCCTATACCTGATGATGCACCAGTAATTAATGCTTTCATATATACTCCTTTGAGACAGTTGGGACAGTCCAAAGTTGTCTCATTTTATTTGTTATTTTTTGTAGAAATTTATCTTTTTCGACATTTTTTGATAAAATTAGTGAGACAAATTTGGACTGTCCCAACTGTCTCACTTCTTACTAAATTTATTTAATACAATTCCAACTTTATGAACAATTGCTGTAGAGTTTTTATTTGCAACTTCTTTACCAAGAGCTTTTCCTCCAACAGTTATTGCTGAAACTAAAGCACTTAATATGTATTGTATATCAAATGGTAATTTAATTTCACTACCTATTTTTATTGCAATTAAAGCTCCTATAGCACCACTTAATACTCCGCATATATCTCCTATAACATCAGCACAAATATTTGCAACTCTTGGGGCATTTTTTATTAGTTTTATTGAATCTTTTGAACCTTGAACTTTTTTTGTTGCCTTAGCATGAAATTCATCTATGTTTGCTACAGTAACTGCTACCCCTATTATATCAAATACTATTCCTATACCTATTACTAATACTAATATTAATATTGCTGGTATTAAGCTCAAATTTGACACTCCATTAGTTGATATATAAGAAAAAACTACTGATAATACAAATGTCATAATAAATACTTGTATAAACCATTTTCTATTCGAGTGTTCTTTTGTAATTTCTTGTTTCTTATCCACTTTTAACCTCTTTCAATAAATTAAGGTAAGCACTTTAAGGCTTACCTTCTACTTTTAACTTAATTTTGTTTTGATGGTAAAAATCTAAGTAAATTTTACGGTTTAGGTCTAGTTGAATTTCTCTATCTCCCGCTTAACATTACTGTTATAGCTGTTTCCATTTAAGGGAAATAACTAATTTATTAATTAGTCACCAGATCGCCACTCAAATCCGTACCTTAATCCTTAGATTTTCAAGCTTTATGATTAAAGCAAACATTCTAGAAGTTTTCCTTGACATACTTTTACAAATCTACTAGTCTATTTTGCAAGTGAAATTTCATACTTTAAAAATAACATCTATTTGGCCGAAATATCAATTATTTTCGATAAAAATAATCCCAATACACTCACTCGAGACAGGCTACACTATGTATTTTGTGTCTTGGCACTCAACATAGGTTTAACTTAAACTCTATTTAAGCCTCCGCGAAACTAGGGAATCATATATATGCCATTACATACTACCCTAACTCCTTTACTCCCTGAATACACACAAAACTGGCATTTCGCGCACAAACAAGAAACTTCAACGATGTGCCCTTTAGTGGATTTTTAGCCCCACCCTCGTAAATTTAAGTACGACTAGAATAATGCACCATCAATATATATTATACCAAATTTTGAAAAAAATACCAATTTCATTTCTTTTTATTTTTTGTATTCTTTATCGAATTGTCGTAGAATATATTTACTTTTCTCTTCTAAGCTTTCTAAATCTCTTTTTTTCTTTATCTTTCTTCATCATAGATATTTTCTTTTGGTTGTATATAATCTATTATCTCATTTACACATTCTTGTAAGTCCATATTATAAAATTTCTTTTTAATTTGTGCTTTTTCTAAATTTTCTTCTGAAAAGTCTTTACTATCAGCAATAAATCTTCTACACATTTCTGTATATTTAGGTTGTTTTTGTCTTTCTTCCCTTTCAATAGCTCTTCTTAATCTAATATTATCAGGAACTTCTATATATATTGGTACTATATCTACATCTCTATCATCTACAAAATTTTCTTTTATTTTCATATATGATTCTAAAGTCCCTAACATTAACATATCTTTATTACTATTAAACTGTTCATCATTAATTGTTGCATATATCCATGGTCCATATTCAGTTTGATATGTTCTGTATTCTATTACACTTTGTTCTTTTTTTCCATCGATATATTCTTGCATCTGTTCTTTGCTTACAAAATTGTATGTTACTCCATCAACTTCTCCATCTCTAATAGGTCTTGTTGCATACATTACATATGTATTTACATCCATTTTTTGCTTTAGTATATTATAAATAGTATCTTTTCCCGTTGAACTCTTTCCCATCATATATATTAATTTCATATTTTAACCCCTTCCATTTGGATTATACTATCAAAATTCTTTTATTTCAACAATTTTACTAGATTTTTTTACTTTTTTATGATATAATAATTGTACTTTTATTTACAAAAAACACAACAAATATCATAAATCTTAAGGAGGTAATGTATGAAAAAATTTGAAAACTATGCAGCAGTGTCAACAAATCCTAAATGGGATAATATGACTAAAAGAGAAAATTACCTTTATCAAAGAAGCAACGATATGAGAAGCCCTTTTCAGAGAGATTACACAAGAATAATACACAGTAATGGTTACAGAAGATTAAAACACAAAACGCAAGTATTTTTTTCACCTGAAAATGATCACATCTGTACAAGAATAGAACATGTTACTCATGTTGAATCTATAAGCTATACAATTGCAAAAAATTTGGGATTAAATACCGAATTAACAAAAGCGATTTCCGTAGCTCATGATATGGGCCATAGTGCATTTGGCCATACAGGTGAAAATATCTTATCACAAATCTCTAAAAGAGATATTGGTATTCCATTCTGGCATGAACAAAATGGCTTAAATTTAGTTGATAATCTTGAATTATTAGAAGATAACAGTGGATTTATGCAAAATCTAAATTTAACATATGCTGTTAGAGATGGAATAATTTCACATTGTGGAGAAATTGATGAAAATTATTTAAAACCTAGAGCAGAATTCATTGATTTAAAGGATTATACTTCTCCTAACAAATATGCTCCATATACTTGGGAGGGATGTGTAGTAAAAATAGCTGACAAAATATCTTATATATGTCGTGATATTGAAGATGCTATTACTTTAGGAATTTTAGATGGTCATTTGGAAGAATTATATCATCTTTTAAATATTGATGTAGATGACGAGCCTATAAATAATACTGTTATAACCAATACTTTAATTCATGATTTATGTGAAAATTCTTCTCCTGAAGTAGGATTACATTTTTCAGAAAAATCTTTAAATCTTATGAATGAAATTAAAAGATTTAACTACAAAAATATTTATGGATGTCCTAGAATTAAACCATCAAATAGATTTTTTAACATTGTTATTAATGAAATCTATGATTTATTAAAATCAACATATGATGGTTCAAACACCTTAAATAATTTGAAATCCTTAATAAAGACTTATCCAAAACTGTGTACATCATTTATTAGTTTTATGCAGAATTATTACGATTTTAATAACAGAGATGAACTAAAACTAAAAAACAAAGTTTTATTTTCAATTGATAATCCGACTGATTTTTATAAGTCCATTATTTACTTTATTTCTGGTATGACTGATAATTTTGCTATTGAAATTTATAATGAAATTATTCACTTCTAAGATTTATTTTTTGTAATAATTTTATAAAAATATGTAAAATTATATTAAAATGTTGATATGGTAAAATATTACCATATCAACACTTTTCTTAAATCTTTATTTTCTATTCTTAACTAATTATTTTCTCATCCATTCTTTACCATCAACCATTCTAGCAACCATCATTGAAGAAACATCATCTCCAACAACATTTAAAACAGTTGCAGGTGCATCTATTATTGTCGCAATTATTGTTAAAATTGGTAATGCACTAACTGGATAGCCCATCATTGTTAATATAAGCATTTCTGAAATTGTTCCTCCACCAATTGGAACTGCTGTTATTAATAAGTTTGCTATTAATGCAACTCCTAATACTCCAAATATTTCTCCTGCTGTTGCTAAACTTGTTCCAAATAGTCCAACTAAAAACATTATTTTAAATACTGAACCAATTACAGAACCATCTTTATGGAAGCTTGTTCCTAATGGTATAGTTGTTTCTGCTATATCTTCTGGAACTCCCATCTTTTCAGCTGATTTAATATTTACTGGTATACATGCTGCACTTGAACATGTTCCTAAAGCTGTAAGTGTTGCTGGTATAACATTTTTCCAGAAGGCCACTATTCCTTTCTTTCCTCCTGCTATAAAAGCATATACAGTATAAACTACAAAGTAAAATAGTAATGACACTATTAAGTATACTATAAATGTTTTTAAGTATCCTACAGCTATTGTACTTCCAAAAGTACCTATAAATGATGCCATGTAACATCCTAAACCTATTGGTGCATAGTACATTATTATTTTCACTATATTTTCCATAACAACATTTGCTGATTCTAATACTTTCCTAAATGTCTCTCCTTTTTCTCCTGACATGTTAATTGCAATTCCTACTATTATTGAAAATACTAAAAGTGCAATTACATTGTCTTTAGATAATAATTTTGAAAAATCATTTACTGTAATTAATTTTACAGTTCTATCAGCTATTGATACTTCTTCTTCGTCTCCTTCTTCATCTGTCACTTCTTCTAGTGATGCTCTTATTTCTTCTCCATCTTTGCTATTGACAAGTTTTACAAAGTATGAACTTGCAAATCCTATTAATACTGCAATTATTGATGTTATTAAAAATACCGCAATTATTGATACAAGTATCTTTCCTAGTCTTTTGGGTTGTTTCATTTTTGATATTGCTGTTGTTATATTTAAAAATATTAGTGGGATAATTATAACTAATAATAGATTTAAGAATATGTCCCCTAAAGGACTTAATATAGTTGCTTTTTCTTTGAACACAAGTCCAATGACACTACCAACAATTATAGCAACTAATAAAATAATTGTTGATTTGTAATTTGATAAAAATTTTTTCATAATACTACCTTTCTCTCCGCTTCATTTCGTTCATTGTAATTTTGGGAGATTTTTATTTTAAGGTAACTCGAAATATAATTATATTTTGAGGATTTGTTCCATTATATAGAAAAATATTCTAAATATCAAGTATTTAGAACATTTTTTATATAATTTTTATTTTAATTGATATTTACTCATCCAATATCCTGCTAATTCTTCTCCTTCATCATGTACTCCATTATTATTATTATCCCACCAAAATGCTTCTGGTATTTGATATCCTTTTGTTGGTGTTGTTTGCTCTTTATCTATAAAGTTTACTACTGACTTTTGTGGATTTGTTGTAGCATCTAATTTGTATTCATATCTTGGTATCCATACAAAATATGTTTCCGTTCCTTCATTCGTTGTTACTATATTTGCCCATTGTTGTTTACTGTAATCATACCAATTTTCTGGTGCTTTTTCTGATATTGGTGTTCTTTCTTCTGTTCCATCTTCTTTATATACCACATAATATGTGCATTCTTGATTAAATCCTTTTCCATCTACTATTAATTCTGGTTCGTTTGCTGCAATTGTTTTTATTTTCTTGGTTACTGCTGCTATATATTCATTTGTGTTTTTGTTTCTTGCTATTATATTTATTGTGTATGTTTTATTCTTTTCTAGTCCTTTGAATATATAGTACTCTTTACTACTGTCTCCTTTTGCATCTGTCATTTTTCTTCCATTTATATAGTATTCATATCTTGCATTTTCTCCTGCTTCTTCAATTGATGTTCCTGTAATATCTCCTATTTTTATATCAGTTCCTCCTGCTGTTATTTCTGCATCCATTCTTGGTGCACATTCTGCTGTTAATTGATATTTTGTCATCCAATATCCTGTTAGTTGTTCTCCTTCATCTGCCACTCTATCACTATCATTATCCCACCAAAATGCTTCTGGTATTTTGTATCCTGATGTTGCTTCTGTTCTTGTTCCTTTTATAAATCTTACTATTGATTTTTGTGGATTTGATGTTGCATCTAGTTGATATTCATATCTTGGTATCCATACATAATATGTTTCTAGTCCATCATTTCTGGTCACTATGTTTGCCCAATTTGCTATTGTGTAATCATACCATTCATCTGGTGCTTTTTCTCTTATTGGTATTTCATTATGCTCATTTCCTTCTTCGTCCCAATATACATAAAAGGTTGTGTCTGGATCAAAGGCATATTCTTCTTTTCCTTCTTCATTTTTTGCTTTTAACTGTGGTTCGTTTACATCTGCTACTGCATATACTCTTGTCATGCTTCCTATTACTTCTCCATCTTCGTCTAATGCAGTTACATTTAGTGATTTGTCTCCTTTCGCTAATCCTTTTATTAGATGGTCTGGTGCTTGTTTTTCTTCTTCTGTTTGTCCTTCATTTGCATTTGGACATTCATATGTATACAAAATATTTCCATTTACTGAATATGTATATTTTGCTACTATTTTATCTGTCTTTATTTTTATTTCTTGTACATTTATTGATGTTACTGTTGCGGCTGTATTGTAGTCTAGTACATATTCTCCTAAATCAGATAATTGGTATTTACTCATCCAATATCCTGGTAATTGTTCTCCATCATCTTCTACTTCATTATTATTTGCATCCCACCAAAATGCTTCTGGTAATACATATCCTTGTTTCTGTAATTCTTCCCATGTTGTCTCTTCTTCTGTTTCTGCATCTTTATAATTATTATTTACATCAATAAATTTTACGTCCATTCTTTCATTTCCTGCTACTGAATTATTTACATCTTTTTTGTATACATATCTTGGTATCCATACATAATAACTCTCTATTCCATTGCTTTCTACATATAGATTTGCCCATTTTTGATTTTTATAGTCATACCAATCTTCATCTGGCTTTTTATTTATCCAATTTCCTGGAACTAAATTTCCTTCTCTATCATACGCATATCTTGTTGTATCTTTTGAAAATCCTGTATTTAATTGTGGTGTACATAAATACACATCATTTACATTTTCATAATTTCCATTTACTACCCCCATTTTTGATGGTGGTATATATTCCCAAATTTTGATTCCTATTTCTTCGCACCATTTTACTTGGTCATTATTGTCTTTTATGTCTTTCTGTGATACATAGTATAACTCTCCTTCATGTATCATTACATATTTCTCTTCTGTTTTTCCTACTTCTGATAATAATTTTGTTATATCTACTACAACATCTTCTGTTATTTCTAAGCTTTCATCAACAATTATCTTTTTTAATATTTCTCCAGCATATACTTCTGTACTTTCTCCATTTATTGATAAATTCATTTTTTGTATATCCCATTGCTCTGCTATTGTTGACATTTTTGTCTTAAATCTTGCTTCTTGAGCTCTTTTGAATAGCCCACTTCCTGTTAGTGTTCCTATTGTTAGTCCTGCAAGTATTAACAAAATTATTATTGTTATTACTAATGCTATTAGTGTTATTCCTCTATTTTTTCTTTCATTTTTTGTTGATACTTTTTCTTTATTCCATATCATTTTTTTCCTCTTTCTTTAATATTTTTTATTAATATCCACTACCTATAACTACTACTGCACGACTACGCCATGACTTAACATATGAAGCATCATAATGAGTAATACTACCACTAGTAAAAGTCTCATTATGCTCACCATAATATGAAAATATACTTCCTGAATATGCACGAACTAAACCTGCCAAATGTGGAAATCTTCCTTTAAACCATTGAGACGCTCCACTTCCATGCCATCCTGCTGTTTCGGAAACAGCATCTCCGATTTTTGCAACATAACTACTTTCATATACATTTTTGTACTTTCCCACTGCATTCTTAAAATTTGCTATCTCTAATGTTGAATGTCCTGCTGCTACCCATTCTTTATTTAAATTTATATATATACCAGACTTATTCCCTGTTGTTGATTCTCCATCTGCTACTTTTCCTTGCTTTCCATATGCTGATGCTGAAAGAATAGCCATTGCTCCATACTCTGTGTTTTTCTGCATATGTATATCTAGATTATTTGGTGTTCCCGTTGTATCCAGATTACTTCCAACTTCTCCTGCTAATCCTAGCGTTCCTCCTGTTGATTCCATTTTTCTTATATTGATTAGCCAATTATTTATGGTGTCAGCTTTTCCTGGATTTCCATTTGCTTGCAATGCTGCTTGCGATTTTATTGGATTTGCTATTAAACATATTGCTGATATTCCAATTATTGATAATAAAACTTTTCCTTTTAATTTCATTGTTTTTTCTTCCTTTCCTCTTTTGATTTAATTCATTATATATTTTGCTATTTTGAAACACAACAAAAAGTGACCTTTTTACTGGTCACTTTTTTACATAACATTCTGCCAAGTTTTATTTCAATTGATATTTACTCATCCAATATCCTGATATTTGTTCCCCTGCATCTTGTATTCCATTACTATTGTTATCCCACCAAAATGCCTCTGGTATTTTATATCCTGCTGTTGCCTTTGTTGTATCTTTTGATATGAAATTAATATCTATTCTTCTATTTGCTGTACTTAAACCACCTCTATCACTTAATATCTTATATTCATACCTTGGTATCCATACAAAATATGATGTTGTTCCATTTCCTGTTGTTACTATATTTGCCCATTGTTGTTTTGTATAGTCATACCAATCTTCTGGTGGTTCTTCTGTTATTGGTACTCTTTTTTCACTTCCATCTGCATTATATACTACATAATATGTACATGATGGATTAAATCCTTTTCCATCTATTATTAACTCTGGTGCATTTGCTTCATTTGTTTTTATTTTCTTTGTTACTGCTCCTATATATGCATTATTTGTTCTATTTCTTGCTATTATATTTATTGTATATGTCTTATTTGCTTCTAATCCTGTAAATGCATAATGTTCTGTACTACTATCTCCTTTTGCATCTGTCATTCTCTTTCCATTTATATAATATTCATATCTTGCATTTTCTCCAGCTAATGTTATTAATGTTCCCGTTATATCGTTTATTCTGATTACACTACTTCCTGCTGTCATTTCTGCATTCATTCTTGGTGTACTTTCCTCTGATGTTAATTGGTATTTGCTCATCCAATACCCTGTTAATTCCTCATTTTCTGTTCTCTTTCCATCATTATTATTGTCCCACCAAAATGCTTCTGGTATTTTATATCCTGATGTTGGTGTTGATCTTTTCCCTTCTATAAAGTTTATTATTGATTTTTGTGGATTTGATGTTCCATCTAATTGATATTCATATCTTGGTATCCACACATAATATGATTCTAATCCATCATTTCTTGTTACTATATTTGCCCAATATGCTGATGTATAGTCATACCATGTATCTGGTGCTTTCTCTCTTATTGGTATTTCATTATGCTCATTTCCATCATCATCCCAATATACATAGAATGTTGTATCTTTGTCAAATCCTGTTAAGTCTGGTTCATTTACATCTGCTACTTCATATACTACTGTTTTACTTCCTATTACTTCTCCATTTGCATCTAATGCTGTTACATTTATTGATTTATGTCCTTTTACTAATCCACTTATTAGCTTATCTGGTGCTTGTGTACTTCCACCTTCTTTGCAATCATATGTATATAATATGTTTCCATTTATTGCATATGTATATTTTGCAACTTCTCTAACATTTGTTAAATGGCTTGTATCTAATTTTATGTTCTGGATATTTATTGATGTTACTGTTGCTGCTGTATCATAATCTATTACATATCCTTCTAATTCTGATAATTGGTATTTACTCATCCAATATCCTGGTATTTGTTCTCCTGCATCTTCTTTTCCATCACTATTATTATCCCACCAAAATGCTTCTGGCAACACATATCCTTGTTTTTTTAATTCTTCCCATGTTGTTTCTTCATCTGTTTCTGCATCTTTATAGTTATTATTTGTGTCTACTAGTTTTACGTCCATTCTTTCATTTCCTGCAACTGAGTTCTTTGTATCTTTTTTATATACATATCTTGGTATCCATACATAATAACTTTCTATTCCATTGCTTTCTACATATAGATTTGCCCATTTTTGATTTTTATAATCATACCAATCTTCTTCTGGTTTCTTATTTATCCAATCTCCTGGTACTAAGTTTCCATCCCTATCATATGCATATCTTGTTGTGTCTTTTGAAAATCCTACATTTAATTGTGGTGTGCATAAATACACATCATTTACATTTTCATAATTTCCATTTACTACTCCCATTTTTGATGGTGGTGTATATTCCCATATCTTTATTCCTATTTCTTCACACCATTTTACTTGGTCTTTGTTATTTTTTATATTTTTTTGTGATACATAATACAATTCCCCTTCATGTATTATTGTATATCTTTCTTCTTCTTTTCCTACCTCTGGTACTAATTTCTTTATATCTACAACAACATCTTCTGTTATTTCTAAGCCTTCATCAACTATTATCTTTTTTAATACTTCTCCTGCATATACTTCTGTGCTCTCTCCATTCATTGATAAATTGATTTTATATATATCCCATTGTTCTGCTATTGTTGCCATTTTTGTTTTAAATTTTGCTTCTTCTGCTCTTTTAAACAATCCACTTCCTGCTAGTGTTCCTATTGTTAATCCTGCCAAGATTAACAATATAATTATTGTTATTACTAATGCTATTAATGTTATTCCTTTATTTCTTTTGTTTTTTGTTGATATTTTTTCTTTATTCCATATCATTTTTTTCCTCTTTCTTTAATTTCTTTTTAAAATCCATTTCCTACTACTATGACTGCTCTACTAAACCATGGTTTAGTATACCAAGTTGAGTCTCTATCTCCGAACTTGGACTGAGCACGATACGCAAATATACCATTCTGATATGCACGTAATATTCCTACACTATCCATTATATTCCAATCAGAATAATTACTTCCATGCCATCCTCTTGTTTCAGTAATAGCATCTCCTATTTTAGCTACATATGTATTAGTATATATATTCTTATACTTTCCTTCTGCATTTTTGAAATTTACTACATTAAAATTATTAATTCCTGCTACTACCCATTCTATATTTAAAAAAATATATATTCCTGACTTATTTCCCGTAGTTGTTTCTCCATCAGCTATCTTTTTTTGATTCCCATAAGCTGACGCTGATAATATTGCCATCGCTCCATATTCTGTATTTTTTTGCATATGTATATCTATATTATTTGTTTCTCCTGAGTCTGTTAAATTTCCGTTTATCCCTGCCGCTAGTCCTAGTGTTCCTCCTATCGCTTCCATTTTCCTTATATTTATTAGCCAATTATTTATTGTATCTGTCTTTCCTGTATTCCCATTTGCTTGTAATGCTGCTTTTGATTTGATTGGATTTAATATCAGGCATATCGCTGATATTCCAATTATTGATAATAAAAATTTTTCTTTTACTTTCATTGTTTTTTCTCCTTTTTCTTTTGATTTACTTAATTTTATATTTTGTCTTTTTCAAAAACAATAAAAGTATTACTTTTTACTATTCACTTTTTTACATAATCAATGTACATTTTTCAAATTCATTTTAAAATCCATTGCCAACTACTATGACTGCACGTGAAGAATATACTCTATTATTAAGTGCTATTCCACTAGTATCACCTGCTCCTGCAAAATATGAAAACAAACTACCTGAATATGCACGAATAACCCCTGTATTACTATTATTAATCCATCTAGAAGCTCCGCTTCCATGCCATCCATTTGTTTCAGTTATAGCATCTCCTACTTTTGCTACATATGTTGCTGTATATATATTTTTATATTTTCCTAATGCATTTTTAAAATTCGTTGAACTTAAATCATTAAGTCCAGCTGATACCCATTCCTTATTTAGTGCAATATATATACCAGACTTATTTCCTGTAGTTGTTTCTCCATCAGCTATTTTTTTTTGATTTCCATAAGCTGACGCTGATAATATTGCCATCGCTCCATATTCTGTATTTTTTTGCATATGTACATCTATATTATTTGTTTCTCCTGAGTCTGTTAAATTTCCATTTATTCCTGCCGCTAGTCCTAGCGTTCCTCCTATTGCTTCTATCTTTCTAATATTGATTAACCAATCATTTACAGTTGCTGTTGAATTTCCATTCCCATTTGCTTGTAATGCAGCCTTCGATTTTATTGGATTCAGTATTAAACATATTGTGGATATTCCTATTATTGATAATAAAATTTTTTTCTTTACTTTCATTGTTTTTTTCTCTCCTTCTTCTTTTGATTTACTACATTTTATATTTTGTCTTTTTCAAAAACAATAAAAGTATTACTTTTTACTATTCACTTTTTTACATAATCAATGTACATTCTTTATTGCAACCTTCTAAAATCCACTTCCTACTACGACCACGGCACGGCTAGACCACTGCCTAGTGTAGATAGCGTCAACGTAGCTGTTGTCGCCTCTACCATAATACGAGAACAAACTACCCGCATACGAACGAAGTAATCCGCTGCTGAGGCAGATGGTCATCCACTGAGACGCCCCACTTCCATGCCATCCATTTGTTTCAGTTATAGCATCCCCTACTTTTGCTACATAACTTTCTGTATATATATTTTTATATTTTCCTACTGCATTTCTAAAGTTTTCTAGATAGTTTCCTAATTCATTACCTCCTGCTGCTACCCATTCTTTATTTAAATTTATATATATACCAGACTTATTCCCTGTTGTTGATTCTCCATCTGCAACTTTTCCTTGCTTTCCATATGCTGATGCTGAAAGAATAGCCATTGCTCCATACTCTGTGTTTTTCTGCATATGTATATCTAGATTATTTGGTGTTCCCGTTGTATCCAGATTACTTCCGACTTCTCCTGATAAGCCAAGCGTTCCTCCTGTTGATTCCATTCTTCTTATATTTATTAGCCAATTATTTATTGTCCCTATCGAACCTGGATTTCCATTTGCTTGCAATGCTGCTTTTGATTTGATTGGATTCAGTATTAAACATATCATTGATATTCCAATTACTGATAACAAAAATTTTTCTTTTACTTTCATTTTTTCACTTCTCCTTCTTCTTTTGATTTATTTCATTATATATTTTGTCTTTTTTTAGAACAATAAAATCTCCCCTTTTTACTAATAACATTTTTACATAATGTCGAATTCTAATAATTTATTTTGTAAAAACTTCATAGAAAAATATTGAAGGTATTATTTATAAATGCTATAATGAAATAAAAACAAGAGGTAATTAATATTGAAATTAGAAGAATTAAATTTAACAGAAAAAATTGGACAAATGATAATGATTGGACTAGACACAAACTATATAACAGAAAGAATTAAAACAATGATAACTAAATATAAGATTGGTGGAATAATCTTGTATAGAAAGAATTTTAATACATATCAAGAAATGATTAAATTGATAAATGATTTAAAAAGTCTAAATAGAGAGAATAGACTTCCTTTATTTATTGCAATAGACCAAGAAGGTCGGGAGAGTAAATAGAATGCCACCAGAAATAAAAAATTTACCACCCGCAAATAAATTAGCATCTCTTAATAATAAAGAGATTATCATTGATTCTGCAAAAATAACAGGAAAACTATTAAAAGAGTCAGGTTTCAATTTAAATTTTGCTCCTGTATTAGATATTAAACGTTTTGATGACGGACATCCTATTGGTGATAGATGTTATGGAAAAACAAAAGAAGAAGTTACAGAATATGCAATCCCTGTTATGAAAGAATTACAAAACCAAGGAATTGTTTCAGTAATTAAACACTTTCCTGGCCATGGTGCAACCAAACAAGACTCTCATGCCTTGTTACCTGTAATAAACTCTAATATTAAAAATTTACAAAACGAAGATATGTATCCATTTGAACACGCAATTAATCAAGGAGCTGATGCAATACTTGTAAGTCATCTACTAATCCCAAAAATAACTGGCATTTATCCAGCATCACTATCAAGAAAATTTATTACTACATATTTGAGAAAAAAATATAAATTTAGAGGTCTTGTAATTACAGATGACTTAAAAATGAAAGCAATAAAACTCATATATGGTGCTGATTTAGCTGTCGAAAAAGCTTTTAAAGCTGGAAATGATATTATTGTTTTTAGATTTAACCATTCAGAAGAAACACGTATTCTTGATAAAATTTTATTTCTAGTAAAAAAAGGAAAAATTAAGGAATATCAAATTAACAGAAGTGTTAAAAGAATAATTAGAATAAAAGAAAAATATAATATTTCTGATGAATCTGTTGAAGGAGTTTCAGATATAAATAATTTAAATAATAGAATTGAAGAGATTAGAAGTCTGTTCTAAAAAATCTATATTTCACTTATTTAAAAATCTACCAATAATCTAAGCTTATTGGCAGATTTTATTTTTACTTTTCATTTTTCTTAAATCTTTAAAAAACTCCTTTAGTATATTCTCACATTCATCTTTAAGAATTCCTTTTTCAACTTCAACTTTATGATTAAAGGTATAATCTTCTAACAAATTAAATACAGAACCAACCGCTCCTGTTTTTTCATCATTTGTTCCAATATACACTTTTTTAATTCTAGAATTAATTAATGCTCCTGCACACATAGAACATGGTTCTAAAGTAACATACATTTCACAGTCAATCAATCTCCAAGAATTTAATTTTTTACTTGCTTTTTGAATTGCTAAAATTTCTGCATGTTTTGTTGTATCAAATTTAGTTTCTTTTAAGTTGTGTGCTCTTGCTATAATTTTTCCATCTTTTACAATTACTGCTCCAACTGGTACTTCTAGTTTGTCACATGCTTTTTTTGCTTCTTTTAGAGCTTCTTTCATAAATTTCTCTTTATACTCCATACTAATTTTTCCTTTAAATATCATTTTGTTAAAAAGTAATACCATCAATACAATTCTCATAAACAAATTGTTTAATTTTAGAATTATCATTTGAATTATAAAATTCAGATAACAATGTAGTAAACTCTTGTAATTTATTATCTGGGACCTTTATAATTCCACATCCATTTTCAATCATAATCTTATTAGCACAAATAGTACTTGTTCTTTTATTTCCATCCCAAAACAATTGACTTCTCATTCCATATAACATATATTCAATAGCTCTTTCTGTAGAATTTTCTATTTGCAATATTTTATTTATATCTTCCTTTACTTTTTCTTCATTCGGAATATCTGGAATATACTCTGTACCAGTAATTTGTACATTACCGATTTCTTAATACTCCCCACGAAAGGCTCTCATTTCTAGCTACAAATTCATTAACTTTACAAATAAATTCTAAATTAAATATATCTTCTATATTATTTATAACATATTTCCAAGCATCTCTTAAATTTAGTATACACTGTATTTCATCTATTTTCAAATTAGGAACATTTACACCTTCTAAAACAGTCTTAGTTTCAGGGAAAGTAACATTTAGTCCTTCCATTCTAGCATTTGCATATACATTGTCTACTAAATTTCTCTTAGCTAAAAAAATATTTTGTTCTAATGTTAAATTATATTTATTTTCCATATTATCACCCTTTTTTAATTTAATACAATTATAACATATTATCTTTAAAATTACTATATTTAAAATTTTTTAAGTTTCTATATTTTTATTTATATTTAAATTTAAAAGTTATAATATATAGTAAAATGTAGTAATGCGCAGTTTGGGAGGACACTTATTAATATAGATTAGCTATATTAACTGTTCTTTTTTTGAAATATTAATAAACATTTTTATATGATTAGTCCAACCAATAAAGAACGGAATTTTACTATATATTATAACTTTTATAAATTATTTTAAAAAATACTGAAACTTAAATTAAAATTTTTTTAAATTTTTCAGATACTGCATCTGCAAATTATCTTCTACAAACTGTTCTTGATCTGATTTACATCTTTTACTTTGAATTAATAATACCCATAAAAATAATTCCTGAAAAAATAATATTCCTGAAATAAATAAAAACATAAGCACCTCTTTTCTAGTATTTATATTGTATATAATAAAGTATCATATCTCTATTATATTAACCAAAAATAGAAATGTTATAATACTTTACATAATATTATAACACTTCTATTTATATAATACTCAAAAAAATTGTCGAAAATATTTATTATTTAAATATTTTTAATATGTGTCCCTTTTTTTAATGTTTACAAAATTCATTTCATGAATTATGCATAAGGTATCTGTAACTCGCTTTGCTCTAACAGCTATCTCAAAAATGTCCCAAAGAGAAACGTCCCCAATGGGACATTCCTATTGGACATCTTCTTCTTTTTTCTCTGTATTAATATGAGTTTCTTGATATCTCTTCATACCAGTACCAGCTGGAATTAACTTACCAATAATAACATTTTCTTTTAATCCAACTAAATCATCTGTCTTACCTTTAATTGCAGCTTCTGTAAGAACTCTAGTTGTTTCTTGGAATGATGCTGCTGATAAGAAACTTTCTGTTGCAAGAGATGCTTTAGTAATACCAAGTAATACTCTATGTCCTGTTGCTGGGCGTTTACCATTTGCAACTGCTTCATTATTTTTATCTTCAAAGTCATACATATCAACTAATGAACCTGGGAACATATCAGTATCTCCATTATCTTCAACTCTAACTTTTTTAAGCATTTGTCTACCAATAACTTCAACGTGTTTATCATTTATATCAACACCTTGATTTCTATATACTTTTTGAACTTCAGATGTTAAGTATTCGTAAACTCCTTCTGGTCCTTTTAAAGTAAGTATTTCTGATGGATTTATAGAACCTTCAATTAATGGATCTCCAACTTCTACTATGTCTCCATCTTTTACTTTCATCTTTGAACCAAATGGTATTGTATATGTTCTTGAATCATCATTAGAAGTAACAACAACTTCTTTTTTCTTCTTAGTTTCTTTTATTTTAACTTTACCTGCAATTTCTGTAATAATTGCAACTCCCTTAGGTTTTCTAGCTTCGAATAATTCCTCGACTCTAGGAAGACCTTGTGTAATATCTGCTACACCTGCAACACCACCAGAGTGGATAGTTCTCATTGTAAGCTGTGTACCAGGCTCACCTATTGATTGTGCAGCTATGATACCTACAGATTCTCCTATTGATACAAGACTTCTTCTTGCTAATCCCATACCATAACATTTTTGACATACACCGTGTTTTGATCTACATGCTAGAACTGAACGTACTTCTAGTTTTTCAATTCCTGCTGCAACTATTTTATCAGCTATTTCATCTGTTATCATAGTTTCTGTGTCAACAATTAGTTCTTTAGTATTTGGATCATATACATCATTTACAGCAAATCTACCAACCATTCTTTCTTGCATTTTTTCAATTACTTGATTTCCGTCTTTAATATCATAAATTACTAGCCCTTCATGTGTTCCACAATCATATTCTCTAACTATAATATCTTGTGATACATCAACTAATCTTCTTGTTAAATATCCTGAGTCAGCTGTTCTTAAAGCTGTATCTGAAAGTCCCTTACGAGCACCATGAGCAGAAATGAAATATTCTAGAGCATCTAGCCCTTCTGCAAATGATGATTTAATAGGAATTTCTACGGCTTTACCTGTTGTACTAGCCATAAGTCCACGGATACCTGCAATTTGTCTTAATTGGTTCATATTACCTCTGGCTCCAGATTTAACCATCATATATATTGGGTTTAAGTCTTCAAAGTTTTCTTCCATCGCTGTACTTATTTTCTTTGTAGCATCTTCCCAAACTTTAATTACTGAATTATATCTTTCTTCATTAGTAATTAAACCTCTTGCATATTGTTTTCTGATTGTTTCAATTTTTTTATCAGCTTCTTCTAGTAATCCTTTTTTAGCTTCAGGCACTTTAACATCACTCATTGAGAATGTAATACCTGCAAGTGTTGAATATTTAAATCCTAAAGATTTTATATAGTCAATTACTTCTGCTGATTCTACAACACCATGTACTTTTATTTCTCTGTCTATTATTTGTCCCATTGTTTTCTTAACTACTGGGAAGTTTATTTCATATTGGAATGGATCTTCTTCTCTATTTACAAAACCTAAATCTTGAGGAATTCCCTGGTTAAATATAATTCTACCAACACTTGTTTCAATCTTTTTAGATTTCATTTCTCCATTAATTTCTTTTGTTATTCTAACAAATATCTTAGCATGCATACTTATATCATTATTTTCATATGCCATTATTGCTTCTTCTGGGTCTTTGAAATATTTTCCTTCTCCCAATTCTCCCTCTAATGTCATTGTTAAGTAATAACTTCCTAAAATCATGTCTAGTCTAGGTACTGCAACTGGTTTACCATCTTGTGGTTTTAATAAGTTATTTGTTGCAAGCATTAAGTATCTAGCTTCTGCTTGTGCTTCTGGTGATAATGGTAAGTGAACTGCCATTTGGTCACCATCGAAGTCAGCATTAAATGCTTCACAAACTAATGGGTGAAGTTTAATTGCTCTACCTTCTACTAATACTGGTTCAAATGCTTGTATACCTAATCTGTGTAGAGTAGGTGCACGGTTTAACATTACAGGATGATCTTTTATAACATACTCTAATATTTCCCATACTTCTGGTCTTAATCTTTCTACCATTCTTTTAGCATTTTTTATATTTTGAGCAATTCCTCTTCCAACTAATTCTTTCATTACAAATGGTTTGAATAATTCAACAGCCATTTCTTTTGGAAGACCACATTGATAAATATTTAGTTCTGGTCCAACAACTATAACAGAACGTCCAGAATAGTCAACTCTCTTACCTAATAAGTTTTGACGGAATCTACCTTGTTTTCCTTTTAACATATCAGATAAAGATTTTAAAGCTCTATTTCCAGCACCTGTTACAGGCTTTCCTCTTCTACTATTATCAATTAATGCATCTACAGATTCTTGTAACATTCTTTTTTCATTTCTTACAATTATTTCTGGAGCACCTAATTCTAATAATCTTTTTAATCTGTTATTTCTATTAATAACTCTTCTATATAAGTCATTTAAATCAGAAGTTGCAAATCTACCACCATCTAATTGAACCATTGGTCTTAACTCTGGCGGAATTACTGGTACAACTGACATTATCATCCATTCTGGTTTTGTATCTGATAATCTAAATGAATCAATTGTATCAAGTCTTTTAACAATTTTACTTTTCTTTTGCTCACTTGCATTTTCTAATTCTTTTCTTAAATCGTTAGACAATTTATCTAAATCAACTTTTTCTAATAATTCTTTTAAAGCTTCTGCACCCATTCTAGCCTTAAATGTACCTTTACCACATCTTTCTTCTGCTTCATGATATTCTTTTTCAGTTAAAACTTGGCATTCACTTAAATCTGATGTTCCTTTATCTGTAACTATATAAGAAGCAAAATATACTACCTTTTCTAAATTACGTGGTGAAACATCTAGTATCAAAGCAATTCTACTAGGAATTCCTTTAAAATACCAAATATGTGCCACTGGTGCAGCAAGTTCAATATGTCCCATTCTTTCTCTTCTAACTTTTGATTTAGTTACTTCAACACCACATCTATCACATACTATTCCTTTATATCTAACCCTTTTATATTTACCACAATGACATTCCCAGTCTTTTGTTGGTCCAAAAATTCTTTCACAGAATAGACCATCTCTTTCTGGTTTTAATGTTCTATAATTTATAGTCTCAGGTTTTTTAACTTCACCTTTTGACCATTCTCTTATTTTCTCATCTGATGCAATTCCTATTTTTATTTTATTAAAAATATCTAATTCGTCCACTTTTTTTCCCCCTAATTTTATTTGTCCAAAAGAGAGGTTTCTTTTTGGACAAAAATGTCCAATTAAGACACATCTTAATCCAAAAAGAATTTTCCCTATTTGATTATTTTAAAGGTTTTAATTTCAAAACAGTAACAAAGCTCTATCCACTGCTGGTGCAATTCTATATTGTCGACTTCTCACTTTTTAAAATTTATTTAATTGCTGAACCTGTTAAAGCTTTGCTTGTTACAGGTTCAGTACACAAAATGTGTTAGCTTTTTGTGTTTCTTATATTTCTACATTAAGTTGTTTTTCTATAAATGTTTTTACAACAGGTATATCCTCGACTGCTGTATAAAATATTTTTGTAGAATCCATTTTACCATAACCATGTGCAAAACGGTTTCTCATTCCTCTTATGGCATTCCAGTTCATATCATTTTTAGTTTCTTCTAAATATTCATCTGTTAAATGATTTGCTAATTCTCCAATTTGAAATATTTTCATAGAAAGTGAATCTTTATAATCATTATCTAATTTAAACTTTTCAATATCATTTCCAAAACGATTTATAGTAGCATTAATCTCATTACAATACTTTAACATATGTTTTAAAACTGTTATATCTCTATTCTCCATAAATCATCACTCTCTCTTTTTTTATATTTTCATAAAATTCTTCTTCAAAATCTTCCATTTGTTCATTTTCAAAACATTCTTCTTCAATTAAATCAACATCCTTTTGTAATGTTTCTTTCAAATTTTCAAGAATTATTCCTATAACAAATAAACTTCTTATATTTTTTGCTACTATTATAATATCAATATCGCTATTTTCATTATAATCTCCTCTAGCATAAGAACCAAAAATATATGCTTTATCTACACCATATTTTCTAAATATTGGCTCTGTAAGTTTTTTTATTTGAGCAATAGCCTCTTCTTTATTTAATTTTTCCATAAGCTTCACTCCTTTTTTGATTTAATACTATCTGAACGAATCAAAAGCGGTGTATTGGTAGGAAAGCTAGAAAAAATCTTTGAAATAATACGTTTGTATATTGAAAAGATTTTTTCGACGCTTGACAACGCAAGACGCCGCTTTTCATTTGTTCATTATATTAAGTCGTCATCATTGGCAAGATTATCCTCAGCCAAATCACTATCGAAAATAGCATCATCATCTTCATCATCTAAATCTTCAAATAAATCATCACTATCTTCGTCAACCTCTTCTTCATCTAATAAAACATCATCTTCAACATCCTCGCTATAGCCATCAGCCAAATCATCAGCAGCTACAACCTCATCTTCTGCTAAATACTTTTTATCTTTTTCAGGATCATATTCAATTCCATCTTCAATATTTTCCTTTAATTCAAGTTCTTGATTATCTTCTGAATATAAACGAATATCTAATCCTAAAGATTGTAATTCTTTTACAAGAACTTTAAAGCTTTCTGGAACACCTGGCTCAGGAATATTTTCACCTTTAACTATTGATTCATAAGTTTTTACTCTACCTACAACATCATCAGATTTAACTGTTAACATTTCTTGTAATGTATAAGCAGCACCATAAGCTTCCAATGCCCAAACTTCCATTTCTCCGAAACGTTGTCCACCAAATTGAGCTTTACCTCCAAGTGGTTGTTGTGTAACTAATGAGTATGGTCCAGTTGAACGAGCATGTATTTTATCATCAACTAAATGGTGAAGTTTCAACATGTACATTACACCAACTGTAATTGGCTTATCAAATGGGTCACCTGTTCTACCATCATATAGAATTGATTTACCATCTTCACTCATTCCTGCTTGTTTTAATAATTCTTCAACATCTTCTTGTGTTGCACCATCAAATACTGGTGTTGATACATGCCATCCTAAAGCTTTAGCTGCTCCTCCTAAGTGAACTTCAAGTATTTGTCCTAAATTCATACGAGATGGAAGTCCAAGTGGGTTAAGTAATATATCTATTGGTGTACCATCTGGTAAGAATGGCATATCTTCTTCTGGTAATACTCTTGAGATAACACCTTTGTTACCATGACGTCCAGCCATTTTATCTCCAACTGATATTTTTCTTTTTGTTGCTATATAACATCTAATTATTTGATTTACTCCTGGTCCTAATTCATCTGAATTATCTCTTGTAAAGATTTTAACATCAACTATTGTTCCAGCTTCTCCATGAGGTACTTTTAATGATGTATCTCTTACTTCCCTAGCTTTTTCACCAAAGATTGCTCTTAATAATCTTTCTTCAGCTGTTAATTCTGTTTCTCCTTTTGGAGTAACTTTACCAACTAAGATATCTCCTGGTCTAACTTCTGCACCTATTCTTATAATACCATTTTCATCTAAGTCTTTTAATACATCATCACCAACATTTGGTATATCTCTTGTTATTTCTTCTGGCCCTAATTTTGTATCACGACATTCACAATCATATTCTTCAATATGTATTGATGTAAATACATCTTCTTTTACTAATCTTTCATTTAATAGTATAGCATCCTCATAGTTGTATCCTTCCCATGTTGAGAAAGCAACTAATGCATTTTTACCTAATGACATTTCACCATCTTTTGTTGATGGACCATCAGCTATGCTATCTCCTTTTTTAACTTTTTCTCCAACTTTAACAATTGGTCTTTGGTTTATACATGTACCACCATTTGTTCTTTTGAATTTACGTAATTTATGTACTACTGTTTTTCCATTTTTATATTTAACTGTAATAGCATTTCCTGTAACTTTTTCAATAACACCATCATCTTCTGCTAGTATTAATATTCCAGAATCTTTTGCTGCTCTATATTCAATACCTGTTGCAACTATTGGTCTTTCTGTTATCATTAAAGGAACCGCTTGTCTTTGCATGTTTGCACCCATTAAAGATCTTTTTGCATCATCATGCTCTAAGAATGGTATCATGGCTGCTGCTATAGATACTAATTGTTTTGGTGAAACATCTATATATTGAACTCTGTCTTTTTCAACTTCTATGATTTCATTTTTATATCTAACTCTAATTCTGTCATTTACAAATTCACCATTTTCGTTCATTGGTTCAGATGCTTGTGCTATTATGTAATTATCTTCTACATCTGCACTCATATATTCAACATTATCTGTTGCTCTATGTGTTTCTGGATCTATTTTTCTGTATGGTGTTTCTATGAATCCATATTCATTTATATTTGCAAATGATGAAAGTGCTGAAATTAATCCAATGTTCGGTCCTTCTGGTGATTCTATTGGACATAGTCTACCATAGTGTGTATAGTGAACGTCTCTAACTTCAAATCCAGCTCTTTCTCTTGTAAGACCTCCAGGTCCTAATGCTGAAATTCTTCTTTTATGTGTTAATTCTGAAAGTGGGTTAGTTTGATCCATAAATTGTGACAATTGTGAACTTCCAAAGAATTCTCTTATTGATGATGTTATTGGTTTTGTATTAATTAATGTTTGTGGTGTTACAACATCTAAGTCTTGAATTGTCATTCTTTCTCTTACAACTCTTTCAAGTCTTGTTAGACCAATTCTAAATTGATTTTGTAATAATTCCCCAACACATCTAATTCTACGATTAGCTAAGTGGTCTATATCATCTACATTTCCTAATCCATGAGCTAAATTTAATAAATAGTTTATAGATGATAACATATCTTCTGTTGTAATAGTTTTTGGTATTAATTCATCAATTCTTTGTCCAATTACTTTTACTAAATCTTTCTCATCAGTATTTTCAATTATATTTTGTAATACTTGATAATTTACTTCTTCTTTTATATTTAAAGAACTTAAATCAACTGTTGGTAATACTTCATGAATGTTTACAGTTCCATTTCCTATAACTCTAACTGTTCTTTCTCCAACTAATACATCAACAATATTTATTCCTGCATTTTTAATATTTTTAGCAACTTCTGCAGATATAACTTCTCCTGCTTGTACAAATACTTCTCCTGTTTCTTTATCCATTATATCTTTTGCTGCAATTTTTCCTGTTATTCTTGTTGATAAACTTAATTTTTGATCAAATTTATATCTACCAACTTTTGCTAAATCATATCTTCTATTGTCATAGAATAATCCATCAAATAAATTTCTTGCTGCGTCTACTGTTGGAAGTTCTCCTGGTCTTAATTTCTTATATATTTCAATTAAAGCTTCTTCTTGAGTTTTAATTGTATCTTTTGAAATTGTTGCATTTAATAATTCTTCATCTCCAAATAAATCTCTTATTTGGTCATCTGTAACTATTCCTATTGCTCTTAATAATGTTGTTACTGGTACTTTTCTTGTTCTATCAACACGAACATAAAAAATATCATTTCCATCTGTTTCATATTCTAGCCATGCTCCTCTTAATGGCATAACTGTTGATGTATATGTTCTCTTTCCTGTTTTTGTGTCAAATTCCTCTGCATAATAACATCCTGGTGAACGTACTAATTGGCTTACTACAACTCTTTCTGCACCATTTATTATAAATGTTCCACTATCTGTCATTAATGGAAAATCACCTAAGTAAATTTCTTGCTCTTTTATTTCTCCTGTTTCTCTGTTTATTAAACGAACTTTAACATGTAATCTTGTTGAATATGTTGCATCTCTTTCTTTTGCTTCTTCAATTGAATATTTTGTCTTGTCCTCCATATAGTAATCAAAAAATTCAAGAACTAGATTTCCAGAATAGTCTTCTATTGGTGATATATCTTTTAATACTTCTCCTAATCCTTCATTTACAAACCATTCATATGAATCTTTTTGTACTTTGATTAAGTTTGGCATTTCAATAAAATCTCCAACTTTTGCGAAATCTTTTCTTGAAGCTTTTTCATATTGTACATCTTTAATTTTCAAAAAAATCACTCCCTATAAAAATTTGAAGCAGATTCCTTAAGTTCTTAATTAATACTTTCGCATTTAATTTAGAATTTAAGTATAAATTTGTTTGATTTTAAGAAAAGTCCTTCTTACAATACAGTTACTCTTATATCTAAATTATCTCGTCTGCTTTTCGAGCTAGTTTATCTATATTTTACTGTATTTAATTCCTCTCTTCTTAAATTTTGAACTTAGTATTTTGAATTTTATTTCTTTTGAAAAAAATTATAATTAATCACTCTATATGATACCACATTTTACCAGTAAAAGTCAAGAGTTTCACAATATTTTTGATAAAAATTGTAATATAATTATTGCTTTTGCAAATAGATTATAGTAAAATAATCAAGAAATTATTTATAGAAAGGACAAAAGAATTATGATGAGCTTACCAATTGTTGTAAAATATTTATTAATAGCACTAGTTAGTATGGTTCCAATAGTTGAATTAAGAGGTGCAATTCCAATCGCAGAAGGGTTAGGTTTAGATATATTTATATATTATCCAGTAGCCATTATAGGAAATATGCTACCAGTCCCATTTATATATTTATTTGCTAGAAAATTTCTTGAATGGGGAAAGGATAAAAAATTAATCGGAAAATTTTTCACATGGTGTTTAGAAAAAGGTGAAAAAGGTGGCGAAAAATTAAAAGAAACTGCTGGGAATAAAGGTTTATTTTTTGCTTTACTTTTATTTGTTGGAGTTCCACTACCTGGAACAGGTGCATGGACAGGAACTTTAGCTGCTAGCTTCTTAAAAATAGATTTTAAAACAAGTATTTTAGCTGTAACTTTAGGTGTTTTATTAGCTGGTATTATAATGTCTTTAGGTAGCAAATTTGTTGCGGTTTTGGGATGGACTGGTTTACTGGCAATTATTGCTGTAATAGCAATTATAATTATTGCTTCAATTATGATTAGAAAAAGAAAAAATTAAAGTACACATTTTGTTGTGTACTTTTTTAATAATACTAACTATTGTCCTATTATTAATTTAATATTTTTCTTTACAAATTTTATTTTAAATTTACCTTTCTTTTGTTTCAGTTATCATATAAATAATCCAATGCTTGTTTAACATTTGTTATATCTGTACCATCTTTTGATTTCCATGCACTATCTGATGGTATAAATTCGACCATTTCTGCTGTAATAATTTCTGGTACTGTAACATTTTCTATTCCTTTATATTCTGTTGTTCCATCTGTTATATAAAATATAAATCCATCATTTGTTATTAATTTTATTTTATTTATATTTTTATCTTCTATACTTTCACTAACCCAGTCTCTTTGCTTAGAATCATTAAAGGCTATATTTAGCCTTTCTAATGTAATTCCACCATTGTAAGATAATCTTGTTTCTACTTTTATTAGCTCTATTTTTTCCTTATATTGTGCAATTAAAGTTTCTTCTTTTGCTAATTCTGCTTTTTTTAACAATCCACTTCCTGCTAAGGCTGATATTGATATTCCTGCTAAAATTAATAAAATTATGATTGTGATTACGAGTGCTACTAATGTAATACCATTATTATTACAAAATTTATCTTTTTTCTCTTGCATTTTAAAATTTTCTCCTTTTCTTTTGATTTTTTACAAAATTATATTATCATATCTGCAATTCCTATTATATATTTTTAATTTTCCAAGCACAATAAAGTGCATATTTTTTATTATGCACTTTTACATAATATTTTATTCACTCTCATCCTTAATTCTATTTTTATTATCAATATAATCACACAAAATAGTCTTAATTACAACAGCAATTGGAACAGCTAAAAACATTCCAAGTATTCCAAAATATGCCCCTCCAATAGTAATTGAAAATAGTACAAGTAATGGACTTGTTTCTAATGAATTGCCTAGTATTTTAGGATTAATAATATTAGCATCAATTTGTTGTAAAACTATTACAACTATTGACATTGCAAGAGCTTGTCCAAATCCTCCTGTAATAAATGTTATAAGTATTGATAATCCAACAGCTATAATTGCTCCTATATATGGTATCATATTGAATAGTCCTATTAAAAATCCTAATAATGGTGCATATTTTACTTTTAATAATAGCATTCCAATAGTAGTTAATATTCCTACAATAACTGCATCTAACAATTGACTAGATATAAATGTAAAAAATACATTATTTGCATTAGTAAAATATCTATCTACTGTTTGATAAGTTTCTTTCTTAAATACAGCTCTCGCAAATTTTCTTAAAAATTCCATTATAGAAGTTCTTTGTAATAATATATATACAGAAACTACAATTGAAACAAATACATCAAAAATTCCTGAAAATATATCTATAATATTTTTAACATATTCTAAAATTTTTTCACTATTAATACTTAATAATTGATTTATATCAATATTTCTTATTTCCGACATTTTAGCCTTTATCATATCACTCTTAAAAATTGAATCTTCTGGTAATTCATCATATTTATTAACTATTGTATTATAATAATTTGGCACATTACTAATTAATTCTACTACACTGTCTTTTAATATTGGAAAAATACAGTTTATTATTATTACTATTACTAAAATAGCAATTAAATATGTAGTTATAACTGCTAATCCTCTTGATTTTTTTGTTATTATTTTGAATCTTGATTTTTTATAAATATTTTCAATTTTTCTACATGGTATAAGTAAAATATATGATATTAATAAACCAACAAAAAATGGGCTTAATATTCTAAATAGTGTTCCAAACCATGCTTGTATACTAGAAAAATTGTCTAACATTTTATAAACAAATACTACTATTAGTGCAATTACTAACCATGACATCCTTTTTTTCCAACCTTGTTTAATTTCTTCCATATTATCTTTCCTTTCTCTTCACTCATTATCATCCAAAAATTTATCTCATAAATTCTATATAAGATATTCGTAATACTTATTCTTCGCTAGCAGCTAACTTAATATCTAATCCTACTGGACAGTGGTCACTTCCAAAAACTTCTGGATATATCATCGTATCTTTTACTTTATCATTTATATCTTTTGATATTATAAAATAGTCAATTCTCCACCCTACATTCTTTTCTCTAGCATGACCCATATATGACCACCAACTATATGCATTTTCCTTATCTGGATATAATAGTCTAAATGTATCTGTAAATCCAGCTTCTAATAGTTCTGTCATTTTATTTCTTTCTTCATCTGTAAATCCTGCATTTTTTCTGTTACTTTTTGGATTTTTTAAGTCTATCTCTTTATGTGCTACATTTAAATCTCCACACATTATAACTGGCTTGTTTTGGTTTAATTTTAATAAATATTTTCTTATTTCATCTTCCCAAATTTGTCTATAATCTAGTCTTTCTAATCCTCTTTTTGAATTAGGTGTATATATATTAACAAGATAAAATTTTTCAAATTCTAATGTAATGACTCTTCCTTCTTTATCATGTTCTTCTATACCTATTCCATAACCTACATTCTTTGGTTTAATTTTTGTAAATATAGCTGTTCCTGAATACCCTTTTTTCTCCGCACTATTCCAATAACTTGTATATCCATCAAACTCTAATTCTATTTGTTCTTGTTGGCATTTTGTTTCTTGAATACAAAATATATCTGCATCTATTTCATTAAAAAACTCTGAAAACCCCTTTGTCAAACATGCTCTTATTCCATTTACATTCCATGATATTAATTTCATTATTTTTGTCCTTTCAATTAATATATTAGCATTTTACTACATTTTTTTATAAATATCAATAAAAAGCTGCTGATTTTCTTGCTTTTTTCTAATATATGTGTTATAGTTAATAAAGTTTCAATAAAGAAACTTTAGAATTTATTTTAGAATATTTGTCCTCTCTTTAGATTGGTTAAGTACAAAAATTAATTCGAATCAGTTTAAAAGGAGGTTTATATACATGGAAACATCATATGAAGATATTACTCTTACATGCAAAGATTGTGGTTCAGAATTTGTTTTTACATCTGGAGAACAACAATTTTATGCAGAAAAAGGTTTTACAAATCAACCTGTAAGATGTCCAGCTTGTAGAAAAGCTAGAAAACAACAAAATAACAATAAATATTAAGTCAAAAAAAGAATCCTTTAAATCGGATTCTTTTTCATATTCATATTATTGTACAACATTAACAGTTAAATATTTAACACCCCAAGCTAAAGCTTCAGCATGTGTATTCATATATACATCTATTTTATTTCCTTTTATAGCTCCACCTCTATCTTCAACTGTATAAACATGACCATTTATATTTAATTTTGTACCAAATGCAAATTGAGATGATGCTGCAACTGTTCTACCAGCTGTTGCATGAGTTCCCATTGCAGTAATACCATTTGTTTTACCACAGCATTTAGCACATGCACAATATGCTGTTACTTTAAATACTTGCCCATTTGAACTTGTTGAATTTGTATTTGATGTAGCTCTTTCTGTTGTACCAGATCTTGATGTTACAACTTTATTTACTTGTACTATTTTATTAACTGGTTCTTTAACTATTTTTTCAGATAATTGTGTTTTTTCTATTTCTACTTCATTTTGATATTTTATTTTAAATGTAACTTCTTTTAACCCATTTTTTCCTTGTTGTAATACTTTATTTGTTGTATTTTGAGTTGTCCCTGTAGAATTTTTTGTTATTGTTTCAAAAGGTATTTCAACTTGTTCTACAACTATTTTTTCTGTAATTGGTGCATAATTGTTTAATAGTTCTTCTAATGTTGCTTCAACACCTTCGTCTGAAACTTTTGCAATTTGTACTTCATTATATGATTTATCAACAATTTTTATTATTGACCCTGCTGTTATTTGTTCTTCTCCATCAGGAATTGTTTTTTTATTTTCTTCTAAAATAATGTTATTTTCTTCTAAAACTTCATCTACTGTTGTTTTAGCTGTTAAAACTGTCATTTCATATCCATTCTGTAAAATAATTCTAACATCTTTTAGATTTGTACTAACTGCCATAACTCCTATTCCTGAAATTAATACTAATATTATACTAACACATATTATTTTCATAATTGAAACTGAAGCTTTTTCTTCATTTTTCATAAATTATAATACCTCCTTTTTGGCATCAATTATTATTATACTACTTTTTCCCAGATTTGTCAAATCTGGTACAAGCCTTTAATTTCAATACGTTCATTATATTATATTCTGTAATAGGTTAATTTAGAACAAAAGAAGCATGATTAAAATTTTTAAAAAATATTGTTAAAAATATAAATATATGTTATTATAATTGTATAATATATATAGTAATAAGGAGGAACTTTTTATGGTAGGATGGATTATATTAGCAATAGTAGTAATATTAGTATTTGCAATTATATCAATGTATAACAATTTAGTAACATCAAAAGTAAAAGTTGATAATGCTTGGAGTCAAATTGATGTACAATTACAAAGAAGATTTGATTTAATTCCAAACTTTGTTGAAACAGTAAAAGGATACGCTGCTCATGAAAAAGAAACTTTTGAAAAAATAACTTCATTAAGATCTTCATGGGCAAATGCTTCAACAATTTCTGAAAAAGCAGAATTAGATAATCAATTATCTGGAGCATTAAAAACAATAATGGCTGTTTCTGAAAATTACCCAGAATTAAAAGCTAATCAAAACTTTTCTGAATTATCTGAAGAACTAAGAAATACTGAAAATAAAATTTCTTTTTCTAGACAATTCTATAATGATACTGTAACAATGTATAATCAAAAATTATTAACTTTCCCTTCTAACATCATAGCTAACATGTTTAATTTTAAATCTCATGATTTATTTAAAGCTGATAGCGATGAAGCTAGAAAAAATGTTAAAGTAGATTTCGGAAAAAATGCATAGTCTAAAAAGGGATTACTCTAACAGTAATTCCTTTTTATTACAATAGAAGGAGGTTAAAATATGTTTGAATGGTCAAGAAAAAATAAATTTCAATCAGCAATAATAATCGCAATTTTTATACTTGTTATAACTTTAATAATTTATTATATATGTAATGCACTAGAATTAGGTGGATTTTCAATATTAATTGCATTAGTTTTCTCAATTGCTAGTAGTTGGGCATCATATTATTATAGTGATAAAATTATTCTTGCATCATGTAAAGCTAGACCTGCAACAAAAGAAGAAGATTTAAAACTTGTAAATATATTAGATTCTTTAATGGTTACTGCTGGATTACCAAAAAAGCCAGATTTATATGTAGTAGAAGATAATCAACCAAATGCATTTGCTACTGGTAGAAATCCAGAACATGCAGTTATCTGCGTTACTACTGGTTTATTAGATAAATTAAGTTATTATGAACTAGAAGGTGTAATAGCACACGAAATGAGTCACATAAAAAATTATGATATCCTTTTAAGTACTGTTGTATCAGTTTTCGTAGGTTTTATTGTAATGCTATCAGATATGTTTACTAGAATTATATTTTGTGGTGGTTCTAAAGATAGTGATGATGACAGTAAAGCAAATGGAATATTAATGTTATTAGGTTTAATTTGTCTAATTTTATCTCCTATTTTTGGTACTTTAATGCAATTAGCACTTTCAAGAAAAAGAGAATTCTTGGCTGATAGTACTGCCATAGAATTCACTCGTAATCCTGATGGTTTAATATCTGCATTGCAAAAACTTGAAGATGATTCTAATGAATTACAATATGCAAATTCAGCTACTGCTAATATGTATATTGTAAATCCTTTTAAAAAGGATGGTAATAGAGGTAAAAAGAAAACTTCTAGTATTTGGTCTACTCATCCAAGTACAGAAGATAGAATAAATGCTTTAAAAAATATAATATAAATAAAAGAAGAATTCACTAAAATTAAAGTAGAATTCTTCTTTTACTATTTAATCTTATCTTACTAACGATTGCTTTAATAAAAGTACTCCATTTACAGCATTTTCTTTATGTTCTTTTAATTCTTGTGATATTTTTTGATGTTCTCTTCTTTCAACATTTTGAATTACCTTCATAACCTCATTAAGTTGTTTTCCTACCTCTGAAGAAAATTTCTGTATAGCATTTGCTATTTTTTCATCGATTTCTTTACTAACCTTTTGCAAAATTCTCTTTTCTTGTTTATCCATTTCTTCATGAAGCCTCTGTAAAATTCTTTCTTCTTGTTTATCCATTTCTTCATGAAGCCTCTGTAAAATTCTTTCTTCTTGTTTATCCATTTCTTCATGAAGCCTTTGTAAAATTCTTTCTTCTTGCTCCTTATTTTCTTTTCTTAATAGTTCAACATTATCATTAGTTTTTTTTGCAGCAATTAAAATTTCTTTTAAAACATCTTCCTGACTCAAAATTTACACCTCCTTGCTAAAATATTTCTACATAGTAACACTTCGCTTTTACATTCCTAAATTTTATTACAAAATAATTATATTATCACATCACCGTAAAGTCAATATTATTTTATAAGTTTATTTTTAAATTTTCAAATCTAGTCCAATTAATAAATTTCTTTTAAACTTTGGGAAATTTTTTCGAATTAAAATTAATCTTTATATATGATTTATAGAAAAAAACTATATTACTATATAGCTTTTCTACTTATATCATATAATTCAACATTTGTAAATAGCATTTTACACAATTTCTTGATACCTGACATTTTTTTATTGATGGTTAGATACCCTACTAAAATATATCTCTATAGTAGGGGATCCAACCATCAATAAAAAAGTATCTGGTATTAAGACATAATTTTTAAAATTTTCTTTGCATTTTTTTCTGTAATTTTTCCTATTTCTTCTAACGATAATCCTTTTACACTTGCAATTTTTTCAGCAATAAATCTTACATTAGCTGGTGTATTTCTTGTTCCTCTAACAGGCTCTGGCGCTAAATATGGACTATCAGTTTCTATTAAAATTCTATCATTAGGAACTAATTTAATAATTTCATCTGCATCTTTAGAATTCCTAAAAGTAATTGGTCCTGCAAAAGAAATATAAAAATTAAGCTTTAACGCTTCTTTTATTAATTCTCTATTTTGGGGGCAACAATGAAAAACTCCTTTATTATTTACAGGATTATCTTTCAAGATTTGAATTGTATCCATTACAGCATCTCTTGTATGAATAACTATAGGCAAATTAAGCTCATTTGCTAATTTTATTTGTTCTATAAAAGCTCTTTTTTGAATTTCTTTATTATCAGTATTCCAATAATAATCTAACCCAATTTCACCTATTGCCAAAACTTTACTATTATTTTGAGCTAGGTTTTTAATTTCCTTTATATCTTTCCACAGTTTGTTCTCATCTTGTGGAATATCATTAGGTGAAACTCCTACTATTGCATAACTAAAATTATAATTATTTGAAATTTGAATTGCCTTTCTTGAACTTTCTACACTATATCCAGCTGTAATAAAATTTGTAACTCCTGATGCATATATTTCATTTATTACTTTATCTCTATCTTCATCGAACTTTTCATCATTCAAATGACTATGACTATCAAATAAATTCATATTTCCTCCGATTCCCATAAAATCATTGTACAAGCAGCTGCATACAATTCACAATGTGTAATACTAATATCTATACTCTTTATCTTTTGCTTACATATATTAAATAAATTGACAATTGGCCTTCCTTGTCCATCATTTACAACTTCAAAATCTTTCCATGATACAGAATACTTATTATCTAATTCTTTGGAAATAGCTTTAAAAATTGCTTCTTTTGCTGCAAATCTTCCAGCATAATGCTGATATTTTTGTACGTTTCTTGATTCGCAATATTCAATTTCATTGTCTGTAAAAACTCTATTTAAAAATTTTTCCTGCAATTTCTCTATGTCTTCTTTTATTCTTTCAATTTCTATTATGTCCATGCCACAGCTTACTTCACCAATACTCATTTCTATTTTCCCCCAATTAACACATGCAAAACAGTCAAATTTTATCTCAAATTATATTAACTAGTAATAACACTACTAATAATATTATAATAATAATTGACATTTTGGAATTCTTTTCTATATTTAGTTCTTTATATAATAAATCATATTTTAATTTCATTTCATAATACAATCTATCTAACTCCAAAATTTTACCTAATTTATAATTAATACTAGAACCAACTTCATCATCTGTTATATCTTGAATCCATAAGTTTTTTGTAAATTCAATAAATCTTTTTCTAACTTTTCTTGTATTTGCTGGATTTCTAAATTCTAATTCTAATTTTTTTAAATATATCTTTTTGTATAAATTTAAAATATATGTATAAAAATATTGATTTTCAAATTTATCTGGCATCTCAATAAAATTATTTATATCACTACTTGAAGTAAACAATGTAACACCTTGTTTATTAATTCCCATTTTAGCATACTTCCATTCTGACAAAACACATTCTTCATATATATTCAAATTTGCTGAATTGTCTGATGACAAAAAGTTCATATATTTTATAAAATCATGTTGTATTCCATCAAAATTATTATTTGTATTCCAAGCTTCACTATCTACACAAACATATGAATATGTTAAAAATCTTTGAGTATCAATATCATGTTTCATAGTTTCGATATCAGATCCAGTCATATCTTTAATAAATTCTGTTAATTTATTAATATTACTAAAAGTATCTGTTTGCAAATATATCTTATCATAATTTTTCAAGTTACTTTCTTGTCTTATGTCTCTAAATTTATAATTAAAATTCAATAAATCTGAAAAATCATAACTATTTTCTATATTTGTTTTCATATTAAAAAAACATATACCTGTATTAAAACAAATTATTTCTATTTTCTGAATTTTAAAAAATATTCCTTTATCTTGTGCTTTTCCTTGTATATCTTCATCTAAAATATATTCAAAAATATTACAAGGATATTTACTTAAAACTGCTGATTTCGTATCATCTGGCAATTCGTCCAATTTATTTAACTTTGTTCTAGAGTGCGAAAAACTAGAAAAAAGAAATTCTCTAGTTTTAGGCGAAAAATAATTATATAAATCTATATCTTTACTTTTCTGAAATGTTTTTAATTTAAATTTTTTATCTTTAATTAAACTTAATAAATATTTTTGATATTTATTCTCCTTTATTACAAAAGGATGTATAAAGTATGTATATTGATAATTCATCTTTAGTTTCATTTTTATTACCTCATTTACTAATATAATTTATACTTTTAAAATTGTGACATATATAATACTTTGAAGTCCAAGACCTATAGGTAGACCCCAGATATGTTTTGGACAAAAAGTATTATATATGCAACAATTTTATATTATATAATTTTATATCTGATTATAATAATTCATATTTATATCTAAACCTAAATGCCACCTACCAATAAAATCAATCAATAGATAATCATCCAAATTATATATAGGTTCTTGTATTACATTTCCTTTTCTATCAATGCTTCCCCATCTACCATCTTTTTTTACTGCAGCAAATCCATAATCATTTTGTTCTGTTGCATCATTATAAATATAATCTACTATAACTTTTCCACTCTTATCTGTATATCCATATTTTCCATCTTTTTTACTTAAAAACATTGTTCTATTTGGAAAAATATCTGATTCTTGTTTTTCTTCAAATTTAAAATTATAATACTTATAATTATCATCAACTCTTAATTTTAAATATCCTTTAGTTTCATTTAGCTCAACCAATATTCCACTTACTTTGCTTTCTAAATTGCTATTGAATATATTAGAATTGAATTTGTCGTCTTCTGCTATATAAATATCTGCTTTCTCGTTATATACAATTGATGTATATTCAAAAGGTAGTTTTTCTTCTTTTTGAATATTTATAATTCCATATTTTTGACCTAATTTAGCTATAAATATTCCCATTTTAGATTCTTTTAATAAATCATAATTAGCTTCTATTATAACTTCTCCTGTTAAATTCATTATTCCATATTTATTTGCTTTTTCAAATATTACTGCATTTTCTTGACTTGCTAATATTTCTTTAATAGAATCAAATCCTGTTATTAAAACATCTTCTCCATTTCTATTTACTAATTTTTGCTTTCCTTCTGATACTACTACATATAAATCATTTTTGTATATTTTTTCAATAGAATCATATTTCATTTCTAATACTTTATTTTTTGAATAGTCTATAATTCCATATTTTCCACTATCATCTTTTACAATAAATCCTGATTTATTATCTTTACCCAATATGTCTATATCTGCATATTTAGCTTCAACTACTATTTTTCCTTCATTATCTACTATTCCATATTTTCCATCTTTTTTTATCTTAAATGAATTTTCTATTCCTAAAACTGCCACAATTTCTTCATATTCTGGTTTCAAAACTTCTTTTCCATTTAAGTTTATTAATCCAAATCTTTCATTTTTTTGAACTTTTAGTACATTTTCTTCATACAAAAGATTTCCATTCTTATCTTGATTTGTTATTGCTTCTATTTTTTCATAACCTTTAAAAATTTCTTCATTTTTTTCATTTATCACTTTGGTTTTATATGTTCCATTTTCATAATCTGTATCATATGTAACAATAAATACTCCTGCTTTATTGTTTGGAATTACTATCATTTCTGCATATGAAGGATCTGTTACATAATTTCCAGTTGAGTTTATTACTCCCCATTTATTGTCTTTATATACTGAAAAATAGCTTTCACTTGTTATTTTTCCACTTGATTCATCTTTTGTTAATAATCCTTTTATTATAAATATGAACATTACTATTACTACTATTGCTATAATTACTGCAAATACCTTTTTCATATTTAGTTTTGGTTCATCATCATATCTTTTTCCTCTACTCATTGTTGTCCTCCTTTTATGGTATATTTATATCATAGATTACTTTGAATTTCAATATTTTATCGATTTTTTGCGTAACAAAAAAGTATAATTAAAATTTCTTCAATTTTTAGATTACCTTCGAAATATTTTTATATATTAAAAGTGATATAGCATTTAAAATATTGCTACATCACCATAAAAAGCACAAGAAAAGTGAAAATTGAAAATTTTCACGCTGGCACTAATTTAAGTTAGTGCCTTTTATTTTTCTTCTCTATATGTTATAATTCTTTTATGGAATTTTTAGATTACTTAGATGAAGAAGTTAATCATACTTATCACCACGATAATTATAAGTCAAAATTTAAAATTAAAGATATTTTTAATGACCACTGGTACTCTTTTTTAGATGATAACCCTAACTTGAACATTAGACCTATTGTTCTTGAAGAAGTCGAAAAGATGATGGGCTGTGGTTCTCTTTCTAATGGTTATGCTGTCTATACTTGCGACCATTGTAATAATTATTTATATGTGCCTTTTACTTGTAAATCTCGTTTTTGTTGCTCTTGTGGTACTAAATCTTCTTTAGATAGAGCTGACACTATTTCCAGAAAATCTATCAACTGCACTCATAGACATATGACTTTTACTATTCATAATGACCTTTGGCCTCTTTTTCAAAAAGATAGATCTTTACTTAATCTCCTTTTTGATGCTGTTTCTTCCACTATTCTTTCTTGGTTCTATGAGCAAAATCATAAAGAAAATTTTACACCTGGTTTTATTTCCACTTTACATACCTTTGGTCGTGATTTAAAATGGAATCCTCATATTCACGTCCTTATTACTGAAGGGGCTGCTGGAAACTTTACTCATTGGAAAAAGTTCAATGTTTTTCCTTATATTATGCTTCGTAATCGATTTCAAACTACTTTACTTTCTTTACTTGAAAAGCATTTTGGTAAGAAAAAATTTAAAGCTCTCAAAAATCATATCTATAAAACTTCTTCTAATGGTTTTTATGTTCATGCTCCTAAAGTTAAACATCGTAATATTAAATCTACTGTTACATATGTTATTCGTTATTCTGGTAAACCTGCTATGGCTCAATCTCGTATTCTTGACTATGATGGAGAATATGTTACTTTTTGGTATGATAGACATGAAGATAATCAACATGTTACTGAAAAAATTCATGCTTATGATTTTATCAAAAGACTTATTATTCATATTTATGATAAACATTTTAATGTTGTTAGATATTATGGGCTTTATGCTAAAAAACATAAATTTTCTGATAAATTCAATTACATGCTTAAGCCTCATGTTGCTGAATTTAGAAAACAATTTAAAAATTGGAGATATCGTATTGAATTATATTTTAAACATGCCCCTCTTAAATGTTCTTGTGGGCATACTTTTCACTTTGACTATCTTGTTCAAAAGTCGTATAATACCTCTTAAGAGGTGATTATTTTGAAAATTAGAAGACCAACTTATACTGAATTTATTTGTACTCATTGTAAATGTCATGAAAAGATTCCTACTAAAATTGTTTTACAAATGGATATGATGGATCCTGGGGATCCTATTTATCCACCTATGTTTGATTGTGAAAAGTGTGGTGGCTTAATGAAACCTGTATATTTCATCGGTTATACTGGTATTGAATATTCTTACGATGGCAATTAATTATTTACATATATTTCCATTTATACCTTTTTATTAAGGTCTTTTTGTGTTGTCTTTAATATTTTTGTAACTTTATGTTACTTAATTATATTATAATAGAGTTTTTTCTTTTTTTCAATATTTCTTCTTTCTTCAACATTCGTTCCATTGCGAAGAATGAGCAATTTAGTACAAAAGAACAGTTTTCGAATATAAAAAGAAAGCATCTTCTAAAGTTGAAGAAAACACTTTCACGCAGTATGCTTACGCTTGCAAACAATTAGGCATACACATCGAAACTAGTTCTGTACCAGAATTTAAGCCACGTGTAGAAAGACTTTCTCAAGCACATACATAAAACGATTTAATTACAAATTCGCTTTATGTATTAATAATAACAAATCTGTATATGAAAATCAACCAAGTGAAGAAAAAATAAATCTTATAATATAGTGTGATGCAACTGTGAAAGCTGTACCACACCACTATTGATAAAGTCTCAATCATAAGTGCTAGTTATAAAACTCTAAACCGATCTAGAATGATATCGAGCCACGCTATCATATTTGAGGCATCTGAACACCCATTTATAACCATCCATACCAAATCCCCATCAACTCTAACCTCCGCACTTACACCAACCCTATATGTTTGAACGCTGTGGGTTGTATATACACTGAAACGCTCGGCATCCGCTATTTCTTCTCTTCTACAACTTCCAGACCATACTTTGATCCAAGGCATATGGGTCGACGTAGAATTAGTACTTCCTAATTTTATTTTAACTCTTCCATATTCGCCGTAATTTTTCACCAACGAGATCCATATTTATTACAAACCCTGCGTAATTTATCTGCGGACTCTTTAAAGGCAGTCTAATGTGATTACGCAAATTATTATAAGATGTATTGGTAAAAGAATCGTTATAAACAACCTTGATAACTTCAGATGTAAATAATTCACTAAGATCATTACTACCTGAAATCGTTATAGGTGGGCTGACAACATTTAAATCGCACTCTCGACTTTTATTCCCTGCTTTTGCATATATTTTAGTTCTTCCTGATTTACCTGCAGTTATCATTCCATTATCTGATATGGTTGCAACACTTTCATCCAAACTATTCCATTCTATATTATCTGTTGTATTGCTTGGTTCTACTGTTGCTGTTAACTGTAATGTTTTTCCTACTTCTACTGTTGCACTTTCTTGTGATATACTTAATCCTGTAGCTGGTATTCTTGTTGTTGCTGTAATTTTCTTTGTTACACCACTATTTACTTCTTTTACTGTTATTTCTACATCTCCTATTTTATCTTTTGCTGTTAATTTTATTTTTCCATTTTCTGTTTTACTTGCTTCTATTGTAGTACTATCACTAGATATTACTGTTACTTCTGGCTCTTTACTTATTTCTCCTACATTTGTTTCTTCTGTATTTACTATAATATTTCCATTATTAAATAGTATTTCATAATATTTTCCTTGTACTTCTACAAAATATCTTACGGTTGTCCCCTCTGAATAAACAAATGTATATGTTACTGTTTTTTCTGTATTTCTCTCTACTGTCACATTTTCTTCGCTTAATGCTATTCCTGTTATAGCATTTTCTCCACTAGTAATTTCCTTTATCTTATATCCTTTTTCTTTTAAGTCACTTATTACTCCTGCCATTGTGGTTTGTTCGCCACCTGCTATTTCTTCCATTTGTCCTTCCATATATGATATTCTTGCGAATTCTTCTATTTCTTTTAGCTCTGATATTTTTGTTGCTTCTTGTGCTTTTCCAAATAATCCACTATTTGTTAATGAATTTATTGTTATTCCTGCTAATATTAACAATATTATTATTGTTATTACTAGTGCAACTAATGTTATACCATTATTTTTGCAAAATAAAACATTTTTCTTTATCATCTTACAATCTTCTCCTTTTTCTTTTGATTTTCTACAAAATCATATTATCATACCAGCAATTATTTTGCAAGCATTTTTGAGTGCATATTTATTTTTTCATATAATGTAAAATACTTGCATGAGGAAATAAATAATATGAATAAATTAAAAATTCCAGAAAACCATAGTGGTATAAGCAAAACTCTACGCTTACCAGAAAATTTAGTAGATGATGTTCAAAACTTAGCAAACATAAAAAATCTATCATTTAACAGAATTATAATTTCATTAATAGAATTTAGTTTAGAAAATTTAGATGAAGAAGATAAAAATAAATTAAATTCATTAAAAAATTAAAATTTCTACATCTATATCATTATCTAAACTAAAACATAAACTATTTTTTAATTCTTTAACATCATAAACCTGATTAAAATTTATAGAAAAATGCGTTTTATCTATATCATCTTTTATAGTTAATATATCATTTTCTATACCATATACTAATTTTTTTATATAAAATTGACTAGAAACAAAGCCTTTCTGCTTAAGAGCAATTGGCTTTTCTTTATATTTTTCTAAACAATTTAAAACATTCATTAACATTCTATCATCCATAATCATCACCTATCTATATATTTATTTTTTCTCGTTCTAACAACAATTGTTCTATTTTTTACAAATCTTTACAATTAACATTTCAATATCAATCTATTAGTTAATATCAATATATATTTCATAGGACATAAAATTTCTCATATCCTTTTAATCAAAATACCTAATAGATCAATTTTTCCTTATTATATACAATTGTAATTTATTTGTCAATATTAACTTTTTAAGTTTTAGTATTTTATTTATATATTTTTTTAAAAGTTATAATATATAGTATAAAACCCGAAATTTTACTATATATTATAACTTTCATATTAATCGTATTTTTACAAAAAACTGAAACTTAAATAACCTTTGAATAAACTATAAATTGTAACTATTTATTCAAAAACTTACAAACTACAACACTCATATCATCTTTAGCAACACCATAAGTATTATCAATAGCCTCATTCAAAATCAAATCAGCAATCTTTTTAGTATTAGTAGACTCCATATCTTCAAGCAAATACTTAACCCATAGTTCTTTATTCTTATATTCAATATTAGAATCAAGAACACCATCAGAGCACATAATCATAATATCACCACTAGCAATATCTCTATCAAAAGACTGTAAATTAGTATCATTAATAATACCAGCTGGAAGAGAATTAGCTTTTATGACCTGAACCTTCTTATTATTCTTAATATAAGTTGGACAAGCCCCACTTTTTATAAACTCGATATTACCTTTATATAAATCTACAATTGCAATATCTAGAGTTGCAAAAATTTCCTCATTATTATTAATCAAACTAGAATTTATCAATTCAATTGATGTCTTTTTATCAAAACCAGAAACTAATAAATTTTCAAGCATTTTTAATGCTTTATTACTACTTTGCCTTGCCTCGTTTCCTGAACCCATTCCATCACTTATAGCAACTAAATATTTACCATCTTTTAATCTTATATTTAATATACTATCACCTGATATATTACTATTATTTTTAGTAACTTCTGAATTTCCTATTGCCATAACAAATTTATCATCAGAAAAGAAATTTAACCTAGTTCCAATACTAGCTTCCTCATTAAAAACAATTTTCTCATTTAAGACTTCTGTAAGTATTTCTTCAATACATTCTATGTCTGTATTGTTAGACTTTTCCATATAAATTTCAATTAAAACTCTTTCTTCTTTTTGTATTGAAATTTCTTGTATATTTATCTCCTTTTGTCTTAACAATTCAACTATTTGTCTTTTCTCATTTGTAAATTGTTCTTCATTTTTAATATTTTTTTCAATATTATCTGCCATATTTGAAAGAGCCTTAGAAACACCTTTTAATTGAGTTTCTATATTTTTCTTATTCTCTTCAAATTTCTTTTGCCAAACAAAATTTGATTTACTTATTTTATATGACATGTTTATAACTCTAATCATTTGAGAAATATTTTCTTCTAAATATTCACTTATTTTTTTATCATCAAATCCAACTATATAACTATTACATTTAGCAAATATTTCAAGCAATTGTTCTCTATTTATTTGTTGTTTATCAATTAATAGTTTAAATACTTCATCTACAATTTTTCCTTCTGTATTAGCCATATCCTCATATAACATGTTATTTTCATATCCATTTAAGTTATCTAATAACTCTGAAATAAATATATCTTTATTAGATTGCATTGGCTTATTATCTACAACAGTTTCTTCAACATTATATGTTTTTGCCATTTCTTGTATAGTCTCAGAAACATTATTTAACTTATCTGCTGTTTCTTTACTCTTATTTAGAGCCCTATCAGGAAAAATTGGTAATAATTTAGAACTTCCTATAAACTCTTCTATATTTATTTGAATTGATTTTGGAATTGCTAATAATCCTATTGATGCTATTAATATTTCTTTAAAATGAATTAATTCTACTGTATATCCATTAGCGACATAAGCAAGTACTATATTACCTAAACCAAAACCAACTATAACTCCTAATTTACCAAATTTATTTAATATACCTGCTACCATACCTGAAATAGCATAAGCAGCTACCATTAGTGGGTCAGAGGTTGTTATTACACCTAAAGTAACCCCTATTGTAACACCAGCTGTTGTTCCAACCAATACTCCATTTTTCCATCCTAAAATCATAACAATTAAAATACTTAAAATATTTCTTATTGAAAATCCAAAAATACTTAATTCTCCAAATGCTCCAAATGCTATAGCTAACATTAAACTAGCACCTAACACTTCTTCTATTGAAAATGCTTTTGCTTCATAAAAATCTCTAAACGCTATTATTGAATTTACAAATATTTTATAAAATACAACTGCTATTATTGAAATAGAAATACATGATAATATATCATATAATGTAAATCCTGATATTCCAACATTTGCTAATTGAATTATCATATATGCTATAAAAATATTTTTTGATAATCTTATTTTCTCATTTTTTTCTTCATCATTAGCTATTGGTTTAATTATAAACATTGTTATAATTAGCACTAATGCTGTCAATATATATGTTAAAGCTCCACTGACACCAAACTTTATGCTTGTCCCTATTAAACTAAAAAGAACAATTCCTAATAATGGCACTGAATTTGCAATACATGCTCCAAAAATACTAATACTAAATGGTGAAATTCCTTCAGAAATTCCTACCATAGATATCATTAAAGATATTATATATATTGGTATGTTTTTAATTGCAAATACATTTGTAAATAACTCTATCTTTTTGTTTTCTTTTTTGCTTTCTTTGTAATCTATATCATCTATTGTGCTTTCATTTATATTTTGAAACATCCTTACCACCTCTTAAACTTTTATTGCCATTATTTTACTACTTGTCCTTTGTATTTTTTGTCTTTTTTAGAAACCTATTAAAAAAAGTTTTTTACAATTTGTGATACATAATTTATAATTATTACATTATTTATCATTTTGTGGTTTTTATTTTATTATAAATTATCAAAAAAAGCAATATATTCACAATTTTAGTTTAATATTTTTTGATAGCTTGCCATTTGATAGTACTTCCATACCCTGTTATATTTTTATTATTTACTGCTTGATTGAAGAATGGCGAGCTATCAAAAAACAAAAGAGCCATGTCTCCACAGCTCCTTCAATTTATTAAATTACTATTATCCAATAACAAACTTTTTAATAGCAAATGTCCCAGCACCTAAAGTAATTAAAGTTGTAATTCCTATAACAATTGGTAATACATAATCTTTGTTTTCACCAGTATTTGGAATAATTATAACTCTCTCTGAATTTGCTGCATTAAAGTTAAACTTACTTCCATTCCATGTAACTTTTACAGGAGTACCTGTATTAAACCCTGGTGTTTTTGTAACTTCTACAATTTCAGACTTATTATCAAATGTATTATCCTCTGTACTTGTAAGTAATTTAGAAACATGTAAATCAACTGTATTTGATTCTCCTGGTGCTAACGCCTTTGATAAATGTGATGTCAAATAAGTTCTAGTATTATTTATATATGATGTATTCTCTTTTTCACTCGCATTAACAGAAGTCAAATAATTTTCATCTTTTTCATTCCATTTATCATCAAGAATTGATAATCTTCCATCAATATAATCTATTAATCCAGTTACTGATGCTTTAACTAAATCTGCTGGTCTCTTATCAATACCATAATAGTAGTAATTATTAGACATATAATCTAATTCACCAATATTTGTTACTTTCATTACATAAGTTATTTCAATAGTAGCACCTTCTATCAGCTCATTATCCATTTCTGTTCTTATTAAAGCTGGTCTAACATAAGTTGTATAATCGTGTGCTCCTGTTACATTTCCGTTTTCATCTATATTTGCATCTACTAATATTTGACCATTTGCTAATGTAATCTTATATTTTGAAATTCTCTTAGATAAATCTAATTGTTGTTTAGGCCTTTCTGCTATTCCAAAATCTATATTTTCTACTGTAAACTTAACTTGAGGTACTGTACCATCTGTGATTGTTGTTTCATATTCTACACTAAATGCTATTATTGGTGTTAAAGATTCCATTTTTGTTTGAGAAATATAGCTTGAACCACCACTATATGCTTTATTTATTTCATTTTCTAGAATATTAATCTTAACTGCTTCCATTTCATCATCTATTTTTTCTCTAATTGAATAATTATCTAAAGCATCTGACTTTCTTGTATTTTTACTTATTGTATCATTTCCATATTCTGAACCTCTGTACCAATATGAATCATTTTGTTTTCTATTTGAATCATATATTGTTCCTTTATAATATTGAACTTTATATGTTTGGTCACCCCATATATATGTCAAGATATAATTTCCTGGTATATATCCTGCAAATGTATAATCTCCATTTTCATTTGTTGTTGTAGTCATTTCAATTCTTTCACCATTGTAACTGCTATCATCTTTTCCTATTTCACGTAATTTTACAGTTATTCCACTAAGAGGTGTCTCACCATTATCTAATATTCCATTTCCTATTCTCTCTTGTTCTTTATATACAAGATTACTATTTTTTCCTGTTGAATCTACAAATGCTTTACCTTTTAAATCTCTTTCATCTTTAAATTCTAGTCGTAATGATCTTGCAGCATCTGTATCATCCTCATATGTATTAAAGTTACCTGGTATTGCATTTCCTGGTACTGAGTCTTGATCTATTACAGCAACTGGTGTAGATACATTACCATTTTTAAATGTTGTATATGAATTAATTTCTGTAACATTATTTATTAAATCTCCACTATTCATTATAGATAACACTGCTGTTCTATCTAATCTAAATTGTGCATACAAATAACTTGTAGTTCCTGAATTCAATAATGTATTTGTATTAATTATATATTTTGAATATGTACCATTATATGCAGTTTTTGCTCCAAATCCTATATTTCCTGTAATATTATCTGAATTATCTATTCCTGTTCCAACTGCTATTAATTCAGTTCTACTATCTGTATAATTTACTATATTATTAATTCTTCCTAAATATTGAGATTCGTTTCTTAAAGCAATCTTATATGTTACATATACTTTAATCTCATTATCTTTATGATTTGGTGCTTCATAAACAGCATCTGATTTGTATATTGCTCTATCATATGTTCCTCTATTATTTTGGAATTTTATTCCTACATTCCAAGAAGCATCTCCATTTTCACTTCCATCCGCATTATATCTTACTTTAGCATATCTATATATATGTGAAAATCCATTTACTGAAACTTTTACATCGTACAAATCTTGAGTAAGTGCAAAATCTGATTGTGCTTTTTCAAATAACCCTAAATTTACATATCTTATTTCTTCAAATGTTGGAGTAAATCCACTATATAGATTATATCCAGCTTCATTTGTTCTAGCATAAACATCACATCCTGTATGACTATTAATTGTACTTGCATAATTATTTACACTATTATAATTTACTGTAACTCCATTTATATATACAGATTGACTTCCATTTCCATTAACACTTGTAAATCTACTATCTAATACATTTCTTGTTGCTGTATCAATAGCTTTTGATCCCTTATTTTCACTTAATTTAGGAGCTACTGATTGATATGTTATACCACAATATTCAAATTCAACATAGTAACTTCCTGCTTGTAATTCATCCAAATTAATGTCTGTAAATTGATATTCTCCACCATTTATTTCTGAATATAATCCTAATTCTGATGTAGTTGTTGTTTTAATAACACTTCCACCTGATTTTAAGTATACTTTTATTCCATTTACTCCTGCTTCACCTTGATCAAATATATCATTTCTAATAGCTTGTTTTCCTTCATTTCCATCCATCCATACATATCCAGACAATTTAACCAAATTTTGATGATTATATACATTTCTACTTTGTAATATTGGATTATTACTATTAAGAGAAAGTGTCCATGATCCCCCAGCACTATATCCATAATGTGGATTACTTACTTCTTTTGCTGTAACAGATGTTCCTTGTTTTATTCTTTCAGTCCACCTAGTATCATCTATTACTTCACCTGTATTCTTATTATACTTAGTTGTTACTTTAATAGTTTTAAAACTTATATTCTTTGATATTTGTCCTAGACTATCTGTATAATATGTATATGGTGAAGTTGACCAACTACCATCTCCTTGCAAATACATTGTATAATCTTTCCAATCATATTTAATTTCTGTGTAATCATATTCTGTATCAGAACTATGTTGCCATCCATCATTATCATGCTCATATTGTTTTGGATCATATGAAGTACCATCATCTTTTAATTTTTCATGAGAACATCCATTTGGATGTTTACATTGTACTTGCTTATCATGGTCTTTCCTTTCTGTTTCTTCATACTTCTGTATTGTTGCTTTAAATTGAAATCCTACATTTGGTAAAGGTCTATTATCTGCTCTATCATCAAGTTTTGTTAAACCAACTTTTAATGATAAGCTAACATTATAGTATCCAACCCCAGAACCATTTCCAGGTGTATATGGTCTATCTCCAGCATGTACATAAAATAAGTTCTGATGATCTCCTGATTTAAAAAACCATAATTTTGCAGTACATATTGTATTATAATTACTATTACTTATAGACGAATTTGTTTGTAATCTTAAACTTGTTAAACTACTTGCCCCTTTTATATCAACATAAAATGGCTCTCCTGTTAATATATCTGATACATTTACTATGTTAGCACTAGTACCAGTATATTTTACAAATCTAACATTTGATCCACCAACTGTTCCACCATTCACTGTTATACTTTGTAACGTTCCGCCAAATTCCCATCTAAATGGTCCAACTCTCATAAATCCATCGCCTGTACTTTTAGCTGACAAATTATTTCTATCTGTTTTATCTGTAACACTAATAGGAGCTGGTGCAGATGTACTTCCTGAACTTCCAGCTATACTTGAAGCTTTTGCATCTCCAATTGAATTAGCATATGCAATTGCTTCATCATTTAAGCTTTGTTTACCTACTCCATCATTTCCTGCCCATACATAAGATTGATCTCCAAGAACTGTTGTTGTCCAAGAATTTGATATATACCAAAATGCTTTTTGTGCCTCTGACTGTGTTCCTGAATTACTCATATATCCATTTCCTTTACTTAAAATATATGCAACTTGAGCATTTAAGTCATCAACAACCACTTTTTCTACTTCACCATTTATATTATAAATAGTTGCTTCTTTTCCATTTATTTCTACATACTTGTCTAACAAAAATGTAACCTCTGGAGTTTTTAAAGATGCATGGTGCTGTATACAATACAAGTTTGAGCCTACTACAGCTAAAGAATTATCCCAATTCATTTTAAACGTTTGCCCTAAGTATTCAGTAGTTGTATTATCCAATATAGTTAAATCGCTTACAGCAAAAACTGTTGTATTCAAAAATGTAATTATTAATAGTAATATTAATAAAGTTGTTATAATTTTAATTTTTCCTTTCATATTCTACCTCCTTTCCTACATTAATCTTTTGTTATAATAAATCTTTTTAATAAAAAGATTGCTATTCCTAAAATAAATATTGTTACAATTACTAAAGATATTGCCATTATAGTTTGACCTGTTCTTATACTTATAATTAAATCTGCTGACCCCATATCATTTTCGCCTTTTACCTTATTTCCCTCTGTTGAATTTATATCACTTAATCCTAATTCATTATAAGAACTTACTATTTCTGCTGTATTATTAACTAATCCTGTGTTATTTTCTGTCATTTGTTTTACCACTGTTAATTTAACTTCTTTACTTTCTCCCGGTTTTATCTCTTCATTTGCTAAACTTGTACAATATAAATCATCACCTGATTGATACCAATCCTTATTTAATTCTGAATTAAATTTATAATCTTTTGACAAATAATCTGCTATCTTTTTAACATATCCTGAAACATCACCTTTATTTGTTACTTTTATTGTATATTCAACAACTACCATTGTAGAAGCTACTTGTTTTGCATCAATCTCTTGTTTTACTAATGTTGCATTTTCATAATTATTTGTAACAGTTTTATTATTTTGTACTGTAACTTTACTTATATATTTTTCTAATTGTAAATCATATTTTTTAGCTTTTATTAATCCTATATTAATATTAGATATATTATCTTCATTAACATTTATTATTTCTGTTGCTGAAACATTCTTTTCTTCACCATTTACATTTATAGTTTTTATAATTGCATTTGAATTATTTTCTTTTGAAATTCCATCTTTTTCAAATGCTGTTAAACCATATTTAGTGTTATCATATTCAAATACTACTAAATATTGTCCATTTTCTACTCTATCAAAACTATAAAATCCAGTTGAAGTTGTTGTTACTACAATAACATTTCCATTTGAATCTTTTACAAATTCATTTGTTGTTACATTTAATAATTTTACAGACATACCTTCAAAGCTTTTTTCTTCTATTCCTTTTTGTCCATCTTCATTTTCATCTATCCATGCAAAACCTGAAATTACTTTATAAGTATTAGGGATATCTGGGTTATCTGGGTTATCTGGATTGTCTGGGTTAATAGGAGTATCTCCTCCATTTTCACTAGGTTGTAATATATGTGATAATTTAGCTGTTTGAATTTCAGAACCTCTAACTAATAGAGAATATTCACTAATTACTTCTGTTGCATTTACGCTTCCATCTAATAAATTAACTATTACTTCTATCTGATATTCAATACTTTGTCCAGCTTCTATCTCGTTATCTACTACTTGTAATACCTTTTTATTTTCTTTACTATCTATATTTAAAGAATACTTATCTGATGGTAATTCCTCTCCATTTCTTATAACTTTTGTTAAAGTAACATCATTTGAAATCCAATTTTTTAAAACCACATTAACAGTATTACTATTACCCTCATTCTTAATTGCTACATTATATTTAATTGTATCTCCTGCTTTAACATATTGTCCATTATTTTCTGAAGTTGCATTTAATTTAATTACTAAATCTGATTTTGCAATCAAATTAATTTCATTAGAATTATATGTTGTACCATTATTTACTGCTGCAAATAATGAAATATCATGTAATTCATTATCTTGGAAAATACCAACAGTAGTATAAACTACTATTTCAAGTGTTTCATTAGGTGAAATTTCTGGAATTTTTATACTATCTGAATTATTAGCTACAACAGCTTTATCATTAGAATCTATATAATACATTTGTGTAACATTTACAAGTTTATTTGTATTTAGTTTAACTTCAAGATTTTTCATGTTTTCTTCGGATTTATTTGTAACATATACTATATATCTATATTGACATCCTGTTTTTAAAACTCCATTCTCTGCATCTTGTGAAATAAGTCTTAATTCTAATTTCCCTTCTTCCACATTTAATTTGACTTCATTTGAATTTTTAGAAACATCTCCATAATGTGTTATAACTGTGTTTGTAATTTCTTTTTGTGTCATTCCTTTTTTCACTTGAACTTCATAATATATTTTAGTTTCTTTCCCACTAGGTAAGTTTTCTATATTAAACTCTACTTTCTTCTTATTCTCGTCTATAAATTTAAGTTCACTTGAATCATTTTCTACTTCTCCTCCAGCATCCCCAATATTTAAAGCATTATTTATCTTATCACTATTTACAAATACTGTACCTTCTGGAATATTAGCTTCAACCTTTACATTTGATACATCCATAGAACCTGTATTTGCTACTGTCATTTCATATCTCAATACTTCATTTTCTTTTACTGTATTTGTTTCTTTTCCTGCAATTAAACCTTTCATTGTTGTTTCAACTACAGTTCCTGCTGGTGTAGATAATTTAATAGATTTTGTTTTTACTTGTTCTTCTACTGTTACATTATTATAATATACTATATATCCTTCCTCAGCTGATTCATTATATTCTAGATTAGAAGGAATTGATATTTCATAAGATAAGTCTAATTCTTCATATAAATCTAATTCATTTATAACAACAAGATATTTTTTTACAACCTTATTATCTTCAATATTCTCTTTCCATGCATTCTCCTTATTTTCTAAGTCTTCTGTTGCATTTTCATTACTAGAATAATATACTTTTACTTTATTACTATCTATTCCAGAAATTGTTATATTTCCAACTTGTATATTAATATTATTAGTATCTATAGCTGCTTTTGTAGGAAATGTTCCTAATATTCTTACATCTGATATTTTGTTTTCTTTATTATTTATTATTTTCTTTTCAATTGTAACATTCTTCATACTATCTGATACAGCTAATTCCGCTATTTCTGTACCATTATTGTTTACAATATCTATTCCATATTCTGAAATTTGATTTGTTGTTACAACACCTACATACGAAATTATATTTATATCTTTTTCAACCTTAGCATCATCCCTATAATTTACAGCATTTTCATTTGAATATGATAATTTAACTTTTTCTGTACTATTTGGAATTTTTGTATCTGTTGTTAAATTAGCATTTATTACAATCATTGCACCTTTTATTGCTTCTTCTTTATACTTAGTTTGTTGTCCTTCTAGAAGAATTTCTACAACATTACCTTTTAAAGATGCTGATTTTATTTTTAATTCATCTTCGTCAAGTAGTTTTATATAATTCACTTGTATATCTTTTATCTTTTCAGGTAATTCCAATCTTAAAACTGGATTTTTAAATAGTTCTTGATTTTCTTCTCTAGAATTTAAAATCATTCTAAATTCTACATTATTATTTGTTACCATTGCTGATAATTCAGTTCTATTAATTTCTAAATCTACAGAAGTTTCTGTTTCTTTTAATTCTATATTAGATTCAGTTACTTCTAATTCTGTTATTTTGTCATTTATAACATATGAAACTGAAGGCTTAGAAATTATCTTATTTTGAGCTTTTATAATATTTCTGTCTAAAGAATTTATTGTTTTTGTAGTTTCTATCTCTAATTTTCCAATTGCATTTATTGATTTTATCTCAAATTTAACTGTTTCAATATTTTCTGGATATATAAAAATAATATTACCATCCTCATCTGCTTTAGTGTCCTTATTTATTGTTGAAATTACTTCTCCATTCGCAGCATTTATTATATTTAGAACTCCATTTTCACCTAATATATTATCAACATTAGATTTATTTATTTTTGTTGTTCTATATACTGATTTTAAAACTTTATCTCCTATTGTTTGTTTATTTTCTTCTATATTAATTGTATTTGCAACATTATTTAAGTTAACATTAATTATATTTTTATATTTAATATCTCTTGAAACTCCTGCATATAATTTTCCTTTATATATACTTGTTTCGTTTTGAATAATTTCTGATGTTACAATAGCATCTTTTTCTTCACTATTTAATATTATTTCATTAGACGCTTTAATTATTGTACTTTTAGTATCATAAAGTTTAATTTCTGAATTTGCTGATATTTTTTCTTCAGCTATTTCTACTTTTTCATCAAATACATATGTAACTATAAAAGTATCTGTTCCAGATTTTTTCCAAGAAACTTTTCCATCATTTTCTTTATTTTCTATATCAATTGTAAGTAATCCTGAATTCTCATCATAATTCCAATTTTCATTTGCTAAATTACTTCCATTAGTAACTAAAACATCATTTACATTAACTATTGCGCTTTCAGGATACTTATCTGAAATTTTAGGAGCTTGTACATTAATTTTAGAATTATTTATTGGATACAAATTATTATCTAATCCAGATTTAATCTCTACTTGTATAATCCTTTTATTTTTTCCATTAATTTCAAATATTTTATTTGTCACAATATTTTGAGATAATATTATATTTTCATCAGTATATGGACTTACTAAATTTAATTTAACATTCTTTTCTGCTTTTATTGAAATATCTTTTTCTGTTCTATCTCTATAAATACCTTCAATATAAATTTTGCTGTTTAAATCTATTAATTTCAAATCAAATTTTTCATCTCTTAATATCTCTATGTTTACTTCTATTTCTTTAGTCTCTCCTGCTTTTATTTGATTTAAATAAATAGTACCATTTTCTATTTTATTTACTGAATCACTTAATATATCTGCTTTTAATGCAAAATTAGTATCTTTTAATAAGATATTCCCATTAAAATATCCTTCTCTATTTACAGATATTTCAAAATAAAGCTTTAAATTTTCACCATTTGTAACTTCATCTTTTTCAATAACTTTATTTCCGTTTCCATCCTTAAAATAAGCCATAAATTCTACATTTTTATGGTTTGTACTCTTATCTGCATTAATTGCATCTGCAGCATATGATACAACATCTACACATATTAATAAAAAGTTCGCAATTGTCATTGTTATTATTAATAATACTGATGTTATAACTTGTAAAAATTTTTGTTTCATAATATTACCTCCCAAAATATAAAATGCTATAATTTTTAATACATTTTTCGACATTTTTACATAATATCTCTAAATAAAATTATACACCAAAAATAGTGATTTTTCAACCATTTTTAATAAAATATTACTTATATTTTTACAATATATATTATAGTTACATTCATTTATAAAGTAAAGCCCTTCTAATCCACAATATTTAAACAATTTGTGCACTATTTACGGAATCCTTAATATTACAAAATATTAAATTTTCTTTACTTTTTTATCAAATTTTGTAATTTTTTATTCTTATTTCAACCTACTTAGCCTATTTCCCTAAGTTTTTTTATGTAATATCTTGATACCCGACACTTTTTTATTGATGGTTAGCTCCCCTACTATAGAGATATATTTTAGTATGTATCGCTTGATTGAAGTGAAAAATAGAAATGTTTAAATAAGAAAATGAGGAATGTTCACGGAAAAATAGATACTTATATTTATTTTTTCATTGCATTCCTCGGTTTAATACAGGACTTAGAAAATCTAAATAAAATCAATCAGTGCCCTCGTGAGGCGAGATTCCCTAATTAATTTTATTAAGATTTTCTATAGTCCTTCCATGGCACATTCGGAATTTCATTCAAAAGAAATATAAGTATCTATTTTGGCCTGAGTGAAAGCGGCTCATTTTCTTATTTTAACAATTCTTTTTGAACATAATGAACAAGATACATACTAAAATATATCTCTATAGGAGGGTATCCAACCATCAATAAAAAAGTGTCGGGTATCAAGACATAAATAAAATTATTTAAAAATCTAATTATAACACATCTAATTAAAATTAGAATATTATATTATAATATTAATTATAAAATATGAAAGGAAAAAATAAAATGCCAAGTTTATATAGATGTGAAAACACAAAATCATTAGAAACAATAAAAAATGAACAATATGAAAAAAGAGGAGAAAAAAAACCTTCCCCATCTAAAAAGAAAAAAATAAATTTTAATACCTGCAAAAAAAATACTCTAAACTCATTAAATGAAGTAGAGCATTTTTTAAGAAATTTTAGCGGTTTTATGAAATATGTAAAATTATACAAAATATTGAAATAATATTATAAAATATCTATTTCTTAAGGGATATTCTATTTTCTCACATATTCATCTTTAAAATCTTCATTTGTATTACCATCAATTAAAAATTTAACCTTATTTACTTCATTAAGTTCAGTAACAGTATTAACAATAGAATTAATCAAATTCTCTTTCACTTTAGAATCATCTTTACTATAATTTAACAACTCAGACGAAAAATCCAAAGTCAAACATTCTCCCTCTAAAGAAGCATTTAACAACTTAACATTTTCAGGAATAACAACCTTTAGCTTATCACTTTTAGGACCCTGAATTAACAATTCTATCAAAACATTATATGGAGCTTGTATAAGTTCTTTAACATTAACAAGCCTAGCCTCAGGCTTTATCAAATTAGTCTCCTTATCAGGAAAGTACAAACTTACAATAGTCTCTCTAAACTGCTCCTCAGAAATTTCCTCTTGAGGAGTATATTCACCTCGTACTTCTCCAGCCTTTTTCTCTTTCACATATTTAATTGAAAAAAATCCAACCACAAATATTATAATTAGTAAAATTAAGAATAACGAAACAATCTTCTTATTCATTATAACTTCCTCCTTCTTCTTTACCATAACTCAGTTTTAATATATAAATATGTAAATATTATTATTTTAGTATTTTTAATTTAGCTTTAAATATAAAAGTTATAATATATAGTAAAATGCAGTGATGCGTAGTTTGGGATGACACATATTCATACAGATAAGACAGATTAACTCTTCTACATTTAAAATATAAATAAATTTACTTACATGATTAGTCCAACCAGTAAAGAACGGATTTTTACTATATATTATAACTTTTGTATTAAAAAACAAACTTAAATACTTATATTTTATTTAATATAAAACTCTGAGTTATAACAATTTTATTATTTGTTTGTCCAAAATATGCATAAATTTCAAACATTTCAAAAAGACTGTCCCTTTTGGCAATTTTTTGTGTCAAAAAAGGGCGTCCCCATTGACACGAATTTGACAAACAATGATTTTTTATATAAAATACTACACATAAATAGGTAAAAGGAGCAAAAGTATGGAAAAAATATTACATGTAGGACTAGATGTTGGCTCAACAACCATAAAAATAATAGTTATGGATGAACAACAAAATATTATATACAAAAGTTATCAAAGACACTATTCCGATACAAAAAATACAATATGTAATGTACTAGAAAACTTAATAAATATATTTCCAGAAAATAAATTTACTCTAGCCCTAACAGGTTCAGGAGCAATGTCTGCAAGCAACTTTTTAGGAGTATCTTTTATTCAAGAAGTTATATCTTGTAAAAGAGCTGTTGAAAAATACATTCCTGAAACAGATGTTGTAATAGAGCTTGGCGGAGAAGACGCCAAAATAATATATTTTGATAAATCAATAGAACAAAGAATGAATGGAACTTGTGCTGGTGGAACAGGTGCTTTTTTAGACCAAATGGCATCATTATTACATACAGATACAGAAGGTTTAAATGAACTTGCAAAAAACTACAAAACTATATATCCAATAGCTTCAAGATGTGGTGTTTTTGCAAAAACTGATATACAACCTTTAATAAATGAAGGTGCAGCAAAAGAAGATATTGCAGCCTCTATATTTCAGGCTGTTGTAAATCAAACAATAAGTGGATTAGCTTGCGGAAAACCTATTAGAGGAACTGTTGCTTTTTTAGGTGGTCCTTTAAATTATTTATCTGAATTGAGAAAAAGGTTTATTGAAACACTTAATTTAGAGCCTGAGGAAGTTATAGTTCCTAAAGAGGCTCACCTCTTAGTAGCAAAAGGTGCAACTCTTGACTCCCTAAATACAACACCTTTTACAGTACAAAAATTAACTGAAAAAATAGAAAATCTTAAAAATTCTCATGATAATACAACTGAACCTTTAGAACCATTATTCAAAAATGAAAAAGAATATGAAGAATTTTTAAAAAGACACTCTAAGTCAAAAATTATAAAAAAAGATATTTCTACTTATGAAGGCAATTGCTATTTGGGAATCGATGCTGGTTCAACAACTACAAAATTAGTTTTAATAGATAATAATGGAAACCTTCTATATTCTTTATATAGAAGTAATGAAGGTAATCCTTTAAAAAGTGTTATAGATATGCTTAAAAATGCTTATAATATACTTCCTGAAAAAGCAATTTTAAGATATAGTGGTGTTACTGGGTATGGAGAAAAATTAATACAAACTGCTTTAAATATTGACTTAAATGAAATAGAAACAATAGCACATTATACAGCTGCTAAACAATTTGAACCTGATGTTACAGCAATTATAGATATTGGTGGACAAGATATGAAATATATCAAACTAAAAAATGGTAATATAGATAATATCATGTTAAATGAAGCATGTTCCTCAGGATGTGGTTCATTTATAGAAACTTTCGCCAAAAGTTTAAAAATAGAAATTTCTGAATTTGTAAAAGAAGCTATACATTCAAAAAGTCCCGTTGATTTAGGTTCAAGATGTACAGTATTTATGAATTCAAAAATAAAACAATCTCAAAAAGAAGGTTATACTGTTGGAGACATATCAAGTGGACTTTCTTATTCTATAATAAAAAATGCTATTCAAAAAGTTATGAAAATTAGGGATACCACCAATTTAGGAAACCACATAGTAGTACAAGGAGGAACCTTTTATAACGATGCTGTGTTAAGAGCTTTTGAAAAAATAGTTGGCAAAAATGTTATACGCCCAGACATTTCTGGATTAATGGGAGCATATGGTATAGCTCTACTTTCTAAAGAACAATATGAATCAAATTTAGATATGGAATATAAATCTACAATATTAAAATCTGATGAACTTGACAAATTAGAAATAGAAATAACACATACAAGATGTAATAATTGTGAAAATAATTGCAAACTAACAATTAATAAATTTAATAATGGCTCACATCATATATCTGGAAATCGCTGTGAAAAAGGTTCTGGTATACTTACTAATAAAAAGAATTTACCAAACTTAGTACAATACAAATATCAACGAATATTTGATTATAAACCATTAGAAAAACAATATTCTGCTAGGGGAACAATAGGTATACCAAGAGTTCTAAATATGTATGAAGACTATCCATTTTGGTTCACATTCTTCACAAATTTAGGCTTTAGAGTAATCATTTCGGATAAAAGTACTAGAAATACATATGAAAAAGGAATGGAATCTATCCCATCAGAATCAGTTTGCTACCCAGCAAAAATTTCTCATGGGCACATAGAAAATTTAATAGAAAAAGGAATTACTACTATATTCTATCCTTGTATGCCATATTCAAGAAAAGAATACAAAAAAGTTGACAATCATTATAATTGTCCAATTGTAATTTCATATTCAGAAGTGCTAAAAAATAATGTTGAAAATTTAAAAACAAAAAATATTAAATTTATAAATCCATTCTTACCTTTTGATATAAAAAACCTTGTTAAAAAAATTATGGAACTAGATGAATTTAAGGAATATAATTTTACGAAACAAGAATTAGTTAAAGCTGCTCAAAAAGCAGAAGCTGAATATCAAAAATGTAAGAAAGATATACAAAATAAAGGAGCTGAAACAGTAAAATATATTGAAGAAAACAACTTAAAAGGAATTGTTTTAGCTGGAAGGCCCTATCATATAGATCCTGAAATAAATCATGGAATAGACACATTAATTACCTCTCTTGGATTATGTGTTTTAACAGAAGATAGTATCTGTAATAAAACAGAAGCAAAACGCCCTATAAGAGTTGTAGATCAGTGGGTATTTCATGCAAGATTATATGCTGCAGCAGATTTTGTTGGAAAACATGATAACTTAGAATTAATACAATTAAATTCATTTGGATGTGGTGTTGATGCTGTTACAACTGACCAAGTTGAAGAAATTTTATCAAGTTATGACAAAATGTATACTTTAATCAAGATAGATGAGGTAAATAACTTAGGGGCAGTAAGAATTCGTATACGATCATTAATTGCTAGTATGAATAAACGAATTGAAAAAAAGAAAGAAGAAAAAGCCCAAGGTGACTACGGAATTACAAAAAAAATCTTCACAAAGGAAATGCGAAAAGATTACACTATTCTTTTTCCTCAAATGGCACCAATACATTTTGAATTACTAGAATCTGCAATACAAGAATGTGGATATAAAATAGAATTATTAAGAGAATGTACTTCTCACACAGTAGAAACTGGTTTAAAATACATAAATAATGACGCCTGTTACCCTTCAATATTAGTTGCAGGTCAAATGATTGAAGCCTTAGAATCTGGTAAATATGACTTAAATAAAACTGCTTTAATAATGTCACAAACAGGTGGTGGATGTAGGGCAACAAATTATATAGGCTTTATTAGAAAAGCTCTTAAAGATGCAGGATTTAACAATATACCTGTAATATCCTTTAATGTTGTTGGAATGGAAAAAATGCCTGGATTTAAGCTAACTCCAAAAATGATTAAAAGACTAATAAAATGTATAATATATGCAGACTTATTACAAAAAATGTTAACAAAAAACAAAGCTTATGAAATAAATACAGGAGAAACACAAAAACTATTTGATGAATGGTTAATAAAATGTAAAAAACTTGTTAGAAAATCGAACACTATACAATTTAAGCAGAGCATTTATGACATAGTAAATGACTTTGAAAAAATAGAATTAAATTTGAAGCTTAGAAAGCCTAAAGTTGGAATAGTTGGAGAAGTACTAATTAAATATCATCCTTTTGGAAATAACTTTGTATCAGATTTACTTGAAAAAGAAGGTGCAGAAGTAATCTTACCAGATTTTATGGGATTTGTTAAATTTATGGCAACAAATAAAATTACATTTAACAATTTATTAAATACATATAAAGCATCTTCAAAAATAAGTAAAATAGCAATAAAGATTATTGATGTTCTAGAAAAAGATGTTAAAATTGCATTATTAAAATCTAAGAAAGGATATTTACAACCTTGTGATATATGGCACTTAGAAAATCAAGTAAAAGATGTTCTATCCATTGGAAATCAAACTGGAGAAGGCTGGTTCTTAACAGCTGAAATGATTGAATATATCGAAAGTGGCATTCCCAATATTATATGTGTTCAGCCTTTTGCTTGCTTACCAAATCATGTGGTTGGTAAAGGAGTAATAAAAACAATTAGACAAAAATATCCTGAAGCTAACATTTCACCTGTAGATTATGATCCAGGTGCTAGTGAAACAAATCAAGCTAATAGAATTAAATTGTTAATGACTGTTGCTAAAGATAATTTGAATAAACAAGAAAATTCGTATACTAAAAAAAAATCTGATATATAATAAAATATATAGTATACTATAATAGCTTCAGCAAAATAAAGTTGATAATGTCCTTCATGGATAAAAAAAGAACAGTAGTCCAGTCCTGTTCTTTTTCAATTATGAATTAAAAAGTCCAAAAGCTTAATTAATATGATAATCTTTAATAGTTTGATATATCCTTCATTTTATTCGTCTCCTTCCAAAGTCAAATAAATTATATAATAAATATTTACTTGTTATAAGAATTTTATATTATTCTTATTCAAAAAATTTTTCGTTTCATTATATCCCTTTTCATAAAACTCATCAATTTTACTCATATCCAAAAGAGAAACTTTTTCACTTTTTATTTTTATTAAACACTCCTCTCCCCTAAGTTCATATTTAGAAAGTTCTTTACACATTAATTCATAAGAACGAGCAGTAACATCAATTAAATTTTTAAAACAACTATTATCAACTTCGTTTTCAAAAACAACACTAATAACTTTATCAGCACCTAAAAACTTAACCTCTCTCCAAGGTACATTTTCCCTAATACCACCATCCACTAATTTACAATTTTTATAATCACATGGAGAGAAAATAGCAGGAAAACTACAACTTGCTTGAACAGCATTACCAATTTTTACATCATTAACAAAAACAGTATTATCAGAAAAAGCTCTCATTTTTAAAGATGTAAAACATACAACTTCACCTGTATTCATATTAACACTTGGAATCGCCAATGGCATTTTTATATCTGAAATATTATAAATATCTTTTTTATTACACATTTTATTTATTAATTTATTTATAGATTTCCCAGAATTTAACCCATCAATTATTATACTCCCTGTTGTAATAATTCCAAAAATTAATTTAAAAATATTCTTAATATCTATGTATTTTATATCTTTACAATATTTTTTAAAAATATTGTAAATTTCATCTGACTTATACCCAACTGCATATAATGTGGCTACTATACTTCCTGAAGAAGTTCCACCTATATAATCTATTTTTACATTTTTTTCTTCTAAAGCTTTTAAAACACCAATATGTGCTGCTCCCTTTACTCCTCCTCCAGATAAACACAACCCTAAACTCATAATATCACCTATTTATATTATTAATTATAAATTTTATTGTTCCTATTTTATTATTTATTTTTTACTATTTAATAAAATTTTGACTAACTATATAAAAAATGATATAATATAAATATAATAAATTTTAACAGGAGGAAAATTATGACTATCTTATTAATTTTATTAGCCATTCTGTATTTTTTATTTAGAACTTTGGGATTTACATTACGGATAATTTTCCGACTAATTGTTTTTATTATAATATTATTTCTTATAATTTTAGCAATTTTGTTATAAGGTGTTGCAAAACACCTTTTATTTATTTTAATTATATGGTATACTAATTTCATGAAAGGATAAATTAAATGAAAGAAAATTATTATGAAATTTTAGAAATAGATAAAAATGCATCTCCAGAAATATTAGAAAAAGCATATAAAACATTAGTAAAAAAATATCATCCAGACTTACAAAAAAATAACTTAAAAAATAACTATGAAGAAAAAATAAAAAAAATAAATGAAGCATACGAAATTTTATCAAATCCAGAAAAAAGAGAAGAATATAATTTAATAATAAAAAATAATGAAATTTCAGAAGAAAATTATAATAAATTATATAATGAAAATATTAATTTAAAAAATGAAATTAATTATTTAAAAAATAATTATATAAATTTAGAAAAAAATATTTATAACAATTATAATAATATGAATAATTATAAAAGAAATACAAATAACTTTGAAAATAATATAAATAAAAACCATTACAATGCGTATATTCAAAATTTTAAAAATAGAAAATATAAAAAGAACTTCAAAGATTTTATTGCACTAATAATTACAATTTTCATTATAATAACTGTTTTCTTTATTTTATGGCATATCCCTTTCACAAAAAATTATTTAATTAATTTATATAATAATAATTCAATAATAAAATTTATTATTGATTTATTTATTAATTTTTTAAAATAAAAATATTAACAAATAATTTAAAATCTATAATAATA
>JAAWDR010000030.1 GCA_022793875.1 Clostridia bacterium
AGATATGGATTTAGCATACAAAAAATCTCTACTAATGATAAAATTTTTAGGAATAAAATTAACAAAGAAACAATATAATAAATTAGCTGTAAGATTTGACCTTTTGAGTTCAGAAAGTTTGCAGTACATAACTAAAAATAATTTCAATTACATAATAAAGAAAAATATAAAAAGTTCTGTTTAATCAGAGCTTTTTTGTATAAAAAACTAAAAAAAGTAAATAATAGAAACATGAAGAATTATTATAAAGAGAGTAAAAAAGAGTTTAAAAAATATATAAGAAAAAATCCATATTGTACAAGGGAAGAATGGGACAAATATGCACATGAAAATTGTTTATTTAGTGCGTTTACAATTTCTTGTCATGAAATTACGGATAACACATTAAAAATATTGCAAAAAAATAATATAGATCAGTTTAAATTTTTAAAAGAATTGTATATAATAATACCAAATCTAAAGGTAAAAATAATAATTAGTAAAATTAAAAAGATTTTAAATTTTAAAGAAAAGAGAGAAAAAATCGATGGCTAGAGATGATGTAAAGAAAATAAGAAAATTGAGAAATAAATTGCATGAGACTATAAAAAAAACAGGTATAAATTCAGAAGAAACAAAAAAAATTAGTGATGAAATTGATATCATAATAAATGAATATTATGATAGCGTAGAAACAACAGAATATCCCAAAAATAGTGAAATGATAGAGTATTACGATAAATCTTATAGTGCATTGAAAGATATTACAAAAGAATTAAAAAAATTTCCAACAGTAAAAGAATGGAACCAATATGCAAAAGAAAATAATTATTTGTGTCATATATCTTTAGAGTACATTTCTAAATTAGACTGGAATTATTTACAAATAAAAGTAGAAAGAGAAATAAATTTTAAAAAAATTGAAAAAAATTAAAAAAAATTTTTCTTAGAGCCTCAACGATTGAGGCGTTTTTTTGTTGGAATTTGTCGAATATAACAGTGCATTTCCTTGACAAAATTTAAAATTTATATAAAATAAAGAAAAGAAGATAAGTGACTCGCAATCTTTTATCTTCTTTCACACACAACATACTTTTAAGGTATGCTTAATGCTAGTATAACCTCAAAAGTATGAATTGTCAACAATTTTATATGAAAGAGGTACCAAAATATGGAAAAGAACGAGAAAAAACTATTTACAAATAGCAAAAGTAATAATATAATGAGGAAAAATAACCCCTTGAAAGCAAAAAGCGAAAGAGAGGGATTGTTTATGAAAGAAAAAGATGTAGTATTATTAGAGGAATTAGGAGAAAAATTGAACTTTATAGAAAAGATATTTTTCAAAAAGAAGTATATTAGGATTTATAAAGAAGGAGTAAAAAGAGGCTTTAATTGGAGTAATTTTAATGTGCGTTAATTGTTATTGCCCAGTTGAAGCACCAGAAGAAGAATAGGGATCTAGGGACGTTCCTTTTATCCCTTTTTAAAGGGATAAAGGGACACTCTTACTAAAATGATAATGTATTTAAGTCAAAATTTTATTAATTCAACGTAGAACTAATAGAAATTATATTAATTTATTCAATATTTAATCAAAAAACTAATCCAAAAATTATAAAATAATTAAATAAGGAGGTATAATGCCAAGAATTGCGAGAAGTAATATAACATCAAAATATATTCATATAGTGGCACAAGGAATAGCCAAAGAATATATTTTTAAGAATTATAAATATAAAGATGAGTATATAAAAATTATTAATAAAATAGTAGATGATTTTGAAAATATAAAGATTATAGCATTTTGCATTATGGATAATCATGTACATTTATTAGTTTATATAGATAAAATACAATACTTATCAAAAATGATGAGTAGAATAAATACATCATATGCAATTTATTATAATAAGATACTAAATAGAGAAGGATATGTATTTAAAAATAGATATTATACTCAGGAAATTATGGATGAAAAACATTTATTTAATACATTATCATATATCCATAAAAATCCAGTTAAAGCGAAAATGGTAGAAAATGAAATTGATTATATGTATTCATCATATAAAGATTATGTAAAAGGTAATATAAAGAAAGAAATTGTTGATTTACTATTTAATTCACAAGATTATTTAAATGAGTTTTATTCAATTCATAGAAATTCAATAGAAGAAAATATCTTGGATATAAAAGAAGAGAAAATTATATTAGAAGAGAAATTCAAAGATATAATCACAAATTTTAGTATAAAGTACAATTGTGATATTGATTATATAAAAAAAGATAGATATTTATTTACATTATTAATTAAAGAAATAAAAGATAATTGTAATATTTCAAATAAATACGTTTCAGATTATTTTAGAATAGGAAAAAATAGAATTTCAGCAATTATTAAAAATTATTAAAAGAACTAAGGAATGTCCCTTAGTCCCTTTCTAAAGGGATTTAAGGAACGTCCCTTAATCCCTATTTGTGATTTCTTCTAAATCTAATAATTCTTGCCATCTTTTATCAACTTCTTTTTGGAATTCTTCAATCATCCACTCATTACCAGGTTTAAACATATGTTTAAATCTTTTTTGTGGTTTCAAGAATTCTTCTATTGGAAGCTTTTTAACTGGTTTGTAAGTAATATGATAAACTCCATTTACTACTTCGTATAATGGCCAATAACATGTTTCAACTGCTAATTTGTTTATTTGCATTAATTCGTCTGTTGAATATCCCCATCCTCTTGGACATGGTGCCATAACATTTAAGAATGTTGGTCCTTCTGTATATATTGCTTTTTCAGCTTTCTCATATAAATCTTTCATATTGTTTATTGCTGCTGTTTGGGCTACATATGGTAAGTGATGTCCTACCATTATTTTTGCTAGGTCTTTTCTTGATTGCATTTTTCCAGGTATTACTGTTCCTGCTGGTGATGTTGTTGTATCTGCGAATTTTGGTGTTGCTGATGAACGTTGAATTCCTGTGTTCATGTATGCTCCATTGTCATAACATACATATACCATGTCATGACCTCTTTCCATTGCTCCTGATAATGATTGAATTCCTATATCATATGTTCCACCATCTCCACCAAATGCGATGAATTTTGTATGTTCATCTTCTGGTAATTTTCCTTGTCTTTTTAATGATTTGTATGCAGCTTCTACTCCTGATAATGTTGCTCCTGCACATTCAAAAGCTGTGTGTATAAATGAGTCTGTCCAAGCTGTATATGGATATATAAATGTTGATACTTCCATACATCCTGTTGCTCCTGCAATTACTGCATGGTCTTCTTCTTTTAATGCTCTTAATATATGTCTTGCAACTACTGGTGCTCCACATCCAGCACACATTCTATGTCCTTCTGTAAATCTTGAAGGCTTATTTGCTACTACTTCTTTAAAATTGTATGCCATAATTATTTAGCCTCCTTTCTTAACCCTAAGTATCTATAAGGATTTTCTACTTTTCCACTTGAAGCGATGTCACTTAAATCTGTAAATACTGATTCAATTTCTTTTTCAGTAGTATCTCTACCACCAATTCCATATATATAATTTACAACAGGTACATTTTCTTTTGATAAATACATGCTAGATGTTACATCTTCAAATAATGCTCCACCAGCAGCATTTAAAGAGTCAGCTTTATCTAATATTGCAACAGCTTTTAAATGACTTAATGCTTTTGCAACTTCTTCTCCAGGGAATGGTCTGTAAACTCTTATTTTTAATAATCCAGCTTTTACACCATTTTCTCTTAATTTATCAACTACAGCTTTTGTAGTACCAGCTGTTGAGTTCATACAAACTATTGCAATTTCTGCATCATCTAATTTGTATTCTTCAAATAATCCATAATGTCTTCCTGTCCAATTTTCAAATTCTTTAGATACATCTAATATAACTTGTTTTGCAGCTCTCATAGCATCTGCTTGTTGTGTTTTATGTTCAAATAAGTATGCTTGAAGATCTAAAGGTCCTACTGCGATAGGTTCTTTTTTATTTAATAAGTAATGTTCTGGATGATATTCTCCAATAAATTTTTTTACTTCTGAATCTTCTTCTAATTCAATATTTTCAATTGAATGTGATGTTATAAAACCATCTTGGCATATCATTATAGGTAATTGAACATCTTTGTTTTCTGCAATTTTGTGAGCCATTAGGTTATTGTCATATGCTTCTTGATTATTTTCAGAAAATAACATTATCCAACCAGCATCTCTAACACCCATTGCATCTGAATGATCACAATGAATATTTAATGGACCTGATACAGCTCTGTTAACTAAATTTAAAACTATAGGAAGTCTTAAACTTGAAGCAATATAAATCATTTCCCACATTAAAGATAAACCATTTGCAGATGTTGCTGTCATTGCTCTTGAACCAGCTGATTGTGCTCCAATACAAGCACTCATTGCACTGTGCTCACTTTCAACTGCTACAAATTCAGTATCAACTGTACCATTTGCAACAAATGTTGAAAAATATTGAGGAATTTCTGTTGATGGTGTAATTGGGAATGCAGCAACAACATCAGGATTTATTTGTTTCATAGCTGTCGCAACAGCTTCATTACCACTTAATCTTTCTCTTATACTCATTATTCAGTAACACCTTCTTCCTTCATTTCTATTGCACCAAATGGGCATGCTTTTGCACAAACTCCACATCCTTTGCAATAATCATAATTATAATCTGTTCTTTTTAATGTATCTTTACATACAGGAATTGCGTTATCAGGGCAAACAGGGAAACATAGTCCACATTGTTTGCATTTCTCTTCAATCCATACAGGTCTCATACTTCTCCAGTCACCTGTTTTGAATTCTTTTGCATTTCCTGCTGTATAAATATTTCCACCTATTGTTAATTCTTCTATAGGTGTTGTTTTATTTATATTTGTCATAGCTTTTCCTTTCTAATTTGTGTCAAAAGGGACGTCCTTTTTTGACACAGATTTTATTAAATTTTCTTAACTTCTTTTAATGCCATTTCTAATGCTTTCATGTTACCTTCAATAACTTCTGGTTTTTTAGCAAATTTATGTTTAAATGAACCTTTCATATCTTCTAGAAATGCCTCATCTGTCATAATTCCACTTACTTTTACTATTGCTGCAAGCATTGGTGTATTTGGAAAATATTTTCCAAGTGTTTCTACTGATATTTTTCTTGCATCTATAGTGTAAATGTTACCATTGTATCCTTTTAAAACTTTTTTTAGATATTCTGGTGATTTTGTTGTATTAATTATAATTGCCCCTGTTTCTTTTAATCCTTCTGTAACTGGGACTGATTCTAAAAGAGTGTCATCAACTACAATTACGTAATCTGGTTCATATATGTTGCTGTGAACTGTTATTGGTTTATCACTAATTCTGTTATATGCTGTAATCGGTGCTCCCATTCTCTCTGGCCCATATTCTGGAAATCCTTGAATATATTTTCCAGTATTAAATGCTGCATCGGCTAGTAATAATGATGCTGTTTTTGCTCCTTGTCCTCCTCTACCATGCCATCTGATTTCTATTAAGTTGTTCATGTATATGCCTCCTTTTTTATTACGGTTGTACCGTGTTTGTTATGTGTTTAGTATATTCTAAATATATGTTGATGTCAAGGGATTTTTTTGTACAATTGGGTCGAAAAAATTTTTGAAAGATTTTTTCTATTTTTCATTATCTATTAATATTTACTAAAAAATTGTCGACTATTAAGATATTATGTAAAAAAAGTGATTAATTAAAAGGCTATTATTATTGTCTTAAAAAGAAAAAATATATATAATTAAAATAGTGTTGACATTGGTTTCAACAAAATATTAAATTGTATTAAAATGACATAAATGTCTATAGCATAAGTTATAGAAAAATGTGAAAAATAAACAAAAGAAGGAGAAAAGAACGTGAAAAAATTTAAAAAGGGAACTAATGGGATAACATTAATCGCTTTAATAATAACAATAATAATTTTGATATTATTAGTAGGAATAACAATATCAAGTTTAACAGGAAGTGGATTATTTCAAAAAGCAGAAGATGCTGTAAAAGCAAGTGATAGAGCAAATGTAAAAGAGCAATTGAAATTAGCAGTAATGGCATCAATAAATGAAGATGGAAATATAGACAAAGATGAATTAAGAAAAGAATTAGAAAAGTTAAAAAATAGAGGTACAATAGATAGTTATGAGCAAGGAGAAGAAGATTCGGAGATATTATATACTGCAACAAAAGGAAAAGATTTATATGAAATTAAAGAAAATAGAGAAGTAGAGATAAAAGAAAATTATAATAAATTAGATGTAAAAGTAGGAGACTATGTAAATTACACACCAGATAAGCCAACATCAGAACAATTAACAGAATTAAATAGTGAAATAAACAACTATTCAGGAAGTTCAGGGCAAAATTTAAGTCAGGCATCAGAAATGAAATGGAGAGTATTAGAAATAGATGAGAAGACTGGAAAACCAACAAAGTTAATAAGTGGAAAAGAAACAAATGAAAGCTTAAAATTATATGGAGCAAATGGATATAATAATGCAGTATATTTATTAAATAGAGCATGTGAAATATTATACAGTAAAAATGGAATAGGCAAAGCAAGAAGTATAACGATAGAAGATTTGGAAGTACATTATAGTGAAGCAGGTAATAATGCAAGAGACACATATAAATATAATAATAATACTGCAAATGGAAATAAATATGGAGATATAAGTAGATTTACAGGAAGCAATGCATATTATCCTAAAATATCATTAGAAGAGAACAATATAGGAGTAAATACAATGCCATTAGATGAAAATAATAGAAATCCATTAAAAACTGATGGACTAGACATTAGTGAACAAGATAAAATATATACAGGAAATGGTCAAGCAAATACAAGTGGAATAACATTAAAGCAGACATATTATAGCTTAGGTTCATTATCAGATTTGTCAAAAGCATATGAAGAAAGTATATATTATGAGCTATTTCATAGTGCAATAAGTGTTTCACATTGGTTAGCATCTCGTAGTGTTATTACATGGGCAGGATATAGTTATTGTGATTTTCGTGCGCGTTATGTTAATTATAGTCACCTTAGTGTTCGTAATTTATTTGGTTCTCTTTACTATAATGATGGTTATACAGATAGAATGAGACCAATAGTTTTACTAGAAAATGATATTAAAATGGAATGTGAAGGAAAGTTTGAGGACAGTTTATATAGTATATGGAGTTTTGTGAATATATAATAGTTGAGAAAACGTAACAGTATAAGACAATAGAATATTATGTAAAAAAGTGAACAATAAAAATAGTTGTTTTTATTGTGGCAAAAAATATCTAATTATATAATTATAAAAAAATAAATAGAAGAAGGTGAAAAAAATATGGAAAAGTTCAAAAATGCTAATAGAGGTATAACATTAGTAGCATTAGTAATTACAATAATTATATTATTAATTTTAGCTGGTATATCAATATCAAGTTTAACAGGAAGTGGATTATTTCAAAAAGCAGAAGATGCAAGAACAGAATATAGAGAAGCTGAAAATAGAGAAAACTCAATACTAGGAGAATATGAAAATTACATTAATAATTTAGGAAATAATTTATCTGATGGAGATAAAATTGTACATTTTTCTATAGATGGAGTAGAGTACTCATGTGAAAAGGGAAAAAGATGGAAAGATTTTGTTGATTATGAAGCGTATGGAGGAGATGAAGTAGTAGCTTATTTAGATACATCACATTTTGGTGGTGAACATGATGAGAATCAAAAAATATATTGGATAGATTGGAGTACTTTCGAAGGTGGTGCGATAAGTATGGTTGCTTATTTTGTTAAATTAGACGGGGAATATATTTATTCAAATTCAGAAATTGTTTCTGGAAAGTATATTATATCTGATGAAGTTACTTCAATTTATAATTATGGAAATTGTTATATAAAATTTTAACAAAATTCTGTTTTTAAAAAGCAAGAAAAAATTTCTTGCTTTTTGTCTTTTTATATAGTAAAATTAAGATAGCCGTTCGAGCGAAGCGAGTTACGGATATCTTATACAAATGAACGATAGTGAATTTGTAATCAAAAGAGAGATAAGTAATAGCGAATTTGTAACAATAAAAAATAAATGAGGGCTGTCCCTTTTGGCTGATTTTTGTGCCAAAAAAGGGCGTCCCTATTGACACAGAGGAGTAAAAAATGTATTTAAAAAGATTAGAATTACAAGGATTCAAATCCTTTGCAGATAAAACAATATTAGAACTAAGACCAGGAATAACAACAGCAATTGGACCTAATGGTTCAGGGAAAAGCAATATATCAGATGCAATAAGATGGGTACTAGGGGAGCAAAGTATGAAGTCCCTAAGAGGAGCAAAATCTTTAGATGTTATATTTGCAGGAACGCAAAACAGAAAATCTTTAGGATTTGCAGAAGCATCTTTGGTGTTTGATAATAGTGATGGGGAATTGCCAATTGAATATACAGAGGTAACAGTCACAAGAAAGATATATAGAAGTGGAGAAACAGGATATTATATAAATAAAGTTCCATGTAGATTAAAAGATGTATTAGAATTGTTTATGGATACAGGGATTGGTAAAGATGGATATTCAATAATTGGACAAGGTAAAATTGATGAAATTCTAAGTAATAAATCAGAAGATAGAAGACATATTTTTGAAGAAGCTGCAGGAATTGTTAAATATAGAACAAGAAAAGAAGAGTCAGAGAAAAAGTTAGAGCATACAAAATTAAATCTTCTTAGAATAAATGATATCTTATCTGAAATTGAAGGGAATTTAGAACCATTGCAAATACAAGCTGATAAAGCTAAAAAGTATTTGAATTTGAGAGAAGAATTAAAAAGTATTGAGATAGGATTATTTGTATACAATATAGAAAAATACAAAAAAGATTTACAAGAGTTGGTACAATCCATAGATGTAATGACATCTCAATGTAAAGATGAAGAAGAAAAATTAGAAACAGTAAAATCATTAAAAGAAGAACTAAAGACTAATATTGATAAAATTACAGAAGAGATTGAAAGTATGTCTAATATAGGGTTTGAAAGTAAAAAACAAATCGAAATATTAAATTCAGATATTAATGTAGCAAAAACAAAGATTGCAAATAATAATGAAAACAGTGAAAGATATGCAAAAGAAATTGAAGAACAAAATGCTAGAATTACAGAACTAAATGAAGAAATTGAGCAAAAAGAGAGTAAGAAAGATAATTTAAAGAAAAACAAAGAAAAGTTTGAGAATGAGTTAAAGGAAAAACAAGAAGAATTAGATAAATTAACACAAAAACTTTCTTCAAAAGAATTGGAAATTGAAGGATATAAGCAAACAGTAGAACAAAATACTGATAAAAAATATGAGTTACAATCAGAAATTAATACACAAAATGTAAATTATCAAAACTATGAAAAAAGAGAAGCACAAATAAAACAAGAAATTCAAGTTACAATTTCTGAATTAGATGGAACAAGACTTAATAAAGAAGATATTTATAAACAATTTACTGAAATTCAAAATAAGAAGAATAAAATTCAAAAATCACTAGATGATGTAGCAAAACAAAGAGAAGAAGCAAGTAAAAAAATAAAATCTTATGAGAATGATATAAATAACTTAGCTGGTGAGATGAGAATAAAGGAGTCAAGACTTAAATTTTTAATTGAAACAGAAAAAGAAAAAGAAGGATATATAAAAAGTGTTAAATCTTTATTGCAAGATTGTGAAAATGTAAAAGATCTAGGAAAAGGTATGCATGGAGTTTTAGCAAATATTATAGATGTTCCTGATGACTTAGAAACATCAATTGAAATGTGTTTAGGAGCAAGTCTTCAAAATATAGTAACAGAAACTGAAGAAGATGCTAAAAAATTAGTTGAGCATCTAAGAAAAAACAATTTAGGAAGAGCATCATTTTTACCAATTTCATCAGTTAAAGGTAAAAAATTAGACAAAATTAAAGGAAATGAAAAAGGTGTAATTGGTATTGCATCAGATTTAGTAAAATACAATAAAAAATATGAACAAATTATATTAAATTTACTTGGTAGGACAGTTATTGTTGATACAATGCAAACAGCTATTAAAGTAGCAAAACAAAATGGATACATATTCAGAATAGTAACAGTTGAAGGGGATTTAATAAATCCATCAGGAGCAATAACAGGTGGTTCTGTTGCTAAGAAAACAGTAAACATACTGGGTAGAGGTAAAGAAATTGAAAAGCTAGAAAAAGAAATCAATAACTTAAAACAAAAAATTCAAAAACTACAAAATGACAAATTAAATTATGAAGAATCAATTGAAGGAATTTTAGAGTTATCAGCAAACTTAGAAAAAGAAATGCAAGAAATAGATATTACATATGCTACTGAAAAACAAAAGGTTATTTCAATTGATGAAAATATTGAAAAACTAGAAAAACGTTTAGCTAGATTAAAAGAAGAACAACAAAGCCTTGAAAAACAAAAAGAAGAAGCAGTATCTTTAAAAGGAAACATACAAGTAGAAATAAATAAAATTGTTGAGCAAAATCAAGAATTATCAAAAGTTATAACAGAATTTGCTGAACTTAATAAAGATGACCAAAAATATATAGATGATTTAAATTTTGATATAATAAATTTAAAAATTTCTGTATCATCATTTGATGAAAGTGAAGCTTCAATTGAAGAAATTAAAGAAAGAATTAATCAAGAATTAGAAAATACAAAAATAAGTATTGAAAATAAAAAGAACCAAATAGAGCAGATTGCAATAGAGAATGAAAAGCTAGAAAAATCAATAAATGAAACATTACAAAAAATTGAAGAAATAAAAGCAGAAGTTCAAAACAGTAGTAATAAAATAGAAGAATTGAAACAACAAAGAACTGAAAAAAGTGAGACACTTTCAAAACAAGAAGATGAAATTACAGACAAATTCAAAGTAATTGAAGATTTAAAAGGTCAACTTGTAAAATTAGATGTAAAGAAAACAAAGATAGAAGAAGATATTAATGAAATTTATAATAAGATGTGGGAAGAGTATGAACTTACACCAAATAATGTAGGAGAATACCAAAGACCAGAGAATGTTCAATTAACACAAAGAAGAGTAAATAGTCTAAGAAATGAAATTAAAGAACTTGGAAGTGTTAATGTAGATTCTATAGAAGAATACAAAAACTTAAAAGATAGATATGACTTTATGAGTGAACAAAGACTTGATTTAGAAAATACAATGAGCAAACTTAGAAGTGTAATTTCTGATATGACACAAATTATGAGAGAACAATTTAAGGAAAAATTTAAAGTAATAAATAAAAATTTTGGAGAAGTATTTGCTGAATTATTTGGTGGAGGAAAAGCAGAACTTATATTAGAAGATGAAAATAATATACTAGAATGTGGAATAGAAATTACAGTACAACCGCCAGGAAAAAAATTACAAAGCATGACATTGTTGTCAGGAGGAGAAAAGGCATTTACAGCAATAGCATTATTATTTGCAATTTTAAAAATAAACCCAGCACCTTTCTGCGTATTGGATGAGATTGAAGCTGCTCTTGATGATGTTAATGTATTTAGATATGCTGAATATTTGAAAAAATTTGCTGAACATACACAATTTTTAGTAATTACTCATAGAAAAGGAACAATGGAAGTTGCTGATACTGTTTATGGTGTTACTATGGAGGAAAGCGGTATTTCTAAATTGTTGTCGATGAAAATGTCCCATTAGGGACGTTTCTTTTTGGGACATTTTGTCCCATTGGGGACACATCTTATATTGAGAATAGAAATTTTAGGCGAAAAAAAACGATGGAATTTAGTTATTTTCCATCGTTTTTTGTGCATTTCAATTATTATATTACTTTAGTTACATGATTGTAAATCCAGAAAGGCGAGCTTGGATTTTGCAGTCTTTTAATTTCATTTCGGTTTCAACAGGATAAACAGGAAATTCCGAAAGATAAAAGTTAACATTTTTCTTTCTTTTTCTTTTACCTTTTATCGGATGAGCCTCTTTTAACCAGTTTACAAACCGGATATACTTTTCGTAGCTATCCGTTGTTGCAGTTAAAGTTGTCTGGGGTCCTTTTAAAGTAATTTTATACATAATTTTCATGCCTCCTATATATTGATATAGAACAATTATAACACAATTTTATAGTTTTTACAATAGTTGACATAAAAAACGGCAGAATTTAGTTACTTTCCACCGTTTTTTTGTGCATTTCAATTATTATATTACTTAAGCTGTGAGTCCGATACGGCGAGCTTTGGTTCTGCAAGCTATCAGCCGCTTTTCAGATGCGATAGGATATGCATCAATATCAACATCTCCATTTGTCGGATTATACTCATGTAACCATTTTATGAACCGGACATACATCTCGTAATTATCCGTTTCAGCGGTTAGTGTTGTTTCAGGTCCTTGCAAAGTAATTTTGTACATAATTTTTATGCCTCCTATATATTGATAAAATAATTATAACATAAATTTACAACTAATGCAATAGTTAACATAAGAAAAATTTTGAAAGTCCAATAAAAATTAGTAAAATTCCAGATATTAGTGACCATATATTTTCAGGTAATTTATAAAGTTTATTAATATTTTTACCCAAAAGACTACCAATGCTTAAAAAGAACAACTGAAAAATACTAACTAATATAGGAAATAATCTTAAATTTATATTACTAATACTTCCTCCTATTCCAATACATAAACTATCTAAAGAAAGAGCTATTGCTAAAAATATTGATTCTCTTGAATCTATAATTTTAGACTTATCTAAATCTGAAGATATAGGGTTATTGAATATATTTGAAAAATCTTCTTTTAATGCTTGCAAACATATATAAACTCCCATAAAAATTAGAATAGAGCTACCAATTAATTTGGTTAAAAAATGAGGAAAAATTGATTCTATAATGTTTCCTAGAAATATTGATATATAAGTTACTGTTATAGAAATGATAAATAATAGTATTTTTCCTATTAAAGAAATTTTTGTATTTTTAATTCCATATGTAATTCCGATTCCTAGTGAATCGATGCTACTTGAAATTGCTAAAATAAAAGAACTTAACATAATAACACCTCTTACAACATATTATGAAAAGATATATGAAATTGCTATTGATTTTTTTATGTTAATTATGATATACTTGCATAGTAAATATAAATAGTGTTTCCGCTATGTATAGCAGAAAGGGACATCATGAGATATTTGAATTTAATAAAATGTACTTTCATTTCTTCTACATATGTGGTTTTTGATTTTACCATTGAGGAAAGTTGTGATGGAAAAGAGGTGGTTGCTAGAGGTAATATTATAATTAATAGGGAATTTAAAAATACAGCAAGCATAATACGTAGATGTAACGAAATTATTGAGAGAGAAGTTGAAGAAACTAAAAAAAGGTGCATTGAAAAAGCAAAATGGATTTTTGAAAGTGATGTACATGTTATCTAGATAATTGGCTATAAAATAGGAACTATTTAATAAAAATAATTTATTAAATGGTTCCTATTTTAGTTATAGCGAATTTGCCATAATAAAAAAGATAATTAGATGTAATAAAAAAGTACAAGCCACATATAATTTAATAATTCATAAGAAAAAGGAGTGAATTTTATGTGGCATACACAAAGAAAAGATGAAGTTTTAAAAAACTTAGGAACAAATGAAAAAGAAGGTTTAGTAGAAGAAGAGGTAAAAAAAAGGCAAGAAAAAGATGGAAAAAATAGGTTACAGGAAAAGAAAAAAGACAGTTTTCTAATCAAATTTTTAAAACAATTTAATGATTTTATGATTATCATATTGATAATTGCTTCAATTGTGTCAGCTTTTGTTTCGAAAATGCAAGGAGAAAATGACTATGTAGATTCTATTATAATTATTGGAATAGTAGTTTTCAATGCATTAATGGGAGTTATACAAGAAGCAAAAGCAGAAAAGGCAATTGAATCATTAAAACAAATGACACCTCAAATTGCAAAAGTTATTAGAAATGGCAAAAAAATTGAGATTAATGCTGAAGAATTGGTAAAGGGAGATATTATAGAACTAGAAGCTGGAAATTTTGTTCCTGCTGATTGTAGAATTTTAGAAAGTCACAATTTAAAAATAGAGGAATCGTCTTTAACAGGAGAAACAGAGCCAGCGTTAAAAGATGCAGATATGATTTGTAAAAAAGATATAACACTTGGTGATATGAAAAATTCAGCTTTTATGGCAAGTATTACAGTAAATGGACATGGAAGAGCGGTAGTTACAGAAATTGGAATGAATACAAAAGTTGGACAAATTGCTAATATGATTATTGAAGATACAGAACCAGAAACCCCATTACAGAAGAAATTAGGAGAAGTAGGGAAAATACTTGGATTAGCATGTCTTGTTATTTGTATAATAATATTTGTAATTGGGTTAATTAAACATATAGAACCTGTTGAAATGTTTATGACTTCTGTTGGACTTGCAGTTGCAGCTATACCAGAAGGTCTTCCAGCAATAGTAACAATTATGCTTTCTATTGGTGTTACAAAAATGGCAAAAAAGAATAGTATAATTAGAAAATTGCCAGCAGTAGAAACACTTGGAAGTAGTAGTGTAATTTGCTCAGATAAAACAGGAACATTAACTCAAAATAAAATGACAGTTGTAGATGTAAAAGGAAAGAATAAAAAATTTATAATAGAATTAGCATCATTATGCACAGATTGTGAGATTTCTGTGGAAAATGGAAATAAGAATGTTTCTGGAGAACCAACAGAAAAAGCGATTGTAGAAGAAGGTATAAATATTGGTGCTATAAAAAGTGAATTAGAAGTATTGCTACCTAGAATTAATGAAATACCATTTGATTCTAACAGAAAAATGATGACAACAATACATAAAATAGGAAATAAATATAGAGTAATAACAAAAGGAGCACCAGATGTTTTACTACAAAAATGTACAAAAGAAGTTTTAGATATTAATGAAATGAATAATCAATATAGTATAAGAGTGCAAGCTTTAAATATTTCTAAAATACAAAATGATAATAAACAAATGGCACAAAATGCGTTAAGAGTAATTGCAGTTGCTTATAAAGATGTAGATTATTTGCCAACTAAGATAGACTCGGCAAATATAGAAAATAATTTAACTTTTGTAGGTCTTATTGGGATGATAGATCCGCCAAGAGATGGAGTGAAAGAGGCTGTAAGGACATGTAAAGAAGCAGGAATAAAGACAGTTATGATTACAGGAGATCATTTAGAAACAGCAAGAGCTATAGCTAGAGATTTAGGAATTTTAGAATCAAAAGATAAAGCTATTACAGGACAAGAGTTAGATAAGATGACACAAGAACAATTAGAAAAAAATATAAGAGATTATTCAGTGTTTGCAAGGGTAACTCCTGAGCATAAAGTAAGAATTGTAAAAGCATGGCAAAGAAAAGATGCAGTAGTTGCAATGACAGGAGATGGAGTAAATGATAGCCCAGCATTAAAAAATGCTGATATTGGAATTGCAATGGGAAAAAATGGTACAGATGTTGCTAAAAATGCAGCTGATATAATCCTTACAGATGATAACTTTGTAACAATAGTAGAGGCTGTAAAACAAGGTAGAAACATATATGATAATATTAAGAAAGCGATACATTTTTTAATTGCTACAAATATAGGAGAAATAGTAACGATTTTTGTTGGATTGATATTAGGACTAAAATCACCATTACTTGCAATTCAATTATTATGGATAAATTTGGTTACAGATTCATTACCAGCAATAGCTTTAGGTTTAGAAAAGCCTGAAAAAGATATAATGAATAGGAAACCTGTAAGCCGTAAAAAAGGAATTTTTGCTGATGGGTTATGGAATAAGATTATTGTAGAGGGTGTAATGATTGGAATTTTAACACTTGTTGCATTTAGTGTTGGTAATAAATATTATGGATTAGAAGTTGGTAGAACAATGGCATTTTTATCAATAGGTTTATTGGAATTGATACATAGTTTTAATATTAAAAGTGACAAGTCAATATTTGGAAATAATTTATTTGAAAATAAATATTTGGTAGGAAGCTTTGTTTTAGGTGTATTTATTCAGGCTATCGTAGTAGTTATACCATTTTTAGCAAATATATTTGAAGTTGTTCCTTTAAATTTGACTCAATGGATTATTACTGCTTGTATTTCTATGCTTCCTATTCCAATTGTAGAATTGCAGAAGAGAATGGATGTGAAAAATGGAGTAAGTTTAAGAAAAAATAACAAAATATATAATTGTATCAGTAAAAAAGTTTAAATAATTAAATTTAGGTTTCGATATTTTTTAATATAACATTATCAGATACCCCAAAACTAAGTTTAATATGGGATTATATTCCAAGAGAATTATCAAAAGAGAATTCAAAATTTGTATATGGGCATGTACTTATATTGTCTTTATTTTTGTCGAAATTTGCAAAAAGTCTTGAAAAACAAAAAAAGTTATGAGATACTTTAGAAGTAAAATTATTATATTTTTACAAATAAGAACTTTGAAAAAAGAATAATCCATAAAATAATATTTAAGTTTTTATAAAGTATATATTTATTTATAAATGATAAAAACTTAAAAATATTATAAAAAATAAGTATATTTATTTGTAAAAATATAAATAATAAAAGAAAAAATAGAAATAAGGAACAAAGGAGGAAAAATTATAAAATGAAAAAGCAAAACAAAGGTATAACACTTGTAGCATTAGTAATTACAATTATCATATTATTAATTTTAGCGGGAATCTCAATAAGTGCATTAACAGGAAGTGGATTATTCCAAAAGGCAGGAGATGCCAAAAATAGTTATGAAGAAGCAGAAAGAAGAGAAAATTCAATATTAGGAGAATATGAAAACTATATTGATAATTTAGGAAATGGTGGAAGTACAGGAAGTTTACCATCAAATGCAGAAACAACACCATATTTACCAGACTCAAGTAGTAAAATAATAGAAAATTCAAATTTAGAAACAGGATTAGTAGTAGCAGATAAAAATAATAATGAATGGGTATGGATAGTAGTGCCAAAATCAGTAACAGCAAGTGCAACAACAGATTTAGAAATAGAAAATGCATTACAAACATATGCAACAGATTATAGAAGTTCTTGGACAGATGAATGGTATGAAGGATGTGGATTAACAGAAGCACAATATAATGAAAATAAAAGTAAAATGTTGCAAAGTATAAAAGCAAATGGAGGATTTTGGATAAGTAGATATGAAGCAGGAATAGAAGGAAGTGTGCAAAATCCATCTTTAGCAAGAACAGAGCCAGGAGAACTAACAACATCGTCACCAAAGGCAGTAAGTAAGCCAGACCATATACCATATAATTGGGTAACATGTAGTCAAGCACAAAATCTAGCAAGTCAAATGAGTCCAGAGACAACAAAAACAAGTAGTTTATTATTTGGAATACAATGGGATTTAGTGTGTAAGTACCTAGAGGGAAAAGACGGATTAACAACAGCAGATATAAATGAAGATAGTTCAAGTTGGGGAAATTATAGTAATAATTCATTAAATATAACAAGTGCAAAAGCTATGGGAGCAGAATTCAATACATCAACATATCAACTAGGAGAGTGGCAAAATGTTACTGAGAAACCAGCAAATAAACTAAGTCTATTAACAACAGGAGCATCAATAGGAACTAAGAAGATGAATATATATAATTTTGCAAGTAATGAAGCAGAATGTACATTAGAAAAGGCGACCAGCAGCAGCGATCCATGTAGCATTAGGGGAGGCATTTACAGCCTTACAGGTTCCGACTATCCAGCTTCTGCTCGCAACGACTATGATCCTTCTAGCGGTAACGACGTCATTGGTTTGCGCGTTTCACTTTATTAAAGTAGGACTGAACTCTAAAGCCGTGACTATAACATTATAAAAAAATTAGTTTTAAAAGTACAGATTATGAAAAGAGTAATCTAACGAATTTAATACGTTAGAGGTGAAAATTTTTGTTTATCGCTAAATTTGACGAAGTCAAAAGTTTAGCGGTAAAAGAAAAATTTTCACTCAAGCGGTGGCGCCACCCAAGCGGTGGCGTTTTTTGTGCGTTTAGCACAAAGAACGTCACCAAAATAAAAAAAGGAGGTACGCCAAAATGGCATTTAGTAAAATGATAGAATTATTACAAAAGAAAGATGAAGGAAAAATAATACTAGTAAATGCAGGAGCATTTTATATAGCAAGAGGAAAAGATGCAGAACTAAATACACAAAGAATATATCTAAGAATAATGAAAAATAACAAATGGATAGATGAAAGAAAATTCAGAATAGTAATGGAGCAAATATATGAAATAGGAAAAATACTAGGAGGACTATATAAACACTATGCCAAAAACAATCCGAAATGAATTTGAAAAGCATTTAACATATGAAAAATTAATGGAAGCACACAAAAAATCAAAAAAAGGAAAAGGATACAGAAAAGAAATAATAGAATTTAACTTAAAACAAGAAGAATATATAATATGGTTATTAGAACAATTAAAAACACAGAAATACAAACATGGGGGATATACAACATTTTATGTAACAGAACCAAAATTAAGAAAAATAGAAAAATCAAGATACATAGATAGAATAGTACATAGATGGGTAGTAGATAACTTTTTAGAACCAGCATTTGTACCACAATTTGTAAATACATCATTTGCATGTCTAAAAAATAAAGGAATGCACAAAGCATGTTTATATGTTCAAAACACAATGAAGCACTGTAAAAACATATGGAATGAGCATTATATACTAAAAATGGATGTATCAAAATATTTTGATACTATAGATAAAAAAATATTATTAAAAATTATAGAAAAGAAAATAAAAGATAAAAAGCTATTATGGTTATTAAATGAAATAGATCAATTTATAAAACACAAATTACATATAAAATATTATTGTAGATATTTAGATGACAGTATAGTAATAGTAAAAACAAAGCAAGAAGCAAAAGATGCATTAATAAAAATACAAAAATATTTAAAAGAAAATTTAGAGCTAGAATTAAATAAAAAAACACAAATATTTAAAAATAAACAAGGAGTAAACTTTTGTGGATATAAAATAAATGAATATAGACTAAAAATAAGAGACAAAGGAAAAAGAAAATTAAAGAAAAAAGTAAAAAAATTAAAAGAACAAATAAAATTAGGGAAAATTACAAGCAAAGAAGCGCATAAATATTTAGCAGGCCATATGGGATATATAAAATATGCAAATACAAGAAACTTAGAAAATAAATTATTTTATTTAGAAAGTGAACAATAAAATATATTTAATATACCAAAAACTAAAAAAGCGAAATTCAAAATAAAGATTTCAAAATATTAGGGATAAATCGAAAACGACCAACAGCAACAATCCATGTAGCAATAGGGGAGGCAATTACAACAATACAGGTTCCAACAATCCAGCTTCTAACCGCAACAACAATGATCCTTCTAACAGTAACGACAACATTGGTTTACGCGTTTCACTCTAATATTATTTCAGATTATATATTTTAAGGAATATATACAGTAAAAATATTAGTATTAAAGAGATTTATTCCTTCCTAAATAGGTAAAAATGAATCAGTAGTGTTTGTATTTGTAAATTTGTTAATCGAATATATGAATAGTACGAATATACAGAATTATAGCAATTATAATTCTGTATATAAAATTATAAAAAGTATTTTCAAAGATAACTTGGCAGTTTATTTTAAAGCAATGATTTGTAAAAAATTAATTAATATATAGGAGAGAAAATTGAATTTAGTTTATATACAAGGAAAAATAATAAGTGACATAGAATTTAAATTTATAATAAAAAGCAAAAACAAATCAATATCAATATTTAAATTAGAACTTACAAATAATTCAATAGTAACAATAAAGGCATATAATGAATTAGCAGATTATTGCTATAGTAAGTTAAATAAAGATGATATAATATTAATAGAAGGAAAATTAAACTCAAAATTAGAAATAATTCTTCAGATAATTGAACTGTAACTATAATTAATGAAAAAATTATAAATTTCAAAAAATTATAAATTTCAAAAAATCCATTGCAAAATCAAAAAAAATATGGTAAAATAGCTATGTTAAAAACAAAGAAGCATAGCTATTTTTATTTTTAACAAATCTCTACTTAACTTAAAAGTTAGGTTGTATAATCCATAGGGAGGTGAAAGATAATGAATAAATACGAAAGTATTATCATTGTTAATCCAAATGTTGATGAAGCAGGTATAAAAGCTTTAGAAGAAAAATTTACAGGATTAATAAATGAAAATGGAAAAGTAGAATCTGTTGAGAACATGGGTAAAAAAAGATTAGCTTATGAAATCAAAAAATTCAAAGAAGGTACATATATGTTATTTAACTTTGAAGCAAAACCAGATTCAGTAGCAGAACTTGAAAGAGTTTACAGAATTACAGATGATATAATAAAATTCATCGTTGTAAGAAAAGAAGACTAATAAAAAATAGTGGGACCTAAATTAAAGTAAAAATCGGAGGAAAAAATTATGAACAAAGTAATATTAATGGGAAGACTTACAAGAGATCCAGAAGTAAGATATACACAAACAAATAATACATTAGTTGCATCTTTCAGTTTAGCAATAAATAGAAGATTTGTTAGACAAGGAGAAGAAAGACAAGCTGATTTTATAAATGTTGTAGCTTGGAGCAAATTAGGTGAGTTTTGTAGTAAATACTTTAAGAAAGGTCAACAAGTAGGTGTAATTGGAAGAATTCAAACAAGAACTTGGGATGATGACCAAGGAGTAAAACACTATGTTACAGAAGTAGTTGCTGAAGAAGCATATTTTGCAGATAGTAAAAGAGATGGAGAAATGGGTTCGGGTATGTTTGAGAATACTTTTGGTAGTACAATGCCAGGAAGTATGGGAGCAGACTTTGAAACATCATCAGCAGATGATTTACCATTCTAGAATTTTATTATAGAAAATTATAAATTTAGAAATTGAGTTACGAGGGGGGAAATAACAAAATGGCAGATAAAAAACAAAAAAGAAACAATAATAACTATGATGAGGATTACAATCCAAAGTTTAGAAAACAAAGAAAAAAAGTTTGCGTTTTATGTAGTGATAAAAACTTTGTATTAGATTACAAAAATCCAGATCAATTAAAGAAATTTGTTAATGATAAAGGTAAAATCTTACCAAGAAGAACAACAGGATGTTGTGCAAAACATCAAAGAGATATTACAATAGCTGTAAAAAGAGCTAGACATATTGCTGTATTACCATATACACAATTATAATAAATATAAAGAAAGACTAGGAAATGTTAGATTTTCTAGTCTTTTTACTTGTAAACTACATAAAAATATGATATAATATTTACATAAAATAGTTTAGGAGGACAACATTATGACTGAAAAAAGGAAACGGATTGCAAAGCAAATTGTAGGAGGAGTAGGCTACTGTGCAGTGGTTCTAAAGAGCCAAAGTGTGATTAAGAAAAAGATAACTAAGAAGCCGAACTGTGATATTGCAGTTCAGTTATCAAATGCATTTTGGGGAATTTGCTATATTTTGTATAACTATTACGTTGTTGGTGAAGAAAAATAGTATTTCTAAAAATTATCACATTGTAAAGCAGGAGGGCAACTTATGGCATTAATGATATGTGTTGAAGGAGTAATTTGTATTGTTTCTTGTGTTCTTGCATATTATATTGTAGAAAGTGGAAGAGTTACCACAGGAAAAGACTCAGAAGAAGTAAAAGAAAATCTTATAGAGGTATGTACACGGCTTGAAGGAGCTTTAGAAGAACAAGGAAAACAGATAGGTAACTATGAGGTTACAGCAGTTGTTAATGAAGGAAAAGTTACGTTTATATCAGTTGATACTGAAAGAACCAGTAGAGTTGTTCAGAGAAGTGAAGGAGTAACAAATTATTCAATGATGAACAAAGCTGTTTCTAAGGACGCAGCAATAATTATTTTTACAATTATTTTTATTGTTGTTTTGTCAATGCTTGCAAGCGTAATTTATTTTTGTATTTAAGTTTTATATGTTGTTAATCAATGAAATGGGGAGATTTCCCCATTTTATTGATATTATAAATAATTTTCACAAATTATCACAAAAAGTTGAAATAATTTGCCACAAATTATTGAAATAGAATGCCACAAAAAGTTGAAAAAATGAAAAAAAAGAGTATAATATATTAAGAAGTAAATAGAAAAAGGGAGATAGAGATGTTAAGAGAATTAGGAATAGATGAAGAATTAGAGAAATTATCAAATGAAGTAGAAGAAGAAATAAAAGAACAATTTAAAAAAATAGAAAAAATAAGTGAAAAAAATAGCTTAAAGGTTTTATCAGCATTTCAAGAATGTAATTTACAAGAAATGCATTTAAATTCATCAACAGGATATGGAATAGATGAATTAGGAAGAAATAAAATAGAAGAAATATATGCAAGAATATTTAAAGCAGAAGATAGCTTAGTACGTGCACAACTAATATCAGGAACACATGCTTTAGCAATAACATTATCAGCACTTTTAAGACCAAATGATACAATGTTAAGTATTACAGGAGCTCCATATGATACATTACAAACAGTAATAGGAAATGTAGAAAATCCAAGTCCAAGTTCACTAAAAGCTTTCGGAATTCAATATGAACAAATAGAACTTGTAGAAAATGACTTTGATGTAAAAACAATACAAGAAAGACTAAAAAAACAGGATGTAAAATTAGTTGAAATTCAAAGATCTAGAGGATATTCAACAAGAAAAAGTTTAACTATTAATAAAATAGAAAAAGTTATAGAAGCAATTAGAGAAGTAAATAAAGAAGTTATTATAATGGTAGATAACTGTTATGGTGAATTTGTAGAAGATAAAGAACCAATAGAAGTTGGAGCAGATATAGCAGTAGGTTCATTAATGAAAAATTTAGGAGCAGGAATAGCAACATCAGGAGCATATATAGTTGGAAGAAAAGATTTAATAGAATTATGTGCAGAAAGATTAACAGCACCTGGAATAGGAAAAGAAATAGGACCATCAATGGGACAAAATACTAAATTCTTAAAAGGACTATTTTTTGCACCACAAGTTGTAGAATCAAGCGTAAAAACGGCAATATTTGCAAGTAGAATCTTAGAAAAATTAGGATATGATGTTGATCCAAAATTTGATGAAATAAGAGCAGATATAGTACAAACAATAAAATTAGGAACAGAAGAAAATTTAGTAAAATTCTGTCAAGGAATCCAAAAAGGTTCACCTATTGACTCAAATGTAATACCAATCCCAAGTGAAATGGGAGGATATGAAGATAAAGTTATAATGGCAGCAGGAACATTTACAGAAGGTTCTACAATAGAATTAAGTTGTGATGGTCCAATAAGAGAGCCATTTATTGCATATATGCAAGGTGGATTAACTTATAATTATGGAAAGTTTGGAATACTGAAAGCTATACAAGAAATGAGATAGGAGAAAAATGAAAGTTTTAGTAATTGGAGGAGGACCTGCTGGAATGATGTCAGCAATAACCTCAGCAGAAAGCGGAAATAAAGTAATTTTATTAGAAAAAATGGAAAGACTAGGGAGAAAATTACTTATTACAGGAAAAGGAAGATGCAATATTACATCATCTTTACCAATAGAAGAATTTATTCAAAACACACCAGGAAATGGGCAATTTTTATATAGTTGTTTTAAAAATTATAACAATAATGACATAATTGAATTTCTAAAAAAGGAAGGACTAGAGGTAAAAGAAGAAAGAGGAAATAGAATATTTCCTATAACAGATAAATCTTTAGATGTTTTAAAATGTTTTGAAAATAGATTAAAAGAATTAAATGTAGAAATAAGATATAATACTAAAGTAAAAGATGTTATTACATACAAAGATGGAAATTTTAAAGTAATAACAGAAAATAATACATTTGAAGCTGAAAAGGTAATATTAGCAACAGGAGGAAAAAGCTATCCATTAACTGGTTCAACAGGAGATGGATATAATATAGCAAAAAAATTAGGACATATAGTAACAACAATAAAACCATCATTAGTACCATTAGAAAGCTATGACAAAAATATGTGCAAAAATTTGCAAGGATTATCTTTAAGAAATGTAAATATTAAAATTGAAAATATCGAAAATAATAAAACAATTTATCAAGATTTCGGTGAAATGCTATTTACACATTTTGGCGTATCAGGACCAACTATTTTAAGTGGTTCAGCACATTTAGTTAGATATAAAAATATCGATGAACTTTTAAAAAATAGAAAAATAACACTAAAAATAGATTTTAAGCCAGCTTTGACAGAAGAGAAACTAGATGACAGAATTTTAAGAGACTTTGGAGAATTAAAAAACAAGAAATTTAAAAATAGTTTAGACAAATTATTACCACAGAAATTGATACCTGTAATTATAGAAAGAAGCAATATAAATCCAGAGAAAAAAGTAAATGAAATAAGTAAGTTAGATAGAAGAAATCTTGTAAAAATATTAAAGAACTTTGAATTGATTATTAGTGGATTTAGACCTATTGAAGAAGCTATAATTACAAGTGGTGGAATTAATATTAAAGAAATAAATCCAAAAACAATGGAGTCAAAAATAGTACCAGGTCTATATTTTGCAGGTGAAATAATTGATGTAGATAGCTATACTGGTGGATTTAATTTACAAATAGCATATTCAACAGGATATACAGCAGGAGTGTGTCAATAGGGACGCCCTTTTTTGACACAAAAATCAGCCAGAAGGGACATCCTTGTATTATATAAAAAAATAATTTTAATAAGGGTGTCCCTTTTGGTACAAAAATGTGTCAAAAAAGGGCGTCCCTATTGACACGAAATGGAGAAAGGGATGGAAAATTTCATTACAATTAAGGAAAATGTGCAGACTGAAATAGTAGTTAAAAAGTCAAAGTTTATATGTAATTTAATAAAAGTAGATACACAGAAAGAAGCAGAAGATATTATAAAACAATTTAAGAAAAAATATTATGATGCTAGGCACAATTGTGTTGCTTATAGATTAGTAGAAGATAATAACTTAATAGAAAAATCAAGTGATGATGGTGAACCTTCTGGAACTGCGGGTGGGCCTATGTTAAATATTCTACAAAAAAATAATTTGTGTAATATTGTTTGTATTGTAACAAGATATTTTGGAGGGATATTACTGGGCACAGGTGGATTGGTTAGAAGTTATTCAGATGCTACATTAAGTGCTATAGAAATAGTAGAAAAAGTTGAAAAATCTATTGGATTTGAATTTGAAGTAGAATTAGAATATAATAATTTAGAAACTTTTAAGTATTATTGTAAAATAAACAATATTTTTATAAAAGATATTAAATATTTTGATATAATTAATTGTAAAATACAATTAGAAGAAGTAAATAAAGTGAAATTAGTAGAGGATTTTGAAACAAAGAAGATAAATTTGATAGATTTAAAGTTTTTATATAAAAAAATAATAGATAAATGTATAATAAAATGACACTTTCGTAAAAAAATAAAATTTATTGGACTAAATATATTATAATTAGAACTGTAAAAAATTTACAGTTCTTGAACTTGCTATATAACAACAGATTGATAAAAAGATATACATAAAGCAAATGATAAGATTATTTTTATATTTTAGGAGGAAGTTAAATGAGAGAGAAAACTACAGTTTTTATTGCTGATGATAATCAAGATTTTAGTCAAACATTGGCTAATTATATACGTGAACAAGAAGATATGGAAGTAATAGGAATAGCTAAAGATGGAGAAGAAGCGGTAGAAATGTTGACAAATATAGATCCAGATGTAGTATTATTAGATGTAATAATGCCACATTTAGATGGTATAGGTGTTTTAGAAAGAATGAATTTGATAAAAAGAGATAAAGAACCAATTCGAATAATGCTTTCAGCAGTGGGACAAGATAAGATAACTCAAAGAGCTATAAGTCTTGGAGCAGATTATTATGTTGTTAAGCCTTTTGATATAGCATTACTAATAAAAAGAATAAGAGATTTGAAAAACTTTAAATTTTCTCAAAGTTCAGGTGGATTTATAGGAAAAGAAATAAAACAACAATATGTAGATATCCCAATAAATGGAGAGAAAAATCAAGAGAATTTAGAAGCTTTAGTAACAAATATTATTCATGAAGTTGGAGTACCAGCTCATATAAAAGGATATCAATATTTAAGAGAAGCAATTATTATGGTTGTTAATGATATAGATGTTATAAATCAAATAACTAAAAGTTTGTATCCACAGATTGCTTACAAATTTGGAACAACACCAAGTAGAGTTGAACGTGCTATTAGACATGCAATTGAAGTTGCTTGGGGTAGAGGTGACCAAAAAACTGTTGAGAAAATTTTTGGTTATACTATTTCTGCAAGTAAAGGCAAACCAACAAATAGTGAGTTCATTGCTATGATTAGTGATAAATTAAGGCTTGAATTGAAGAGTGCATAGAAAATAAGTATAATTTAAAATAAAATATGGTTTATTAGTATAGGTATAAACGTATTACATTTTGATGAAAAAGAATTATTATTGAATCAGTAAGTAAATATGTGGTTTAAGAAAGAAGATGATCAAAATCTTCTTCTTTTTTGTATAGATTTTTATATTATAACCAAAATAATATTAGGTGATAATATGAAAATTTCTTTTATAAAATATGAAAATGAACCAGGATATAATGTACCACAAATATTAGGAATGAATGTGGAAAAAATAAAAGAACCAGAAGATATAGATAAAAAAATAGAAGAGTTAAAACAACAAGAATATACAACGATAATAATATCAAATGAATTAGCAAGCTTTTCTGAAAATATAGTAAGTAAATATAAATATGATTCTTCTTTAAATATTGTTATTATGCCTTAAAATATACAAAAAATAAAAATGTTACTATTTAATAATTTAAAATTAATATTAAAATATAAAATTGAAATATATAACTTTTGCTGTATCCCCATTCTAAAATTCCTAACAAAAGTTTAAAAAACTTTTGAGAAATTTTGAACGGTCTCCACAATTTACTTAAAAGTTATATATTTCAATTTTTTAATAAGTAATAAATAATAAAATAGTCATAATTCATAAAAAACGACATATAGATTTATAAAGAAAATCTGTAAGGAGGTAAAAAATGATAGAAGCACAAAGAGAAAATTTAAATGTAAATAAACTAATAGCAGAAAAGAAAGAGATAATATTTGTAGAAGGAGATATGATAGTACCAGACTCAAAGCCTGATATTTTGAATACAATTTGTACAAGTGGTGTTGTATCAATCTATAAGAAAGAAGCACAAGAAGGAAAAGTAAGGCTAGATGGTTCAGTAAATACATATATAATGTATATGCCAGATGGAGGAGAGGATACAGTAAGAGGTTTAAATACATGTATAGATTTTTCTGAAAATATAAATGTTTCAAATTGTATAGATGGAATGAATGTAATTTCAGATATAAAAATAAAATCTATAGAGGCTAAAGTTATAAATGGAAGAAAAGTTGGTATAAAAGCAACACTAGAAGTAAATTTAAAAATTTATTCAAATGAGGATGTTGAAATAATAAATGAAATTCAAAATGAGAATAATGTTCAAATTTTGAAAGAAGATTTAACAGTAAATTCATTAGTTGGCCAAGGGACAACAAAAATTTATGCAAAAGAAAGTATTCAATTAGACGTTGCAGACAATTTAGCAGAAATTTTAAGAGCACAGGTATGTTTAATAGATAGAGATGTGAAAATAAGCTATAATAAGGTGTTAGCAAAATCAGAGGCAGAAATAAGAATTATGTATTTAACAGAAGATAATAGGATATGTACAGTTAATTATAAAATACCAGTTGTAGGTTTTATAGATATTCCTAATGTAACAGATGGAAATTTATGTGATGTAAATTATGAAATAAAGAATATAATAATAAAACCAAATTCACAAGAAGAACACTCAATTTATGTTGAAATCGAAATAGAGGTTTCATGCTATGTTTATGAAGAAAAGCAATTAAATTTAATTCAAGATATGTATAGTACTATTCAAAATTTAAATTTTGAGAAAAAGCAAATAATGACAATGACTAATAAACAATGTGTTACTAATATAAAACAAATAAGAGAAAAAATTAATTTTAATGATATAGATGGACTAAATTTAGTTGATGTAGATATTATAACAAATATAACAAATGAAAATAAAATAAATTCTAAAATTTTGTATGAATCAGAAATGGAGTTAAGGTTTATTTTTGAAAATTCTAGAAAACAAGTTATTATTAAAGAGGTTAAATTACCTTTTGAATATACAGTAGAGAATCTGCAAAATGGAGAGAGTTTAAATACTGATTGTAATATGGAAGTAAAATCTAAAGATTTTATAGTTCAAGATGGTGGAAATATTAGTTGTAATATTGATATTCAGGCAGACACAAATATGTATAGAATGGCTAATATAAATATGATAGATAGTATTGAAGAAAATGGAGAAAGAGAAGAACAAGATTATAGTATAGTAATTTATATTGTCAAAAAGGGAGATACTCTTTGGAATATTGCTAAAGAATTTGGAAGTACAGTTGATAGTATAGCAAGAGTAAATGGCATAGAAAATAGAGATTTAATACAACCAGGACAAAAATTATATATTCCTAAGTTTGAAAGAATCTCGGAAGGAAATTATGAGTAAAATATATTCAAGACCTAGAATTAGAATTCCTAAGATTTTTATAGCAGATGTTGGAGACAGAAGTTTTAGAAATAAAAAGAAAATTGTTAAAATTTTTATAATGATGGTAATTGCATTTAGTACAGTTAAATTGGTATTAGATGCAATTTTGCCAGTATTTGATACTCTTTGCAAAGATAAGGCAAAAGGAATTGCTACAATAATATCAAATGAGCAAGCAACAGTTGTTATGAGAGAGCATAAATATGAGGAATTATTTAGTTTAGAAAAAGATAATGATGGAAATATAATTATGATAAAATCAAATGTAAGTGCTATAAATGAAATAATTTCTGATGTTGCAGTGAAAATTCAAAATGAGATTGATAATAAAGGAAAAGATAGTATTGAAATATCTATGCGGTATTTTTACAGGATTCAAATTGCTAGCAGGTGGAGGGCCAGGAATTCCTATAAAAATATCAACTATTGGAAATGTTATAACAGATTTAAGAAGTGAATTTACTGCACAAGGAATAAATCAAACATTACATAGGGTTTATTTACAGGTTGAATGTGAAGTTAGTATTTTAACTCCATATAAGAGTATTAGTGAGAAGATAACTAATCAAGTTTTAATTGCTGAGAATGTAATTGTTGGTAGAATTCCAAGTACTTATTATAATTTGAATGGACTTGATAATAGTAATGCTATTGATATTATAGAATAACTATGAAATATTGAATGTTATGTAAATATATGGTATAATATAAATATAAAATATACAGGAGGCAAAATATGGCTAAAAAGGAAATTAAGTATTGTAAGAAGTGCCAGCGGTATACAAGGCATATATGTGTAGGTAAGGAAAAGGTAAAATTAAGTGGAGAAGAAATCGCTTTTTCTATTTTGAATTTGGGTATGTATCCGTTAGTAAAAAAAGTACTTGATTCGGCAGAGGGAAATGGGCCGGCAAAATATTGGGAATGTCAGAAGTGTAGAGATATAGTTAAAATATAGATTTACATTTTATAACATTTCTCCCCATTAGGTTGTAATCTAGTGGGGAATTTGCTTTTTATAAATAAACTTAAATAATATTTTGACATATTTGTTTCAATGTGATATAAATTTCTGGGTGATAATATGAAATTTGTAGTGCAGAGGGTAAAAGAAGCACAAGTTAATGTTGAAGGTAAAACAGTTGGAAAAATTGATAATGGATTTTTAGTGTTAATAGGTGTAACTCATACAGACACAAAGGAAATTGCTGATTATTTAATAAAAAAATTGGTTAATTTAAGAGTTTTTAAAGATGATAATGGAAAAATGAATTTATCCTTAAATGATATAAATGGTTCATTACTTTTAGTATCTCAATTTACATTATATGCAGATTGTTCAGGTGGTAATAGACCATCTTTTATAGAAGCGGCAAAGCCTGATATGGCTAATGAATTATATGAGTATATTATTAGTGAATGTAAAGAAAAAATTTCTAAAGTAGAAACAGGGATTTTTGGAGCTGAAATGAAAGTAAGCTTAATAAATGATGGTCCAGTAACTATAATTTTGGAAAAGTAATTGACATAATTTGATTAATGTAATATAATGCTTATGTAAATTATTAACAATTCTCGTGATTAAATTCAATAAGGAGGAGAGTATGGTAGGAAAACTTCGGGTACATGAGGCAAAGATAATTGATATCAGAAAATCTGGTCAGGGCGATGGTAAGTTTTGTGTTGTAACAATTGAATATGAGAGGAGATCTAGAAAATATGATTTCCTTCTATATGAAGATGATTATAAAACAAAAAGATTCCTTAGATTTATCAATGTAGACAATATTGATATGTTGATGGGAAGAACTGTAAATTACATTGCGGCTGAGGATTTGAGAGAACCTGGTGTGGAAAAACTCTGGCTATTGTGTGATAAAAGAAGAACTCAGTTCTATGATGTTGAGACTGGGCAAATTATTAGTCGAGCAAAAGTAATAAAGATGATTCATAATCTTGTATTTAGTGAATTTTAAGTACCATTGTAAGGGCGTTCTAGAAATAGAGCGCTCTTTTTAAGTTTTAATATAAATAAAAATATTGAAATTTAAATAACATATATAATTGAAAATATAGAAGTGGTGCAATAAAAGCATCACTTCTATTGACTTATGTATACTATTATGATAGAATATTTTCAATGTTATTGATAAATTCATTTTTGCAATTGCAAGAAAGGAGAAAAATATGAAATTTGAAAAAGTGAGGTTGTTAGTATTACGGTTAAGATTAAGAGAGCGTGGATTTTATGAAGATATTTCTTTTAAAGACAAGTTAGTAGAGAAAAAATTTAAAAAAATGTAACAAAATGGATGTCGGATTTACAAAGATATAAGCAAATTCAAGTTGACAAATTTAAGGATTTGTTTACTTCTTTAAATGAGGTTGTTTTTCCAATTACAATAATAGACTATTGGCATTGTTCATCATATAGTTTATCCATGGAATTTACAGATAATAATGGACATATTTATTATATGTCAAATAGAAATATTTGCAATCATAATAGTTTTGATGAATATTTAATTGGAAGAAGCAATAGCCAATTAGAGCCATTTGTAGATAGGGAGTTTCATTATAAAATTTGTGAAGATAAAACTATAGAATTATTAATGTCTAGTGCTATGAAATTGGACGAATATGGATTGAATGATGAGTTCATAGTAGATTTTTATTATAATGAAGAAAAACAGAAAACAGAGGCATTGTTAGAAGCATATTTATATCACGATAAAATCAAAATTATATATCCAACAATAAGTGATGAATTTGACAAAAAAGTTTTAGAGTATCTTTTTAGTATCAGTAAAAAGTCAGATTATTATTATGATGTTTTTCCGATATTGGAGTGGATAGCAACAGAAATACCTGACAAAGAAATCTCAGTTTCAATAATTGCAGATGTAGGAGAAGATACCGAAGAAGTTAGCTCTGAAATACAAGTTATTGATGGTATAGTACAAAGATATGTTGTTACTAGAATAATAAGTGAAAATGAAGTTCAGAAATTTACTGTAAAATTAGCCAAGAGTTTGGAGAGCTTTTTAAAGGAAAAAGTGTAAATAAATGACTAAAAAACATGGATTATATCCATGTTTTTTAGTTAAAATTATGAGGCTAACATTAGTAATGTAGCAATTAGATTATTAAGGCTATGCATAGATATTGTTACCCATATGTCTTTTGTTTTGTAATATCGATATCCATAATATAAAGGTCTAATCATATAAAACCATATATAGTAAAATGCATTAGGGTCATTAATAACATGAGCAGCTGCAAATACTACAGAAGTAATGATAATATATGGTAATTTATTTTTTATGAATTTAGATGGTAAATACCGAAATATATATTCTTCTATAATTGGTACAATAATAATTATGATTATTGAATTCAAAATTGGTGCAGTATTGAAAGACTCATTTATACTTGATTGATTTGCTGATATACCAATCATAAAGAATGATGTGACAAAAATAGAAAGTAATAAAACTGGAATAAAAAATAAAATTTCTTGTGCAATCTTTTTTAATTCTTGTTTTATTTTTTTGTCTATTTTTTCTTCTTTTGGCTCAAGCATTTTATAAGCATAATCTATCATATATAGTATATAGCCTAAAAGAAGAATAATAATTAAGGTAGTATAACAAATAACTTGCAATATCAATGGTAAATGTGATTCAGTAAAAGTAATAAGTATGAAAATAAAATAAAAATGCTAAAAAATTCCGAGTTTTATCTTTCCTCATAAACTTAAAAAAATGTTCTTCCATAATATGCATTTAGTTTACCTCCATTAATTATGAAATTGTTTGACTTCTTAACCATTATGTTTTCAAGTCTAAATATAAAAATTTTATAGATATTATATCATGAATTTATGTAAAATGCAATTAATATACTTTAATATTTTTTAATAATTTGTTAATTATAAAGGTTTATTTTTTAGCGTTTTGAGTAAGTTTTGTGTATTGTATGTATATAGTCTTTACAAGTTTATAAAGATAATAAAAAAGCAGTAATCTAAATAGATTACCGCTTTGCATATAAGTCTTTGACCTTTGTTCCAAATGAGCCATTTTTTATCTTTTTGAAAATTGTGGAGCTTTTCTAGCTTTTTTAAGACCGTATTTTTTTCTTTCTTTCATACGAGGATCTCTAGTTAAGAATCCATTTGTTTTTAAAGCAGGTCTAAATTCACTATTTGCTTCATTTAAAGCTCTAGCAATACCATGTCTGATTGCTCCAGCTTGACCTGTAAATCCTCCACCTTGTACTGTACAAATAACATCATATTTATCTAATGTATTTGTAACTGTAAGTGGTTGTCTTACTATAACTTTTAAAGTTTCTAATCCGAAAAATTCTTCTATATCTTTACCATTGATTGTTATTTTTCCAGAACCTTCTATTAATCTTACTCTAGCGATTGAAGATTTTCTTCTACCTGTTCCTAAGTAAGCTATTTTTTCTGTTTTAGCCATCTTACTTTACCTCCCATACTTCTGGTTTTTGTGCTTGGTTTTCATGTTCATTTCCTGCATAAACTCTTAATTTCTTTAATTGAGCTCTTCCTAAAGAGTTGTGTGGTAACATTCCTTTAATAGCTAATGTCATAGCTTTTTCTGGATTTTTTTCTAACATAACTCTTGCAGGTGTTTCTTTCATTCCACCAATGTATCCTGAGTGATGTCTATACATTTTTTGGTCTAATTTGTTTCCTGTTAATATTACATCTTTTACATTTAATATTATAACGTGATCACCTGTATCAATGTTAGGTGTAAATGTTGGTTTGTGTTTTCCTCTTAATAATTTAGCAGCTTCTGTTGCAACTCTACCTAATGGTTTGTTGGCTGCATCGATTATGTACCATTTGCTTTCTATTTCAGCCTTTTTTGGGCTATATGTTGTATTGTTCATGGTAATAATTACCCTCCTATTTTTATAAATTTATATGAAATTTAAATTAAAACTACCGGGGAGAAGTTTTATATTTAAACTACATTTTAACATAATTGCTTAAATATTTTATTACAAAATTGGCAATTTGTCAATGTTTTTTTGGAAAATTGTAACAAAAATTTGTAAAAGTATTGATTAAAATTTAGATAAAAATTATAATGTAAAAAGAAATCATAATATAGGTATAATAAATTATAAATTTAAATATTAATTATTATAGAGAATAGAAGACAGAGGCTAGATATTAGAGAGTAGAGTAGGAGGAAAAATGATAAGAAGACATAGAGGAAAACATTTTAAAACCAAAAGCGATAATAAAGTAAAAAAAGAAGGCTTTATGCAAGGTGTTATAACATTAATGTTTTCACAAATTTTAATAAAAGTATTAGGACTAGTATATACATTATATTTAACAAACAGAAATGGATTTGGAGATAAAGGAAATGGTATATGTGCAAGTGGATATCAAATATATGCATTATTACTTACAATATCTTCAATAGGAGTGCCAAGTGCGATATCAAAGTTGGTTTCAGAAAGAGTCGCAGTAGGAGACAATAAAGGAGCACATAGAATTTTTAAAATAGCATTTGCAACATTTGCAATAATAGGTTTAGTTGGAAGTTTATTATTATTCTTTGGAGCACATGTAATTGCAACAAGTTGGCTTCAAATACCAGAATCAGAAATGACATTAGTCGCATTATCACCAGCTATATTTTTTGTTACAGTTGCATCTGTAATGAGAGGATATTTTAATGGAAGACAAAAAATAAGTGTTGGAGCTAAATCTCAATCGTTAGAACAAGTATTTAAAACATTGCTTACAATTATAGTAGTTGAGATTGTTGCTGTATTATCAAATGTTTCAACAGAATGGATGGCAGCAGGTGCAAATTTAGCAACTACACTTGCAACATTTTTAGGATTTAGTTATTTAATTTTATATTATAGAACAGAAAGAAAAGAAATAGGAGCTGAAGTAAAAAATACAGTAAATTACAAATATGAAAGAGTTTCCACAATAGTAAAAAGAATTTTATTAGTATCAATACCAATTACATTAACAGCAATAATGTCATCAATAAATAAAAATATTGATTCATTTACAGTTGTAAGAAACTTAAAGAATTTTATGTCAGAAGATGCAGCAACATCATTGTATGGAATTTTAGGTGGAAAGGTTGATACTTTAACAAGTTTGCCTTTGGCAATAAATGTAGCTTTTGCTACTGCATTAGTTCCAGCTATATCTGCTGCGAAAGCACGAAGAGACAAGAAAACAATAAGTGAAAAAACATCATTTTCATTGTTAGTATCAATGTTAATTGGATTACCATGTACAGTTGGAATGTTTATTTTCGCAGGACCAATATTGAATTTGCTATTTCCAAATGCAAATGATGGAGCTTTAATATTACAAATAAGTGCATTAACAGTAATATTTACAATTCTTGATCAGACAATAAATGGAGTATTGCAAGGATATGGAAAATTAATGATACCAACATTCTCTTTAGCAGTAGGAGTTTTTGTTAAATTCATTTTAAATATAACTTTAGTTCCAAATCCAAAGTTCGGAGTATATGGAGCAGCAATAGGTTCAGTAGCTTGCCATGCTGTTGCATTTTGTATAGCAATTACAGCTCTTCGAAGAAATATAAAATTGAATTTAACATTTTCAAAGTTTGTGCTTAAACCAGTAATTGCAACAATTATAATGGGAATATGTTCATATTTTACATATTTTGCTTTAAAAGGAATAATAATTGAAAGAATGGCTACAATAATAGCAATACTTGTTGCAGTTGTAATGTATGCATTATCAGTATTAGTATTAAAAATTTTTACAAAAGAAGAGTTTAAAATGATGCCAGCAGGAGATAAAGCCATTAAAATTTTAGAAAAAGTTAAAATTTATTAGAAAAAAAGAAGGATTTTAGCGAAAGTTGGCGAATAGTTCTATTAGAGTACAGTTATTGCTAAGTTCAGGCGATAAAAGTACATAAATATTCAATCTTATAGGAGGTAATTTAAATGAACAAAGCTGAATTAGTAGCAGCAGTAGCTGCAAAAACAGGAGCTACAAAAAAAGCAGCTGAAGAATCAGTAAACGCTTTTGTAGAAGTAGTTACAAACACATTAGTAGAAGGAGAAAAAGTTCAATTAGTTGGATTTGGTTCTTTTGAAGTTAGAAAAAGAGCAGCAAGAAAAGGTAGAAACCCACAAACTAAAGAAGAAATCAAAATACCTGCATCAAAATCTCCAGTATTCAAAGCTGGTAAAGCATTAAAAGATTTAGTAAATAATAAATAATTTGTGAGTATAAATATATGAATTCATAGGAAGAGGATTAGAAATAATCTTCTTTTTTTTATATAATAGGAAAGTGATACTTTCCTATTATATAAAACTCAATTGTACAGAAATTTTCTAACGAAAATTTCGCACACGAACAAATTAACTCTGAATATCTTTAAATAAGAGTTATAATTCACAGTTAAAAAATTATTATATATTAAGTATTTTCAAATAAAATAAAAAGAGAGTTATGAATTGTAATAATAAAAAAATGTAGAAACTTAAATATCAAATATTGAAAAATATAAAAATTATATATATAATATATAAAAAGTCAAATTTGAAGGAGAAAGTGAAAATGAAAGAAAATAAAGGAATAACAATGGTAGCATTAGTTATAATAATTATATTATTATTAATATTAGTGGGAGTATCAACAGGCACAGGAGGAAATTTAATAAAACAAACTAAATTAGAAAATTTGAAAACAAATATGTTATTAATAAAAGTAAAAGCAAAAGAATATGTAGAAAATGCAAATTTTAATTTAGGAACAACATTTGAAAAGTTAACAGATGAAACTGAAAAGAATAATAGAATACAAAAAGCAAGAGAGGAATTAAAAGGAGAAGATGTTACAAGTACTATATCTTCATATAATATTAATATAAATGATAGTTCTGAAAATGTATATTATTATAAATTAGATACACAGACTTTATTAAATATAGGATTATCAAATTTAAAATCAGATGAAAAAGAAGGTTGGTATATAATCAGATATGATATAGTGAATGCTGAAGTTGAAGTATATAATTCAAAGGGATTTGAAAGTAATAATACTAAATATTATTCATTAAGCGATTTACAAAATATTGAAATATAAGAAGGAAATAAGATGAAAGAAAAAGAACAAGAGAGGTTACAAAATTTAAAGCAAATAGAAAATGAATTACATGTAAGAGGATTTGAAAAAATATGTGGAATAGATGAGGCAGGAAGAGGTCCTTTAGCAGGACCAGTAGTAGTAGCAGGAGTAATAATGCCAAAAGATTCAATGATAGAAGGTGTAAATGACTCTAAAAAAGTTTCGGAAAAGAAAAGAGAATTGCTATATGATAGAATTCTAGAAGAAGCAGTAAGTTATTCAGTAGCAATAATTGGTCAAGATGTAATAGATGATATAAACATATTAAATGCTACAAAACAAGGTGTAACAAGTGTTGTAAAAGGTTTTGATGTGAAACCAGATTTAATAGTAATAGATGCTTTGCAACATATTGATACAGATGGAGTGCCATATGAATCAATAATTAAAGGTGATGCAAAATGTTATTCAATAGCAGCTGCATCAATAATTGCAAAAGTTACAAGGGATAGAATTATGAGAGAATGGGATGATGTGTATCCTCAATATGGTTTTATACAACATAAAGGTTATGGAACAGCAAAGCATATTCAAGCTATTAAAGAATATGGATTAAGCCCAATACATAGAAGGAGTTTTACTAAAAATTTTATATAATGTGAATTTTGAATTTAAAAAAATTTTTGGAAGTGATTAGATGAATATATTAGAGATAATTGATAAGAAAAAAAATAAACAAGAATTAGCAAAAGAAGAAATAGAGTTTTTTATTAGTGCTTATGTAAAAGAAGAAATTGCAGATTATCAGGCAGCAGCATTAGTTATGGCAATATTTTTAAATGGTATGACAAAAGAAGAGACGACAAATTTGACAATAGCTATGGCAAATTCAGGAGAAATATTAGATTTGTCAAAATTAAATAAAACAATAGTTGATAAACATTCGACAGGTGGAGTGGGAGATAAAGTATCAATATGTCTTTTACCATTAGTTGCATCACTCGGAGTTCCTGTTGCAAAAATGTCTGGTAGAGGTCTTGGCTTTACAGGTGGAACAGTAGACAAAATGCAATCAATACCAGGATATAAAACAGATATAGATATCCACAATTTTATAGAAAATGTGGAAAATATAGGCATAAGTATGATTTCACAGACATTAAATTTAGCACCAGCAGATAAAAAATTATATGCTCTAAGAGATAGTATTTCGTGTGTCGAGAGCATTCCACTAATTGCATCAAGCATTATGAGTAAGAAAATAGCAAGTGGAGCAGAAAAAATAGTGCTAGATGTAACTGTTGGAAATGGTGCATTTATGAAAAATATTGAAGATGCAAAAATGTTAGCAAATGAGATGATTGAAATTGGAAAATTGGCAAATAGAGAAACTGTATGTATTTTAACAAATATGGATGAGCCATTGGGATATATGGTTGGTAATAATTTAGAAGTAATTGAAGCAATACAATTTTTAAAAGGAAGTATGCCAGAAGATTTGAAACAAGTAGTATTAGAATTAGGTTCATATATGATTAAGCTTGCTGGATTAGGAAATAATTTAGAAGAGAATAAATTACGAATGTTAGAAAAAATAAATAGTGGTGGAGCATTTAATAAGTTTGTAGAGATGGTAAAAAATCAAGATGGAGATATTTCATATTTAATTGATACAAATAAATTTGATAAAGCACAATATATAGAAGAAGTAATATCAACAAAAGATGGATATGTACAAGAAATAAATGCTGAAAATATTGGGAAAATTGCATGTGGCTTGGGAGCAGGAAGAATAAGGAAAGAAGATATTATTGATTATAGTGTTGGGTTAAAGTTATGTAAGAAGGTTTCTGAAAAAGTAACAAAAGGAGAGACTCTTGGAATTGTATATGCAAATGATATGAAAAAATTAGAAATAGCTAAAAAGCAATTATTGGATACAGTAGTAATATGTGATAAAGAAGTTCAGAGATTTCCAACAATTTTTGGTATTTGTAAATAAATCATTGAAATTGTTATTAAATTGGTGTTATAATAATAAAAGAGATACTAGTTAATTGTCTACTTATTGGTCTTGAAATTCAATATTAATTATATAAACTTTTTTAATAAATAATATAAATAGTTAACTAGTAATAAAGATAAAAGAAAGAGGAAGTAAATATGAAAAAAGAAATAAATAATAAAGAACAAAAGAGATTAGATAAAGGACAAATATTTGTAAAAATAATGGCAGGAATATTGGCTGCATTAATGTTATTTTCAGTGGCTGCTTCATTAATATTTGCATTAGTGTAAATTTTTATATTGCAGTAAAATAAGTTATTGAAATTTTAGTGATATTAAACTGTAGTAAATATAATAAAAAGAAGGTGTATTATGGTAGGTAGTATAAATAGTAGTGGAACGAGTTCATATAGTGAAAGTTTGTTAGATGTATTAAGAAGTGTAAGTGAAAATCCATTAAATTTAGTTACAATAATATTAGATGCAGTAATAGTATTATTTTTATTATATTGTTTTGTTAGGATAGTAAAAGGTTCAAGGGCATGGCAATTAATAAAAGGTATTGCATTTTTAATTATTGCCACATGGATTAGTAGATTGCTTAATTTGTATATACTAAATTCAATTTTAACAGGTATTATGAATTGGGGAGTAATTGCAATAATTGTAATATTCCAACCTGAGCTTAGAAGAGCTTTAGAACAATTGGGTACAAATAAATTTACAAGGTTTTTTGGATTAAATAGTGATATTGCGACAAAAACAAAAGAGGATATTTATAAAGTTGTAATTGCTGCAACAGAACTTGCAAAATCAAAAACAGGAGCCTTAATTGTTATAGAAAGAGATATTAATATTCAAGATATAATTTCAACTGGAGTTCCAATGAATTCAGAAGTATCACCTCAACTTTTAGTAAATATTTTCGTACCAAAAACACCATTACATGATGGAGCTGTTATTATAAGTAACAATAAAATTGCAGCAGCAGCATGTGTGTTGCCATTAGCAGATGATCCAGATATTGCAAAAGAATTAGGAACAAGACACAGAGCTGCAATAGGTGTTTCAAAAGAATCTGATAGTATAGTAGTTGTTGTATCAGAAGAAACTGGAAAAATTTCTGTAGCAAAAGATGGAACATTAATAGCAGATGTAAGAGAAGATGTATTAAAGAAAATATTAATAAGTAATATAGTAACGAAGAGATTTACAGAAAAAACTTTAGAAAATAAAAGTAAGTTTTCTAAACTTAAACAGAGATTAGTTAAAGAAAAGGAAAAAGAAGAAATAAAAGAAAAATATGAAGATAATTAGTTAAGTCGCTTATAGGCGACTTTTAATATAGAAAGGATAAAAATGAGAAATATAAAGTTAGTTATAGAATATGATGGCAAGGAATTTAATGGATGGCAAAAGCAGCCCAATAAGTTAAATATACAAGGAACAATAGAACAAGCAATAAAATCTATTACAGGTGAAGAGGTAGAACTGAATGCTTCAGGAAGAACAGATGCTGGAGTTCATGCTTTTGGGCAAGTTGCTAATTTTAAAACGAACTCAAATATTCCAATAGATAAATTTGCAATAGCATTAAATTCTAATTTAAAAAAATCAATTAGAATAATATCAGCAGAAGAAGTAGGAGAGAGATTTCATAGTAGATTATCATGCAAGAAAAAAACATACAGATATATAATTAATAATTCTGAAATATCTTCAGCGATATATAGAAATTTAGAAACACATATACCACAAAAATTGAATGCAAAGAAAATGAAACAAGCTGCAAAATACTTTGAAGGGGAACATGACTTTAAAGCATTTAAATCAAGTGGAACAAGCAGTAAAAGTAGTGTAAGAACTATATATAAAGCAGAAGTTGTTGAAATGCCTAATAGTAGAATTTATATAGAATTAACAGGTAATGGATTTTTATATAATATGGTAAGAATAATTTCAGGAACGTTAGTTGAAGTTGGTTTAGAGAAAATTGATGCAAAGGAAGTAGAAAGAATTATAGAATTAGGTGATAGAAATTTAGCAGGAAAAACACTACCACCAAATGGATTATATTTGCTTAATGTAGAGTATGAATAAAAATGAGTAACCATAATTTTAAAAGAGCATAAAATATAGTAAAAAGTAAATTTATAAAGTTAAAATTTTTAAATAAATTACTTTATAAACACTGTAGTGAAGGGAGAAGTTATGAATACTTTATTACTAATATTTTTTGCTTTACCAATAGCAGTAATAATAATATCAATAGCATTACAGAAAATTTTCAGATGTCCATTTTTAGTAGCAGCAATTATATTTGCAATATTTTTAGTTGTAACATTTGCATTAGGAAATTTAGTATTTTTAGTTGCAACAATAGCATATACAATATTAGCATTTATAACAGCAGTGATAACAAAAATAATATGTAGGATAATAGAGGAACTTGATAATAGAGAAAGTTGTGAATGTAGAAGAGAAGATTGTAGATGTAGGAGAAAAAGATGCAGAAGAGAGAGTTATAGATGTGAAAATAGTAATTGTAGAGATGATAATGATGTTCAATTATTATCTATAAATGGGGAATGTTCATGTAATAACAGTAATAATAATGGGAATTTATTGACAATAAGTAGTAATGGTTGCAATGGAGTAGAAAATGAATTACTTACTATAAATACAAATTGTAATAGAAATAACAATGATAATAATAACTCATGTTCTTGTAGATGTAATACGTCTAATGATGCAATTTCTGTTAGAGCTAATGTATTTCCAAATAACAATACTAATGGAAGAAGTGGAAATTTTTGCGGGTGTTTTAGAAGGAGATAAATCTCTTTCTTTTTTTTGATTTTGCTTGCATATTTTTTGGTTTTATGTTAAACTAAAGAGACAAGTGGGACAGTCCAAATTTGTCTCACTTAGAGTGTCTAAAAAAATAGAAAAATGTCGAATAAACAAAAAGTGAGACAAATTTGGACTGTCCCAACTGTCTCAAAGGAGAGAAAATTATGTTAGAAATTATTGAAGATACATTAATGGATGCAGTAAAATTACTTCCATTTTTATTTATTACATACTTGATAATGGAATATATAGAACACAAAATGGGAGAAAAATCAAAAAATATGATAAGAAAATCAGGAAAAGCAGGACCAATAATAGGAAGCATATTAGGAATATTTCCACAATGTGGATTTTCTGTATCAGCAACAAACCTTTATGCTGGACGAGTTATAACATTAGGAACATTAATTGCAGTATATTTGTCAACATCAGATGAGATGTTACCAATATTTATATCAGAGGCAGTTTCACCAATAATAATATTAAAAATATTAGGAATAAAGTTAATAATTGGTATAATTGCTGGAATAATAATAGATTTAGTAATGCAATTATTTACTAGTAAAAATAAATTAGAAAAAGAAGAAAATGAAATAGAACATATATGTGAAGAAGAACATTGTCATTGTAATGAGAAAGGGATAATAAAATCAGCTATTTTTCATACTTTGAATATATTGGTATTTATTATATTAATTACATTTGTAATTAATATTGTTGTACATTTTATAGGAGAAGAAGTAATTGCAAGTTGGATATTAAATAAACCAGTGATGGGTCCAATGATTTCTTCATTAATAGGATTGATTCCAAATTGTGCAGCATCTGTTATTATTACAAATATGTATTTGGAAAATGTTATTTCACTTGGAAGTTTGATATCTGGTCTATTAACAGGTGCAGGAGTTGGACTAGCTGTATTGTTTAAAACAAATAATAAATTAAAAGAAAATCTAGGTATAGTGGTTTTGCTATATACAATTGGTGTTATATCTGGAATTATAGTAGAATTAATAGGAATTACAATATAAAAAAAGGGGATTAAGGGGACGGGTCTTCAAATCCCTCTTTAACTAAAAGAGGGATTTGAAGACCCGTCCCCTTAATCCCTCTTTTTAATTTATTGATTCAAATTATTTCTTCCTTTTAAATCAACAATTATAGAATCACCATTATCAAAGAAAGTATTTGAACTTGTTGTATTTGTTTGATTTATATTTCTTTGAAGTAATTCATTATTATAATTATTATGACTTGTAAAAGAATTTGTATATTTTTCAAAATCAAATGTTTTTGTTTTCTTAGGTTCTTTATATTTTGAATCTAAGTAATTAAGTTTTCCTTCACCAACCATTAATCTACCACCAATATCCCTAATTTTAAATGTACAGTTTCTTTGAGATAAAGTTTGAAGTTTTCCAGGCTTAAAGTAAGGTACAAATTTCCATTCAACATTACCATGTTTTGAATCATATTTCATCTTATCAAAATCAATAGTATTACCAAATGTCCACTCTCTTCTTGTACCAAATTCTTGACTCCACCATTCTAATTCTTGAATTGTAGCTCCACCCATAAATATTTTACTAGCACAGTTTGATAAAATAGTCTGTTTAAAGTTTTGCTTAGAGTTAGCAGGTTCTAATTGTTCAAGGTTTTGAGCAGAAATTGTAGTACCGATTTTATATTTTCTATACATTGTAAATATTGGTTCTGTTGCTTTACAAATGAAATCAGGAAATTCGTCTATGTATAAGAAGTTTGGAACTCTAGAATTTTCATTTCCAGGTCTTCTTAAAACTGCATTTTGCATTGAAATTAAGAAGAATAATCCAAATGCTTTATGGCTAGAAGCACCTAAATCTCCACGTCTTGTACATACAAAAGTAATATCAGCATTTGCAAGCATGTTATCAAAGTTTATATTATTGTTTCTATTGCATAGTATTGTTTTTACTCCAGGTAATCTTAATAGTCTGTCTAGTTGACTAATTGCAACATCTATATATTTTTCAGTAGTTTCTTTTCCTGAACCATTTTTATAAAAGTTCTTTTTAAAATATGCTAATTGTACATTGTATTTTTCTTTTAGTTCTTCATTATGAGCTAAAATTTCACACATTTTTTCAACTAATTCAAAGTTTGTGAACATTTTTAACATATCTTCTAGATTAGGTAACTTTCCATCATTCATTCTAGGATACATTTCTTTAAGTAATATAGCAACATTTTCAATTGCTTGAATTACAACTGATTCTCTATAGGCTTCTTCTGATTCATTATTAGATATATCAAACATTGTTTTTAATACAGAAGATATTGTAATTGCTATTTTATTTGAATCATCATAAACAAAAGGATTTAGTCCAATAGAGTTACTATCTGATGGATCTATAATATTATAAGATAATCCAAAGTTTTTACAAACATTTATCATATGGTCTGAGATTTCTCTGTCAGGTGATAACACTGTTATACCACAATTTTTATAAGTAATTCCTCCTGAAGTATCTAATATCATTTTTTTCATATATCCTTTATAAACATCTTCACTACCATAAGTTGGTGATAACATGTTTAAATTAAAGTTGTTATTTAAATATTCATTGTCATAAGGAGCATTTAATACAGCAATTCCAGTTTTTAAAGCTGTAAATCCCATTTCTTTTGAAACTTCTCTAAAGAAGAATTTTCTATCTAAATCTCTGGCTATTAATGGTTCATAAATTAGTGATGTTTTACCAGAACCAGAACCACCACATACAAACATTGATTGGTATCTAGATTCTTCTGGAATTATTATAGATTTTGCTGTTTCAAAGTCTTGGCATAAGTAAACTTCGCAAGTATATGGACCATGACCTTTTGATTTATCTGATAAATCTATACCACCATAATCCCAAATAGAACGAACCATGTCTTTAGTATCATTAACACCAAAATATAAAAATTTGAATATTTTTGGTATTATGAAAGCTGGAAATAGTATTGTTAATGATGTTAAAGCAGGTCTTACTAATTCTGAGAAGTCAGTAATTAAATCTACATATCCAGGGTTAAATATTAATAATAACCATACCCCTAAATTAAGCCATTGTGTAAACATTGATATTGCGATAACACTTAATCCAATTACAAAAGTATAAAAGAGTGCGACTTTTGTGGTTCTTGTTTTTGCAAATTCAGATGGGCCTGAAAATAAAAATGCAAATACTGGACAAGCAAGTGCAAATGTATATTTTAAAGGTCCCCAATATGAGTATGATATTCCTGTGAATAACATTAATAAAATTTCTACTATTCTATCAACAGCAAAATATATTGTTAATAGAGTTAATATATATGTTGCAAAGGTATTTCTAGTAGTACCTAGCTTTTTTAAAAAATTATCTATTATTTTCATTATTTATATGCCCCTTTTTAATTATCATATTTTTCTATAAAAATTTATAATCATACATATATATATTATCCTACAAAATGGCGAAAAAAACAAGTATTTTTGCAAAAAAAGTTGCAAAATGTCCCATTGGGGACGTTTCTGTTTGGGACAAAATGTCCCATTAGGGACACATTTATTAAAATATTAAATAAACTACAAATTATAATAGTTTTTTTGAATAAATTTTCCAATAAAAACATATAATATTTAAAATTAGTTGAATGGAAGTGATATTATGCAAGAAGAATATCAAAAAGAAGGAAAAGTAAAAGATATGAGTGAATTAGAAAGAGAAATAGAATTAATTAGAAATATTATAAAAACAAGAGAAGAATTAAAAGACAATAATAAAAATTTTGAATTTGCAGAAAATGACCTAGTTGACTACTATATTTACGAAATTAAAGCAAATCAGTCAAAATTAGATTATTTAATAAAACTAGCAAAAGCAAGTCGGAATAACAATTAGTATGATAAATCAAATAAAATATGAAAATTACGATGAAGAAATAGGCTAGATGAATATTTGTCCATATTCAATCATAAAAATGTATAAAATAGATTTGAAAGAGGTTGAATATGGATACAAATTTACTTACGTATTTAGCATGTATTTGCTTTTTATTTATTTTTGGAAAAGTTTTTATAGTTCCAATTAAAAAAATTTTGAAGTTAGTAATTAATTCAATTTTAGGTGGAGTTGCAATATATTTAATTAATTTAATAGGTGGGACGTTTGGATTTCATATAGGACTTAATATTTTTACAAGTGTTTTAATTGGATTATTGGGATTACCAGGGACTGTTTGTTTGGTAATTGTAAAATTATTTATAGGATAATTAAGCATATTTTTATTTTGTTAACTTTTTTAGTATAATTTTATATTTTTATTGCAATAATTAACATAAGATGTTATACTTGAAAAGTAACTAAATAGTTTAGCAGAAAGTGGAGGAAAACAGTATGGATAATCGGCAGAAAGAAAATAGTGTAACAGCATCATACATGAGAAAATCAAAGAGCTGGATATTTGAAGTTTGTGATAGCAATAACAAACTAATAGACATTAAATATATTAAAACATTCAAATTAGATTTCTCAGGTAAATTATTCAAATCATATGTAGAAATGTTATCAAAAAATTTTGAAAAAGATGGAATTACGCAAAAGCAGATTGAAGAAGCTATATTAAAAGAAGCAAAAGAATGTAATATTAAACCTCCCAAATATTTGAGATAAGTATTAAGATTAATAAACCTTAGTAGTGCTTTACTACTAAGGTTTATGCTTTTATTCTACAGTAACAGATTTAGCTAAATTTCTAGGTTTATCAACATCTAATCCCTTTTCTTTTGAGATATAATAAGCCAGTAATTGAAGAGGAATAATTGATAATATTGGAGATACAAATTGATTAGTATCTGGAATATTAATAACAACATTAAACATGTCATTATCTAGCTTTTGATTTGTTATAACTAAAGTTTTTGCACCACGAGTAATAACTTCTTGAATATTACTAATAGTTTTCTTTATTAAATCTTTATCTGTTAAGATACTAATAACAGTAATTCCATTTTCAATTAAAGCAATAGGACCATGTTTTAATTCGCCAGCTGCATAGCTTTCAGAGTGAATATAAGAAATTTCTTTTAGTTTTAAAGAACCTTCTTTACTTACAGTTTCATCAATTCCTCGACCTAAGAAGAATATATCTTTTTCTTGATAAATTTGTTTAGCAAAATTTTTTATTTGATTATTGCATGTTAATGTCTCTTCAATTTTTTTAGGCAAATCTAAAATATCACTTTTTAGTTTATTTAGAATATCTTTATCTTTTTTCTCCAAAACTTCAGCAAAATATATAGCTAAAATATTAATTAATATAACTTGAGAAGTATAAGCTTTGGTTGAGGCTACAGCTATTTCTGGTCCAGCATGTGTATAAATAGAGTAATCTGCTTCTCTAGTTATAGAGCTTCCAATAACATTAGTAATTGCAATTGTTTTAGAGCCTTGTTCTTTTGAAAGTTTTAATGCTGCAATAGTGTCAGCTGTTTCTCCAGATTGAGAGATAAAAATGCATAAAGTTTTTTCATCTAATATAGGATTTCTATATCTGAATTCTGATGCAATATCTACTTCAACAGGAATTCTACAAAGTTTTTCAATTGTATTTTTTCCACTTAATCCAGCATGCATTGCTGTACCACATGCAACTATATAAATTTTGTTTAAATTTTGTAAATATTCTTTTGTTAAGTTAAGTTCTTCAAATTCACATTTGGAATTTAAATTAATTCTAGAACCTATAGTTTCTCTAATTGCTTTAGGTTGTTCATAAATTTCCTTAAGCATGAAATCATCATATCCATCTTTTTCAGCACTTGAAGAATTCCATTCAATATTTTGAACTTTTTTATTAATTTTATCTAAATTTTTATCAAAAAACTCAATATTATTTCTTGTTAATAATGCAAATTCAAAATCATTTAGAAGATAGAAATTTCTAGTATAAGAAAGTATAGCTGGTATATCAGAAGATAAATATTTTTCATCTTCGCATGTACCAATAACTAAAGGACTATCTTTTCTTACAACAATCATGTTATCAGTGTAAAGAGATGAAATTACTTCTATTGCAAAACTTCCTTTTAAATCCATACAAGCATTTTTTACAGCTCTTAGATATTTTTGTTTGTCATTTTTTTCGTCTTTTGTAAAATAGTAGTGTATCAAATTTGGTATAACTTCTGTATCTGTTTGAGAATAAAAGGTATAACCATTTTCAGTTAAAAATTTTCTTAATTCATTGTAATTTTCAATAATTCCATTATGTACTACACTAAAAGTTTTTGAATTATCTTGATGCGGATGTGAATTTTCTTTTGAAGGTACTCCATGAGTTGCCCATCTTGTATGTGCAATACCTATTGTTCCTTCTAATTCATTAATTCCATCTAAATTTGATAAATTTTTTACTCTTCCTTTATCTTTCATTAAAGATAAGCCTTTTTTTTCTATTGTTGAAATTCCAGCTGAGTCATATCCTCTGTATTCCAATCTATTTAAACCTGCCAAAAGTATAGGGCAAGCTTTTTTTGTTCCTATGTAACCTACAATTCCACACATAGTTAATCCTCCTTGATTTTAATAAATATTGAGAATTGAAAGTTTGCAATACTTAATTTATTAATTTTTGTTCTAATATTTCTATTAGTTTTTAATTAATAATAATGACTTTAAGTGTAGCCACTAGAGAATCCGCCGAATATTTCGATATCTCTAGACCTCGTCAACCAATATGGTCCTGGCGCTTATTATTTTTTTGACTCCTTTCTTAAATAATAATATAAATGCAACTTTCATAATATAATTGTTTTCATAAATAAAATTCTTATTTCAACAATTATATTTTATTATATTACTACATATATAAATTTTGTGCAAGTCTAATTTACACTTACACAAAGATGTTGATTTTGTTAGCTAAAATAGTGTATAATGTAAGTATAGATTATATTTAAGAAAGGAAATAAAAGATGGGAAATATGAATGTATTAATAAACAAAGCAAGAATAGAAAAAAGATTAGACGAAATGGCAAAAGAAATTGAAAAAGACTATGAAGGAAAAGATATAGTATTTTTAGGAATATTAAAGGGTTCAGTACCATTTATGTGGGAATTGGCAAAAAGAATAAAAAACAATGTAATATTTGAGTTTATAGAATTATCAAGTTATAAAGATAATAAAGACACAGGAGTATTAACATTTCATAAAGATATAAAAGATAGTATAGAAGGAAAAGATGTAATAATAATTGAAGATATAGTTGATACAGGTAAAACAATAAGTTATTTATTAAAACATCTAAAAGAGAAAAATCCAAATAGTGTTAAGGTGGCAACTTTGCTAAGTAAGCCTTCTAAAAGGGTTATAGAACTTAATATTGATTATGAAGGTTTTAAAGTTGAAGATAAATTTGTTATAGGGTTTGGATTAGATGATAATCAAAATTTGAGAAACTTGCCATATATTGGTTATATTGAATAAGTTTGTTATATTAACTATCTATAGTAGATTGTACCTCGGATAACCTACGGGCCCGAGGTCATTTTTTTTACATTAAGGAGAAGATATTTGAAAAAGTATTAAAACTGTACAGACAAAACATAGGTACAAATTTCATTAAAAATGTGGGAGCTACAATATGTAGCTCCCATTAACTATTCGGAAACATATTGATTTCAATTACAAAAATAGTATATAATAATTATAGTAAAAGTAAGATATAAAAAATAAGTTTTAAATAATAAAATGAAGGGATATATATATGTTTAATATAGAAGAAGAACTAAAAAAGTTACCAGGAAAACCTGGAGTATATGTAATGAGAGACAAAGATGACAATATCATATATGTAGGAAAAGCAATATCATTAAAAAATAGAGTAAGGTCATACTTTAGAAAAACAAACAAGACAGAAAGAATAAAAAAGATGGTTAGCTTAATAGATCACTTTGAATATATTGTAGTTGATAATGAAGCAGAAGCATTAATATTAGAATGTAATTTAATAAAGAAAAACAGACCTAAATTTAATGTTTTATTAAAAGATGACAAAACATATCCATATATTAAAATAGATGTAAAATCAGAATACCCAAATGTATTTATAACAAGGAAATTAGTAAATGATGGAGCAAAATACTTTGGACCATATGCAAATCCAGGGGCAGCAAAAGAAATGTTAGATTTTATAAAACAAAAGTACAAAATACGTCAATGTAAAAATTTTAAATCAACAACAAGAGCATGCCTAAATTATCATATAAAAAGATGTTTAGCACCATGTGTTGGATATGTAACACCAGAAGAATACAGAAAACAAATAGATGAAATAATAGACTTATTAGAAGGAAAAACAGACAAAATAATAAAAGAATTAGAAATAGAAATGCAAAAAGCATCTGAAAGCTTAGATTTTGAAAAAGCAGCAGAATTAAGGGATAGGAGATTAGCAATAGAAAGAGTATCAGAGAAACAAAAAGTATCTAACATATCAGAAAATAATATAGATGTAATAGGATTATATAAATCAGAAATAGAAGTATGTATTGAAATCTTTTTTGTACGTGGAAGCAAAATGATAGGAAGAGAGCACTACTTTTTTAAAGAACTAAAAGATATGGAAGATAGCGAAATTCTAACAGGATTTATAAAACAATACTATTTAGACAATCCAAATATTCCAAGCAAAATAATGTTAAGAGAAGAATTACCTGAAAAAGACATAATAGAGCAATGGTTATCTACAATTTTAGGAAAAAAAGTGGAATTGAAGAGTCCAAAAAAAGGTGAAAAGTTAAGATTTGTTGAAATGGCAGAAAATAATGCAAAAGTAACATTAGAAAATAAAGAAAAAGATAAATCAGAAATATTAATGGAGCTAAAAGAAGTTTTAAAAATGGACAAATTACCACGAAAAATAGAGACTTATGATATATCAAATATATCTGGACAATTTATGGTAGCAGCAATGTGTGTAATGGAAGATGGAATTATAAAAAAGAATTTGTCAAGAAGATTTAAAATAAAAACAGTACTAACACAAGATGACCCAAAATGTATGGAAGAAGTGGTAACAAGAAGACTTGCACATTCATTAGAAAGTGCAACAGAACAAGAAAAAAAAGGATTTGGAAAATTGCCTGATGTAATATTTGCAGATGGAGGGATAACACAAATAAGAGCAATAAAGACAGCAATATCTAAATACGAAGGACAAAAATTATATATAAGGGTATTTGGAATGGTAAAAAATGATAAGCATCAAACAAGAGCATTAATAGATGAAAATAGACAAGAGATACCAATATCAGAAAACTTAATGAACTTGATAACTAAGTTTCAAGATACAGTACATGATACAGCAATTAGCTATCACAGAAAGTTAAGAGAACAATCAATTACACATTCTGAATTAGATGATATTAAGGGAATTGGTGAGGCAAAGAAGAAGGCTTTATTGAAGCACTTTGGTAGTGTAGAGAAAATTAAGCATGCTACAAAAGAAGAGTTGATGCAAGTAAAGGGCATAACAGAAGAATTGGCAGAGAAAATGTCCCAATAGGGACGTTTCTTTTTGGGACATTTTGTCCCATTGGGGACACATCTTTAAAATTGTAATATTAGTTGTGCTGCAGGAATGCCTCTGAGACCTAATACAGAGTATTCTGAATACAAGTGTGTAAAAGTGGAAGAAAACAAAGATGCAAAAAAGTGATAGCACAAAAAATTAGTAACAAAAATCCCTATCTGTACAGGATAGGGATTTTGCTATATAGAAATGTCCTTTTAGGGACTGTCCTCAAAAGGACATCACTTTGATACCAAATATAAATTATTTCCAACCTCATAACGAGAATCTGGAGCAACATAAATTTTTTCAAAATTCTCAAAATCAGTATTATCTTTAATTTCTTGAATAACAGCATCATTATCCAAATAATTCTTAATAGAAAGGATAAAAGAATCTTCATTATTCAAGCTTTCATCATTAACAATATATTGCATTTCATCATTAAACATATTTATAATCAAAGTTTTTTCATAAATCATCATTTCAGGAACACTTTGCATATGGTTAAAGAAATTATCGTAAACATATACAAAAGATTTGTCTTTATTTTTTTCAGCTATATCTAAGCACTTTTGATAATCTTTATATAAGAAGATAGGCTCAGAGAATACAAAACCAACAATTACTAAAGCTAAAGAGATAAAACTAATTATAACATTTCTAAATTTAATTTTTTCTAATAAAGCATCTAGTACTAAAATAAATGTAATAGCAACAAAAGGAATGATTGGCATTATATATCTTAATTCTTGGAATGATGTCATTTTTACTGATATCACAAAGAAGAATATACTAGGTATAGTAAATAATGCAATAACAGTTTTTTCTCTACTTTTCTTAAATAGATATCCAACAGCAATAGCAAATAATACTAGAACACTAATTATTAATATTGTATTATTTTCATTTATAGAAAAGGCATAAGCTAAGTGTTTTATGTATTGCCAGAAGTGTTCAAGATATCCTGTATTTCCTAAATTTGATAATCCTCTACTTGAAAATAGTAAGTGTTTTATACATGGTACAAATAGTAAAATTCCTACAACTGCATAAATAATATGATTAATAAAATATTTTCTTATAATTATTTTATCTTGTTTTGTCCTAATCATTTTTATTAGTATTATTAAAAATACAAATATTGCAAATACTGCAAAGAAATATTGTGTAAGAAATCCTAGAACAGTAGTTATACCTAAAATAATTGACATTTTCTTATCCATTTTAAAATCATTTTTATATATTTTTAAAGTTAAATAAAAATATAGTAATACGAAAAATGTTAATAGCATGTACATTCTTTGGAATAGAACCATTGAAATTGTTCCCATAGAAAGTCCATAAAATAGGATACTTGGAAATGCTAAATTTTCTTTGTCCAGTATTTTTAGTATTTTCTTGATTACAAAGCAACTTAAAATAAATGCTATTATATTTACAACAAATACACTATATAGTGAGAATGCACCACCAAATAATATAGTAGAAAAATGTACAAGTGAATAGAATACTGGTGGATGATTATCCCATGCTTGATTTATATATACTGATGCTAAATTGAAGTAGTTTATTGGTTTTAGGCTCATATAATCTGTTACATAAGAGCGAGATAGCCATACAGGATGGTCGCTATCAACATATTGTGACATTAGTCCATTTACATTACTTACTGAAGATGATAGTGTATATCCTTCATCTTCATGTAGTCCTACCTTTTGTGTTTGATAATAAAAGATTATTCCACTTATTATGGCTATTAAAATTATTATTAATATGTTTCTGATTTTTTCTTTATTTTTTAACATTTTATTATACCTTCCTTTTTTTTCACATTATAACATTAAATATAGTATTTAACAATAAAAAATAATAAAAACATTAAACTATAGCTAAGTTCAAATAAAAGTATTTTTTAGAACTTAAATATAGAATAATGTTTTCTTGTATCTAAATACCTTTCAAATTAATTTATATTTTTTCAATTTCTTCTTTTGTTAATCCAGTAATAGATATAATTAAATCAATATCTAGTTTTTGTGCTTTCATTTTTCTAGCAGTTTCAATTTTATTTTGTTCATAGCCTTTCTCATATCCATATTGTTCTTGAGATTTCATTTCCATTATATATTTTAGTCTTAATTCAGCCATTTCTCTTTCATATTTATCTTGACTTATTTCTTTTAAAACATTTTTAGCTTTTTGGATTGCTTCATCATTTTTATCCATAGTCTCATCCTCCGGATTTCTAATAAAATTAACCCACTTTTCTATTTGAAAATTATTTTCCTTATCTTTATATTTTTCAAACTTAGGCAACTCTATTATACAAAACTCTAACTTGCCTGTCAAGGAAATATTTACATTTTTATCATTTAGTATTCTCCATTTCGAAATATAAGAATCAATATTTTCAGTTGATTTTAAATTATAATTTGATATTAATATAATTATTACTTTTCTTGATTTTAAATAGTCTTCTCCTGATTTTACAGTATTATAATACATACTACTCCAATAATATAAAAGTCTATCTTCCATATTATTCTTATCAACAATCTGCATTTCAATATCAACATCAATTCTTTCATCGATTTTGGCTTTGATATCTAATATGCCAACTTTGCTATCTGATAAATCTTTTTCCAATATTGGATTATTATCTAATTCAACATATGTGATTTCTTTTCCTAAAATCGCACTTAATAAATCTTTTGTAATTTCTTCATTTCCTACATGTCCAAATATTCTTTTGAAAACATAGTCATTTTTTGGGTCTAATATAGTATTTTCTATAAGCTTTAGCCTCCTTTGTCAATTTGTTTTCAATTTGATTTTTTTTGATTAAATTTTGGCAGAAATGCCACGATTTTTTTGAATAAATTTTTAATATTTATAAAGATATTTAAAATACTTAATTATATTAACATAATCTTGTGTATTTAGCAATAAAATTTTGTAATATTTTTTTTAAAGTAGCATATATATTATAAATGGAGGGGAAAAATATGGAGAATGTGTTTAATGTCAGGTATGATGCAAAATTGGACAAGGTAGAAATTCCAAAGGAAAAATATTCAAACAAAATTTTAAACTTAATACAAAAAAATAAATTTATTACACTAGTTTTTTCTAGTTTTATAGCTTTGTCTGCAATAAATTTTTATTTGATATATAGTTTTATGAAAATTTTGGAAAATATTTAAAAAAAGAAAAAATATGTAGTATAATTATTAGACACGAAGGAGTGATAATATGAGCATTAAATATAATGTAATTATACAAAAAGAAGAAAATTGGTATGTAGGTGGCTGTATGAGTTCAAAATATTCAGTACTGCCACCTAGTAAAGTAGTAAAAGCAATGGGCAAACTTGGATTTGAAAAATGCTCACAAAAGGTCAGGCATGCAAAATATATTAATTATCAAACAGGAAAAATATTTATAATTCTTATGCAGAATGAAATTGCAAAAGCAACTTTTAAAAGCGTCTTAGAACAAGCAGATATTGAATTAGAAGAATTTTTTTTAAATCTATAAATTTATTAAAATATTAAATCTTAAAAAATCCCTTTAAAAAGTAAATAAAATATGGTAAAATTGTATTGATTTAAAGAAAAGAGTGTATGTATATGGAAATTAATACAATAATAAATACATTGTTGAATATAGAAAAACAATATAAACAAAATGATTATAATCGGAGTTAATACAGAAAAAAATAATTTTAAAATAAATAGTAAAATACAATGTATTCAAATAGAAATATCTAGAAAATATAGAAAAGAACAATTAGTAGAAACATTAGGAGCATTTGAAAATGTAATAGAAAAATGAATAATATTATTTAAAGGAGATATGAATAAAAAAGATGATGAAATTAGCAAATGAGTGGAAAGATTATAAAATATTAGATATGGCAGATGGACAGAAATTAGAAAAATGGGGGGATATAGTCTTATCAAGACCAGACCCACAAATAATATGGAAAGAAAAAAGTTTTCCAAAGAAATGGAAAGAAATAAATGCTACATATCACAGAAGCAGTTCAGGTGGTGGTTCATGGGAGTTTAACAAAAAAATACCAGGGCAATGGCAAATAAAATACAAAAATTTAACATTTAATATAAAACCAATGGGATTTAAGCATACAGGATTATTTCCAGAACAAGCAGTTAATTGGGATTGGATGATAAATAAAATAAAAGCTGAAAAGAGAGAAATAAAAGTTTTAAATTTATTTGCATATACAGGAGGTGCAACAGTGGCATGTGCATCAGCAGGAGCAAATGTATGTCATGTTGATAGTTCAAAAGGAATGACAACATGGGCTAAAGAAAATATTGAAAGCTCAGGATTAAAAGATAGACCTGTAAGATATATTGTTGATGATGTTGTAAAATTCGTAAATAGAGAAATAAGAAGAGGCAACAAATATGATGCAATAATAATGGATCCACCATCATATGGAAGAGGAGCAAATGGGGAAGTTTGGCAATTTGAAAATAATATATATGATTTAGTTGAATTATGTACAAATGTATTATCAGATAAGCCATTATTTTTCTTAATAAATTCATATACAACAGGAATTTCAAGTAAAGTTCTAGAAGATATTTTGAATTTAACAGTTAGTAAAAAATATAAAGGAAAGATAGAATCAGGAGAAATTGGAATTCCGATGGAAGATTCAAAATTAGTTTTGCCATGTGGAATTTATGGAAGATGGGAAAAATGAGACAGATTTGGACTGTCCCACTTGTCTCAAAGGGGGAAATTATGCAAAATTTAAAAGTATTATATGAAGATAATCATATTATAGTAGTAGAAAAAATGCCTAATATTCCATCACAATCAGATAAAACTGGTGATACAGATATGCTAACAATTGTAAAACAATATATAAAAGAAAAGTATAATAAACCTGGAAATGTATATTTAGGTTTAGTTCATAGATTAGATAGGCCAGTTGGTGGAATTATGATTTTTGCTAAGACATCTAAAGCAGCAGGAAGACTTAGCGAACAAGTAAGAGATAAAGTTTTTAAAAAGAAATATTTGTCTGTAGTAGATGGAAAACTAGAAAAAAGAAGTGGAACATTAGAAGATTATTTATATAAAGATGAACGAAATAATATGAGCAAAGTTGTAGATAAAAATAAGAAAAATGCTAAAATAGCTAAATTAGATTATGAAGTGATTATATATAATGAAGTGAAAAATTTGAGTTTGTTAAAGGTAAATTTACATACAGGAAGACATCATCAAATTCGTGTTCAACTTTCAAATTTTGGTCATAGTATATTTGGTGATCAAAAATATGGAAACAGAGGTCAGGGAAAACAAATTGCTTTATGGGCATATGAATTGACAATTAAACATCCAATAACACAAGAAGATATGACATTTAAAGATTTGCCTGAAAGTGTTGGTACATGGTGTATTTTAAAAGATATAAATATTTTGTAAAAGGAGATAGATTAGATATAGTTAATCTATGTCTTTTTTTACGAAAGTGTCAAAATACTTTATGAAGATTTTGAAAAAAAATAATATAAATTAAAGATGATGTTTGATAAAAATAAAGAGAACAATTAGATTAAAAATGTTAAACTTAATTTAACAAAAGATGAAAAGTGTGGTGAGGAAATGATAGATAAAATTACTCAAACGCTAACTAATAAAATTAAAAAAGAAATGCCAGAAATAGATGAAGAAAGAGCAGAGATAATAAATTATGGTTTACAAATTCTTTTAGGTGAAGTGCCAAAAGTTTTTATAATGTTAGGAATTGCATACCTTTTAGGAGTATTTAAATTAAGTTTAATTACATTTTTAATATTAATGCCATATAGAGGAGCATCAGGAGGATTTCATTTAAGAACACATATAGGATGTATAGTTTCTACATGTACATTTTACTGTGGAGTATCGCTTTTAGCAAAGAATATTATATTAGATGACATAGCAAAATATTTTTTAGTTATTTTTGTAAATATATTTGGAATAATTATGATAAAACTTTATGCACCAGCAGATACAGAAGATGTACCAATAATAAGTAAAAAAGTTAGAATGCAAAAACAAGTCTTATCTTATATTTTTTTAGTAATAGGTTTGATTATCGCAAGTATTATTAAAAATAATATAATTTCAAATATAATAATTTTTGGTTATATAGCACAAACATTTATGATTACAAGACTTGCATATAGAATGACCAATAGTAAATATGGATATGAGGTATATGAAAATGCTTCAAACCAAATTTAGTTAATATTAAAATACAATCCGGATGTATTTTTATATTATAGATATATAACAAAGGAGGAAACCTTTATGTTAAAATTATTAGCAAAAGTAGCAGAAAAATATGCAAAAACAACTAATACAGCTTGTTTTATTTGGACTACATTACATCAACCAAAAATGCCAGCTAGTTTAGTAAAAAAAGATTAATTAGTTTTTAATTTTAAGTATAAGTAATCGACATATTTGTACTTAAAACACAATATACTTAATGTTATTATAAACAATCCACTAAAAAAGAACAGATTTAACTGTTCTTTTTTAGTTAAAAATAAAATACTAATAATAAATTTCTAATTGTTGAGAAAAATATTTGTCATTTTTAGTAGTATGTAAATTAATGTTATTGTTTTTCTTTAATATTTGTCTAATTTCCCATAGACCAAGTCCAGAATGATTTTCTTTTCCACTAATACCTTTATTAAAAATATTATCAATATCAACATCCTTATCTTTATACGTATTTTCAATTAAAATTATATTTCTATTATTTTTAGCTTCATTTCTAAAATCTATATTTAATACTTTTTCATCACATTCAGAGGTTGCTTCAATAGCATTATCTAATAATATACCTAAAATTCTAGTAAAATCATATATTTTCATATGTAATTCATTTAAATCTAATAAAAATGTAAGATTAATTTTAATACCTTTTCCTTCTGCTTCACTATATTTTGTTGTAAGTAAACTATATACTCCTGGATTGTTTATAATATCAGGGTTTAAAATATATAAATTACTAACTTTGCTACAATCTTCTTCTAATTGTGAATAATATTTTGATAATCCTTCCATATCATTTGTTTTTATATAACCACCAATTGTTGTAACAATATTATCAAAGTCATGTTTAAAGCCTCTAACACTATCATGCAAAATATGTAATGTTTTATTATATTCTTCAACACTTTCTAATTTTTGTGTTGTTGTAAATAATTTTATTATTTTTATTAAGCTATATAAACTTAATCCAAAATATATTAATAAACAAATAATATTAAAAAATGTAAACGAGAAAGGAAGAATATCTGTATAATTGGTAATTAAGAAAACTTGAACTATTATACTAAATAAACCAAAAACAAGATTTAATAATATTATGAATTTATCTTTTTTATTAAAATTATCTATTATATTAAGTGTAATATTTTTATATTTTATAATTAATATTAAAATATAAATTATTGAATAGAAAATTGAAGCATATAAAATTCTATATATAGGAATAACTTGTGCATCAATATAAGTAATATTAAGTAAGTTTAAATATGGATTAATAATTATTTTTTCAATCATCATAAAAAATATACTAGGAAATACTGATGCAACAACAGTTTTTACTATATTCATTTTAAATATGAAATATATTATTATAAATGCGAATATATAGTTAAAAATTATATTGAATGGTCTTGGTATAAATAATGCGTTAATAATTGCAACTGAAGATGTTATTATAATATATAAATATTTTTGTTTCTTAACATAATTTATATTGAATAAACTACTTACTATTTCAAATGTTAATGGTGCTTCAATAAAAATCATAAAGAATATAGATAAAATACCTATTAGATTCTCATTTGGTGTACTAATAGCAGTCCATATATTATTTAAAATTTCCACGATTTTTCACCTCCTCAATAAGTTCTTTTTTGAATTTAGGTCCAATATCACAAATTGAATTACTATCAAAGAAAATAGTGTTATCTACACAATTTAAATTTTCAATATTATTAACATTAACAATAAAGGATTTGTGAGATCTGACGAAATTATCTGGTAAAGAACTTTGAATTTTATTAAAAGAACTATATGTTTCATAATCACGATTTTTAGTATGAAAAACTAATTTCATTCCATCACGTTTAATATATAAAACTTCGTTTTCATCAATAATTGTTTTTTTATTGTCGATTTTTAAATATCTTTTAGGAGTACCATTAACATCATCAAATAAGCGGACAATAGTTTCTTCAAATTTATCAGAAGTTATTGGTTTAGCTAAATAATCAAATGTTTTAAATTTATAAGCCATCATAGCGTATTCTAAATGTGCAGTAGTGAAAATAAAATAAATATTTTTATCTTTTTCTCTAACTTCAGAAGCAATTTCTAGGCCAGACTTATTAGATTTCAAGTTTATATCCAAAATTAATACATTTGTTTTATTTTCATCAACATAATCTAATAACTCGTCTGGATTACTTGTTTTCAGACCGATTTGTGCATCGTAATTATATTTCATAAAAATATTCTCAAGAATTTTTGAGAATTTATCTAAAAAATTTATATTATCATCACAGATGGCAAAATTTAACATATTGTTTCCTCCTATAAAATATCAACATAAACTGTCAATATAAAATAAAATATCTGGAAAAACGACAAAAAAATAAAAGTTTCCTTTTTTTTCCAGTTTATACTACATAATATAGCCTAAAAAAACCAGAATGTCAATAGATATTCGATAAAATTATCCAAAAGGTTAAAAATACTGATATCAATACTATTTGAAGATAGAATGAATAGTGTTAGTTATAGAAAAATTAAATAATTAATGTAAATTATGAATATTAGCATAAAATAAACAGTTATTTAATAATATTATATAAAACAAAATTGTTTGGAGGTACTATAATGACAATAAGTTTAAGAAAGAATATATCAAAAATAACTAAATTATTGGTATTATTATTAATAATTTTTTCATTAAGTATAATTAATAGTAAAAAGACACAAGAAACATCAATATTAACAAGTTCACAAGGACTTAGCAATCAAAAGATAGAATGGGGAATAAAAAGAAGTGATAATCATCAACAACCAGATTTAGGAAGCAAAAATAGACAAGTGCTAGAAAAGAATAATGGTATTGCAATGGGAAATAAGGAAGACAAATACATATATTTAACATTTGATGAAGGGTATGAAGCTGGATATACACCACAAATATTAAAAACTTTAAAAGAAAACAATGTAATAGCAACATTTTTTTTAACGGCACATTATTTAAATACACAACCAGAATTAGTAAAACAAATGATAGATGAAGGACAGATAGTTCGGAAATCATACAGTAAATCATAAAAGTATGCCATCTCTAAGCGAGGAACAAATAAATAAAGAAGTAATGGATTTGCACAAAGCAATTTATGAAAAATTTAATTATGAGATGAAATATATAAGACCACCAATGGGAGAGTTTAGTGAAAAAAGTATAAATACAACAAATTCATTAGGATATAAAACAGTAATGTGGTCATTTGCATATCAAGATTGGAATGAAGATAAGCAACCAAGTGAGCTAGATGCAAAGAAAAAAATATTAGACAATGTACATAATGGAGAAATTATGCTATTACATGGAAATTCTAAAACAAATACAAATATATTAGGAGATATTATAAAAGAAATAAAAAATATGGGATATGAATTTAAGTCATTAGACGAATTTAAATAGAGTGTGTCAAAAGGGACGTCCTTTTTTGGTTGATTTTTGTGTCAAAATCCCCCGTCCCTATTGACACAGATAATCTTTTGGATAAAGATTAGCAAAAATAAGTGGAGAAAGAGGAGAAAATTATGAAAAATAAGAGAAATGCTATTTCTAAGATAGATAGACTTTTAGAGATGCCACAAGAAGTTTATTCTGATACTCCTAAAATAACAATAACAGGATTTAATGAGTTGATAATAGAGAATTTTAAAGGAATTTTGGAATATGAAGATTATTATGTGAGAATAAATACTTCTTTAGGAATTGTAAATATAAATGGATATGAGCTTAAGCTGGAAAATATGACAAATGATGATATAAAGGTTAATGGAAAGGTTGAAAGTATAGAGATTGAAAGAAAGTTTGATTGAGGATTTTCTTCATATATACTATCATTCTAAAAAATAGATAAATCGGAGGAAATATGCTAATTAAAATAATATTTAATTATATACTTGGGTACATAAGAATATCTGTTGAAGGATATTACATAGAAAGATTTATAAATATATGTAGAAATAATAAAATAGCAATGTGGAAATTGAAAAGAGATAAAAATGTAAAAATAGATTTAAATATAGGAATTAGTGATTTAAAAAAGGTAGCTAAAATAGCTAAACAAACTAAATGTAAAATAAAAATACTAAGAAAGAAAGGACTTCCATTTATATTTAATAAATATAAGAAAAGAAAATTGTTCTTTATATTTTTGATATTTATAATTATTCTATTAGGAATATCATCAAATTTTGTATGGAATATTGATATAAAATATGAAAATGATGAACACATAGAAAATTTATATCAAGATATAGTTGATAGTGGATTAACTATTGGTAAAATGAAATCAAAAATTAATACAAAAGAAATAATAAATAAAGTTAGATTAAATAGAGATGATATTGCATGGATTGGAATAGAGATGAAAGGAACAAATGCAATAGTAAGTGTTGTTAAGGCAACAGCTAAGCCAGATATAGTTGATGAAGAAGATTATTGTAGTATTGTATCAGATAAACAAGGTATTATTACAAAAATAAATGCTCAAAATGGCACAATAGCAGTAAAAGTTGGAGATACAGTAAATGTAGGAACTACTTTAATAAATGGATGGATGGAAGGAAAATATACAGGTATAAGATATGTACATGCAAGAGGAGAAATAGAAGCAAAAGTATGGTATACGAAAAAAATGGTTGTTCCTTATAAAACTACGGAAAGAACTGAAACAGGAGAGATTGAGAAAAAGTATAGAATAAAAATTAATAATTTTGAAATAAATTTATCAAAAAGACTTTCAAAATTTAAAATTTATGATACAATAGACACAGAAAATAAATTTAGAATATTTTCAGATTTTTATTTACCAATTTCAATAATAAAAACTACTAATAAAGAGATAAAAGAAGAAGTAAAACAGTATAAACCAGAACAATTGAAACAACTAGGGATAGAAGAATTACAAAAACAATTAGATAGTGAAATAGAAGATAAAAATAAAATTGTAAATAAAATAGTTAATACATATGAAAAAGAAGAAGGAATAGAGGTATATTTAACATATGAAGTGTTAGAAAATATAGGGACAAATGAAAAAATAGTTTTCTAAAGAAAAAAGCTTTGTCCATAAGGTAAGCGAAGGGAGAGATTAGAATGGAAGAAAAAAGTCTTAGAATAACTGGAGCAAATACAACATTTTTTAATAAAATAACAAAAACATTAACAAAAATGTTAGTACCAACAAGAATAGGAATTAATGGAATGCTAATTTCTATTAAAAGAAACAACTTAATCAAATCATATGAAAACTACAAAAAGGACAATGAAAAATACAATAAAGAAGAATTAGAGAAAAAATATGATGATGCATATACAGTATATCTAGAAGCATTAGATAAATATGTAATGGACTCAATTTATAAAAAGGTAAAAAATAATACAGCAACAGAATTTGAAAAAGATGCTTTGTCAAGATATTATGAAGTAACAAGTTTAAAAGAAAAAGAATATATGGATTACAAATATAGAAAGCAAAAATATTTGTTAGAATTAGATAAAGAAAATGTAGATATATCAACAAAAGAAAAAATACAAGAAAAGTATAATAAATTTTATGTTGATAAAATGGATACATTATATAAAGGAATCTTGAAAAATTATTCAATAAAATTGGCAGATACAACAAATATATATGATTCAACAAAAGAGTGGATATATGTAAAGATTTTTTATACTTTAGAAGAATATATTAAAAATATATTAGCACTAAAAATGAATATAGGACAAAAGGAAGAATTTAAAGATATAGTTGATGATTACGAAAAGTTTGAAAGTTATATGGTTGGAAAATTAGATACAAAAGATAACATAGAGAAAAATATGATTTTATTAGGACTAAGTAGAAAATTGTTTACACATAGTATACCATTAATAGTAGCAGAACAGTGTTATGAGAAATTATTAAAAGATGCAAGAACTTTAGTACAAGATACAAAAATGGCAGCAAAGAGAGAAAAAGCATATTCTATGTTAATTAATTTGATAGAAGACTATAATATAAAATTATTGTCAACAAAAGTATACTGGGAAAATATGAAAGAAAGAGATAATTATAAAAAATATTGGGACAAGTATAAAGAAATAGCAAAATTGAAAGATGTGGATTTTGTTGAATATATTAAACAAAAAGAAATTTTATTTATTAGAAATGATATAAAAAAAATAAAAGATACAAAAGTAGATTACTCAAAATTAATAACATACTATAAAAGGAAATTAGTAGACTATGGAGTAGTTAGAGAAGTAAAAAATCAATATATATCAGAAGGAAAATATACTGGAACAATAAGTGGAAAAAATAAGGTGGTAGCATAATGTATGAAATTGTGTATTTAGATGTAGAGGAAAATAATCAATATGAAGAAACAATAAAAAAAGTTGTTCAGAAATGTTTTGAAGAGGAAAAATTATTAAACTCAAAATTGATAATGACAATTACTTTAACAACACCAGAACAAATAAGAAAAATTAATAATCAGTATAGAAATATTGATAAAGCAACAGATGTATTATCATTTCCAATGTTTGAAAAACAAGAACTAGATGAAAAAATAGAAAATAATGATTTTTTGTGTGAAGATATTTTAGGTGATATAGTAATTTCAATTGAAAAGGTTAAAGAACAAGCAGAAGAATATGGACATAGCTTTGAAAGAGAATTAGGTTATATGATTGTGCATGGTTTTTATCATTTGATGGGTTATGATCATATTGAAGAAGAAGATAAAAAAATTATGAGACCAAAAGAAGAAAATGTATTAAGAATTTTAGGTATTATTAGATAATAGTTATAAAAATTTTTAATAGAATGGAGAGAGTGTTATGAAAGGTAATGGAACAAAAATTCTAATAGTAATATTGATAATACTGATTTTGGCAGCAGGTAGTATAATGGCTTACAAAATAGTAAAAGATAAACAAAATAAAGAAGGTATGATACAGCTAACAGAAAATCAAGCTGAAAATATTTTAACTGCGCCAGTTGAAGAAAAAAAAGTTCAAATTTTTAATGGTAAGGATAGACCAATTGCTGTAATGATAGATAATCACAATTTAGCTTGGCCACAAGGAGGCTTAAATAATGCATATTTAGTTTATGAAATAATAGTAGAAGGTGGAGAAACACGTTTAATGGCATTATTTAAAGGTGTGGACGTTAGTAAAATAGGACCAGTAAGAAGTGCAAGACATTATTTCTTGGATTATGCGATGGAAAATGATGCAATATATACACATTTTGGATGGAGTCCACAAGCAGAAAATGATATAAAACAATATAGTGTTAACAACATAAATGGAATAACAGAAAGTTCAACAAATTTCTGGAGAACAAGAGATAAATCAGCTCCACACAATGTTGCAACAAGTACTGCTTCAATATTAAAAATGGCAGAAGCAAAAGGATATAAGACAAAATCAGTAAAGAAAAGTGTATTAAATTATGTAACAGATGAAGTGAAACTAGAAAATGGAATATCTGCTACAAAGATTACTATACCACATTCAACATTACAAACAGTAAGATATGAATATGATGAACAAAATCAAATATATAAAAGATTTGCAAGAAATAGAGCTCAAACAGATTGGGATACAGGAAATAGTGTTACAACAAAAAATATTATAATAACATTCTGTGATAATTATACTCTAGATGATGGTGAGAACAAAGGAAGACAAGGACTATATAATATAGGAACATTTGATGGATATTATATAACAAATGGAAAAGCAATAAAAATAAAATGTACAAAAGAATCCAGAAATTTACAAACTAAATATGAAGATTTAGAAGGTAATGAAATAAAAGTAAATGATGGGAATACATGGATTAATATTTGCCCTATAAATGCAAAAGTTGAAATTGAAGGGCAAGAAGATATTGAAACAAATATACAAAATTAAAATTTTGTCCTTTTGGGGACTGTCCCCAAAAGGACATTTTATAAAGGAGATACTAAAATGAATATATATGATACAGCAAATAAATTAGCACAAGAAATAAAACAATCAGAAGAATATGTAAATTATAAAATGGCAAAAGAAACTTTAAATATGAAGCCAGAGTTAAAACAAAAAATTCAAGAGTTTGAAGAAAATAGATATGAAGCTCAAATTGAAGTAATGCAAACTGGCAAAAATAATGAAGAAAAAACAAAAAGAATGCAAAATTTATATATCGAATTAATAGAAAATGATGATGCAAAAAGATTTTTTGAAGCTGAAACAAAGTTTAACATAATTTTGGCTGATGTTAACAAGATTATTGGTGATGCAGTGATGGATGTATTAAGATAGAATTACTATTTATAGCTATAAAATTATTATTAGAATATTATGGACTAAATATTTTCTTAGAATAGATATAGCTGTAAATAATAATAATGGAGTTTATAATAACATTATTAGTAAAATATAATAAAAATGAGGTTTAGAATGGAATTTTTAGTTTTATTAATAATGATAATAATAATATATTTTATATTAAGATTTGTTTTTGAATTTAATATAAAAAAATTAAAAGAAATAAGTGAAAATAAAGAATTAGATGAAATAGCACAAAGATATCCAGAAAATATAGAAATTTGTAAATACTATTTGAAGAAGCTGAATAACGAAAGTGTAAAAATAGAAGAGGATAAAGAGTCAAATTCTACTTTGTATTTAGTAATGAGTAATAAAATATTTATTGCAAACTTGAAAGAGAGTTATACAAGAATTCAGACAATAGCTCATGAATGCTTACATTCAATACAAAGTAAAAAATTATTGTGGTTTAATTTTATATTTTCAAATATATATTTAATTTACTTTTTTTTAATAACAATTTTAACAATTTTTAAAGTTTTACCATACAAAATGTTATTTTTATCAGTATTTATAGTATTTAGTTTGATATATTATGCAGTAAGGACTTATTTAGAGATGGATGCAATGATAAAAGCGAGATTTTTAGCTAAAGAATATATGGAGGAAATAGAAATCTCAGAACAAGAAGAAATAGATAAAATAATAAAACAATATGATAAACTTAATAATTTAGGAATAAAATTTACAAACTATAAATTTTTAAGTAATATATTTTGGAAAATTATCATATTATTATTGATATTTGTGATATTTTAAATATTTGTTTAACTGCTATTGCAATTTGAAAATATATGTGGTAAAATGTTCAAGTAAAAATAGGAAACGACAGGGAGGAATTATAAATGGAAATAGTAAGAAGTATTTTAACAGCTATATATATTGTAGTAGCGTTAGTAGTAATAGTAATAGCTTTAACACAAACAAAGGATGATTCAGGTTTATCATCAACGGTGACAGGCTCATCAACAAATAATTTTTATGAAAAAAATAAAGGTAGAACTAAAGAAGGAAAACAAAAAAAGGTAATGATAATATCATCAATTATATTTGGTGTATTAACAATTGTATTAGGAATATTATATTTAGCATAAATTGAAATGTTATAATAAAAGTAAAAATTTTATTATAACATTTTTTTAAAATTATAGAAATTTTGGAGAACTTAGTACACGAACAAATTAAGAAAGAACTAAAGAAAAAATAAAAATTTGCAAAAAATCAATAAAATGTTGCAAAAATTAACATAATGTGGTAAAATAGAAAATAGGAACAGTTGAATAAAACATCTATATGAAAAGGAGAAAGCAACATGAAAAAGACAACTAATATTCCCAAAGAAACCAACAGAATGAAAGATCTGCCTGAGTGTTGGGTAAGTGACCAGGGCAAGTACATTCACTGCAAGAACTCCAAAATGCAGAGAAGATTGCCTGTAATAGGTAGTCAGTATGAACAGATCCTGAACGATATGAACGTAGCGTACAGGGAAATTCAGAAACCTACAGGTAAGAAAATCCTGCAGTATTGGGACAAGAAGGTATGCATTGAATACAAAATAACCCTTCCTCTTTATGAAAAGAAAGGTGAAGTATTCATTCATACTGGAAATCACACTGATCGGGTTCAGGACAGTAAAATGCTAAGTGCTGCATTTGACCTTCAGAAAAACGTTGAGAAACGTAGAAAAGAAGTTGATGAGGCTGAGCAGGCAAAGAGAAATGAAATGCAGAAGCAGAAGTACGAAGAGGTACAGGCGAAGCTGCAGGCTGATGAGGATCTGGCTGGCGTTAGCTTTGTAAGTACTATTGTTCCCAATTTTGGGAATGAAAGCATTAAAGTTTTCAATTTGCCGAAGGTAGTTAAGGATAAGAAATATCCTAGCTACTACTATGTAGCCTTTGATACCACCAGAATTGGCGAAAAGACGGTTATTACGCTGGAAGTACCGAATGGGAAAATCCAGCAGTACTTGGGCAAGAAACAGGAAAATGTGATTTCTTGGGCAAAGGAACTTGGGGTTAGGTTCATTAGTGTTGTAGAGGAGACAGCAGAGTAAAAAAGAGCTGGTAAGCGGTAATTGAAGCTTACCAGCTTCTTTTTGTATTATAGAAAGTTCTAGAAAAGTGTGCCAAAAAGGTATGTCCCATGTGGCACAAAGTATTAATTTTATAGTATTATTATATTTTTGTTGTAGAATATTAAATAAAATGGTATAATAAGCTTGAAAGGAAGAAAGATGAAAGAAAAACAAGATATTATTTTAGAATTTATGAAAGATGAAGATTATACACCAATGAAAGCAAAAGAGATAGCAATTATTTTAGGAGTACCAAAGAAGGAATATAATGAATTTTTTGAAATATTAAAAGAATTAGAAGAAGGCTATAAAATTGTAAAAAACAGAAAAAACAGATATAGAATGATTGGAGAAAATTTTAAAGAAGGAATATATAGAAAAAATCAAAAAGGATTTGGATTTGTAAAAATAGAAAATGAAGAAGATGAAATATATATATCAAAAGAAAATTCTTTAGCAGCACTAAATGGAGATAAAGTCTTAGTAGAAATAATAGAAGAAAAGAATAAAATAAAAAGTGCAGAAGGAAAAATAAAAAAGATAATAAAACATGAAAAAGAAACAGTAGTTGGAATATTTCAAAAAAGTGAAAATTTCGGATTTGTAGTGCCAGATGACAGAAGTTTAGGAACAGATATATTTATTTCAAAAAATAACTTTGCAAAAGCTAGAAATGGGCATAAAGTATTAGTACAAATAACAAAATATCCTGAAAAAGGAAAAAATGCAGAAGGAAAAGTTATAGAAATATTAGGAAATCCAAATCAAGCTGGTGTAGATATGTTATCACTAATTAAAGAATACAATTTACCATCCACATTTCCAGAACAAGTTGTGGAGGAAGCAAAGAAATTTGGAGATAGAATAGATGAAAAAGATGTAAAAAACAGAATTGATTGCAGGGAACACACAATTTTTACAATAGATGGAGAAGATGCAAAAGATTTAGATGATGCAATAAGAGTTACAAAATTGGAAAATGGTAACTATAAATTAGATGTTCATATTGCAGATGTAAGCTACTATGTAAGAGAAGGAAGTTTACTAGATCAAGAAGCACAAATAAGAGGTACAAGTATATATATGCTAAGCAGAGTAATACCAATGTTACCGAGAGAATTATCAAATGGAATATGTAGCTTAAATGCAGGAGAAGATAGATATACATTATCATGTTCAATGGAAATAACACCACAAGGAAAAACAATATCAGCAGAAGTTTATAAAGGAATAATAAAAGTAACAGAAAGAATGAACTATCATGATGTACAGAAAATTTTAGATAAATCAGATGAACAAGTGCTAAAAAGATATGAAAAATATATCAAAGATTTTGAACTAATGGAAGAACTTGCAATGATTCTAAAAAATAGAAGACTAGAGCAAGGATATTTAAATTTAGATATTCCAGAAAGTAAAATTGAATTAGATAAAGATGGATTTGCAATAAATGTTGGAAAATATGAAACAAGTTTTAGTAATGAAATTATAGAACAATTTATGCTAAGTGCCAATGAAGCAATTGCAGAAAAATTCTATTGGTTAGAAGCACCATTTATATATAGAGTGCATGAAGACCCAGATATAGATAAAATTAATGATTTAAACAAATTTTTATTTAATTATGGATTAAAAATAAAAACTGCAAACGAAAAAGTTTATCCTACTGAAGTATCAAAAATACTTCAAGAAATAAAAGGAAAAGAAGAGGAAAAAGTAATATCAACATTAATATTAAGAACATTAAAACTTGCCAAATATGAGGCAGAAAATAAAGGACATTTTGGAATAGCAAGTAAATATTATTGTCATTTTACATCACCAATAAGAAGATATCCAGACTTATTTATTCATAGAATAATATCAAAATACTTGGAAGATAATTATGTTGTAGATGATAATTTTATAGAAGAGTATAAGGAAAAAGCAGAACAAAGAGCAGCATCTTCATCAGAGAGAGAAAAAGTTGCAACAAAAGTGGAGAGAGATAGTGAAGACTTGAAAAAGGCTGAATATATGCAAGATAAAATTGGAGAAGAATATGATGGAATTGTATCATCAGTTACTCAATTTGGAATATTTGTTGAATTGGAAAATACAGTAGAAGGTTTAATAAGATTTGAGAATTTGGGTAATGAATATTTTATTTATGATGAAGAAAGAAAAAGGTTGATTGGGGAAAGGTCTAATAAGACTTATAAGATTGGTGATAAGGTTAAAATTAGAGTTATTTCTGCTAATAAAATATTAAGACAAATTGATTTCGAAATTGCAAATGATTAAAATTAAAGAGAGGAATTAAAGGGGATGTGGCTTCAAAAGAGAGGGATTTTAAGACTCATACCTTTACTTTCTCTCTTTTTAATATTTTGTATTTATCTTAAAAAAGATATTATATTAGTAAAAATTACAACCACAATAGCAAAGCATATTACAGCAATTCCACCAGATTTATTATTCTGAGTTTTGATTTCATATAATCCATAAGAAATAGTCTTTATTAGAACAAAAATAGTAACAATAATAAATGTAAAATGATAAATAAAATTCATAAAATCACCTTTCTTTGTGTCAAAGGGGACGTCCTTTTTTGACACATTTTTAGACCAAAAGGGACACTCTTATATTTAAAATTATATTTTTGAAATAGGAGTGTCCCCTTTGGCTGATTTTTGTGTCAAAAAAGGACGTCCCCTTTGACACACTAAGTTTGAGTTAGTAAAAATCCAGAATCCATAACAGTATTAATATCAACATCAAAAGTAGAGTTTTTATAGTTTACTAACCAATTATAATCATCAAATTCAGTAGAGGTCTTAAATTGTGATAGTGAATATACTCCAAAACCATTTATGTCACTATCAAATGTAGTTGCAGTTTTATATAGATAATTGGTAAATTGTTCTTTTAAATATTTGTTGCAAGTAGTTGAAATTGAATCTAAAACATCTGTGTTAAGATATTCTGAGCCTTTAGTCATTGAATATATTTTACCTGAGAAATCAAATTTTATTTTTATATAAGGGGTGCCATTAACAATATTAACACTAATATTATGAGTACTGTTGGGTGTTAAATAAATATCAATTTTTGAATTAGAGTTTTCTGGATCTGGAATGGATACTAGAAAACTATCAACTTGTTTTCGTATATTTAAAAAGCATATCGTCTCAATAGCATTCAATTCTCCAGCTAATTTGTCATTTTTAAAAACAGCAACTCCTATATTTTGAGATAATCTATTACCTGTTACAAGGCTTTCATTAGATTTTATTGTGGAATCATTTAATGATTCTGGATTAGAAGAAGAGTCTTCATTAAAGCTACTAATACCACCTAACATAGCATATGGAGCACATGAATTACAAACAAGAGCATTAAAGAAGTCTCCAATTGTTGCATCACAAGTATATCCTGTATATTCACTACTATGTGGGAAGATATTATAATATTTTGGTATTAAACTTTCTAAACTTGGAACTGAGTTTTCAATATAGTATTTAGTATTACATTTGCTAATTATAATGTTTGCAGAAGGACGTATTTGTACTTCATTAATTAATGAATATATTTCATCAGATATTCCATCTTTTGCTATTTCTTCTGAAAAAATAATTAGTTTACAATGTGATAAATTAACTTTTTTTCCTAAGTATGCATTCATAATATTTATTCCATTTGTTATAGATGAACATTCTACACTAGTTAAAACAGGTTTTGTTTGTGAACCGCCTTCACTACTTGGAGTTGGCTTTATAAATTGAAATGTTACTTTTAATTTATTAGATGTTGATTTATCAATTCCAAGTGCTACTACAAATGCTAAATTATCTAAATTAAGTGAAGTATATGAGGCAGAAAAACTATAAATAAATATAATTATTAATATTAATATAAATATTTTATAAAATATATTATTAATTTTTCTCACCTACTTTCTTTTTTTTTAAGTTAGCTAAAATTAGTATTAACATCCCTAAAATATATCCAATTGCAATTCGAAGATACCTATAAAAATCAGTTTCGAAGGAGCTAGAAACTGCATAATTTTTAGGTAATAGTGAAATCCCTAAAATTAGTATTGTAAAAATAGTTAATAAAGGTTTCATATCAGATAAATTGAACATTTTACTAAAAATATGTGTAGCAAATTTACAACTTATACTTAAATAGCAACAAAATGAGATAATCCATATTAATAGGAATATAGATTCAAATCTTTGAAAAAATGAACCAAATTCTATATATCTAGCTGCTGAAAATAATGGCATTACTTCATTAGTAGTAATAAAAAATGAAAACATAAAAAGTAATGTTGCTACACATAAAAGTATAAATGCTCCTGTACATATAACAGAAATTATAGCTATTTTCTTTAATTTTTCAGGTTCTTTTAGCATAGGTGGCAAGAAGTATAAATAACATATACCACCAAATGAACCAATGTTTTTAAGTCCTAAAATAAATGTATTGTAAAAACCATCACCTAATATAGGGTAAATTCTTCTAAATGAAAAATTATCTAAATTTCCACAAAATAATAAGATTGCACTTATTAATACTAATGGAAAAATTATAGATGCAGTGTTTAATGTAGAAATGAAACCTAATCTGTTAGAAATTGCCAAAGCAATAATAAACATTAAAATAACAAATACATAGCTAGTTAGAGGATAATAAACAACTGACAAGCCTTCACAGAAGTTTCTTAGCATCAAACTAGAACTAAGTATAAAATAAAATATAAAAAATCCACCAACAATATTTTTTAAAATATTACCACCTAAAAAGTTAGAGATATCTAAAAGGTCTAATCCAGGGAATTTTTTAAGTAATTTACAAAATAATAAAATTATAAATAAAACAATAGCTGTAATATAAACAATGTTTAGTATTGCTGCAGATTTAGATTCATTTATAAATGTTCTAGGCAAAGAGCTGGTAATATATGAAACTACTATTGAAAGTGTTAGCATAATTGCACTTATTGTACTAATTTTTTGTTTAACCATAATTATTCCTTCCTTTTTACTGAAACTTCCATTTCATAGAAATATCTTTTTGTTTTTGGCTTTTCTTTGTTGCAAGATATGCAGACCTATATTCTCTTTTCCATATAGGAGGAAGAACAATACCTGTACTTTTTAAATTTTCCATAGTAGAATATGGAACAGAGTAAGAAACTCCAAAAGATTCCATATCACATATAATAGAAAGATATACAAAAAGTCCTATTCCAATGCCTAGGAAACCAGCAGCGTAACCAAGAAAAACAAATAAGAATCTAAATACTCTTAAATGAAAACTAAAAGTATAGTCAGGAATTGCAAATGAGCTTAAAGCTGTTATAGCAACTATAATGATTAGTATAGGGCTTACAATGCCAGCACTTACAGCTGCTTGACCTACAACTAAACCACCAACAATACCAATAGTTGTTCCTATTGGAGAAGGAACTCTAAGACTGGCTTCTCTAATAATTTCAAATGATATTTCCATTATTAAAATTTCAAAAATTACTGGAAAAGGAACACTCTCTCTAGCTGCTAAAATTGAATAGAGTAATTCAGTAGGAAGAATCTCAATATGGAAGCTAGTTACAGAAACATATAGACCAGGTAAAAGTAGGGCAAAAAAGGCAGCAAGTATTCTAATTGCTCTTAAAAAATTAGAAAATATAGTTTTTAAATTTCTATCTTCTGGAGATGTTAAAAAGTCAATCATTATAGCAGGTAAAATTAATGCAAAAGGAGAACCATTTAATAAGACAACAACTCTACCTTCTAAAATATGTTGAACTGCATTATCTGGCCTTTCTGTTGAAATTGCTCTAGGTAATCCTAAAGAATTGTTATCACTAATTAGTTGTTCTAGTTGACCAATTGATAGAATAGAATCAACATCTAGATTATTTATTCTATATTTGATTTCAGCAATTAAATCATTATTAGCAATATTTTGCATATAACATACTGCACATTTTGTTTTAGTCATAGTTCCAACTTCTAAACTTTCGATAACTAAATCTTCATTATTTGAAAAACGTCGTAATAAAGAAGTATTTGTACGAATATTTTCTACAAAAGCTTCATGAGGACCTTTTATTACAATTTCATTTTGTGGTTTATCAATATTTCTTTGTTTAAATCCTTTAATATCGATATTAAATGCGATATTAAGGGTATCAACAAAAAGGGCACAATTTCCTGAATTTACACCAGAAAAAATCTCATCAAAAGAATTTGTTTTTTCTATATTATTTTGAGGGATTAAACAGCTTTCAATATAATCTGCTAAATCAAATTTCTTTACTTTTCTAACTGTTATGTTGTTACTTACAGCTTCTGAAATTATTCTGTTTTGGTCGCCATCAAAAAGATTATTTTTATTACGCATCATTAAAGGTTGCAAAACAAAATCATTTAAAGATTGTGAGTCCACCATACCATCAATATATAATAATAATGCTTTATGTTGTTTACCTCTTGCATTTAAAATAAATTCACGAGTGATGATGTCACTATTTATTAATAAATTATATTTCATTTTTATATAGTCTAAATTTACATCTAGACTTGCAAAAATGTTTTCTTTTTTTTCAGGTATATTGCCTTTTGTTTGAATATTGTTAGAGTTTTCAGTATCTGAGTTGTCTGGTAATATGAATTTATAATTTATTGGTGGTGTGTAACTAAAAATATTGTTTACAATTTCTTTTATTTTCATAATTTCTCCATTCTTTTAATATCAATATTATTGGCAAAAAAAACAAAAATATACTAGTTTTTAACAATAAAAAATGTTATAATATAATTAGTCTTTTTATTGAAATTATGAAAGGAAGTGTGATAATTATGAAATCAAAAATAGTATCATTTATAATGACAATACTTACAATGCTAATGTTCGGATTATTATGCTTTTTTGGAATAATTATATATAATGAATTCAATAAAACAAATATAGTAGGTGAAGTACAACAATTTGTATCAAATATCACAACTACTGAAAAGAAAGCTGAAAATGAAAGTGAACCAGAAAAAATAGAGATATCACAAAGCTCTAATAAAGTTGAAGAAAATTTGAATAATGATGTAGGAAAAAATAATAGATTTTTTTATAATCAATTAGATAATTATTCAAAAATAATATATAATGCATTAGAAAAAAATAAAGAAAATATGAAAAGTGGTATTTATGAATTAAATTTAGGAACAAGTTTTTCACAAGTACTTTCTAAAGGTAATGGAGAATCATTGTTAGGTGAATATTATCAATCAGCAATTGAGGCATATGCATATGATAATCCAGATGTTTTTTATATTGAGTTTCCAAAATTACTTTTGAATATGGAAACTACAATTAGAGGAAATGAAAAAACATACAAAGTATTTATAAATTCAGGAAATAATAGTAATTATCTAAAGGATGAATTTCCTTCAAAAGAGATGATTAATAATGCTATAAATGAAATTGAAAAAATAAAAGCATATTTTGTTCAAAATAAGAAAAATAGTACATATGAAAATATCAAATTGGTACATGATTATTTAGTTGAAAGTATAGAATATGAGCAATCAATATTAAGTGATAATGTGTATAGTATATATGGTGCTCTTATAAATAAAAGATGTGTTTGTGAAGGTTATGCTAAATCTTTTAAATATTTAATGGATGCATTAGATATTACATGTACAATTACAATAGGAAAAGCAACAAATTCAGATGGAAAGACTGAAAATCATGCTTGGAATTATGTTCAATTAAATGATAAGTGGTATGGAGTGGATTGTACATGGGATGACCCAATAATAATAGGTCCAGGTTTTTTAAGTAATTCATCAAAATATAAATATTTTTTAAAGGGTAAAAATGAATTTAGTAAAACACATGTACCTAATGGACAATTTACTGAAAATGGGAAGATATTTGAGTTTCCAAGTTTAAGTGAAGTAGATTATAAAGAGTTATAAAGAAAAGTGTTTATATATAAGAACAAGCCAAAAAGTTTTATAGAAAAAGGAGAAAAATTATGTCATTAATGGATAAAATACCTAATTTACCTAATTTGTCAAAAATTATGCCTAACAAAATAAAGGTATATGCTTTTGTAGGACCATCAGGAACAGGAAAAAGTTATAGAGCACAAATGGTTGCTAGTGAAAAAAATGTAAATTATATAATTGATGATGGTTTATTAATAAAAGATAATCAAGTAATTGCAGGAGAGTCTGCTAAAAAGGCTCCAACTAAGATAGAAACTGTAAAGCATGCTTTATTTTATAAAGAAGAAGAGAAACAAGAAATAATTAGAGCATTAAAAAAATATAAGCCAGAGAGTATACTAATACTTGGAACATCAGATGGAATGGTACAAAAGATAGCTGCAAATTTAGAATTACCAGAAATATCTGATACTACTTACATTTCAGATGTAGCTACACAAGAAGAGATGCAAACAGCGAGAAGAATAAGGGTAACAGAAGGGAAACATGTAATTCCTGTTCCAACATTTGAGATAAAAAAGGACTTTTCGGGATATATATTAGATCCTCTTCAAATTTTTAAAACAAAGGGAAGAGGTAATAAGCCATATATATCAGAGAAGTCAATAATTAGACCAACTTTTAGCTATTTAGGAAATTTTACAATTTCAGATACAGTTTTTAGACAAATTTTAGAGTATTTAGTTGCTAAAAGTGATGGAATATATAAGGTTCAAAAAATTAGAGTTGACAATTTGGGTGAGGGTGCTAAAATACATATGGAAGTTACTGTAGTATATGGTTTTAATTTATATCAGGGAATTAAAGAGTTTAAAGAGAAAGCTAAAAAGGAAATTGAAAAATTGACTGCTATGAATGTTGAAGAGTTTGAGGTTGTAGTTAAAAATATTTATGTGCCAGAGGCTAATAAATAATGTTATTAGTTTTGGTTATGTTTTTTAAAGATTTGTTACAAGGAAAAATAATAAATGAAATAGATTGGAGAGATTTTAATGAAAAATGTGCTAAAAGCAATAGGGAGAGGTATTGTAAAAAGTGCGATATATGTTTATTGTAAAATTGTATATAGATTTGAAGTAGTAGGAAAGGAAAATATGCCAAAGGAAGGTGCAGCTATTATTTGTGGAAATCATAGAACTTATTTAGATCCACCTTTAATTGAAATAACATGTGGTAGATATGCTAGATTTTTAGCTAAAGAAGAATTAACTAAAAACAAATTTTTTGCTCTTTTGGGTATTGTATTTGATGCAATTCTTGTAAAAAGAGATTCAAAAGAAGTTAAGGCTTTAAAGGAATCTTTGCAAACTTTAAAAAATGGAGATTGTTTAGCATTATTTCCAGAGGGGACAAGAAATGGTTTAGAAAAAGGTGAAAAAGTAAAAGATGGTGCTGCATTTTTTGCATTAAGAAGTGGTGCTCCTGTTATTCCTTGTGGTATTAAAGGTGGAGAAAAGGGTAATAGGAAAGTTACTATTACTTATGGAAAACCTATTGATTTTAGTGATTATAAAGGTAGTAAGGATAAAGCTGTTTTAGATAAGGCTACTGATGAAATTATGAATAGTATTATAGAGCTTACAAAATAAGGGGCTAGATTCTCGAATAGAGAAAACAGCCTTTGCAAAAAAATAATTATTTTTCAGATATGCTATCATTATATCCAGCTTCATATCCCATGAAGGTTGAAGAAAATGATGTTGAGTGTAGAGAAGATTTAATGATATTACTATAAATATTATACTATATAGTTACATAAAATGTAACTTGACAAAATTTTGATTTAGTAGTATAATTTTAAAGTTAAGTTATCTCTTAGCGAAAAAATTGAGCTCTAGAGATAACTTATACAACTGAAATAAATAAAAGGGGTAATAAAAATGAATAACCAAAAAATAAGAAACATAGCAATAATAGCGCACGTAGACCATGGAAAAACAACACTAGTAGATGCATTGTTAAGACAAAGTCATGTATTTAGAGAGAATGAGCAAGTACAAGAAAGAGTAATGGACTCAAATGACCAAGAAAAAGAAAGAGGAATTACAATACTTTCAAAAAACACATCAGTAATGCATGGAGATATAAAAATAAATATAGTAGACACACCAGGACATGCTGACTTTGGAGGAGAAGTAGAAAGAGTTTTAAAAACTGTAGATGGTGTTTTACTTTTAGTAGATGCATTTGAAGGAGCAATGCCTCAAACAAGAGAAGTATTAAAGAAAGCATTATTATTAGGATTAAAACCTATAGTAGTAATAAATAAAATAGATAGACCAGGAGCAACTCCTGACAAAGTTGTTGACCAAGTAATAGAACTATTTATAGAATTAAATGCAACAGATGAACAATTAGAATTTCCAGTAGTATATGCATCAGCAAAAAATGGAATTGCAAAAATGGATTTATCAGATGAAACAACAGATTTATCATGTTTATTTGAAACAGTAATAAATACAATAAGTGCACCAAATTGTGATGAAGAAGGACCTGCACAAATGCTAGTTTCAAATATAGATTATGATGACTATGTTGGAAGAATTGCAGTAGGAAGAGTAGAAAGAGGAATTATAAAGACAGGAATGCCAGTTGCAATTTGTGGAAAAGAAGATAAAATAACACAAGGAAGAATTGCAAAAGTATATACACATGTTGGATTAAATAAAGTTGAAGTAGAAGAAGGAAGAGCAGGAGATATAATAGAACTTGCAGGACTTGCTGATATCAACATAGGAGACACAATATGTGACTTTAACAATCCAGAAAAAATTCCATTTGTAGACATTGATGAGCCTACAGTATCTATGACATTTAGTGTAAATAATGGACCACTAGCTGGAAGAGAAGGACAATTTATAACATCAAGACATATTAGAGACAGATTATTTAAAGAACTAGAAAGAAATGTATCATTAAGAGTAAAAGAAACAGATACACCAGATGCATTTGAAGTATCAGGAAGAGGAGAACTTCACTTATCTGTATTAATAGAAACAATGAGAAGAGAAGGATTTGAACTTTTAGTTTCAAGACCAAAAGTTATAATAAAAGAAATAGATGGTGTTAAATGTGAACCAATTGAACTATTAGTGGTAAATGTACCAGATGATTGTGTAGGAAATGTTATAGAAAAATTAGGTAGAAGAAAAGCTGAAATGATAAATATGGAACCTGCTGAAGCTGGACATACAAAAGTAGAATTTAGAATACCAGCAAGAGGATTAATTGGATATAGAACAGAATTCCTTACAGATACAAAAGGTGAAGGAACAATGAACCATATATTTGATAGTTATGAACCATTTAAAGGTGAAATTCAGGCACGTGTTAGAGGAACAATAGTTGCATTTGAAGCTGGAAAATCAATTACTTATGGATTATACAATGCACAAGATAAAGGTGATTTATTTATAGGACCTGGTGTAGAAGTATATGAAGGAATGATAGTTGGATTAAACTCAAGAGGAGAAGATTTAGCAATTAATGTATGTAAAGAAAAACATTTAACAAATACTAGAGCTTCTGGTTCTGATGATGCTTTAAGATTAGTTCCACCAATTCAAATGTCATTAGAAAAAGCTATTGAATTTATACAAGATGATGAATTAGTTGAAATAACACCTAAGTCTATTAGATTAAGAAAGAAAATATTAGATTCTAAAGAAAGAGAAAGAGCTAATAGAAATAAATAAAGAAAATGAGACAGAAAGGGCATACCAATCTGTCTCTTCTGTCTCAAAGGAGAAGAATAATGAATAAACAGGAATTAGAAAAAGTAAAACAAAAAGCTTTAGAAGAACATATTCCAATAATAATGGATGATACATTAGAAGTAATTGAAAAAGAATTAAAAGAAAATCCGCCAAAAAGAATACTAGAAATAGGAGCAGCAGTAGGATATTCTGCAATGTGTTTTTCTGAATTTTTAGCTGAAAGTGGATGCATAGATACAATTGAAAGGGACGAAGAAAGAATTAAAGAAGCAAAAATAAATTTTAGAAATGTTGGAGTTGAAGATAAAATTAATTTATATGAAGGTGATGCAGTGGAAATATTGCCAACTATTTCTGAAAAATATGATATGGTATTTATTGATGCAGCTAAGGGAAAATATCCATTTTTCTTAAAAGAAGCTTTAAGAATGATTAATTCAAATGGAATAATATTTGCAGATAACATTTTATATAAAGGATATGTAATGAGTGATTATAATAAACATAAACAAAGAACTGCTGTTAGAAATTTAAGAGAATATATAAAAGAAGTCTCAGAGAATCCTAATTTAGAAACAGAAATATTAGAAGTTGGAGATGGACTTGCAATTAGTAGAATTAAAGAATAAATTGAAAACACACAATTTATTTATAAAATACCCTTCCTTTAAAATAATAAAGGAAGGGTAAAACGTTTTAATTAGGCATATATTAATATGTCTGTTTAAATTTAATACAGTATGTTGAAAGGGTCAACAGATTTTTCTAAACCGATAAAGTCTTCTATGTCTTCAATATCATCATTTTTTATATATTCATAACCATATATATTAATGTTTTCTCTATCAAGCTCAATTCGATTAGGATAACGACTCTTATCATGGTAATAATGACTTGAAGTTTCATATTCAACCCTAGTATGAGTTGCCATAGTTCTAATTTGAATTTCGAAAGGCAAACCATATAATGAAGAACTGTATGCAATATGCAAAGATTGATAGGCATGTTTCTTTGGTGTTTTATAATAATCTTTCACTTTAACATCCAGACCTTCAGGAAGTCTTGACTCTTCATCAGTTGGAACAATTACATTTGGATATTTTTGAGGATTAAATCCCAAATCGATTAATGGTTCTGCATTAATTGGAATGTATCCTTTTTTTACAGTAAAAAAGAAATTTACTTCATTTAATACTTTGTAACACATAGAAACTGATTCGTGAGTATCCTTCTTATCAAAAAGAAGAATTAATCGTATACCAATTTCATCGCAAATTCTGTCTAAAGAATACTTCATTTTCTCTTCATGAGTTGTAGCATTAAGACTATTCTTAATAAAAAGTCTAACTTTTTCATTAAATTTTATATATCCCTTTTTTCTACGCTGAAATACAATAGAGAAATTATAACCATTTTTCTTTTTCCACCTTTTCATATGGGTCATGAATTGTGAAAAATCACTTTTTATGGGAATGATATTTTGTGGTTTGTAAATGTTCTGATATTCAGCCAACTTGTTGGCATATTCAATATTGTACGCTAATTGAGTATCAACTAATGCTTTACGATAATTCCGGTCGGCAGTCGAAAGAGAAACTATTTCTTTAGAACATAAAAATGTGTTTATATCAGGAAAAAATGCTTCTACTTTTGGTTGATTACTGTTCATTGTTGAAAGAACCTCCTTTATCATACTTGTTTTTTTATAACACGAATATATACATTATATCATAAAAGGAAACATAATGCAAATTTATTGACAATAAAAGAAAAAAAATATATAATGAGACAAGTGAGACAAATTTGGACTCTCCCACTTGTCTCAGAAAAGGAGAAGTAAAATGAAAAAAATAGAATTATTGGCACCAGCAGGGTCATTTGAAAAAGCAAAAACAGCATTTAGATATGGAGCAGATGCAGTATATTGTGGAACATCATCACTATCTTTAAGAACAAGAGCAGATATGGATAATAATGATTTAGTTAGAACTATTGAATATGCGCATAGCATTGGAAAAAAAGTAAATGTTACACTAAACATATTTGCATGGGATGAAAAATATGAAGAAATAATAGAAATGGCAAAAATATTGAATGAAGTAAAACCAGATGGAATAATTGCAGCAGATGGTGGTGTTATAGATACACTAAAACAATATGCCCCAGACATACCAATACATGTAAGTACACAAGCTAATATAGTAAGTTTAAGAGATTGTAATTTCTGGTATAAAAATGGAGCAAAAAGAGTAATAATGGCAAGAGAAGCTAGCAAAGAACAATTAAAATATATAATGGAAAATAAACCTGAAGACTTAGAGGTGGAAATGTTTGGACATGGTTCAATTTGTTTTGCTTTTTCTGGAAGATGTTTTTTAAGTGATTTCTTATGTGGAAGAAGTGCAAATTTAGGTGATTGTGCACAAAGCTGTAGATGGTCGTATAATTTATATGCTGAGGAAAAAAATAATCCAGGTCAATTATTGCCAATTGAAGAAAGTGAATATGGAACAAGTATATTCTCATCAAAAGATTTATGCTTAATAAAAGAAATTCCAGAAATAATTAATATGGGAATTGATAGCTTAAAAATTGAAGGTAGATTAAAAACTGAATATTATATAGCAAGTGTAATTAATGTATATAGAAATGCAATTGATGATTATATGAAAAATCCAGAAAATTATGATTATACTAAATATTTAAAAGAAATAGAAAAGTCAAAGACAAGAGAGTTTACAACATTTTATTTTAATGATAAAAATAATAAAGATATTCAAGATATGAGTGGAAGACAATATAATGATGAATATGAATTTGGTGGAAAAATTATTGAATATAATGAAGAAAAATCTACAATAGAGATAAAAAATAAATTAAATGTTGGAGATGAAATGGAAATAATAATTCCAAATAGATTAGAGCCAGAAGTGTTTGAAATTGAAAAATTATGGGATTATGAAACTAATGAAGAAATTAGTAGTGTAAGTCCAGGAGTAAAAGGCCAAAAGGTATTTATGAAATTGCCAATTAAATGTGAAGAGGGCTGGATATTGAGAAGAAAAAAATAAAGAGGGAGATAGGGACGTTCCTTAAATCCCCCGAAAAAGGGAAAAAGGGACACTCCTTTAAACAATGTATTATATTGTTTAAAGGAGTGTCCCTTTTTCCCTTTTTCGGGGGATTTAAGGAACGTCCCTATCTCCCTCTCCTTCTAATAATATGTCAAGCATTTTTGGATATATTTTAGAAGCATTTTTATTCCAATTATCAACTATTTTTTTAGCTCTTTCACGAGAGCCAGCAAAAGTTTTAACTTCAAATATTGTTTCATTTTTTTCAATAACTTTACATTTTATAATATAATCATTTTCGCTTCTAGGAATAAATTCGGCGATAATAGAAGTTTCATCAGTAATAGAAGAAAATTCTTCTTCAAAAACATTATCAGCTTTTAATTTTAATATTCCTGGTAAAATATCAAGTGTAAGAGATAGTGAATTTTTACCATCAGTTGTGATTCTTAGAACAGATTCTTCTTCTTCTTTAGTGAATATACCTACTAACTTTGAATTTAATAAATCAGTTAATACTTCTTTAAAATAGAAGTAATTAATATCATTTATTGAAGAAATAATTTTATATAAACCATCTTCTAGTATTCCATTTGAAATCTTATTTAGTATATATAAAATTAAAACTTTATTTTCAGCCAAAGCAGTAGTATTATCTAAATTAGACATTTATAACACTCCCTTCGCTTTGATCAATATAAATTATCAATTTTTTAGAATTTATAATTTATAAAACTTTATTTGTTTTTGAATTATATCATAAAAAATGGAAAAAGTAAAATAATTTTTAAATAAATGTTTAAAAATCAGATATAAAGTTGTATAATAGTATATGAAAAAGATGAATTAAATAAAATGGGGGATGATAAAAATGAAAAAAGGAAAAGTAGTTCTTATAGGAACAGGCTTTGTAGGAATGAGTATGGCATATTCTATGTTAAATAGAGGTGGTGTTAATGAATTAGTATTAATAGACATTGACAAAGATAAAACTGTAGGAGAAGAAATGGATTTATCTCATGGATTACCATTTGCACCACAAAAAATGATGATAAAATCAGGAGACTATGATGATTGTAAAGATGCACAAGTTATTGTTATTACAGCTGGAATAGCTCAAAAGCCAGGACAAACTAGATTAGAATTAGCTGAAACAAATACAAAGATAATGAAAAGCATTACACAAAATATAATGAAAAGTGGATTTGATGGAGTTATTATTGTTGCAAGTAATCCAGTTGATTTAATGACATATGTTGTAGCAAAAGTATCAGGACTACCAAAAAATCAAGTTATTGGTTCAGGAACAGTCTTAGATACTGCAAGATTACGTTATATAATGTCAGATTATTTTAAAGTTTCAAGTAAAAATATTCATGCATATGTAATGGGAGAACATGGAGATTCATCATTTGTACCTTGGAATAATGCTTATGTAGGATGCAAAAATGTAAAAGATGTAATGAAAGATAATAATCATCCTATGGAAGACTTAGAAAAAATTCACTATGATGTTGTAAATGCAGCATATGAAATAATAAACAAGAAAAAGGCAACATATTATGGTATTGGCATGGCTTTAAGTAAATTAGTTAAAGCAGTTTTAGATAATGAAAATTCAATTTTGACAGTTTCCACATATTTGAAAGATGGTGAGTATGGACAAGATGATATTTATATTGGTGTTCCTGCAATTATTGATAATAAAGGTGTTAGGGAGCTATTAAAGATTGATTTGACAAAAGAGGAACAGGAAAAACTTGATAATAGTTGTAGGATTATAAAGGAAATGAGAGAACAATCAATTGAAAAAATTATAGAAGAATAAAAATTTGTATTTCAAATTTATATATTAAAAATTGATACAAAAAGTATATTTTAAGTGAATATTCGAAATTTATATTTTTAAAAATGAAGAAAGCATTTTACTGATTTTTAGGTAATGCTTTCTCTTTTTGGATTTAAATTGTAATTTAATTTTACAAAAATGGAAAATATTTTCCAAAAACCTGTTGACATACGGAACAAAGCATTGTATAATATAAAGTGCATGAATTAAGCGATGAAACTGAATGTAGCTACACTCTTACGGAAATGTGGGTGGAGGGAACTTCAGTGGAGTATGTCATGGCAAAGACCAGGCGGTAAGAAAAAACACTTATCCCAGAATTATCATGCATATTTTGGGTTTTAATAAAAGGTGTTTTCAAAACACCAGAGTGCGTTTTAACTTGCCAATGGATAATATTTTTAAGGAGGGAAAATTACAATGGCAAACACAACAGTTGTAACAAGTGAAAAAATTAGAATAAGATTGAAAGCTTATGACCATGTAGTTTTAGATCAGTCTGCTGAGAAGATAGTAGAAACAGCTAAAAAAACAGGAGCAAAAGTTTCAGGTCCTATTCCATTACCAACACAAAAGGAAGTAGTAACAATATTACGTTCTCCACACAAATATAAAGATTCAAGAGAACAATTTGAAATGAGAACACATAAAAGAGTTATTGACATTCTTTATCCAACACAAAAAACAGTTGATAGTCTAATGAAATTAGAATTACCAGCAGGTGTTGACATAGAAATTAAGTTATAAGTTAGTAAGAACGACTGCAAAGGAGTTCGAACGTTAATTAGAACTTATGCAACTGAACGATAGTGAAGTTGCAATCATTAGAAGAAAGAAAAAAATAGCGAAAAAGCTAAAACAACAGAACCAAGCTGATATAGCACATAATAATGCCAATACAAATATCAGCCAATAGTTAGGAGGAAATTTAAAATGAAAAAAGGAATAATTGGAAGAAAAGTTGGAATGACACAAATTTTTGATGAAAAAGGAAATGTAATTCCAGTAACAGTTATAGAAGCTGGACCATGTGTTGTAGCACAAGTAAAAACAGTAGAAACTGATGGATACAATGCTACTCAATTAGGATTTGGTGAAGTAAAAGATAAACATATAAACAAACCAGAAAAAGGACATTTTGCAAAAGCTGGTCTTGAAGCAAAAAAACACTTAAGAGAATTTAGATTAGATTCAGTTGAAGGTGTAAAAGTTGGAGACGAAGTAAAAGCAGATGTATTTGAAGCAGGAGAAAAAGTAGATGTTCAAGGAACATCAAAAGGAAAAGGATTCCAAGGTGTTATCAAAAGACATGGACAACACAGAGGACCAATGGGACATGGATCTATGTATCATAGAAGACCAGGATCAATGGGATCTACATCAACCCCAGGTAGAGTGTTCAAAGGAAAGAAATTACCAGGACACATGGGAAGAGCTACCATTACCATTCAAAATTTAGAAGTTATTAGAGTGGATATGGATAAAAATGTAATTTTAGTAAAAGGAAGTGTTCCAGGAGCAAAAGGAGCAATTCTAAAAGTAAAATCAGCAATAAAGGCAACGAAATAAGGAAGGAGGAATAGAAATGCCAAAAGTAGACGTATATGATTTAAAAGGGAAAAAAGTAAGTGATATTGAATTAGCAGATAGTGTATTTGGAATAGAACCAAATGAAAATATTGTACATAGTGTACTTGTAAACTATTTAGCAAATCAAAGACAAGGGACACAAAGTACTAAAACAAGAGCAGAAGTTTCTGGTGGTGGAAAAAAACCATGGAGACAAAAAGGAACTGGTAGAGCAAGACAAGGTTCTACAAGAAGTCCACAATGGATTAAGGGTGGAATTGCGTTAGGACCAAAACCACGTTCTTATCGTTATACAGTAAATAAAAAAGAAAGAAGATTGGCAATCAAATCAATCTTAAGTTCAAAAGTAATAGAAAAAGAATTAACAGTAATCGATAAATTAGAAATGCAAGAAATCAAAACAAAAACAATGGCAAAAGCTTTAACAGACTTGAAATTGGAAGGAAAAACATTAATTGTTCTTCCAGAAAATAATAAAAATGTTTATTTTTCAGCAAGAAACATAGAAGGGGTAAAAGCGATTACAGCCAACAATATTAATGTATTTGATTTATTAAAA